>NZ_WTYA01000004.1 GCF_009828025.1 Qipengyuania algicida | reverse complement strand
CTGACCTTCGCCATCTTCAGGACGCACATCGCTGCTGCTGGCAACATCCGGGCTCAAAGCCATGCGCTTTTCCTCTCTGCAATTGCAGGCGCCCCCTTTCCAGACAGGCGCTCGCTGTTTTGTATCTTTACTTACCGACTATCCGCACAATCCGGCTTCGACCAGACACACCGTTGCGATTGAACGCTTCGATCGCAACTGAATACGTTTGCGCACCATCGAGAGCACGCAACTCAAGCGATGGTTGCGAGGGATAGGGCAATTCGTCGGCAAAGATTTGATAGGCGTTGGATTAATCCCAATAGAGATACCATTTCCCGTCATCATCGCGAAACAGCGCCGGATCCCATGGTCCCGGCAGCACTTGCCCAGTCTAGATTCCCCCGCGCTCCTCTCCTGGTCCGACCATACTCGGCATCGGTGAAATCTTGCCACAGAAGCGACCAGGGCTGGCTTGCAGAGAAGCCTAATCATTGCGACGGCTCCTGATGAAAAAATTGCATGTCAACCGGCCATGTTCCGGATCGACATTTCCGACAAAATCGGCGGGAATCAGTCCGGAGTGAAGCAACCTGCCGGGATAGGCGACGAGCCGCCCTTCGTGCCCCTCGACCCGGGCGATCGTTTCGTAATATTCGGTGTCGCCGTAAATATACTCGGCGGTCGCATAGTGGCTGTCGTGTCTTGCCTGAGCAATGAAATCGTGAACCTCTGCAGGTGTGACCGTTTCCACGCCGCTTGTACGATGGCGATAGAAAGCCGTGCCTTCGCAGGGCGCAAGATATTGCATCACCGCGTAAAAATCCGGTTCGACCGAATCGAAATGCGGCATGCGCTGGACCGACGAAAGTTCGTGACTCGGTGTTGTGACCAGCGAAAAGCTCGCCTCGATCAATTCGAACCCGTCGAGGTCGAAAGCACCGCCGAGAAACGGCGTCATCGCTTCGAGCAAGCTGCGCACATAGGCCCAGGCCGTGTCATCGGTTTCGTCGATGATGCGGCGAAGACCTGGATAATTGTTGGTTGCAGACGGAAACGGTCCCAAGTTTCGGGCGATCGAGCGAATACGGGGACAATCGGTACCCGTCTCATCGACGATCAGGACCGGCGTTCGCGAGGTGCCGACCAAAAGGCGCTGGGGCTTCATCCGGCGAGCTGCGGAGATGCGGTTGGATTTATGTCATTGCAAACTGTGGAGCAGATGCGCGACTTTATCACGTCATCTGCTCCTGAGAATGCTTGTTCAATGATCCCAATGCGACGCGAAGGGAGCAAGACGGGTCAGAACTTGTACTTGATCCCGGCCTGGAATTGGCGCTGGTCATTGCCAACCTGGCCGTCGCCATCGAGCACTCCGGGAGGGGCGAGGCCGGAGCCGGCGCCCCAGGCGGAATAGTTGCGATTTAACCAGTTGAAGACGTTGAACACTTCGAAGTCCACCGTCAGCTTGTGATCGCCAGCCCACGGCATGGTGAAGCTCTTGGCGATCCGCAGGTCCAGCCGCTTGTAGGCAAAGACGTTACGTGGATAGTAAACGCCGTTGAAGTTGGCATAAGTCGTGCCGGCGGGCGACGGCGAACCATCCGGGTTCTGCCCGAAGATGATGTGACCGAAGGCCGGACCGCTGTTGAGGTTGAGCGTACCGGACAGGATGAAGTCTGCCGGTGCGCGATAGTTCACCGATGTGTTCCACATGTACCAGGGAACACCCGACACGTTACCCCAGCCGTAAGCGCCGATTTCGGCTTCATTGTAGTTTGTATCGTTGTTGTACAGCGAAGGGCCGGCATAATTGGTCCGCGCCCGCTGGAACGTCAGTGATGACGTCAGGCCCCATTTCGATGTCTTGGTGAAGGGCTTTTCGACTTTCAGGTACAAGGCGAAAAGGTTGGCCTTGCCGCTGCTGTCGCCGATTTCCACCCGGCTGTAGGGAGCAGGTTGCCCGTCTGCCGGGAAATTATCCTGAATATAGCCCGGGCCCTGCACACTGTAACTGCCATCGGGCATCCGGTTCCCGCGCACAAACGCGAAGATGTTGTGCGAGCGAACATAGGATAGCGTGGCGGAGAAATTGACGCTGCCGATCCGCTTGCGCACACCCAGATCGAACTGATCGGAGAAGGGTGCGGGCATGTCGTTCTTGAGCACGTCGATCGTACCGCCAGCATTGCCCAAAGGCTCTGCCGCGGCACGTAGCGCTGCGGGATCGCGATAGGCTTCGTTCCAAGTGAGCTGTGCCACGCCGGCTGCGCAGGTGTTGACCGAAGAGTTGAAGCATATCTGCGGGATAATGCTGCTGTTTGTGATCGATTCGATCACACCTTCGAGGAACAGGCTGCGGTCGTAATACCGTCCGGCGCCACCGAAGATGATCAGATCGTGGTCGCCATAGACATCATAGGAAAAGCCCAGACGCGGCTGGAACTGCGCCCATTCGATCTTTCGCTCGCTGCCGGTCGAAACATAGTCGCGATAGTCGATCCCGGCGGCCTGCCAGGGCTGATAATTGGCCAGCGCTGTGACGACCGAGGCGGGGGTCACGTAATTGTTGTTGTGGGCGTTTGTTTCCATGTCCCAGCGCAGGCCATAGTTGAACGTCCAATGTTCGTCTGGCTTCCACTCATCCTGCACATATGCGCCGATCTGCGTGTCCTTTGCGGCAAGCGTATCGGAAGGTTGGATATTGATGATCGCGCCATAGGGAATGGCTGTCGTCGGATCGAAGTTCGCAACGCCGGAGCCGGGATTTTCGAAGAAATACCGACCGTTGTATGCATTCGACACCGTACGGGCCAGATCGTTGAACGCTACCCGGGCGCCGAACTTGATCGTATGGTCGCCCGAAATCAGGGTCGAATCATTCTTGACCGTCCAGGTTTTCTGATAGTCACCCTGTTCATAGAAGTGCGCACCGAGCTCTGCGCCCTGACCAGCGTTGAAATCGTTGTTGGTTCCGAGATTGCGGTTGGTCAGATTGTATTCTGGACCCGTGCCCACGGAGGGGGTGGACTGATGTGAATTGCTGTAGGCAAGGTTAAGCGAGTTGACGAAATTGCCCGCGTGGTGCTGCCAATTGAACTGGTATTTCGTGACGTCGGTCTGCAAGTTACGCGCGTGGCTTTCGGTCGCGTTAGTGTCGATGTCCGAAAGGTTGGTTTCGCGCCTGATATATGCCGAGAGGTTTATCGTGTCGGCATTGGTCGCATAGTAAGTGAGCTTGCCGAAATAGAGCCCCTGGTGGAAGTTGAAGGGGTGGACGACGCCATTGATCGCACTGGCGACATTGGTGGGGTAGCCATAAGCATAGGGATCGGTCGCCGGCGGCGGATTGGTTACCGGCAGTTGCCCGGTGTTACTGGGCAGGTTCTCACTCACACCTTCACCAGCGATGTAGAACGTCAGCTTGTCCGGAATGATTGGACCACCCAGTTCTGCGCCGAACTGATAGCGGGTGTATTCGCCCTTTGGACCCGTTGCAAAATGCGGTTGTTCGATGAACGAACCCGGCTGGTATTCGAGGAAAGCACTGCCGTGGAACTTGTTGCCGCCGGTCTTGGTGATGGCGTTGATGACCGCGCTTCCTGCATCGCCCGTTTCGGCGCCGAAGTTCTGCGTTTCGATCGAGTATTCCTGGATCGCGATCTGCGGGAAGGGGTTGCCGCCCTGACCGAAGTTTTGCCCGAACGTGCCGCCATGGTTGGTCAGGTTCTTGGTGCTCAGACCGTCGATGAAGACGTTGGTTTGGTCGGGGCTGACCGCTCCGGCCTGAACTTGCGAGGCGCCCGAGGGGCTCGACAGCTGGATGCCCGGCGCGAGGCTGGCGAAGCTCAGGAAGTTGCGTGAATTCTGAGGCAGGTTCTCGATCTGCTCGGT
The DNA here is from genome assembly GCF_009828025.1 of Qipengyuania algicida. Classification (GTDB taxonomy): domain Bacteria; phylum Pseudomonadota; class Alphaproteobacteria; order Sphingomonadales; family Sphingomonadaceae; genus Qipengyuania; species Qipengyuania algicida. The sequence goes on along the minus strand of NZ_WTYA01000004.1, from coordinate 277,686 downwards.
GGTGACATTGGTCGAGAGTGTCTGGGTCGGGAAGACCTGCAAATTGCGATGACCGGTGACGACGATCGCGTTGGCCGTGTCGACAAAATCCACTGCGACCGTCTGGCCCACCAGCAGAGTTGCAGTCTGAGCCGGTTTGCCCTGAACCTGAACTTCATAGTCCGACGGACGCAGCCCCAGGATCGAGTAGTCGCCATTGGCATTGACCTTGCCGGTCACCGTCTGGCCGGTGTGCGTATCGGTGGCGGTCACAACTGTTCCCGCCGGGACGCCATCGACATGCCCCTCAAGCGCTGCCGTGCTAGACTGCGCTAGTGCAGGACTGGCCAGTACCAACGCACATGCCATTGCGGCGACCGAAATACTCCCGTTCAAGCCACGCCGGATCACTGAAGTCCCTTGCCTCATCGCATTCGCACTCCCTGTAAAGCTGCACTGGCTTGTACAGCATCTCTCCTTCGACCCGCCAGTAAGCCCCGCGAGTCGCGAATATTCAGCAGCCCTTAACCGTCAATGTAACCGGTTACAATCCTGTACGATGGTGGATTTGGGCAGGTGTTGCGAAAATGCCTCAGAAATTGAAGCGGGCGCTACTCGATACGCGCGGCTGTGTTGGCGATCGAGCGACGGGCTGGGCTGGGGAGATCTTCGCGGGCGGTTTGCCTATGCGTGCGGCGATATAGTCGCGATGCGAGGCCATCCGCTCGGCATTGTCTTCGATCACCTCGGCAATGTCCTTGAGATGACCCAGCGCCTGCTGTTCAGGGATCAGATCGATCATCGGATCCGCCCGGGCGTCGATGCCTTGTCCGATCAGCACTTGCACCCAGCTTTCCTCTCGGAAAAGTTCCGCCTTTACGTGCTGGAAGAAGCGGCCTGAAGATGAAAACAGCGCCAGTCTTTCGGCGAGCGGCTCGGGGACGTCCATATGCTTGCAATAAGCCCAGAAAGGCGTGTCCTCGCGCTTGGTCACCTTGTAGTGGGCGATCAGGAAGTCGCGCACGTCTTCGTATTCGAAAGCCGTCTGGCGATTGTATTCGTCAATGTCCGCGGCGTCGAAGGTGCGCCTGGGAAACAGCGCAATCAGGCGGAAGATTGCCGTCTGGATAAGGTGGATCGAAGTCGACTCGAGTGGCTCGAGAAACCCGGCGGAAAGCCCAATAGCTACGACATTCTTCTCCCACGCCTTGTGTCGACGACCCGGAGTAAAGCGGACAGGCAACGGATCCTTGAGCGGTTTTCCGTCAAGGTTGGCCAGCAGAACATCGGCTGCTTCGTCGTCACTTTTCTGGCTGCTCGAATAAACGATGCCGTTGCCGATTCGATGCTGCAAGGCGATTCGCCACTGCCAGCCTGCGCCATGGGCGGTCGAGCGGGTGTAGGGCGTCAGGTCCTCGACCGGTTCACACGGCACTGCCAGCGCGCGATCGCATGGCAACCAACTACTCCAGTCATCGTATCCCACGCCCAAGGCGCCACCGATAAGCAGCCCGCGTATTCCTGAGCAATCGATAAACAGGTCGCCGCCAACTTTTCGGCCATCCTCAAGCGTCAGCTGGGTAACGTGCCCGCTTTCGCCGTCCTGTTCGACCGAAACGATCCGCCCTTCGATCCGCTCGACCCCTTGCATTTCCGCGCGTCTGCGCAGGAATGCCGCATATAGGGACGCGTCGAAATGATAGGCATATTCGAGGTCGTAAGCGGGGAGGGCAGGATTGCGCTTGTCCGGGGATGCCATTCGGTTCCGGCGCGCCAGCGCGCAGTTGAACGCATAGTCGTCGAAAGAGCCGAGACGCGCGCTATCCTTGTATTTGAGGAAAAATTGGTGAGTGTGCAGCCACAGGAGATCCTGTCCTACCCCGCCAAACCCGTGCATATAGCTATGGCCTATCTCGCGCCAGTTCACGAATTCGATGCCGAGTTTGTAGGTGGCCTGCGTGTGCCGCAGTAATTCCGCTTCTTCGATCCCCGCCATCTGGTTGTAGATCTGGATCGCAGGAATGGTGGCCTCGCCCACGCCGATCGTGCCGATAGCGTCAGATTCCACGAGCCGCACCTTGTAACCACGCGTGAACAGCCGCGAGATGAGCGCTGCGGTCATCCAGCCGGCCGTGCCGCCGCCAGCTATGGTGATTGTGAAATCCGCTTGCTTCGTGTCCGCACCCATGGCGAAGGCTCTCCTCGGCACATCAGCGTAACCGGTTTCATGGCGATGTCGAGCGTTCGGCAAAGAACGTGCGTTGCGTGGCGCTGAAATCGCGCCTTCGGGCGTATTCTTCGCCCACACCAGCGTCGTGCGGTGCAGCGAGCTGCCATGGTTTTCAGGCTTAAAGTGGTCGGGGAGAGAGGATTCGAACCTCCGGCCCCTGCCTCCCGAAGACAGTGCTCTACCAGGCTGAGCTACTCCCCGACCGGATCGGCCCCGCTGACCATTGAAGGCTATGCGGGTCGAGGCAAGGCGCGTGCCTATAGGGAGCGAGCGCCGGGGTGGCAAGCGACGTTTTTGCGTTCTAGGAGATCGCTATGGCCACCGCCCGATCTTCAGTCGATTCTTTCGACTATCACCATCCTGAAGAGCAATATCTTGCGCTGATGAAGCAGGTGTGGACGCGAGGAAGCGAGCGGGTCGATCGAACCGGGATCGGCACTCGGTCGGTCATGGGGACGATGTTGCGTTTCGATCTGGCGGACGCGGCGATGCCGCTGATCACCACCAAGCGGATATATTGGAAGACCGCGACGCGCGAATTGCTGTGGTTCCTGACTGGCGAGACGAATATCCGCCCGCTGGTGCTGCAGGGCGTGAAGATATGGAACGAGTGGCCGCATGCTCGCTATGTCCGCGAAACTGGGGATGGATTGTCGCTGGACCAATTCGTCGAACGGATTGCCGCGGACGAGGATTTCGCGGAGCGATGGGGCGATCTTGGGCCGGTGTATGGCAAGCAGTGGGTAGATTGGCCAACCTATCGCTATCGCAAGGACGGGCTTTACGAGAGGGGGCCGGGGATCAACCAGGTCGCCGAAGTGGTGCAATCCTTACGCCAAAATCCGGGCAGTCGCCGGCACATAATCGAAGGCTGGAATGTCGCCGAGCTAGATCGCATGGCGCTGCCGCCGTGTCACAAGACCTATCAATTCCATGTCGCGGACGGTCGTTTGAACTGCGTGCTCTACCAGCGGAGCTGTGATGTCGCGCTCGGCCTGCCGTTCAACCTGTGGTCGGCAGCGCTGTTGCAGCGGATGCTGTCGCAGCAAACCGAGCTGGAACCTGGCGAGCTGGTTTGGATGGGCGGGGACACGCATCTCTACCTCAATCATGCACATTTGATCGAGAAACAGCTGGCGCGGGAACCACAAGGGCGCCCGCGCCTTGAAATCTTAAGGCAGCCCTCGTCCATCTTCGATTATCGAGTCGAGGATTTCGCGGTGGAGGGTTATACGCCGCACCCGCCGATCAAGGCTCCCGTGGCCGTGTGATCGGCGAGTTTGGGAGCTCGCTTGACCGTGTGGTATCATTGAAATAAAATAACCAAGCCACGCAAAATTTGCATAACACCCGTTTTGGGGAGAGATACATGGCCGATAGGCCCGACACTCGGTCGCAAGCAGGCTCGAACAAGCCTGCTCTTGCGCTGCATGTTCCTGAACCGAAGTATCGCCCAGGCGATTCGGTCGATTATTCAGACCTAGATATTGGAGAAGCCGGTGGACAGCCGCGTCCCGACGAGGCTTGTGATCCCAAGGATATGCACGAGCTCGCTTTCGGACTTGTGCGTGTGCTGGGCGAGGACAACAAGGCGCACGGTCCGTGGGACCCCAAGCTCGATCCTGAAACGCTCAGGGCAATGCTCGGCCACATGGCGCTGACCCGGGCGTTCGACGAGCGCATGTTCCGCGGCCAGCGCCAAGGCAAGACCAGCTTCTATATGAAGTGCACCGGCGAGGAAGCGACCAGCATCGCGTCCTCCATGGCCCTGGCAGCCGATGACATGGTGTTCCCCAGCTATCGCCAGCAGGGCATTCTGATCCAGCGCGGCTATCCGCTGATCGAGATGATCAACCAGATCTACTCGAACAAGGGCGACAAGCTGAAGGGCCGCCAGCTGCCGATCATGTATTCGAGCCGTGATCACAGCTTTTTCTCGATCAGTGGCAACCTTGCGACGCAGACCCCGCAAGCGGTCGGCTGGGCGATGGCGAGCGCAATCAAGGGTGACAGCCGTATTGCCGCGACCTGGGTGGGCGAGGGCAGTACTGCCGAGGGCGACTTCCACTCGGCCTGCACTTTTGCGGCCGTTTATAACGCGCCAGTGATCCTCAACGTGGTCAATAACCAGTGGGCGATCTCCAGCTTTTCGGGCTTTGCCGGGGCGGAACGCACGACTTTCGCTGCGCGCGCGCTGGGCTATGGCCTTGCGGGGCTGCGGGTCGACGGGAATGACGCGCTCGCCTGCTATGCCGCCGAACGTTGGGCCGCCAATCGCGCCCGCGCCAACGCCGGGCCGACGCTGATCGAGTTCTTCACCTATCGCGCCGAAGGCCATTCCACATCCGACGACCCGACCGGCTATCGCAGTGCGCAGGAACGCACCGAATGGCCGCTCGGTGATCCGGTGATGCGGCTCAAGAACCACCTCATAGCTCTGGGCGAATGGGACGAGGAGCGGCAGGATGAGATGGATCGCAAGGCCGCTGAGAAGGTCCGCGAGACAACCAAGCAGGCCGAGGCGAACGGCATCCTCGGCCATGGTCTCCACCATCCGTTCCGCACCATGTTCGAGGACGTGTTCGAGGAGTTGCCCTGGCACCTGAAGGAGCAGGCCGAGCAGGCGATCAAGGAACGCGAAATCAAGTTTCCCGGAGGGCTAAAGCTGTGAGCGAGGCGATGCAGAAGGAGACCGCGGTGGACGCTCCTGCCGAACGCCGTCTCAACATGATCGAGGCGATCAACGATGCGCTGGGTATCATGCTCGACCGCGATCCCGATGTGATCGTGATGGGCGAGGACGTCGGCTATTTCGGCGGGGTGTTCCGCGCCACCGCCGGGTTGCAGGAGAAATTCGGCAAGACCCGCGTGTTCGATACGCCGATATCCGAATGCGGGATCATCGGCGTGGCAGTAGGGATGGGAGCTTATGGCCTCAGGCCCGTCCCGGAAATCCAGTTCGCCGATTACATCTATCCCGGCCTGGACCAGCTGATCAGCGAAGCGGCGCGTTTGCGCTATCGTTCGGCTGGCGAGTTCATCGCGCCGATGACGGTGCGCAGCCCGTTTGGCGGCGGCATTTTCGGCGGCCAGACGCACAGCCAGAGTCCGGAAGCCATCTTTGCCCACGTGTCGGGCCTCAAGACGGTCATCCCGGCGACACCCTATGACGCCAAGGGACTGTTGATCTCTGCGATCGAGGATAACGATCCGGTGATCTTCTTCGAGCCCAAGCGGATTTATAACGGCCCCTTCAGCGGTTATTACGACAAGCCGGTCGAGCCGTGGAAGAAGCATAAGGACAGCATTGTTCCTGAAGGCCATTACCGCATCCCGTTGGGCAAGGCGCGCTATGTGACCGAGGGTGATCAACTGACAATCCTGGCCTATGGCACCATGGTTCACGTGGTCGAATCCGTATGCCGCACCAAGGGCGTGGAAGCCGACGTCATCGATTTGCGTACACTCGTGCCGATCGACATCGAGACGGTGGAAAACTCTGTGAAGAAAACGGGAAAATGCCTCATCGTGCATGAGGCGACCCGCACAGCCGGGTTCGGAGCCGAGTTGTCCGCGCTGGTTACCGAGCGCTGTTTCTATCACCTTGAGGCCCCGGTCGAACGCGTGACCGGCTTCGACACGCCTTATCCGCACAGCCTCGAATGGGCCTTTTTCCCCGGCCCCGTCCGCATCGGCGAGGCCATCGACAAGATTTTGAGCGAGTAATCGACCCATGGGCAAATTCACCTTCAACCTCCCCGATATTGGCGAAGGCATCGCCGAGGCAGAGATCGTCAACTGGCATGTGAAGCCCGGAGATCGGGTCGAGGAAGACCAGCAGATCGCCGACATGATGACCGACAAGGCCACGGTCGAGATGGAAAGCCCGGTTTCGGGCACTGTGCTCGAAGTGGCGGGCGAAGTTGGCGACCAGATTGCCATCGGTTCGATGCTGGTGGTGATCGAGACGGAAGGCGAGGTTCCAGACGACGTTCATCAGGAAGCGAACGAAGCCATCGCGGCCAGTCACGATGATGAGGCTCCGGCGCCTAAGTCCGAATCGGTCGAAGAACGGATAGAAGTTGAAAATTCCGATGCGAGCGACGCGGATGACGCGATGGCCGCCGACCCTTCGCCAGCACCCGCAGCCACTCCCAATCCTGGCACCACGCCTGCACCGGCAGCGGTTTCCGCAGCCAAGGTTCTGGCCAGCCCGGCAGTGCGCAAGCGGGCCAAGGATCTGGGTATCGATCTGGCCGAGGTGAGTCCTGCGGCGGATGGCCGCGTTCGCCATTCCGATCTGGACGCCTTCCTGTCCTACAATGGCGGCTTTTCAGCAGCAGGATCTGCGCGTTCGGACGAGCAGGTCAAGGTCATCGGTATGCGTCGCCGCATCGCCGAGAACATGGCTGCCTCCAAGCGCAACATTCCCCATTTCTCTTATGTCGAGGAAATCGACGTCACCGAGCTTGAGGCGGCGCGTGCGCAGCTCAACGCCAATCGCGGCGATCGGCCCAAGCTGACGCTGCTGCCGCTGATCATTACTGCGATCTGCAAGACGCTGCCTGATTTCCCGATGATCAATGCGCGCTTCGACGACGATGCGGGCGTGGTGACGCGTCACGGGGCAGTGCATCTGGGCATGGCGACACAGACCGATTCTGGTCTGATGGTGCCGGTCATTCGCAACGCTCAGAGCCAGAACCTGTGGCAATTGGCGCGCGAAATCGGTCGGCTTGCCGATGCGGCGCGGACCGGCAAGGCAAAGAGTGAGGAATTGTCCGGCTCGACGTTGACTGTCACGTCGCTCGGGCCGCTTGGCGGTGTAGCGACCACTCCGGTCATCAATCGGCCGGAGGTCGCGATCATCGGTCCTAACCGCATCGTCGAGCGGCCGATGTTCGTGCCCGATGGCATGGGCGGTGAGCGCATCGAGAAGCGCAAGCTGATGAATATGTCGATCAGCTGCGACCATCGGGTCGTCGACGGCTGGGATGCGGCAAGCTTCGTGCAGGCATTGAAGCGATTGATCGAGAGCCCGGCGCTTTTGCTGGTCGGCTGATCACTTTATACTGACCCGTTCCCGATGGGAGGGGGGGCATGCCCACGGATCCGCGGGTCGATCCCTATTCAGAATTCCTTGGCTGCAACCTGTCCGCGAGGACCGCTTCGCCGCGCTGTAGCGGATGTCAGCATAAACTCGGAACGATTGAGTGAAAGGTCAGCAAACCGCTGGCTGGCCCCCCCTGCCGCGAGTTTATCGCCCACCCTGGCGGATTGCGAAATGGCGATTGCGGATTGTGCCGCAAGGCCACCGCAAGTCAGCAATGCCAATGAAGCAGCGAGTAATACAAAACGCATGACGAACCCCCCGGTTTGCCCACACTGATCGTCCTCCTGAAATCTCAACAATGCGTTAATTTGGGGTGAAAACGTGCCTTAGCGAAAGCGCGATGCGATAGTCCGAAAAAGGCGCAATCGGGGCATTGACAGCCCTGCGCCCAGCCCGTAGTGGCGCGGCTCCCAAGTGGCTGCGCGGGTGTAGCTCAGTTGGTTAGAGTGTCGGCCTGTCACGCCGAAGGTCGCGGGTTCGAGCCCCGTCACTCGCGCCACTTGGGGATTTTCCTGAAATCTAGATGATTTCGCTTTCCGGCGACTGCGCTTTTGCGCTCAGCTCCAGCGTCCTGTTTCCATCCAGATGAGGAAGCGCCTGAGAGGCAGCAGCCAGATTACGCCCAGCACCAGATAGACCACCGTCTTGGCCAGTGTGGGCCAGCTTTCGATCAGCGGTGCCACGAGATTGGCGACCAGCAGTCCGTAGACCACCAGCACCACCAGAAGCGCCAATATCCCAAGTGGAATACGCAGCGTTGGCTCCGTCCTCATGCGAACGGGCCGTAGAAACGGGTAGGGGTGACAATGGCGCACATTGTCATGTCGTGGTCCTCCACCGGCAGTGAATCGACGCGCTGTACGTCCCATGCAAGCCCGATCACTGTTGTACCGGGATGATCGGCGAGCCAGCGATCGTAATGTCCACCGCCTTGGCCCAATCTGTCGCCTGAGTCCGTGAAGCCGAGCAGGGGGGCAATCACGACAGCAGGGGTCATGCTGGCCGCATCGGAGCGGGGCTGCATCAAACCGAATGGCCCGACCTCGCAATCGCTCTCGTCCCATGGATCGAAGAACTCCGCGAATTCCATCGCGGCGTTACGTCCGGCAAAACGCGGCAATGCCAGCGAATACCCGTTTTCCTGAAAGAACTTGGCGTAGGCGCTTGTCGGAGCTTCGTGCGCAGTCGCACGGTAGAGGCCGATGACGGCGTCGGTCGGTACAAGGTCGAGCAAGGGAGCAGGGGGGCGATGAAACACAAGCCCGCGCATGGCATTGGGCAGGGCGGAGACATGCTCGCGACGTTCCTGGCGCAGTCGCTCGCGAAGCTGCGATTTCGTGTCCATCATTCTCCTGTCGCGTTGGGATCAGCCTTGGCGAGGCTGGCGCATGGAAGTGGCGGAACCACCATGGGTCGTTGCCGTGAAATCCTCTGACGCCTCAACGTCAGGTGGGCGCCGTTTACCCCGGTTTACCGGACGAACCGGCGCCCCAGGGCAGGGACAGCTCCCTTGGATTGCTTATAGCCTCAGGGATATTCATATAGCTCGTGCCGGGCAGTCCCGCCGACGACCTATCTAGGAGCTTGTGGCCCGCTCCTCAAGCAGTGTTGCGGTGCGTTCGAGCGTTTCGGCGATTTCTTCCAGCGTGGTCGATGCTTCATCGCCGATTGTCGCGCCTTTGCCTGCTTTACGGGCCTCTTCCAGTTCATCGGCCAGAAACAGGGCGGCAAACAGCATGTTCTTGGCGTCGCCGGACGCCAGGTTTCCGCCAATCTGTCGAAGCTTGCGGTCGACGATTTCGGCCAGCTTGCGAACGTGGTCTTCCTGGCCATCCTCGCAGGAGATCGGGAAATTGCGCCCGCCGACGACAAGGGTGATTTCGCTCACCTTTCGAGCTCCGCGATCAGGATATCGAGTTCGGACATAGCTTGTTCGACCTTGCGTCGCATAGCTGCATCCTGTGGAAGTCGGGGCGCATCGCTCGCGCAGGTCGACGCCGCGATACGCTCGCTGGCACGGTCGATGCGGGCCAAAGCCGCCTCTATCCGCTTGATCGTCTGGTTTTCAGACCCCTCTTCCATCGCCGGATATTAGCCGATTACGGCGCACAGGCAAAGATTTGCCTTTGCCTGTTGATAAATCTCCTCGCCACAGGCGTGGGTTGCTGCGGCTTGACCGTTACAAGGGCCATGCGCCAAGGCTTCGCGCGCGCCGAATCGCCGCCCCTGCACTCGGGAGACCACGACCACATGACGCTTGATTCCGCCCGCCTTGCACCGATGGCCAATGCCATACGTGCGCTTTCCATGGATGCGGTCCAGGCTGCCAACTCCGGCCACCCCGGAATGCCAATGGGCATGGCCGATGTCGCGACCGTGCTATGGAGCGAATTCCTCAGCTTCGATCCCGCTGACCCGCATTGGCCGGATCGCGATCGTTTTGTGTTGAGCGCCGGGCACGGCTCAATGCTGATTTACAGCCTGCTTCATCTGTCCGGCTATGCGTCGCCCACCATCGGCGACATCCGCAAATTCCGCCAGCTTGGCAGCCCATGCGCCGGACATCCCGAAAACTTCCTGATCGACGGGGTGGAGAGCACGACCGGCCCGTTGGGACAGGGGCTGGCGATGGCGGTTGGCATGGCGATTGCCGAGCGTCACCTCAACGCCGAATTCTCCGACGATCTGGTCGACCACAAGACGTGGGTGATCGCGGGCGACGGGTGCCTGATGGAGGGCATCAATCACGAGGCGATCGGGCTTGCTGGTCACCTCAAACTCGGGCGGCTCAACGTGCTTTGGGATGACAATCGCATCACCATCGATGGGGCGACCGACCTATCGACCAGCGAGGATGTCGAGGCACGCTATCGTGCCGCCGGATGGCATGTCGTGCGGTGCGATGGTCATGATTTTGCAGACATTCGCCGCGCGCTGAGCGAGGCGCAAGATGATGCGCGGCCTTCGCTGGTCGCGTGCCGGACGATCATCGGCAAGGGCGCGCCGAACAAGCAGGGCACCAGCGCGACGCACGGCGCAGCCCTAGGGCCAGACGAAGTTGCAGCAGCACGCGAGGAATTGGGCTGGAAGGCCGCGCCTTTCGAAATCCCGGCGGATATCCTGTCCGACTGGCGCTCGCTCGGCGAGAGCGGGAAGTCTGCGCATTCGGATTGGCAGGCGCGGCTCGACGCATCACCGCACAAGGCCGAATTTACCCGGCGCATGGCTGGCGATCTTCCTGCTGGTTATGACGCGGGCAAGGTCTTTGCCGACTGGCTGGGCGAAGACAAGAAGGTCGCCACCCGCAAGGCGTCGGAAATGGCGCTCGACGTGTTGACCCCTCTGGTGCCGGAAATGGTTGGCGGCTCGGCCGATCTCACCGGATCGAACAACACCAAGACGAAAGCCACCACACCATTGACGGCCGAGGATTATTCCGGACGCTATGTCTATTACGGCATTCGCGAATTCGGCATGGCGGCGGCGATGAATGGCATGGCGCTGCATGGCGGGGTGATCCCTTACGGCGGCACCTTCCTGATTTTCAGCGATTATTGCCGCAACGCGGTGCGCCTGTCCGCGTTGCAACAACAACGCGTGATTTATGTCTTCACCCATGACAGCATCGGCCTGGGCGAGGATGGACCGACCCATCAGCCGGTGGAGCAGGTGATGAGCCTGCGGTTGATCCCCAACCTCAACGTGTTTCGTCCTTGCGACATCATCGAGACGGCGGAATGCTGGAACCTTGCGCTTCAGGACAAGGACACCCCATCGGTCCTCGCGCTGAGCCGCCAGAACCTCCCGCAATTACGCCACGATGGCGAGATGCTGAGCGCGAAGGGCGCCTATCGCTTGCGTTCGGCCAAGGCGGCGCGGCAGGTGGTGCTGATTGCGACCGGCTCGGAAGTCGAACTGGCCTGCAATGTTGCCGATGTTCTGGAAGGCCAGGGGATCGGTACGGATGTGGTGTCGATGCCCGCGATGGAACTGTTTGACGCTCAATCCGTCGGCTACAAAACAGAGCTTCTCCCGGAAGATGCGCTGAAAGTCTCGATCGAGGCGGGCGCGACATTGGGCTGGGAACGCTATACTGGCAGCGATGGCATTCAGATCGGCCTCGACCGGTTCGGAGCATCGGCCCCGGCAGAGGCATTGTTCGACAAATTCGGCTTCACAGTGGACGCTATCGTTCCGAAAATTCTAAACCGTATCAAGAGCTAATCAGGAGAAATTCTCATGGCGACGAAAGTTGCGATCAATGGTTTCGGGCGTATCGGCCGGCTCGTCGCTCGCGCTATTCTCGAGCGGAACGATCACGATCTCGAACTGGTCTCGATCAACGATCTGGCTGACACCAAGTCAAATGCCCTGCTGTTCGGTTTCGACAGCACGCATGGCCGCTATCCCGGCACGGTCGAAACCGACGGCAACGACCTCGTCGTAGATGGCAAGCACATCCATGTGACTGCAGAGCGCGATCCCGGCAAGCTACCGCATAAGGCGAATGGCATCGACATCGTGCTCGAATGCACCGGCTTTTTCCAGTCCGACGAGGCGGCGCGGCCGCATCTTGCCGCCGGCGCCAAGAAGGTATTGATCTCTGCACCTGCGACGGGCGTTTCCAAGACCATCGTGTTCGGCGTCAATCAGGACACGCTGACGGCAGAGGACGATATCGTCTCTAACGCCAGCTGCACCACCAACTGCCTCGCTCCGGTGGCGAAGGTATTGCAGGACACTGTCGGGATTGAGCGTGGTTTCATGACCACGATCCACTCCTACACCAACGACCAGCGGATGCTCGACCAGATCCACAAGGACCTGCGCCGCGCCCGCGCTGGTGCGCAGAACATGATCCCCACCACCACCGGCGCCGCGCGCGCGGTCGGACTGGTGCTGCCCGAATTGAAGGGCAAGCTGGACGGATCATCGGTCCGCGTGCCGACCCCGAATGTCAGCCTGATCGACCTCGTCTTTACACCCGGTCGTGACACCACGGCAGAAGAGTTGAACGCCGCGCTGAAGGCGGCGGCCGAGGGCAAGATGAAGGGCGTACTCGACTTTACCGATCAACCGCTCGTCAGCTCCGACTTCAACCATTATCCGGCAAGCTCGACGGTCGACAGCCTCGAAACCGCGGTGCTCGAAGGCAAGCTGGGCCGGGTGGTCAGCTGGTATGATAACGAATGGGGCTTCTCCAACCGTATGATCGATACCGCCGGCGTGATGGCAGGCCTGTTGTAAGGGATATTTGCGTGGCTGCTTTCAAAACTCTCGACGATCTTCCGCAGGATCTTTCCGGGAAGGTCGCTCTCGTGCGCGTCGACCTCAACCTTCCGATGCAGGAAGGGCGGGCGTCCGATGTCACACGGGTGGAAGCGGTCAAGCCGACCATCCTCGAATTGAGCGGGCGCGGCGCCAAGGTGCTGCTGCTCGCCCATTTCGGTCGGCCCAAGGGACAGCGCCATTCGACCATGAGCACGAGCATGGTGCAGGGCGATGCCGAACGCGTGCTCGACCGAGAGATCATGTTCATTCCCGAGGTCATGGGCCCAGTAGTCGAACAGGCCGTCGGCATCCTTGGCGATGGCGACATCGGCCTGCTCGATAACGTCCGCTTCTGGCCGGGCGAGGAAGCCAACGATCCCGATTTCGCCAAGGGAATTGCGGCGGTCGGCGACTTCTACGTCAACGATGCGTTTTCTGCAGCCCACCGCGCCCATGCCTCGACCGAGGGGCTGGCGCATGTCCTGCCTGCCTATGCTGGACGGGCGATGGAAGCTGAACTTAAGGCGCTCGACTCCGCTCTCGGCAATCCGGAAACTCCGGTCGCCGCCGTGGTCGGGGGGGCCAAGGTTTCGAGCAAGCTCGATGTGCTGACCCACCTCGTCACCAAGGTTCAGCATCTCATCATCGGCGGCGGCATGGCCAACACCTTCCTCGCCGCGCGCGGGGTCGATGTCGGCAAGAGCCTGTGCGAACACGACCTGACCGAGACCGCCAACCGCATCATGGATGAGGCGGATCACGCGGGCTGCACGGTGCATCTCCCTTATGACGTGGTGGTAGCAAAGGAGTTCGCTGCCAACCCGCCTTCTGCTCGGACCTGCAATGTGCATGAGGTGGCCGACGATGAGATGATTCTCGACATCGGACCGCAAGCGACCGAAGCGCTTGCCGATGTGCTCAAGACTTGTCGCACGCTGGTGTGGAACGGCCCCTTGGGCGCCTTCGAAACGCCGCCTTTCGATACGGCGACCGTTGCCCTTGCCAAAACGGCGGCGGCGCTGACGCAGGATGGTTCGCTGACATCGGTCGCCGGTGGTGGAGATACGGTTGCGGCTCTGGCGCAGGCTGGCGTCACGCAGGATTTTACCTATATTTCAACTGCTGGCGGTGCGTTCCTCGAATGGATGGAGGGCAAGGAATTGCCCGGTGTCGCGGCACTTACGAACTGAATCGGCCCGTATCATGAGCGAGAATGAAGCGGTTGGCGCCACCGGTGGCCTCATGCCGGTCGAGGAGGGAGAGTTTGCCGGATGGTCGACGTGGCGCGGCGATGCTTTCGAGCAACGTGCAGGTCCGTTTTACGAAAAGATCGACGAGAATGGCGATCCCGTAACCGCCTTTCGTGCAGAGGCGCGCCACATGAACGGTAACGGGTTCATGCACGGCGGTTGCCTCATGACCTTTGCCGATTCGGCGCTGTTTACCATCGGCAAGCAAAGCATGGACGGCGGGCAGGGTGTGACGATGAACCTGTCGGCCGATTTCCTCGATTCGGTACGCGAAGGCCAGCTGGTGGAAGCGCGCGGGGAGGTCACTCGGGCAGGCGGCAAGACGGTCTATGCGCGCGGATTGGTCACCGCCGATGGCAAGCCGGTCTTGAGTTTCACCGGCATCATTCGCAAGATTTCACGCAAGAATTGAGATAATTATCGTCCAGTTTCGAGGCACAAATGAGCAAGCAGGCAGATGCCGGTTGCTCCCGTGCGCATGGCTGGCTAAGCGCCTATGCATACGAATGCATAGAGAGTGGGAACGACAATGAATTTCGATGAAATGCGCCAGCGCATTCATGCCGGCGAAGGTTTCATTGCCGCGCTCGACCAGTCGGGCGGTTCGACGCCCAAGGCGCTGCGCGGTTACGGCGTATCGGACGATGCCTGGAGCAGTGACGAGGAAATGTTCGCGCTGATCCACCAGATGCGCCAGCGGATCATCGAAGCGCCCAGCTTCGGCAATGGCAAGGTGATCGGAGCGATCCTGTTCGAAAAGACAATGGACGGCGAATCGGGCGGTAAGCCAGTTCCGACGCGGCTCGCCGAACGCGGCGTTGTTCCGTTTCTCAAGGTCGACAAGGGGCTGGAGGACGAAGCGCAGGGCGTCCAGCTGATGAAACCGATGCCGGGCCTCGAGGCACTGTGCGAGCGTGCGCGCGCCAAGGGCGTGTTCGGCACCAAGATGCGCAGCGTCATCAAGAGCGCCGATGCGGCGGGTATTGCCGCAATCGTCGAACAACAGTTTGCCGAGGGCAAGCGCATCCTTGGCACCGGGTTGATGCCGATTCTTGAACCCGAATACGACATCAAGGCCTCCGATCGCGCCGCGGGCGAAGACATTCTTCTGGCTGAAATCCTGCGTAATCTGGATGCGCTGGGCGAGGGTGAGCAGGTGATGCTCAAACTGTCCATCCCCGCAAAGGCCAATCACTATGCGTCGCTGATCAAGCACCCCAAGGTGCTGCGCGTGGTCGCACTGTCGGGTGGATACTCCACCGATGAAGCTTGCGCCAAGCTGGCCGACAATCCCGGTATGATCGCCAGCTTCAGCCGCGGTCTGCTGCAGGATCTGCGATGCAGCCAGTCGGACGAGGAATTTGACGCGACGCTGGGCGCCGCAATCGACGAAATCTACGCCGCCAGCATCGCCTGACGCATCAGCGCAATTCGTATCGGAAACGATAGGCTTCGGGCGTAATTTCCTTGCCCGAGTCTTTGGCAGGGTAGGCATCGGTCAAGGCGATCACGCGTCCATGCGTCCCATAAGTTTCGCCGAGCGTGATGTTGGCAGTGTCGCGCCAGCCTGCTCCGTCGATGCGCGTCTGGACGATCAGCCGTCCCGCCCAGACGCACTGGACCCCTTTGGCGCAACGGCTGTCTTCGATAATCTGGCGAGGCGTCACGACGATCTCGCCAAGCCTGATGGGCTGACCCAGCGCCACCATGCTGCCCTGAGGCGCAGGAACACCCTCTACATTCGGTGCGTCTGGAATCACCGCACATGCGGACAGGCCGAGGGCGACGGCGATCAGGCTTGCTAAGGCGTTATTTCGTCTCATCGAGCGATTGAGCATGTCGCACGCTTTCGCACTGCTGAATATCGACGAATGAGTTTCAAACCATTACGGAGCGCGTCGATGACCGATTGCCAGCTCTATCTTGTATCACCGCTCGATGTGTCCGGTGATTTTTCGAAGCGTCTTGCGAGTGCGCTCGATGCCGGTTCGGTGGCAGCCTTTCAGTTTCGGGTGAAGGGCATTGACCAGCATGAGGCAGCAAGGCTTGCTGGACCGTTGCAGGAAATCTGCGCCGCGCATGAAGTCGCTTTTATCGTGAATGACAGCGTATCACTCGCCAAGCGGATCGGTGCAGACGGTGTCCACCTGGGGCAGGGCGACGGCAACCCGCGTGAAGCGCGCGAAATACTAGGGCGAGAGGCGCAGATCGGTGTGACCTGTCACGACAGCCGCCATTTTGCGATGGAAGCGGGTGAGGCTGGGGCGGACTATGTCGCTTTCGGAAGTTTCTTTGCGAGTCCGACCAAGAATAGCGAACATCGACCGGAACCCGAATTGCTGAGCTGGTGGCAGGGTCTGTTTGAAATCCCATGTGTCGCCATCGGTGGAATCACGCCCGACAATTGCGGTCCGCTGGTTGCTGCGGGTGCCGATTTTCTCGCCGTATCCTCGGCTGTCTGGCAGGGGGATGAGGCAGCGAACATACAAGCCTTCCACCGGGCAATCGACGCGGCGGCTTCCCAAGCGCAATCCGATATGTAATTTCGCCCGCGCAAACAGCGGGAGACCACATCGATGGCGACGGTTCAACCAGACGGTGCAGGTCGCCGCGAGCTAACCTGGCGCGCATTGCTGCTGGGAGGGTTGCTGACCTTCGTTTTCACCGCTGCCAACGTCTATTTCGGACTTCGCGTTGGGCTGACCTTTTCGACGGCGCTGCCGGCAGCCGTGATTTCGATGGCACTGCTGCGCGGGTTCAAGGACAATTCGCTGGTCGAAAACAATATCACCCAGACACTCGCCAGTTCGGCGGGCGCAGTGGCCACGATGATCTTCGTCCTGCCGGGTCTCGTCATGGTGGGATGGTGGACAGATTTTCCTTATTGGACGACTGCTCTGACCTGTTTCCTCGGGGGCACCCTCGGTGTGATGATGTCGGTTCCGCTACGCCGCGCATTGGTCGTCAATTCAGACCTTCCCTACCCCGAAGGGATTGCCGGCGCCGAGGTGCTGCGCGTCGGCGGTCGGAGTGAAGCTGGTGCAGAGGAAAGCCGCTTCGGTCTACGGACGATGCTGTTTGGTGGCCTGCTCAGCGTCATCATGGCCGGACTGGTTGCGCTCAAGCTTGCCGCTTCCGAAATCGCACAGAATTTTCGTGTCGGCGGCGGCGCGACAGGCGTTTCATTCTCCGTTTCCATGGGCTTGATCGCCATCGGGCACCTTATCGGCCTTTCAGCGGGTATCGCCCTGTTTGTCGGTACGTTCATTTCATGGGGCGTGCTGCTGCCATGGCGAACGTCGCTGGTCGCTCCAGGCACGCCTGTCGGCGATCTGGTGTCGACTGTCTTTTCGAACGAGGTCCGCTTTATCGGTGCAGGCGCAATTGCGGTCGCATCGATCTGGACGCTGCTCAAGCTGCTCAAGCCGATTGCGGTCGGGCTGGCCGGGATCGTTGCAGCGGGCCGTGCCCGCAAGCAGGGCGGCGAACTCGCGATCACGGAACGCGACCTACCGGGATCTGTCGTGATCGGCAGCACTGTGGTTGCCCTTTTTCCGATTGCGTGGCTGTTGTGGCGCTTTGCCGAGGGCGGCCCGGTGGCGCAGGACTTTGTGCCTGCCCTGGTCGCCAGCCTGCTGTTCATTCTGGTAATCGGCGCGGTGGTATCGGCTGTGACCGGCTATATGGCCGGCCTTGTCGGCACCTCGAACAGCCCGGTCTCAGGCGTCGGTATTCTCTCAATCCTCGTTGCGGCGGTCATGATAGCCGCGCTGTTCCCCGGCCAGCATGATCCGGAAGCGACCAAAGCGCTGGTGGCTTACGCCTTGTTTGCCACTGCGTTTGTCTTCGGTATCGCGTTGGTGGCGAACGACAATTTGCAAGACCTCAAAACCGGCCAGCTGGTCGGATCGACGCCGTGGAAACAACAGCTCGCGCTGGTAATAGGCGTTACGGCGGGGAGCCTCGTGATCCCGCCGGTGCTCAACTTGCTGAATAAAACCATGGGTTTCGCCGGGATGCCAGGTGCAGGGCCGGATGCGCTGGCCGCACCGCAGGCCTCCCTGATATCGAGCCTTGCTCAAGGTGTACTTGGGGGCACCTTGCGCTGGGATCTCATCGCTTTGGGCGGGGTCATCATTGCCGCGATTATCCTCGTCGACGAGCTGCTTGGCATTCGCGAGCGCCGGATGGGCGGCAAAGGGCTGCGTCTGCCGCCGCTCGGTGTGGCGATGGGCATGTATCTGCCGATCTCGCTCATCCTGCCCACCGCCGTCGGTGCTGTGCTCGGACACATCTGGGACAAACGATCGGAAGCACATTCCCGCCCCGAATTCATGAAGCGCAGCGGGGTGTTGCTCGCGACCGGGATCATTGTGGGCGATAGCCTGTTCGGCCTCGGTTACGCCGCCGCCGTCGCGGGACTCGGCAGCGATCCTTTCGCAATCGTCGGCCCCGGTTTTGAATCCGCAGCCAAGATCGTGGGCCTGCTGGTCCTCGGCTTCCTGATGTGGCTGGGATACTCGCACACACGAAAGGCTGCGCTGAAAGTCCCCTGATCGGGCAGCGGATATTTTTCTCTCCTTACTCGTTAGCCAAGCTGATCTGTCGGAGAGAACAATATGCGTCATGCTATCGCTGCTATATCCGTGCTGGCCCTCTCAGCGTGCGGCATGAACGGCACGGATCGTTACAAGGACGAGAAGAGCGCAGGCGCCTCGCCCACAGCCTCATCGACCGTCTCGCTCGCCAGCCAGATCGGCTACCAGCCTTTCAGTGTCAGCAATCTCGCCGATACCATGGCGTCCAACGATGCTGCGTCTTATGCCAATGCCGCCGGTATGACGCCGACCGAGAACACCGATCCCGATTTCATCCCGGATTCCCAGAAGCGCCCGATCATGCAAACGCAGGTCGTGCTGGACCGACAGGGTTTCGGTCCGGGCGTGATAGATGGCAAGATGGGCATGTCGACCCATAATGCGCTCAGGGGATTCCAGGAGGCGCGTGGTCTTCCCGTGACCGGAGAACTCGACCAGGCCACCAAGGAAGCTGTTGCGCAGTGGAACAAGATCCCGGCAACCCGGGTGGTGACTATCCCGGCCAGCTGGGGGCAAATCGATTATAGGCTGATCCCCGATTCTCCTGAAGCGCAGGCCAAAATGACGCGCCTCGGTTATACCTCGCTGGATGAAAAGCTCGCCGAGCGGTTCCACACTACCCTCGACATCCTCAAGTCGCTGAACCCCGGAGGCAGGCCAGCAGGAGCGGGTGGCAGCTCCGTGGCTTCGCCGATGCCGACGCCTTCTCCATCGAGCAGCAGTTCCGGTTCGGCAACGGCGGACGCAAAGCCTGTTGCCAGTTACTTTTCGGCGGGGCAGCGGATTCGCGTGCCGAACATCGGCGCTGACCGGATAGCTCCCGACGCGGTATCGAATAGCGACTGGCAGAAGACCCTGGCATCGCTCGGCGTCGGGACCGACCAGCCCAAAGCCGCCAAGATCGTCGTCAGCAAGAGCAAGGACACGCTCAAAGTCTATGGCGTAAACGGCAAGCTTATCGCCGAATTTACCGATAGCTCGGGTTCGAGCCATGATCCGCTTCCGATAGGGGATTGGAAGATCAAGGGCGTCGATCACGACCCCAGCTTTTCGTTCAATCCCGACCTTCTTTGGGACGTACCGGACTCGGAATCGAAACAGCAGCTTCCACCAGGACCAAATGGTCCCGTCGGAGTGGTGTGGATCGCCTTGTCGAAGCCGCATTACGGCATTCATGGGACACCCGATCCACAATTGATCGGACGGACGCAAAGCCACGGTTGTGTCCGCCTCACGAACTGGGATGCGGCGCGACTGGCACAGATGGTGTCGACCAAAACCGAGGTGAAGTTTGTGGCATGAGCGACCGGGGCGCCTTGCGGATGGCCGATCGGATGCTGACGATCGTCATTACCGCAACGCTGACGAGCGCCATCTGGATCGTCGCCGGAAGCGGGCTGATCAGCAAGGTCGAAGAACCCCAAATCTCGCAGACCGAGGAAATCCCTACCGGCACTGCTGAGTTAACTTCGGTAAATGGACCGACAGCCGATCAGGGCGCGAATCGCAGTGCTGGAGCCAATACCGCCGCAAAGCTGATCATTCCGGTTTCGGGCGTTCGGGCCGATCAGTTGGTGGACAGTTTCTCGGACGGTCGCGGTGACGGGAGCCGCAAGCACGAAGCAATCGATATCATGGCTGCGCGCGGCACGCCTGTCTTCGCGGCGACATCGGGAACCGTCGAGAAGCTGTTCTTGTCCGATCTGGGCGGCAAGACGGTCTATGTTCGATCGCCTGATCGCCGGACGATCTACTATTATGCTCATCTGAACCAGTATGCGTCAGGCTTGAAAGAAAACCAGCAAGTCAGGCAGGGCCAAACGATTGGCTATGTCGGGAGCACGGGCGATGCATCGGCAAATGCTCCCCATCTGCATTTCGCGATTATGAAGACGTCGCCGGGTTCGAACTGGTGGGATCCGAAGCAGGCTGTCGACCCCTATCCCATCCTCATGGCTGATAGCCCCGACAACTCGCGTTAGCCGACGCGCGAGCAGCGGATGCTGCCATATGCGCCGGATTTGTCGATCTCACGCCACAGGCCGATCTTGTCGCGTTTGAACTTGCGATCCTTCAATGGACCACGGGTAAAGGTCAGCGAATTGCCGGCGAGAAGATAGGTGCCGCCGCCATTTTTAGTGGAATAGCTCGATCCACCCACGATCGAGAAGCTCAGCTGCGGATCTACGTCCACGCTCGGACCGGTCGCAACGCCGGGCGTACCGCAAGTGTAGCGGCCATGTTCGAGCGTGCCGAGCTGCCCGTCGGCCAAGGCAATTCCAGGCAGACTCGCAAAACCCAGGCCGAGTGCGATAATCAGAGGGCGGGATGATGTCATGGCAGTCCCTTATCTAGTGTTCCTTCATCTCTTGCGCCAGCCACCTTGCCCCGGGCTGACTGAAACGCTAAGTCGCGGCTCGCGAGCGGGCACGCCGTTGCGGCCCCTTACTCCCAAGCGAAGGCACGAGACATGAAGATCAGCGGCGTGGACATCCGTCCGGGCAATATCCTCGAATACGAAGGCGGCATCTGGAAGGTCGCCAAGATCCAGCATACCCAGCCGGGCAAGGGCGGGGCCTATATGCAGGTCGAGATGAAGAACCTGCAGGACGGCCGCAAGACCAACGTGCGCTTCCGCAGTGCCGACACCGTCGAACGCGTGCGTCTCGACACCAAGGATTTCCAGTTCCTCTACGAAGACGGCGACATGCTGGTGTTCATGGACAAGGACACTTACGAGCAGATCAACCTGCCGTCGGACCTGCTGGGCGATGCGCGGCCCTTCCTGCAGGACGGAATGGAAGTGATGCTGGAACTGTGGGAAGAAAAGCCGATTTCGGTCGAGCTTCCCGCGCAGATCGAGGCCACTATCGTCGAGGCCGATGCGGTGGTGAAGGGGCAGACCGCTTCTTCCAGCTACAAGCCTGCGGTGCTCGATAACGGCGTGCGCATCATGGTCCCGCCGCATATCGAAAGCGGTACGCGGATCGTGGTCGACGTTTATGAACAGGCTTACGTCGGCAAGGCCAACTGAGGCCGAACGGGACAGGCGACAGACAATGGCAGCAGTTTCTGGTCTCATCCGCGTGATGGAGAAAGCCGCACGCAAGGCGGGCGGCAGGCTTCGGCGCGATTTCGGCGAAGTCGAACATCTGCAGGTGAGCCGCAAGGGTCCTGCGGATTTCGTGTCCAAGGCGGATATGCGCTCGGAGCGCACGATTTACGACGAACTGCTCGCTGCGCGACCCGGCTGGGGGTTCGTGATGGAAGAGGCAGGGGTCATCGAAGGCGATCCCGACAAGCCACGCTGGATCGTCGATCCGTTGGACGGGACCAGCAACTTTCTCCATGGCATCCCGCATTTTTCTATTTCCATCGCTGCGCAGGAACCGCGCCTGGATGGCAAGGGGTGGGGCGATGTCGTGGCAGGCGTAGTTTACCAGCCGATCACCGACGAAACCTTCTGGGCGGAAAAGAGCCGCGGCGCATGGCTGCATGACGGGCGACTGCGGGTGTCTTCACGTAGCCAGCTTGCCGATGCGCTCATCGCCACCGGCATTCCTTATGGTGGACACGGCGATTTTTCCCAATGGACCAGGATTTTCGCCACGATCGGACCGCAAGTTGCCGGGATCAGGCGCTATGGTGCCGCTTCGCTCGACCTGGCTTGGCTGGCAGCAGGACGGTTCGATGGCTTCTGGGAAAGCGATTTGAGTGACTGGGACACGGCGGCAGGCTGCTTGATCGTACGCGAGGCCGGCGGTTTCGTATCGGATTTCAAGGGTCGCAGCGCGCCGATTCATTCGGCGCAGGTACTTGCAGGCAACGATACATTGCACTCCCGGCTTCATAAGTTGCTCGTTTCCGCGCTCAAGGCGTAATGATTTGACAGAAAGCCGGGGGAAACGGTTAATTTGATCTAACCGCGTTTGCTCATGCGGAACTAAACATGCGTATCTTAAGTTGGGTGGTACATTGCCCTTCGGAGTCGCAAGCCGATGAACATATGCATCGCGTTGATAGTGGTTGCAGGTTTGAGTTACGGTACTCAGTCATCGGCCCGGACGTCACAGGTCGAAGCGAAGCATAAGACATCGAAAGACGCGTTCGATCTAGCACGTATTAAGCAAGTCGTCGCGCGAGCACGACAAAGCGATAGAATGCCCAATCCACAATTGCCGCAGGGCACCGATATTCGTTTGGTCGCATTTCAAGCGCCCGAAATCGATCTGCGTTTGGTTGACGGCGGCCCGGTGATGACGATGGGTGCTTTGGGTAGCCGCTACAAGAATATGCCCAGTCTGGTGCATGTTGGGATGGCTTGGGATTTCTGAAAATTTTCGTTGCGCTTGAATGCTGCGCAGCAAGTCGCTAAGCGCCGCGCTCGCCCAGTGCGAGCCTCCGTGGCGGAATTGGTAGACGCGCTCGACTCAAAATCGAGTTTCTAACGAAGTGCCGGTTCGAGTCCGGCCGGGGGTACCACGGCTTGAGCGATCAGCGCGATCCTGTAGGCTCTTCCTTGTACTCGATCAGTGTAGCCGGTTTGTGCGCTCGCTTGTCCGCCCGGTAATCCAGCCATCCACGCAATTGCGCTGCTTTGGCGATCATCATAAGGCAAGCCCACTTGAAGCTACCCGAGACACCTAGTCGATGGGCCTTGCTGCGGGTCAGGCGCAATATCTGAACTATCACCAGCGCGACGGGCAGAACGGCTATGACGCTCAGAGTGAGGTTTCGCGATATCAGTAACACGACAAACCCGATCAGGGCAGTCAGATTTGCGAGCGTCCAGAAGCCCGCGCTATGCAGCAGGCGACGCCATGAGGGATCGGCGGCCTCACCATGCAAATCGACTAGTCGTGCAACGCCATAACCGGTTCTTTTGGAGCGCTTCCACCACTGTCCGATGCGATCGATAGCGACATCGTGCCAGGTCATTTCCTTCCCATTTGACCAGATTTTCCAGCCCTTCTGGCGCATCCTCAGGCACATGTCCGGCTCTTCGCCCGCGATAAGTTCGTCGTTATAACCAACGACATCGCGCAGAGCGGTAACGCGAAACAAGGCGTCGCCACCGCAAGAATTGACCTCGCCCGCCGGAACGTCCCACTCGTCATCGCAGGCCAGATGGTATGCGTTGCGGTTGGGATAGCGTTCTCGTCGACGTCCGAAAACCACTGCGCGTTGCAGGTCGGCCGCAAGATCTGCCCGAGCGGTGTCGATCCATCCATCGCGAACTTCGCAATCGCCGTCGACCGCCTGGATGTATTCAAGTGCAGGGTCACGTCCGAGCAGGTGGTCGATTCCAGCGTTGCGGGCGCGGGCGGCAGAAAAGCCCTTCGAGAGGTCGAGGTTGACCACATCGAAACCGAGTTCACATGCCAATCCACAACTGTCGTCGGTAGAGCCTGAATCGACATAAACTCTCACGGGGACATTCTGGAGCGAGGTAAGACATTTTCGCAGACGTTCGCCTTCGTTTCGGCCGATCACGACCACGCCGATGCTTGCTTCATCCATAGTTTCGGCCATAGGTAATCCCGGTTGGTAGGTCTATCTGTCGAAAGCAACAGTCCAGAAGCTGGACGCGTAGCGCCCATTTTTTAAGACTCTGCCTGCATTGGGCGAGGATGTGGCAAAACATCACGGGCTTGCTGTATTAATCGGCATTCGGATCGATCACTGCCATGCCGCATAATTCGTTACATCAGCACCGAAGGGCAATCGCCAGTTTATGAGCTTACGTATTCTTTTCGCCCTTCCCGGATTGCACCGTGTTGGGCGTGGAGCTGAGATCGCCCTGATGTCGGTGGCGAGTGAGCTCGCAAAGGGAGGGGACAAGGTTACGCTGATCGGTTCAGGAGAGCCGAGTGAAGGAACGCCCTACAAGTTCCTTCATTCAGGTGCGCTCCCACGTGGCCTGTTCGAACGGTTTCCGAAATTGCCGACGTTGCGCAATGAAACGGCCTATGAAGAACTAACCTTTCTCCCGGGGTTTCTGTGGCAATACAACCCGTCTGATTATGACATCACCGTCGCCTGTTCCTATCCCTTCGTTCAATGGGCATTGCGCCGACCTTCGGGTGGTGAGCGCCCTGCGCATATATTCGTAACCCAGAATGGCGACTGGCCGGTTCATTCGAACAAGTCCGAATACCGTTTTTTTTCCTGCGACGGGGTGATCTGCATAAATCCCGACTATTACGAGACGGCACGCTCGCTGTGGCGGGCGGCGTTGATTCCTAATGGCGTGGCGGTTGACCACTTTACGCCCGGACCAGGCGACCGCGCGAAGTTCGGTTTACCGGAGGGCAAGCGACTGGTCCTTATGGTCAGCGCCCTTATCGCCAGTAAGCGGGTGGACGAAGGAATTCGAGCGATTGCGCAATTGCCGGATGTTCACCTGGTCTGTGCTGGCGACGGACCGGAACGAGCTGCAATCGATCGACTGGCGGCAGAATTGCTACCGGGTCGCTTCACCCGCCTGACCGCTGCCCCTGCGGACATGCCGCTGCTTTATCGCTCCTGCGATGCCTTCCTGCATCTGTCTCTCGACGAATCCTTTGGCAACGTGTTTGTCGAAGCGCTTGCCTGCGGGCTACCGGTGGTGGCAGAAGATTGGGAGCGCACGCGCTGGATCGTAGGCGACGATCAGTTTCTCTGTAATACGAGGGACCAGAATGCTCTGGCGGAGCAAATCGAGCAGTCGTTGGCACCGGGTGAGGCGCATGCAGAGATCGGGCGTGAACGTGCCCAACAGTTTTCCTGGGCCAATGTCGCCACCCAGTATCGCGACTTCTTCGAGCAGGTGATTGCAGCGCGTCGTTCGAGCGCAGACTAGAAGACCTCTAGGTTGGCTTTTTCAGGCACATAGTGTCGAAAAAGCTCGACCAGTTTGGCTGTCTCGATGCTCGCTGAGTGGCGTTCCCAAGCCCGGGAGCGGGCTGCATCGCCCATTTGGGCCAGCTCTTCCTCGCTCAGCGCAAGGAATTTCTCGATTGCCTCTGCTAGCGCATCCACGTCGCTTGCTGGGACGAGAAAGCCATCGATTCGGTCTCGTACCAGCTCCGGGATGCCCGTAATGCGGGTCGAGATTACGGGACGGCGGCGAGCCATGGCTTCCATGATGCCAACCGGAAGCCCCTCAATAAAGCTTGCCAGCACCATTCCACGCGATTTCTCCAGCAGATCGACGATTTCTTGCGTGTTCACCCAGCCGGTAATCCGCACATTGTTCTGCAAGCCGGCCGTCGCAATAGCCTGTTCGATATCTCCGCGCATTTCTCCATCACCGGCTAGCACCAGCTTGAATTCTACCCCATGGTCTTGCAGCGCGGCCATCGCCCGGATGAGGATCAATTGCCCTTTTTGTTCGCATAGCCTACCCACGCACACCAATGTGTCATTGGCCGGAGGAGCGGTGGTAGGCAATTCCTCAAAACGTGGATCGATTGTGCAGTGGACGATATGAACTTTTGACCATGCGGCAGGCTCGGTGGAGCGATAGACCTGAGCACGGCAAAAGCTACTCACCGCCACGATGAACGTCGCATCGGCGATTTTTTCGCGCAGCTTCCATTGATAGGGTTTGTCGAACTCTTCAGAACCATGAATGGTGAAGCTGAAGGGTGGTCCGCCAAGCTTGCGAATAAGCATAGCGACAGCGGCGGCGTTGCTGCCGAAATGGGCGTGGACGTGGGATACTTTATCCTTTGTAACCCAGCGCAGAACAAGGCAGGCTTCGGCGAGATAGATCAAATGAATCAGGACCCCCCGTTCCCCTCCGCGCGAAAGTTGCCACGCGGTTGCGAGAGCTTGGAAAAAGCGGGTAGGTCGGCTCAGTAAGGCAAGCGCTATCGCAGCCAGGATCGCGGCAGCGCCACCTTTCAGAACATAGCGTGTGCGCTTACGCTCCTGTTTGTCGAGCGGATCGACCAGTTCGGCGTCCCATCCGCGCATGGCGATGCGCTCCACCGAAATGCCCATCTCTTCCAGCGCAAGGATTTCCGTGCGGATGAAAGTATGGCTGACTTTGGGATATTGGTTGACGAGATAGGCGATCTTCATTGTCGTCCAATACCTTCGGTGGTTGGTGGCGCGGCTGCTATCACCGGGGCGAATGGCTGTCTACACACCCAACTGTCCCGGACGACGGCGCTTCTATCTTGCACCGCCAGACTGGCGATCAGTCAAATTCGCTTGTAATCCCCGTCCCATGGTGGGATTCAGCTGATCGAACCATGCCAGGCTTGCCATCCTATCACGCGCTAGCGGCCATGGTCGTTACGATCGCCATGTTTATCGCCTTTGCGCGTGGGCGGATGGCGGTAGAAATCATTTCCTTGTTGACGATCGCGGTGATTGCGGTCGGGCTCTATTTCTTTCCCCTGCCCGGCGATGCGCCGACGCAAGGGCTGCAACTGGCCTTCTCCGGCTTTGGTCATTATGCGCTCATCACGATTTGCGCATTGATGATCATGGGGCGGGGCCTGGTTGTCACCGGCGCGCTCGATCCGGCGGCACGGTTGCTCGAACGTGTGTTCAAGTTCAACGGCCAGATCGGTTTGCTCCTATCTCTTTGTGCAGCCTTACTGCTCTCCATGGCAGTCAACGACACGCCGGTGCTGGTGTTGCTGTTGCCGATCTTCGTGCAATTGGCTGCGCGGGGAGGGTTGCCTGCATCCAAGACACTGATCCCGCTCAACGCCGCCGTGCTGATTGGCGGCATGGCGACCACGATCGGAACCTCGACCAATATTCTGGTAGTCTCGATCGCGCGCGATCTTGGGATGCGCAGCTTGAGCGTGTTCCATTTCACTCCGATCGTCATGGTCGCCGCCTTGGTTGCTCTGCCGTATCTGTGGCTCGTCGCCCCGAGAATGCTCGGCGATAATACCGTTGCCCAAATACACGTGAAACGCCGCTTCCACACGCGCCTGCGGGTGACTGAGGGCAGCACGCTCAACGGGCGGGAACTGGCGGAGATCATCCCGCGCCTGCCCAACGAAATCGAGTTTCACGAACCGCCTCTGGGTCTTCTCAAACCGCAGCAGCGACTGGCGATGTCGGGGCCGCATGACGCTCTGGAGGAAGCAATCCGTTTCCTGCGTGGGGAGGCGGCACCGGGCTGGGTGCTCGACCGTATTCGCCAGCAAAGTCAGGATTCAAGTTCCGATGTGATGGTGGTTGAAATGACTGTCACGGGTGATTCGCGACTGATCAATCGCACCCTGCCGACTTCGGGTATCGCGGATCTTTACGGCGTTGCGGTGATCGGCATCCATCGACCCGAGCGTCTTTTGGGTGGGCAGGATCAATACAGCGCCGGAGGTGACTTGCGTATCGCGGAAGGCGATGTGCTGCTGGTGATGGGTGCGCCGGAGGATCTGGAAGCCTTCGCCCGCGGGGATAGCCTGCTCCAGCTCGAAGGTGCGCGCGAATTGCCGCGCCGGTCCAAGGCGGTGCTTGCCGGGGTTATCATGCTGGGAACGGTGGGGCTCGCTTCGGTGGGCTTGCTGCCGATCGCCATTTCCGCGCTTGCCGGGGCGATCCTGATGTTTGTGACCGGGTGCGTGAAGTTCGACCGCGTCGGTCGGGCGCTCTCCGCCAAGGTGATCGTGCTGGTGGCCGCCTCGATCGCGGTAGGGCGGATCATCGACGACAGCGGGGCGGCCGACTGGCTGGGTCATCTCATGGCTTATGGCTTGCAATATCTGAGCCCGGCTGCGGTGCTTGCTGTCATCATGCTGTTCGTGACGTTGCTGACCAATTTCGCATCCAACGCGACAGCGGCTACTGTCGGCACGCCCATCGCCTTTTCGATCGCCCAACGCCTCGGGCTGCCGCCTGAGCCTCTGGTGCTGGCCGTGCTGTTCGGCTGCAACCTGTGTTACGCGACACCGATCGCTTACCAGACCAACATGTTGATCATGGCGGAGGGATCATACGAGTTCAAAGACTACATCCGCACCGGGGTGCCTCTGGTGCTAATCATGGTCGCGGTGCTTTCGATCACGCTGGTGATGACCTACCACCTTTGACCATCGGTATTACGGCCGCCGGGACATCCTCTCCCAATCCCCCGACGGCCGTTTCTCCTCCCCAGGAGAACCTATTCGCCGCTGACGTATGTGCCGAGGCGGTGATGCAGTGCGTTGATCTTCGCCAATTCCTCGCGATCCTCGGTGGCGCGGGCGTGGCTGGCCAGCGCAGCGCGCAGCAGGCGGAAATCGGCGGTCGAGAACAGGGCGCGGGCGCGTCCGGGTTCGCGGGCCATGGTTGCTGTCTCGGTCATGGGTACTCTCCTTGCTAAATCGATGCGCTGTGAGCCCGATGGGCTCAGGCAGCGGCGAACTGGTTCATGGTATTGGCGGATCCGCCGGCCTTGAGCGCGGCGTCCCCGGCGAAATATTCCTTGTGGTCGTCCCCCATGTCCGAGCCCGCCATGTTCTGGTGCTTCACGCAGGCGATCTGCTGACGAATTTCCTCGCGCTGGACCTGCTTGACGTAGCCCAACATTCCATCCTCGCCGAAATAGCGCTTGGCGAGATTGTCGGTGCTCAGCGCTGCCGTGTGATAGGTCGGCAGGGTGATGAGGTGATGGAAGATACCGGCACGCTTTGCCCCATCGGCCTGGAACGTCTGGATACGAGCATCCGCCTCGCGGCCGAGTTCTGTGGCGTCATAGTCCTCGCTCATCAGGCGAGCACGATCGTAGCTTGACAGGTCGCGGCCTTCTTTCTCCCACGCATCATAGACTTGTTGGCGGAAGTTGAGAGTCCAGTTGAAGCTGGGCGAGTTGTTATACACCAGCTTGGCATTGGGCACGACCTCGCGGATGCGATCGACCATGCCGGCAATCTGTTCGACATGCGGCTTTTCGGTTTCGATCCACAGCAGGTCAGCGCCGTTCTGGAGCGATGTGATGCAATCGAGCACGCAGCGGTCCTCACCCGTGCCGGCGCGGAACTGGTACAGGTTCGAAGGAAGGCGCTTGGGAGCCATCAGCTTGCCTTCGCGACTGATTAGAACCTGACCGTTGCCGAGCGTGCTGGCGTCGACTTCCTCGCAGTCGAGGAAAGCATTGTACTGGTCGCCCAGATCGCCAGGTTCTTTGGAAAAGGCAATCTGCTTGGTGAGTCCGGCGCCAAGCGAATCGGTGCGCGCGACAATGATGCCTTCGGGTAGCCCCAGTTCGAGGAAGGCATAGCGGATCGCACGGATCTTCTGGAGGAAGTCCTCATGCGGCACGGTGACCTTGCCATCCTGGTGGCCGCACTGCTTTTCGTCCGAAACCTGGTTCTCGATCTGTATCGCGCAGGCACCGGCCTCGATCATCTTCTTGGCGAGGAGATAGGTTGCCTCGGCGTTACCGAACCCAGCATCGATATCGGCGATGATCGGGACGATATGCGTTTCGAAATTGTCGATTGCGTGTTCGATCCGCTTGGCCTCGACCTCGTCGCCTGCCTCGCGCGCCTTGTCGAGCGCGCGGAACATACCGCCAAGCTCGCGTGCATCGGCCTGACGCAGGAAGGTGTAGATTTCCTCGATAAGCGCGGGGACCGAAGTCTTTTCATGCATCGACTGGTCGGGCAGGGGGCCGAATTCACTGCGTAGCGCGGCGATCATCCAGCCGGACAGGTAAAGATACCGCCGCTCGGTGGATCCGAAATGCTTCTTGATCGAAATCATCTTCTGCTGGGCGATGAACCCATGCCAGCAACCCAGCGACTGGGTGTAAGCGGCAGGATCAGCATCATAGGCAGCCATGTCGCGGCGCATGATCGCTGCCGTGTAGCGCGCGATATCGAGCCCGGTTGGAAAGCGGTTCTGCGCCTGCATCCGCGCGGCCGATTCGGCATTTATCGCAGCCCAGGGTGCGCCTGCGCCATCGATTGCGGTGCGTAGCTCACCGATGTTGGCCTGATAGGTCATGGTATTCTCCTGCAAGTCTTGCGGGACGCCCCGCATGTCCAAAATCTGACCAAGGTTGTGGAGCATGTGAGGCTCGAAGCCACGCAAAATTTACAGTTAATGCTGTAATGGTCTGCTACTTCCATGTATATCGAGTGTAAATTAGTAAAGGAATTTACATATGTCGGATGCGGCATTGTTTGCAGGACCGGTTTTGCGTCGCCTGCGTAAGCGCCAGCAATTGACCCAGGCCGCGATGGCGGCGCGCCTTCAGATTTCGCCGAGCTATCTCAATCTGATCGAGCGAAACCAGCGACCTGTCACTGCGCGTGTGGTGATGCAACTCGCCGCCGAGTTCGGGTTCGACCCGCGCGAGATGCAGGAGGATGGCAGTGTCGGCGGGATCGATGGGCTAGCGCGACGCTTTGCCGACGAACGCTTTGCCGACCTCGCGATCGATCGCGACGAAGTCGATGAACTTTTGTCCTCGGTTCCTCAAATTGCCGCCGCTTTTGCGCGCCTTTACGATAGCGCCGACCCGGCTGCACGGCATGGCGGTGATGATCCGCTGGTCGTATCGCGTCGTGAGATAGAACGCTGGCGCAATCATTTCGCCGATCTCGACCATTCCGCCGAACAGCTTGCCGATGAGATCAGGCTTTCGCGTGGCGACGTGCTCGGCGCGATTACCGAGCGGTTGCGCTACAAGCACCAGTTATCCGTCCGGATCCTGCCTCGCGACGTCATGCCTGACAGTCTCAGGCGGCTCGATCTGCATGCAAGGCAAATTCAGCTGTCGGAGCTGCTCTCTCCGGAATCGCGTGTCTTCCAGCTTGCGCTTCAGATCGGGCTGATTGAACAGCGTGACGCAATTGCTAGCCTCGTCGCTGGGGCTGAGATGTACGATGAGGCTGGGCGAGAGCTGTTCGCACGTCATCTGGCTAATTATTTCGCAGCGGCGCTGATCATGCCCTACAGCCGCTTTCTGCGTGCTTGCGATGCCACTGGATACGATCTTTCGGTGCTGCAAAGGCGGTTCGGGGTCAGTTTCGAACAGCTCGCGCATCGTCTGACGACGCTGCAACGCGTCGGCCAGCGCGGTCTACCGTTCTTCATGGCCCGACTCGACCGGGCGGGGCAGATCTCCAAACGCTTCGTTGGCGCGAGCGGAGCGGTGTTTCTCGAAAGTGAAGCCGTCTGCCCATTGTGGCAGGCAACCGCGGCGTTTGGCCGACGTGGCGAATTGCTGGTGCAGAACATACTGGTCGACGATGCCGGTTCCGGTACCGCGCAGTGGATGACCTTTGCCAAAGCGATCAGCGGAGCAACTGGCAATGCGGATTCACTCTTTACAGTGGTGCTGGGTGTCGACGCGTCGCTTGCGAGCGATCTTGCGTCTGCTCGGTGGGTGGCATCGGGACGTGACGAGGCGATGCCTATCGGTCTGGGGTGTCGGCGGTGCCACATCGTCGATTGCAGCCAGCGTGCGTACCCGCCCGCCGGGCGCAGACTTTCTTTCGATCGTACAAAGCGACTGTCTGTGCCGTTCGAATTTGCCGATAGTCGCTGATCCCCGGGCAGTCCAACGAATTCAGCTTGCAGGAAGAAGTGTAAAATTTACCGACATTTTACCTTGTTTCTCCAGATATGGCGCATGACCGAATTCGCCTGTCCCGTCTTGCCTTCGAGTCCGATATGGACGCGGCTTTCTGCGGGCGGTCACGGGCGCGAGGTCTGCTGATGGCCCAATTGCTAACTCTGCTGCTATTCGGAGCGGGTGCTGTCGTCTGCGCCCTGTCCGCTATTGCAGTTGCAAAGATGGGCGACAGTCAGCGGTCGGATCGCTTTGCAGGCATTACGGCTCTGCTGGTCAGCGGCGTATGGTGTCTGCTGGTCATTACTCTTCCCCCATCCAGCAGTCTCACGCAATTTTACGAAATCCTTCGCAATCTCGCGTGGATTTTTGTCCTGTTCCGGCTGTTTGCCAATGATGGTCGCGACGAAAGTCTGGCATTGGTGCGCCCAGTAGCGGTGGCGCTGGGTCTGGTCGAATTTCTGCAATTCTTCCTAATCGCGATCGCTTCCGCCGAACCTCAACCGGTTGCCGCCGTCGTTCAAATGATGGCCCTATTCCGAATTCTGGTTGCCGTCGGCGCGTTGTTGCTGGTTCATAACCTCTATGGCGGCGCCGCCACCAGCTCGCGCAGGCTGCTGGCCTGGAACAGCGCGGCACTGGCCCTGTTCTGGCTGTTCGAACTCAACCTCTACACGGTCGCCTATCTCAGCGGGAAGACGACCGTGCAATTGGGAGCGTTGCGAGCAGCGGTTGTCGCAGTGAGCGCTGCGATGTTCGCATTCGGATATCTGCAGAAGTCCGCTGGATTGCGGTTCAAGCCTTCCCGGGCCATGACTTTCAGCACCTTGTCGATTGCGCTCACTGGCTTTTATTTTCTGGCGATGGTGGCTTTGTCCGACAGGGTCGCGCGCGCGTCGGGCGATCTAGCGCATGTCACCCAGGTCGGCATTTTGTTGCTGGCGGCCATCATCGTCGCGTTATGGCTACCATCGCCAAGACTGCGCGGGTCGTTGCGATTACTGGCACTGAAACACCTGTTCAAGCACCGCTACGATTACCGGAATGAGTGGATACGTTTCACCAACACTATGGCAAATGCCGCAAGCGATACGGCAAGTCTTCAGCAGCGCGCGATCCAATCGCTCGCCGATATCACCGATAGCGGAGCTGGCCTGCTGTTGGCTCCCGACGAGACGGGCAGCTTGACGCTGGCCGAGCGGTGGCGATGGGACGCCATCGACGTTCCTGCACCGGCCATGCCCTCGGCACTGGCGCGGATTTTCGAGGGCGAAGGTCTGATCCTCGATTTTGGCGAGGTGCGCGCGGGGATCGAACACCATGGCGAATTGCAGCACATTCCGGAATGGTTGGTCGCCGATCCGCAGATCTGGTCAGCCGTGCCATTGCTTCACTCTGAGCGACTGATGGGCGTAATTGTCCTTGCCCGTCCGGCGGCGCCGAGGCGGCTCGATTGGGAAGACTTCGACCTGCTTGCGATCTCCGGTCAGCAGCTGGCCAGCTATCTGGCCGAGAACGCCAGCCATGAAGCGCTTCAGGAAGCGGCTCGCTTCGACGAATTCAACCGCCGCATGGCTTTCGTCATGCATGACATCAAGAATCTGTCCAGCCAGATGGGACTGCTGGCCCGCAATGCCGAAAAGCACGCCGAAAATCCCGAATTCCGCAAGGATATGGTCGTGACCTTGCGCAACAGCACCGACAAACTCGATGGGCTGGTGCGTCGGCTTGGTCGTTATGGAACCCCGCGCGGCGAAAGGCGGCAGGCCATTGAGCTCAAGCGCATGGCCCGTGACATTCGGTTGCGCTTTGCCGAAACACATCCCGTCGAAATTCAGAGCAATGGCGAATGTGTGGTGGTGGGCGATGCGGAATGCCTCGATCAAGCGATCTCCCATCTCGTCCAAAACGCGATCGATGCCAGCCCTGAAGGACACCAGGTCCTCATGGAAATCGGTAGTACCGGACTCCGCGGTGAAATTTCGGTGATCGACACGGGCAAGGGCATGAGCGCACAATTTATCCGTACCGAGCTGTTCCGCCCGTTCCAGTCGACCAAGGACAACGGCTTTGGGATCGGCGCTTGCGAAGCCCGCGAGCTCGTTCACGCGATGGGCGGGCGGCTGCATGTGCAATCGCGCGAAGGGCTCGGGTCGCGCTTTACCGTGAGCTTGCCTCTCGCCGAGGCTGCCCGGCTGATCGAACGCCAGCATGGCACCGACGATGTTGATGAAAGGGCAGCGTAATGAGCGCTTCGAAGCCGAAATTGCTGGTCGTAGAGGATGACGAGGGGCTGCAGGCTCAGCTCAAATGGGCGTATGACGATTTCGAGGTTGTTCAGGCATTCGATCGCGAAACGGCGCTGAATGCGCTGCGCGCGGATATGCCTGCGGTGGTGACGCTCGATCTTGGCCTGCCGCCGGATCCCGATGGCACCAACGAAGGTTTTGCGGTGCTCGATGCGATCATGGCGCTTAAACCCGATACCAAGGTGATCGTGGCATCGGGGCATGGGGCGCGGGAAAGCGCGCTTGAGGCGATCAAGCGCGGTGCATATGACTTCTACCAGAAGCCGGTCGATATCGAGCGGCTCGGGTTGATCGTCGAGCGCGCCTTCAAGCTCTTCCAGATCGAAAGCGAAAACCGCAGCCTCGCCGAGCGCGTGGGCGAGGACAAACGCGTACTCGGCCGCATGATTACAGCAGCACCAGAGATGCAAAAGGTAGCACGCACGATCGAGCGTGTCGCCAACGCAAATGTTTCGGTGATGCTGCTTGGTGCGAGCGGGACGGGCAAAGAATTGCTTGCCCGCGGCCTGCACGACGCGAGCGATCGTAGCGGGGGCGCATTCGTTGCGATCAATTGCGCGGCGATCCCGGAAAACCTGCTCGAGAGCGAACTGTTCGGGCACGAAAAGGGCGCTTTTACCGGCGCGGTCAAGACCACCGAGGGCAAGATTGAACAGGCTAATGGTGGCACGCTGTTCCTCGATGAGGTTGGTGACATCCCGCTGCCGCTTCAGGTCAAGCTGTTGCGGTTCCTTCAGGAGCGTACGATCGAACGTGTTGGCGGACGCCAAACGATCGCGGTCGATACACGGATCGTCTGCGCGACCCATCAGGACCTCGAAGCGATGATCGCCGATGGGCGTTTTCGTGAAGACTTGTTCTACCGCCTCGCAGAGATCGTGGTGAAGATCCCGACGCTGACCGAAAGGCCGGGCGACGCGGTGTTGCTCGCGAAAAGCTTCCTGACCCGTTTTGCCAAGGAAATGAACCCGCAAGTGAAAGGATTCGCTCCCGATGCGCTGGCGGCAATCGATGGCTGGCCATGGCCCGGAAACGTCCGTGAACTGGAAAACCGGGTCAAGCGCGCGGTGATCATGGCCGATGGGAAGCTTGTTAGCGCCGAAGATCTGGATCTGTTGCAAGATGGTGAGGAAGGCGACGAACTTGCACTCAACCTCAAGACTGCGCGCGAGCAGGCCGATCGTCGGATGATCCGTCAGGCACTTGCGCGTAGCGAAGGCAATATTTCCAACACGGCCAAGCTGCTCGGGATCAGTCGCCCGACGCTTTACGATCTGCTCAAACAGTATGAGCTCAGGCCGGAAGACGCCTAGAGATCGCTGCGTTCGCGCCTGTTGTAAAAGATCGACCAGGCGAGCGAGAGGCCGATCAGTACCGCTCCGATAATCCCGGTGATCGTCTCGGGAATGTGAAACCGTGCTGAGATCAGCATGATCCCGCCCAGCGCGATGATCGCCCAGAATGCCCCATGTTCGAGAAAACGGTATTGCGACAGCGTGCCTTGCCGGACGAGGTGGATGGTCATCGAGCGCACGAACATGGCGCCGATCGAGAGGCCGAGCGCGATGACAATCATATTGTTCGACAATGCGAAAGCACCGATTACCCCGTCGAAGCTGAAGCTTGCGTCGAGCACGTTGAGATAGAGAAATCCCGCCAACCCATTGCGTACCACCGCTTGTGCTGCCGTCGTGCCTATATCGTCCCCTTCGAGCAGCGCATTGATCCCTTCGACCGCAATGAAGGCCACAAGGCCGAGGATGCCGGCAACCAAAAACGTCAAGGCTTCTTCGGAAGGTAGCATGGTCGACACGCCCCACAGCGCAAGCAACAGCAAGGCGATCTCGATTGCGGGAAGGTTGGCAAACGATACCAGCCGTTTCTCGACGAACCGGATCCAGTGCACTTCCTTGTCGAGGTCGAAAAAGAACTTCAGGCCGACCATGGCGAGGAATGCACCGCCGAAACCGGCGATGCCCACATGGGCGGAGCTGACGATCTGTTCGTATTGCTGGGGATCGCGCAAGGACAGGTTCACTGCATCGACAGGCCCGATTCCCGCCGCGATGGCGACGATCGCCAGCGGAAACAGGATACGCATCCCGAACACCGCTATGGCGATGCCCCAGGTCAGGAAGCGCTGCTGCCAGACCTCGTCCATCTCCTTGAGGACCGACGCATTGACGACCGCATTGTCGAAGCTGAGCGATACTTCCAGCACCGACAGGACGAAAACCACCCACAGGACAGACATCATCCCAGCGACGCTGCCGGTGCTTTCCCAGCCGTACCATGCCGCGAGCACAAGGCAGACGAGCATGAAGATTATGGAGAAGGCGTAGTGCCTGACAATACCCCCCATGTCGGTGTCTAGTCCTTGGGCTGATAGGTTTGGTCGGAGGTCGGGAAATTCCGTGCTCGGACCTCCGTCGCGTAGGTTTCCGCCGCCGATGAGATTACTTCGGCGAGGTTTTCATAGCGTTTGACGAAGCGCGGCACCCGTTCGAACATGCCCAGCATATCTTCGGTGACCAGCACCTGTCCATCGCATTGCGCAGATGCGCCAATGCCGATGACTGGTATTTCAAGTGTCCTGGTGAGGCTAACGGCTATGGGTTCTACCACGCCTTCCGCCACCACCGCAAAGGCGCCAGCCTGCTCGACGGCCTGTCCGTCGGCGATGATCTTGTCATGTTCGTGCTGGCTGCGCCCGCGCGCGCCATAACCGCCCAGCACATTGACCGCCTGCGGCGTCAGGCCGACATGGGCCATCACTGGAATGCCGCGCGAGGAGAGGAAAGCAATTGTCTCGGCCATCGCTTCGCCGCCTTCCAGCTTGACCGCCGCGCAACCCGTTTCGGCCATGATCCGGCTGGCGGTGTCGAACGCCTGCTCTTTGGATCCTTCGTAACTGCCGAAAGGCATGTCGACGATGACCAGCGCGTGATAGCTCCCGCGAACGACCGCCGCACCATGGGCGATCATCATTTCGGTGGTCACGGGCAGGGTGGAGGGCAATCCGTAGATCACTTGCCCAAGCGAATCCCCGACCAGCAGCATATCGCAATGCGCATCGAGCAATTGCGCCTGCCGCGCCGTGTAGGCGGTCAGCATCACAAGCGGTTCCTTGGTCTCGCCGGACTGCTTGTGCGCGCGGATCTTCGGCACCGTCAGCCGTTTGCGCGGCTGCGGCGTGGGGGTGGCCCTGCTGGTCGAAGCATCGAGCTGGAAAGTCGTGGACATGGCTTGAGCGTCTACACGGCGGCGACCGTCGGGGAAACCCGCCAGATTTCGCCTTGTATTGCAATTTGGTTTCGTTAGCTTGCAGCCCCATTCCTGAGGGCGCGTTAATTATCTCCTGCGCCGACAGAGGGAGGGAAATAGCAAAACATGTTCTTAGATCGGGTCAAACCGCTTGATGCCATCCTGGCGGTAGCAGACAAGAAGTCGCTCAAGCGCTCGCTAGGCTGGTTTCAGCTGACATTGATGGGAATCGGCTGCGTTATCGGTACGGGTATCTTCGTGCTGACCGCCGTCGGTGCGCAGAAGGCCGGGCCAGGCCTCATGGTCGCGTTCGCGATCGCCGGTGCCGTCTGTATCGTCGCAGCTCTTTGCTATGCGGAAATCGCGGCAATGATCCCCGTTGCGGGCAGCGCCTATACCTACAGCTATGCGACGATAGGCGAATTTTTCGCCTGGACCGTGGGTTGGGCATTGATCATGGAATATGCGATTGCGGCGAGCGCAGTTGCGGTCGGCTGGTCTGGGTATTTTTCCGGAACGGTGCTTGGCGGGCTCGGTGTTCATCTGCCTACGTGGTTGAGCGCCGGACCGCTCGCATTTGGCGGCGTGGCCGGCGGTTTCATCAATCTGCCTGCCTTGGTAATCGCGTTGCTGGTCACCTTCCTGCTGGTGATCGGCACAAGTGAAAGCGCCAAGGTCAACGCGGTACTGGTCGGGATCAAGGTTATCGCTCTGACCGCCTTTGTCGCTATCACGCTCACCAGCCCGGAATTCTCGGCCGAGAAGTTCAATCCGTTTCTGCCAGCCGGTCTTTTCGGCGGCTGGGGTAGCGGCGTTGGCGCGGTCGGTGCGGCTGCGACCATGTTCTTTGCCTATGTGGGCTTCGACGCAGTCTCGACCGCTGCTGAGGAGACCAAGAACCCCCAACGTAACGTCCCAATAGGCCTCGTGGGGTCGCTCCTGTTTTGTACCGTTTTCTATATTCTTGTCGCTGCCGGGGCTATCGGTACGCTTGGCGGGGAGCCGATCATGAGCGCGGCTGGATTGCCGCTCGAAGCCGGTTCGACCGAACTCGCGCGCCAATGTGCTTTGCCGCAATACGCAAACGCGCTGGTTTGCTCCAAAGAGCCGCTGGCGCATGTTCTGAAGATGATCGGCTTTACAGGCATTGGCAATCTCATCGGGCTGGCAGCTTTTCTTGCCCTCCCGTCGGTGATCCTCGTGCTGATCTTTGGCCAGACGCGTATTTTCTTCGTCATGAGCCGTGACGGGTTGTTGCCGGAAGCGCTGAGCCGGGTTCACCCCCGTTTCCGCACTCCGCACATCGTAACCATCATTACCGGTGTTGCGGTCGCCATCGCTGCGGCCTTCTTCCCGGTCGGGCAGCTGGCCGACATTTCGAATGCCGGAACCCTCTACGCCTTCATGATGGTGGCGATTGCGGTGATGATGCTGCGCGTGAAAGATCCGACCCGCCCACGCCACTTCAAGGTTCCGGGCGTGTGGGTCGTCGCACCTTTGACCATTATCGGCTGCGTCCTGCTGTTCTTCAATCTGCCCAGCGCAGCGATGCTGTTCTTGCCGGGATGGGGCGCGCTCGGACTGATTGTCTATTTTCTCTACAGTCGCCGTCACAGCCATCTGGGCCGCGGAATTGTTGAGGTTGTCGACGATGTCGAAGGCGAAGAGACGATGGTGCCTTCGGCACCCGATTGATCAAGATCGCCGGCGCTCCACACGGAGCGCCGGCGATCGTTGACTGAATCGTTCGATTGGAAAACGCAATGCCGACCCTCCTGAAAAGGGGCGGCATTGTCGTATGTCAGAAGGCCTTGTGCAGTCCGACGAAGAATGAACGACGCGGGCCATATTCCGGCTGACCGGCGCCGACGCCCGAACCGTCGTGGATTTCGTAGACGGAATCGAACAGGTTAATCACGTCGAAGCGCAGCGACCATGCATGGTCCTTGTCGTAACCGAAGTCCTGCGCGAGGCCGAGATTGACCTGGATATATGGGCTCTGCTCGCCACCATTGGGTATGCCGCCGACCGGATCGTCCTTGCGCAGACCGCTGCCGTAGATGAAATCCACGGCCGGCTTGAGCTTGCCAATCCCATCATCGAGATTGAGCGAGGCCCCACCTGACATGGTCAGCTTCTGTGAGTGATCGGTGTAGATGTAATGGTTCGCGATATAGGCGTAGTCGTCAGCACCGATCAAATACTGATTGGAGACGATGTCGGTCGCCTTTTGCTGGCCGCGTGCCATGTTGAAGTAGGCGTTGAGCGGCCCGTTGTTGTAGGATGCCTTGTATTCGACGCCCCAGGTGTGCCCCTTGGCGTAATTGAACGGTGCAAGGATCTGCGTTCCGCCGAGCGTGGTGTCGTCGAGCAGATTGCGGGCGATCTTGTAATAGGTATCGACGCCAAGAGTCAGATGGTCGCCGACCTTCTGCTGGATGCCGATGTCAAACACGTCGTCCGACTCTGCGCGGATCGGACCGTCGGCCTGCACCTCGGGCGCGCCGGTGGTGCCATCGAATGCAGCCAGCGTGCCTTTGCCGATCAGGGTAAGCGGAGGAGGGGTGAAGTATCGGGCGTATCCGAAGTGCAGCGTAGTGCCTTCTCCCGGTGTCCACACGAGATTGAAGCGCGGGCTGAACTGGTACTGGTTCACCTGCGCATCGGATTCGTCGAAGCGAACGCCGTAATTCGCAGTCAACGTGTCGGACAGCTTCCATTCGTCCTGCAGATACGCAGAATAGGTCCGGCCAAGCACGCGCTCGGCGACCGGGATAACGATTGGGACGTCGCTCGACTGCGGGGCACCGCTGTTATCGACCGGAAACACGCGATTCACGCTGTCGCTGCGTGAAACCTCATTCTGGAAGAACAGGCCAAAACGCAATGTGTGGCTGTCACCCAGTGCGTAGGAGGCATCGGCCTGCACGCCGCTAGCATAGCTTGTTTCTGTCAGGTTCGAATCCGTGCCGTTGAACATCAGTGTGCCGCCGTTCGGGTCGGCAGTAAACTGCGCCTTGGCATAACGATAGAAGGGCGCGATCTGGAAGTTCAGCCGGTCGCCCGAGTGCTGGAATGCGACGACGCCGAACCAGGTGTCCTGCCGCTGATTCTGGTCGAGCTTGGTCGAATCGAAATCAGTCTGGCCGAGATAATTGTATTCCGGCGTGACACCCGGCTGGTTGGGAATCTGAAACCGCCCGATCGCCGCGCCGCCGAAGGCGCTGATGCGGTCTTCGCTGCCGAGCAGGGTGGAGGCATAGCCAAAGCCGCGCCACTGCTCGGTGTGGTCGTGAATTGCCGCGCGGTCGGGGGTCGGGTTTTCGATGCCGAGGTCGTTTTCGAGATAGCTGCCAGACAGGAACACATTGGTCGCGCCGAAGGAATCGGTAAAGGACGCGCTCGGATTGATCTCGTTGTTGCTGCCGCCATAGATGCCGACATCACCGCCGAGGCCGAAGGTGCCTGTACGCGTCGTCATATTGACCACGCCCGAGGTGCGCAGCCCATATTGCGCGGGCAGCGCGCCGGTCAGGATTTCGACCGAATTGGCGATGCGCGGATCGACGTCGGCCCCGAAACCGGAGAACGCCTGCGGCACCGTCACTCCATTGAGCCGATACTGCACATTGCCGTGCTCGTTACGGATGTGGACCTCGCCGTTGTTGGTCGAGTCCTGCGATACGCCGGGTGCCTGCAACAGCACGGAAGAGAGCGCATTGTTGGCGCCACCCGGTTGAACGTCGATCGCTGCGCGGGTCACCAGCGTTTGGCTGGTGCCAAGCGAGGGATTGATGCTGTCGCGCGCCAAGTCGAGCCGACGCGCTGTCACGACGATCGCATTGCCGGTTTCGTCGCTGGCTGTCGAAGCAGTGGACGTTCGCGTCGATGTTTGTGTGGAGGTATCAGTTGAAGACTGCTGGGGAGCAGGTGCTTCGGCGTGCGCTTGAAGGGGAAATGCAAAGCAGACTGCGCTGCAAAGCAGCACGGTACGGAATGTCATGGAGCTACCTCATTATGTTTCGAGGCCCCAATAGCAGTATGTTACAACATATCAATGCTGTTCGTCCGTGCCGGTCGGGTTTTCATCGGTTTGCGCGGAAATCAGTCGCAGATCAGGCAGTCCTGAACCGGCTCATAGCGCCGTTCGCCAGTGAGGGGATCGACCCACACTTCAAGAAGTTGGCCGGTTTCGTCATCCACGAAGCATTCGCGCGTGCGCTCCCATGCGTTGGCTGGGACGTCGCTCGGCGCATCCGGTCGGCCGTAACGCCGCTCGAATGCGAGGCTTAAAATGACCAGCGCACCAATGACGAGCAGCCCTATCCCCGCGCCGGTCCCGCTGGCAACGCTGATGGCCGCACCCGCGCCGGTCATCAGCGCGCCCAGGACGAACGCAACAAGCCGGACATTCGCCTTCATTCGGGCGCAAGCCTGACTGCTGTGCCGTAAGCCACGACCTCGTTCATCATCCGCGCGATTTCACCCGAATCGAACCGCATCATCACCGCCGCATCGGCACCCATCAGCCGGGCGTTCATCACCAGCCGGTCGATAGCATGTCGACGGGTATCTTCTACCAGCGAGGTATATTCGTGGATTTCGCCGCCCAGGATAGTGCGCAACGAGGCAACGATATTACCGGCCATGCCGCGACTGCGGACGACGACGCCGAACACTTGCCCGATTGTCTCGGTAATTTCGCGTCCCGCAACATTCTCTGTGGTCGTTACAAGCATCGCCAACCCCTGTGTTGTTTGAGATCGCGAGATTACACCTGTCCGTGACCGCGCGCCATGTAATCTTCGCTCTGCATTTCCTTCAGGCGGCTGACGGTACGTTCGAATTCGAAGCTGCCGTCGCCTGAGGGATAGAGCGCTTCGGGCTCAGTGGCAGCGGTGGCGAACAGCTTGACGTTGTTCTCGTACAGCGCATCGACCAGCTTGGTGAAACGCAGCGCCTGGTCCCGATTGTCCGGTCCCATCACCGGAATACCGACGACGATGATTGTGTGATAGGCATGTGCGATGGCGAGATAATCGGCCGCGCCGCGATTTTCCCCGCATAGTCGCTTGAAGCTGAACACGCCCACGCCCTTGAGGCTTTTGGGCACATGCAGCGTCCGCCCGCCACCCAGATCGAGATCGGCGGAAGGGACGTTCGCGGCATCCTCGGGCTTGTAGTCGGTCAGGCGGAAGAATGCCTCGCGGACCTGCGCCGTCGCCGCATCGCCCAGCGGCACATGCCAGCTGTCGATATCTCCGAGCCTGTCGAGCCGGTAATCGACCGGACCGTTGAGCGAAAGGACGTCGAGCTGCGCCTCGATCAGGTCGATGAAGGGCAGGAACAGCGAGCGGTTGAGCCCGTCCTTGTAGAGATCGCGGGGAGGGCGGTTGCTGGTGGTGACCACCGTCACCCCCTCATCCACGATCAGCGCGGTGAACAGGCGGCTCATGATCGCGGCATCGGCGGTGTTGGTGACGACCATTTCGTCGAAGGCGAGGCAGCGTGCCTCGGCGGCTATGGCTGCGGCGACCGGCTTGATCGGATCGCCCAATTGCTTCGCGCGCTCGGTCCGGATCAGTCCGTCGATCTCGAGCATGAAGGCATGGAAATGCGTCCGCCGCTTGCGCTTGATCTCGAGGGTAGAGACGAACAGATCCATCAGCATGGATTTTCCGCGTCCAACGCCGCCCCACATATACAGCCCACGCGGAATCTGCCGCCGGGCGAATAATTGCGACAGCAGGCCGCCCCCGGTCTCCGCCTCAAGCTCTTTCTGCAAGGCCGCGAGCCGCTCGGCAGCGCGGCGCTGATCCGGGTCCGGTCTCAGCTCTCCACCTGCGACCAGCCGCTCGTAGCGCGCCAGCATTCCGCTCATCGCGGACGCATCTTCCTGACGATGCCCGAATAGGACGCGACCACGTGGGTCCCCTGTTCGACCGTGCCACGCACGAACACCATGCTGCCGGTTTCGCGCACGATCTCCGTCACGGCATCGAGCGGTTCATCGACCTTGCCCGCGCCGACGAATTGGGTCGACAACTCC
This sequence comes from Qipengyuania algicida, assembly GCF_009828025.1. Classification (GTDB taxonomy): domain Bacteria; phylum Pseudomonadota; class Alphaproteobacteria; order Sphingomonadales; family Sphingomonadaceae; genus Qipengyuania; species Qipengyuania algicida. Next base: position 234,113 of record NZ_WTYA01000004.1, on the reverse strand, counting down.
AGCGTTACCGAAGGCCCGGCATTGCCACTGCCAATGGTGTGCATGGATGTGAACAGCGAAATATCGATCAGCGCCAGCGTCACCGCGCCATGGATTATGCCCTGAAGATTCTCATGGCGACGCTCGGGGAACATCCTCAGCCGTGCGCGGCCATCCTCATCGACGCGCGTGATCATCCGGCCCATGACCGCCCCGTTGAACAGGGTCTGGTCTTTCAGGTTCCAGTGCCGCCAGCCGGGATTGTCCGGGTCCGGCCCGTGTTCGAAGACGTCCTCGCTCAGAGCCATAGGGCGGTCAGACGACGCGTTCGGCCATCATCTTCTTGGTTTCGGCAATCGCCTTGGCCGGGCTGAGGCCCTTGGGGCAGACGTTCGCACAATTCATGATCGTGTGGCAGCGATAGAGCCGGAACGGATCCTCGAGCTGGTCGAGCCGCTCGCCGGTCATTTCGTCGCGGCTGTCGGCCAGCCAGCGATAGGCCTGGAGGAGAATCGCCGGGCCGAGGAACTTGTCCGAATTCCACCAATAGCTGGGGCAGGATGTCGAACAGCAAGCGCACAGGATGCACTCGTAAAGGCCGTTGAGCTGGTCGCGCTGTTCGGGCGACTGCAGCCGCTCCTTGCCGCTCGGCGTCGGGCTGACGGTCTGGAGCCAGGGACGGATCGAGGCGTATTGCGCGTAGAAATGGGTGAAGTCCGGGACGAGGTCCTTGATAACATCCATGTGGGGCAGGGGGGTGATGCGGATATCGCCCTTGAGATCCTCGATCGCGGTCGTGCAGGCGAGGCCGTTCTTGCCGTTGAGGTTCATCGCGCAGGAACCGCATATCCCTTCGCGGCAGGAGCGGCGGAAGGTCAGCGTCGCATCGACCTCGTTCTTGATCTTGAACAGCGCGTCCAGAACCATCGGCCCGCACTGGTCGAGATCGATCTCGAACGTGTCGTAGCGCGGGTTTTCGCCGCTGTCGGGATCGTAGCGATAGATCTTGAACCGCTTGACCCGCGCAGCGCCATCGGCGGTGTGCTTGTGGCCCTTGCCGGTGATCTTCGAATTCTTCGGAAGCGTGAAAGTCGCCATGTCTTGTCCAAAGTCCTGTATGCTTTCCTGCCTCTCTAACGCTTGACGACACGAGAGCAAGGGTGCGAGCGGTTTCAGTTACCGGGGGAGTGCTGCAATTTTGGCAAGATGCGATGAGTGAGGCGAACTGGCCCGAATGCGCGGCGGTGTTCGGCGCGAGCGGTGGGATCGGCGCGGCGCTGTGCGATGTGCTGGCGGGAGAGGGCGTGCGGGTGTGGGCGGTGAGCCGTTCGGGCGAATTTCACGGCGATGCCGGGGAGCAGATGCGCAGGCGTCGTTTCGACCTCACCGACGAGGGCAGTATTGCCGAGGTTGCTGCGGAAATGCGCTCCGATCCGCCACAACTGGCCATTGTCGCCAGCGGTGTGCTGACGCTTGACGATGGCACCGGTCCTGAGCGCAGCTATCGCCAAATCGATGCGGACGCGATGGAGAGCGCGTTCCGCATCAACGCAATCGGTCCGATGCTCGTCGCCAAGCATGTGTTGCCACTGTTTCCGCGCGATCGGCGCTGCGTCTTTGCCGCGCTTTCCGCGCGCGTTGCTTCGATCGGGGACAACCGATTGGGTGGGTGGCACAGCTATCGCGCGAGCAAGGCGGCGCTCAACATGCTGCTGCGCAATCTGGCGCTGGAATTGGCGCGCACCCATCGTCAAGCGGTCGTTGCCGGGCTGCATCCCGGAACGGTGGATACCGGCCTGAGCAAACCGTTTCAGGCGAATTTGCCTGAAGGCCAATTGCACAGCCCGCGCAAGGCGGCCAAAGATCTTCTTGGCATTGTTCGTTCGCTTACGCCCGAGGATAGCGGTCAGGTGTTCGACTGGAAGGGTGAGGCAGTCGCACCCTGAAGCGGCGTCTCGTGCTCTTTTTGATTGCCAAGGCTCCCCGCGACGATAGCCTTGCGAATCATCGGGAGAGGAGAGGCAAGGGGATGGGCCTCAGGAGTTTCTACGACCGGCACATTATGCCGCGACTTATCCGTTGCGCGTGTGCGCAAGAGGGGATCGAGCAGCGGCGGCGTGAAATCGTCCCCTTGGCCGAAGGGCGCGTGTTTGAGCTTGGCTGTGGCGGTGGCCTCAACCAGAAGTTCTACGATCGCGAGAAAGTCACCGCGCTGGCCGGGATCGACCCGCATGAACCGCTGCTCGAAAGCGCAAGGTCGCTGGCCTCTTCGCAGGGATGGGAGGCCGATTTACGGCAGGCGAGTGGCGAGGATATTCCCTTTGCCGATGGCAGTTTCGACACGGTAATCTGCACCTATACGCTGTGCTCCGTGCAGGATCACGACCAGGTCATTCGAGAGATGCGGCGTGTCCTGAAGCCGGGTGGCAGGCTGCTGTTCCTCGAACATGGGCGCGCGCCCGATGCGCAGGTGGTGCGCTGGCAAATGCGGATCGAGCCGTTCTGGAAGCCGCTCGCGGGGGGCTGTCATCTCACGCGCGGGATCGGTTCTGCACTGCGTGCCAACGGGTTCGAGGTCGAACCGATCGGGCAGGCGTATCTCGAAAAGGCCCCAAGGCCGCTGGGCTGGATGGAATGGGGCGTGGCCCGGCGCCGGGGCGCCTAGACCACGCCAGAATTCCTATTGGTTGCCGAAAGTCCGCTGCCACCAGCCGCCGCGCCGGGGCGAGCCGTCTGTGGCACCCTCCGCATTAGCGTCATCGGTGGACGATGTAGCGGTCTGCTGCGGTTGCTCGCCTGATTGCGCTTGTGCAGGCTGAGCCGCTTCTTCAGGCGCGGTCTCGACAGCCGCAGGCGTTTCGGCCTTCTTGCGACGGGTCCGCTTGGGCTTGGGCTTTTCCTCCGCCGTCGGCTCAGCGCTTTCCGCGGTTTCGGCCTTGGCTTCGTCAGCCGTGTCGGCCTTCTTGCGACGTGTCCGCTTGGGCTTTGCCGGCGCTTCGGCCTTTTCCGCGTCGTCGGCCTTGTCGTCCTGCTTTGCGGCTGCATCGGTGTCAGCCTTTTTCGCCGGGGCGCGTCGACGGGTCCGCTTGGGATTTTCCGCTTCGGCAGTAGCCTCTGCTGTTTCTGGAGCGCCTTCGGGTCCCGCAACTACCGGCATATCTGCTTCGACCTGCTCGGCAACCGGCTCCAGCGCGGCGCTATCCGTTTCGGCATCGTCCGAAGAGGTGTCGTTCGCCGTGTCCTCGCGCTTGTCACGACCACCCCGACGTCCGCGACCACCACGGCGGCGGCGCTTGCGGGGCTTGTCCTCATCGCTGTGCTCGACGGTCGTATCGCTGGCATCGCCCTCACCATCGGACGAATCGTCGCTGTCTTCCTGGTTGTCGTCGCCCTGGTCGCGATTCTTGCTCCGATTGCGTCCACCCCGACGGCGACGGCGGCGCTTTTTGCGCTGATCGCCTTCTTCGCTGTCTTCATTCTCGGCTGCGTCGTCCTCGATCTCGTCTTCGTCCTCATCATCGAAATCGTCGACGATCGGCTCGAACTTCGGCGCGGATGTCGGGCGCGGGCCGGAGCTGTCGATCGACATCTTCGCGCCTTCTTCTTCGCCCTCGGGCACGACTTCGACCTCGACACCGTAGCGTTGTTCGATCTCGACCAGCTCGCTGCGCTTTGCGTTGAGCAGGTAGACGGTCGCCTCGGTGCTGGCCGACAGGGTGATGCGCGTTCCCTTGCCCTTGGCCGCCTCGTCCTCGATCAGGCGCAGCGCGGACAGCGCTGCTGAGGACGCGGTACGTACGAGCCCGCTGCCGTCGCAGTGCGGGCAGGAACGGGTGGTTGCTTCGAGCACGCCGGTGCGCAGGCGCTGGCGGCTCATTTCCATCAGGCCGAAGCCCGAGATGCGTCCGACCTGAATGCGCGCCCGGTCGTTCTTGAGCGCTTCCTTCATCGCCTTCTCGACTTTGCGGGTGTTGGAGTTGTGCTCCATATCGATAAAGTCGATGACGACGAGCCCGGCCATGTCGCGCAGCCGTAGCTGGCGGGCGATTTCGCGCGCGGCTTCGAGATTGGTCGACAGTGCAGTCTGCTCGATCCCGTGTTCCTTGGTCGAGCGACCAGAATTGATGTCGATCGACACCAGCGCCTCGGTGGGATTGATCACCAGATAGCCACCCGATTTGAGCTGGACCACCGGATCGTACATCGCCTTGAGCTGGTCCTCGGCGCCATACCGCTGGAACAGCGGCACCGGGTCGGCATAAGGTTTCACCCGCCGCGCATGGCTGGGCATCAGCATCTTCATGAAGGACTTGGCCGACTTGTAGCCTTCCTCACCCTCGACCACGACTTCATCGATATCGCGGTTGTAGATGTCACGGATCGCACGTTTAATGAGATCGCTGTCCGAATGGATCAGCGCCGGTGCGCTGGAGGACAGCGTCTTTTCGCGGATTTCGTCCCAGAGTCGCGCGAGGTAGTCGAAGTCGCGCTTGATCTCGGTCTTGGTGCGCTGGAGCCCGGCGGTGCGCACGATTAATCCCATCGATTTGGGCAGGGTCAGATCCGCGACGATTGTCTTCAACCGCTTGCGGTCGCTGGCCGAGCTGATCTTGCGGCTGATCCCGCCACCATGGCTCGAATTGGGCATCAACACGGTGTAGCGCCCTGCGAGGCTGAGGTAGGTGGTCAGTGCGGCGCCCTTGTTGCCGCGCTCTTCCTTCACCACCTGCACCAGCAGCACCTGGCGACGCTGGATAACGTCCTGGATCTTGTAGCGGCGGCGCAGCGCCATACGCTTGGCGCGTGCTTCGTCGACTTCCTTGGTGCGCGCACGGCCACCACGGCCCTGGCGGCGGCCACGACCGCGGCGTTTGCCGGAGCGGGCATTGTCGGCATCTTCTTCGCCGTTTTCGCCGTTCCCGTCGTCGTCGTCTTCCTCGCCACCTTCGAGCTGGCCTTCCTCGATGGTCGAGACGTGATCCTTGTCCGAAGTGTCTATTTCCTCGAGACCATCCTCGGCGAATTCCTCGGCCAGAGATTCGGCACTGTCTTCGTCAGCGTCGTATTCTTCGCCCGGCATATCGCCGCGCTCTTCTTCTTCGTCGCGCAGGCGTGCTTCTTCTTCGGCCGCTTCGGCTTCTGCGGCCAGCAGAGCTTCGCGGTCTTCGCGCGGGATCTGGTAATAATCGGGGTGGATTTCGCTGAAAGCGAGGAACCCGTGCCGGTTGCCGCCGAAATCGACGAAAGCTGCCTGCAGCGATGGTTCTACGCGGGTTACCTTGGCGAGGTAGATATTGCCTTTGATCTGCTTCTTGTCAGCGGATTCAAAATCGAATTCTTCAATCCTGTTGCCTTTGAGCACAGCCACCCGCGTTTCTTCCGGGTGGCGCGCGTCGATCAACATGCGCGTTGTCATTATCAAATCTCCAGGCGCGACGGGCCGGATGAATCCCCGGATATGCGTCGCGCGTCATGTTAGAAAAACCGCCGCCGCAACGCGGACTCGCGGTCAAAGGGTGCCGTCCGGTGCGCAACTGCGCACGCGGGCGGAATGTCGTGTCTGCAGAAAATGGCTTGCGCCCTGACGGCGTCCGGCCCGCAACCCGTCCGCCACAGGCCGCGGCCCGTAGCTGTGGGAAGGGGGAGGAACAGCTCATATTCTGCATCAACCTGTCATTTACGGCCTTGCCCTCGCGGCTAAGCCCTCTGCCAACGGGCAATATAATCGCCGCCCGTTAAGTTTGCATGCGCTAGCATCGTGGGTTTCTCGCGGCAACTATATTGCGCCAATCGGGCTCTGCGCCCTATCTGCTTTGGTTAATGATGAGGCTGGCGTTTCTTCTTTACCTCGTGGTGGCGTTGTCGGCTGTGGCAACCGGGCTCGCAGTGTCCGGGTTTCGCCCGGATGCGGCAATGGCCGCGCTGGTATCGGCGAAGGGCGACAATCGTTTCGAACGGATCGTCCTGCCCAAGGCCTTGCCGTATGATTTGCCGGCAGTGGAAGGAACGCGCGATTCAAGTTTGCCGTTGGTGGTGATCGATCCCGGACATGGCGGCTTCGATCTGGGTGCCAAAGGGCAGGGTCTGCAGGAAAAGAATGTCGTTCTCGGACTCGCCTTGGCGCTGCGCGATCGCCTGTTGGCGGACGGCGGGGTCCGTGTCGCGCTGACCCGGTCCGACGACCGGTTTCTCCCGCTTGATGAGCGCTATGAAATAGCGCGCAAACTCGGCGCGTCCCTGTTCCTGTCGATCCATGCCGATTCAGCAGGAGATGAGGGCAGCGTGGAAGGGGCAAGTATCTACACGCTGTCGAACCGCGCATCGGATGCAGCTGCACGCCGATTTGCCGCGCGCGAGAACGCTTCCGATCACGTTAACGGTCTCGATCTCGACGGCAAGAGCAATGCAGTGAGTTCGATCCTGGTCGCCCTGTCGCAGCGCCGCGCACAGGCCCAGTCGAACAAATTTGCAAAGCTGATCCTGCAGGAAGGCAAGGGCGTCATCGATTTCCACTCCCAGCCATTGCACTCCGCTACGCTGGAGGTGCTCCGCGCCCCCGATGTGCCCTCGGTGTTGTTCGAAAGTGGCTTCATCACCAACGAAGCAGATGCGGAACGCCTGAACTCGCCTGCCGGTCGTAACGCGGTTGCGCGGGTGTTGGCACGCGCGGTGCGCATCTACTTCATGGACCGGAAAGACGCTGGCAGTGACAGCGCTGCAGCTCCGGCGAACGCGCAATAGTGCCTGGTGTAACCAGCTTGCGGCTGGCGCTTTGCGAAACCGGCGTGCTAGGGGCGCTCGGGAAGGACTAGAGGGACGCACTCGGAACGGACATGGCCGATACTTCGCGACTGACACTGGTGCGTGAACGCCTGCGCAGTGATTTTGCCGGACTGAAAGCGTGGTTTGGCACTTCGTGGCGCGCCAAGCGCTGGTTTCGCGTATTGACGATCCTTGTCGTCATATTCGTCCTGGCACTGACAGCAGGATGGATCGCCTTGACCCGCAATCTGCCCGATGCCGATTCGCTGCTGCATTACGAAACACCGCTGCCGACCATGGTGCGCGGAGACGATGGCAATATCGTTTACTCCTATGCTCGCGAGCGCCGTGTGCAGCTGCAGTACCAGGACTTGCCGCCGAAGCTGATAGAAGCGTTCATCTCCGCTGAAGACAAGACGTTCTTCACCCATGGAGGGGTCGACATCTTCGGGACGCTGGGTGCGGTGTTTGACTACGTCCGTAAATTCGGCTCGCATGAGCGTGCGGTGGGTGGTTCCACGATTACCCAGCAGGTGGCCAAGAACCTGCTGCTGGGCGATCAATATTCCGTGTCCCGCAAGCTCAAGGAAATGGTACTCGCACATCGCATCGAAGGTGTGCTGACCAAAGAGCAGATCATCACCCTGTATCTCAACGAAATCGCGCTGGGACGGCGCAGTTTCGGTGTGCAGGCCGCTGCGCGGGCATATTTCAACAAGGATGTGGGCGACCTCAACCTCGACCAGATGGCGTTCCTTGCGATCCTGCCGAAGGCGCCCGAGAAATATGGGCGCAAGAAATTTTATCGGGAAGCCGTTGCGCGGCGCAATTTCGTTCTCGACCAGATGCGCAAGAACGGGTTTATCTCGCGTGAGACAGAGAACGTCGAAGCCGCCAAGCCGATCCAGCTCGCGACCCAGCAGGTGGAGCGATACGCCGATGCCGGCTATTTCATAGAGGATGTCCGCCGACAGTTGATCGCCAAATACGGCCAGACCGCGGAAGATGGACCCAACAGTGTCTACGCAGGCGGATTGTGGGTGCGGACCTCGCTCGACATGAAGTTGCAGGATGCTGCGCGCGATGCGCTTAGGGCAGGGTTGCTGCGCTACGCTGCGGGTAAAGTGTGGCGCAAGCCGATTGCCTATCTCGACCCGTCGAAGGGCGATCTGACCGACCAGCTTCGCGGATCGAACCTCGGTATCAATTACAAGGACTGGCGCATCGGCGTTGTCACCAAGCGCAACGGATCGAGCGCCACGATCGGTTTCATCGACGGCAAGACCTATCCGCTGACGGGGCTGCCCGACGCGCTGAAGGTCGGGGACGTGACCGCGGCGGCCAAGTCAGGGTCGGAATACGCAGTGCGTACCGTACCGGAAGTGTCGGGTGCGATTCTGCTGGAAGACCCGGAGACGGGCCGTATCAAGGCGATGCAGGGCGGGTTCGACAGTCGCCTTGGCAGTTTCAACCGTGCGACGCAGGCGGAACGCCAGCCCGGTTCGACGATCAAGCCCTTCGTTTACGCCACCGCGCTCGACCACGGAATGACCCCGGCGACCGAAGTGCCCGACACGCCTTATTGCGTCTATCAGGGTGCGGCATTGGGCGACAAATGCTTTCGCAATTTCGCCAATGAAGGTGGCGGCGGCGTGCACACGATGCGGTGGGGCCTCGAGCAGAGCCGCAACCTGATGACGGTGCATATCGCTGCCGACGTCGGGATGCCCAATGTCATCAACACCTTCAAGCGCATGGGGATCGGTGACTATAAACCGTATCTTTCCTTTGCGCTGGGCGCTGGCGATACGACCGTGCAGCGAATGGTGGCTGGCTACACCGCCTTTGCCAACTGGGGCCGCAAGCACGGCGAAGGCACGGTGATCGATTATGTCCAGGATCGCCGTGGAAAGGTGATCTGGAAGGCTGACAACCGGCCCTGCACCGGCTGCAACATGCCCGAATGGGATGGCAAACCGATGCCGCGCCTGGGCGTTTGGGGGCAACAGGTTATGGATCCGCGCACTGCCTTTCAGGTGGTGCACATGCTGCAAGGCGTGGTGCAGCGCGGCACCGCGATCCGCCTGCGCTCGCTCGATCTGCCGATCTTCGGCAAGACCGGCACGACTTCGGGTCCAACCAACGCATGGTTCGTGGGCGGCTCGCCCGACCTGATTGCGGGCATGTATGTCGGCTTCGACCAGCCGCGCAATCTTGGTGGCTGGGTGCAGGGCGGCAATACGGCCGCGCCGATCTTCAAATATCTGGTCGAAGCAACGAAGGATCGCTGGACGTCGGAAGATTTCGTCGCCCCGCCGGGTATTCGAATGGTCAAGATCGACCGCGTGACCGGCAAGAAGGTCTTTGAAGGCACGCCATCGGATGCGATCAAGGCGCCGGTTATCTGGGAAGCGTTCAAGCCCGATACTGCCCCGCCGCGCGGGACGCGGCAGGACCAGATCGCCGCCCGGCGCGAGGAAATCCTCGACCTGATCCGCCGCGCGGAGGAAGGGCAGCGCAACCAAAACTCTAATGGCAATGGCGCCCCTGGCGATTTCGTCGAAGAGCAGGGCGGCATTTACTGACGTTGGATCGGATTGCGGTTTCGGTGCCCTTATGCGTAGGGACTTGGCACTTCACGCAAGAAGGTCCATGATGGTGCCATGAACAATTTCCGCAAGTTCGCCGCCGCTGCTTTTGCCGCCGCTTCGCTGGTCGCAGTTGGTCCCGCCGTTGCCGAACTGGCCCCAGGCAATCACGCGCCCGATTTTACCACGCAGGGCGCACGTGCTGGCAAGCCGGTGACCGTCAACCTCGCTAACGCGCTCAAGAAAGGGCCTGTGGTACTGTATTTCTTCCCCGCCGCGTTTACGCCGGGATGCAATGCGGAAGCCCACGCTTTCGCCGAGAAGATGAAAGATTTCACCGCCGCTGGAGCAACCGTCATCGGCATGACGGCCGGCAATACCGACCAGCTCGAAAAATTCTCGGCGGAAAAATGCGCAGGGCAGTTTACCGTCGCTTCGGCCAGTCCGGCGGTGGTCAAAGAGTATGACGTCGTGCTCAAGAAGCCCGATGGCAGCGCCACCAGCTACACGAATCGCACCACCTATGTGATCGATCGCAAGGGCAATATCGTCGATGCCTATACGAATATGAGCCCGATCGGGCACATTTCGCGCAGCCTTGCCGCGGTGCAAAAGCTCCACCACAAGTAAGCATGCACGCCCGGTGGATGTCGCTGCTTTGACTGGCAGCGCTTTCCCCTGCCGCTTTGCTGCGCTAGGCGCATTTTTCGACCTATTCAGGAGTATTCGTCATGCGTGCCGAAGGGCAGGCCCATATCGATCGGATCGAAGCCGCGCTGTCGCTGGTGCGCCAGTCGCTCGACTGGGAGCGCGCGTTGCGTCGGCTTGATGAGCTGAACGCCCGTGTCGAGGACCCCACCTTATGGGACGACCCTAAGGAAGCCGAGAGCGTGATGCGCGAGCGGCGCAAGCTCGAAAGCGCCATCGGAACAGTGCGCGAAATCTCTTCCGAAATGTCCGACGCGGTCGAGTTCGTTGAACTGGGCGATGCCGAGGGCGACGAGGATGTTGTGGCCGAAGGACTGGCGAGCCTGTCGCGGCTCGCTGACCGGGCCGATTCGGACAAGGTTCAGGCGCTCCTTTCGGGCGAAGTCGACGGCAACGACACATTCCTCGAAATCCATGCCGGGGCAGGGGGCACCGAGAGCCAGGACTGGGCCGAGATGCTGCTGCGCATGTACGCCCGCTGGGCCGAACGGCGCGGCTTCAAGGTCGAGACGGTCGAGTATCAGGCGGGCGAAGCCGCCGGGATCAAATCCGCGACGCTGCTGCTCAAGGGCGAAAATGCCTACGGCTATGCCAAGACCGAAAGCGGCGTGCACCGTCTCGTGCGCATCAGCCCTTATGACAGCTCGGCAAGGCGGCACACCAGCTTCAGTTCGGTCTGGGTCTATCCGGTCATCGACGATGATATCGATATCGAGATCAACGAGGGCGACCTCAAGATAGACACCTATCGCGCCAGCGGCGCGGGTGGGCAGCACGTCAATACCACTGACTCGGCAGTCCGCATCACCCATATGCCCAGCGGAATCGTTGTCGCCAGCCAGAACGACCGCAGCCAGCACAAGAACCGCGCAACGGCGATGGGAATGTTGAAGGCGCGCCTGTTCGAGGCGGAAATGCGCAGACGCGAGGAAGTCGCGAGCGCCGAACATTCCGCCAAGAGCGACATCGGCTGGGGGCACCAGATCAGGAGCTACGTCCTCCAGCCGTACCAGATGGTGAAGGATTTGCGCACCGGCGTGACATCGCCGACGCCCGACGATGTGCTCGATGGCGCGCTCGATCCCTTTATTTCCGCGGCATTGGCGCAGAAGGTGACAGGCGAGACGGTAGAGGTCGAGGACGTCGAGTAATGAGGACTGGCAGCATCGCGCTGTTGGCATCGATTGCGCTGCTGGCCGGATGTCATCGGTCCGATACCGACCGTCCCGAAAACGCGCGTTCATTCCCTCGAGCTGACCGACCTGTATCCCAGCCTGGAGCCACGCAGTTTTCCACCGAAGACCAGCGCGATCGGCGCGGCGAAGCGGAAACTGTCATGGATCTCGCTGGAATCGAAAAGGGCATGGTGGTCGCCGATATCGGTGCGGGCGAGGGCTATTATACCGTGCGCTTGGCCGATCGCGTCGGTGCCAAGGGCCGCGTTCTGGCCGAGGACATCAACCGCGAGGTGCTGACGCGTCTCGGCAATCGCGTTGTTCGCGACCGGCTCGATAATGTTTCGATCAAGCTGGGAGTCCCGGATGATCCGAAGCTGCCGAACAACAGTTTCGACCGTATTTTCATGGTCCACATGTATCATGAAATTGCAGAGCCTTATGCATTCCTGTGGAACATGTGGCCGTCCCTGAAAAAAGATGGCGAAGTGGTTGTGGTCGATGTCGACCGTCCGACCAGCCAGCATGGCATCCCGCCGATGCTGCTGGTGTGTGAATTTCAGGCGGTTGGCTACAAGCTCGTCGCGTTTAAGGATTCACCGCATTTGGCGGGGTACTATGCACAATTCGCCAGAGCGGCTAAGAGACCGCAACCGGAACAGATAAAACCGTGCCGCAGTGCCGCAAATCAGGCACATGAAGGTACGAACGCCGAATAATCGGCATCAATCCTTGAGAAAGTAACGCGAGATGGCATTCAAAGGGCTCCAGCCCATTTCCTACGGCGGACGTGAGGTCTGGCCGCTTATCGAAGGCGGCAAGGGCGTTTCGGCGACCAACCACACCAGTTCGGGCGCATGGGCCGCTGCCGGGGGTATCGGCACGGTCAGCGCCGTGAACGCGGACAGTTATGATGCCGAGGGCAAGATTATCCCTCAGATCTACGAGCAGCTGACTCGCCGCGAACGCCATGAACAGCTCATCCGCTATGCCATTGACGGCGCGACCGAGCAGGTGAAGCGCGCTTACGATATTGCGAGCGGCAAGGGCGCAATCAATATCAACGTCCTGTGGGAAATGGGCGGGGCGCAGGAAGTGCTCGAAGGCGTGCTGGAACGCACGCGCGGGCTGGTGACCGGTGTCACTTGTGGGGCTGGTATGCCCTATCGCCTCGCGGAGATCGCGGCGCGTTTCGACGTTCATTATCTCCCCATCGTGAGTTCCGCGCGTGCTTTTCGCGCCTTGTGGAAGCGTAGCTACAACAAGGTTGCCGATCTTATGGCGGCGGTGGTCTACGAGGATCCGTGGCTGGCGGGTGGACACAATGGTCTGTCCAATGCCGAGGATCCGACCAAGCCGGAAGATCCCTATCCGCGCGTTAAGGCACTGCGCGAAACAATGCGCAACGAAGGCGTGTCGGAAGATACCGCAATCGTGATGGCAGGCGGCGTCTGGTACCTGCGCGAGTGGAACGACTGGATCGACAATCCCGAACTGGGCAAGATCGCATTCCAATTCGGCACGCGCCCGCTGCTGACCGAGGAAAGCCCCATCCCGCAGGCATGGAAAGACCGGCTTCGCGAACTCGACGAAGGCGATATTCTGCTCCACCGTTTCAGCCCGACCGGTTTTTACTCCAGCGCAGTGAAGAACGATTTCCTGTGGGACCTGATCCATCGCTCGGAGCGCCAGATTCCCTACAGCAAGGTCGAGGCGGGCGTGCACACCCGTCAGCTCGACGTCGGTGTGCGGGGCAAGAATTTCTGGGTCGCACCGGCCGATTACGAACGTGCCAAGGCGTGGTTCGGTGAAGGTTATACAGAGGCGCTCAAGACGCCCGACGATACGATCGTCTATGTCACTCCCGCCAGTCGCGACGAAATCCGCACCGACCAGAAGGACTGCATGGGCTGCTTGAGCCATTGCCAGTTTTCCAGCTGGAAGGACCATGGCGATTACACCACCGGACGGCTCGCCGATCCGCGCAGCTTCTGCATCCAGAAGACGCTACAGGAAATCGCCCATGACGGGCCGGTCGACGACAATCTGATGTTCGCTGGCCATGCGGCCTATCGCTTCAAGCAGGACCCGTTCTATTCGAACAATTTCACGCCCTCGGTGAAGCAATTGGTCGATCGTATCCTGACCGGGGACTGAGCCTTGGCTAAGGCGCCGGTCAGCGCCAGAGCTGCATCGCGCGGATTTCCTTTGCCAGTCGTACGTCCGAATCAGGGCGCGCCAGCGATCGTTCGATCAACCGCCATTTTCGGCGGCTCATCGAGCGTTTCCACAGATCGGTCACCCATACCTGGCCGGACCATTCGTGGTTTCCGATCTCCGCCTCGATCGTCATCTGTGTCGAGAACACGGCAACCGGTCCGTGCCGCCTGACATAGACTTCCTCGAACCGATAGGCCTTGCAGCGTAACCCGGTCGTGGCGGCTTCAAGCCAGCTTGGTCGGTCCAGCATGGCAGGCGGATGTGCCCCGAACAGGACGATGAAATCTCGCGCGGCGAGAGCCTTCATCTGGTTGCGGTCGCGCTGCATCCATGCGCGCATCCAGCGATGTTCCAGCGCTTCGATGCGCGAGGTGAACTCGTCCATTGCTCTGCCCCTCAGGAAAGTCCGGTAAGCACCTGATCGGGCGGGCGATGGCCATCGGCCCAGATACGGATGTTGGCGATGACTTTCATTCCCGATTCTTCGCGCCCCTCGCGCGTGGCGCTGCCGATATGGGGCAGGGTCATGACATTGGGAATGGCCAGCAGGCGCGGATCGACATTCGGCTCATCGGGATAGACGTCGAGCCCGGCCCCGGCGAGGCGACCCGCTTCGAGCGCCGCGATCATCGCATCCTGATCGACCAGATCGCCCCTTGCCGTGTTGATGAGGCATGCGCCCTCGCGCATCAATTCGATACGTCGGGCGTCGATCATATGCCTGGTTTGCGGGCTGGCCGGACAGTGCAAAGAAAGGATATCGGCTTGCCCGAGCAACTCGTCGAGCGAGGGCACGTACCGTGCGTCCAGCATGTTCTCGAGCGCTTCAGGCAGGGGTTTGCGATTGTGATAGGCGATCCGCAGCCCAAACGCGCGTGCGCGATAGGCCACCGCCTGCCCGATCCGGCCCATCCCGACGATGCCGAGGATTTTGCCCGATAGCTTGCGGCCGAGCAGCTCGCTCGGCGCCCATCCGCCCCATTCACCGCGACGGACCAGTGCCACACCTTCGCGGACCCGGCGCGGGATACCGATAATCATCTGCATCGCGATATCGGCGGTATCGTCGGTGAAGACGCCGGGCGTGTTGGTCACGATGATCTTCCGCGCCGCCGCCGCTGCCAGATCGATATGATCTGTCCCCGCGCCAAAGTTGGCGATGAGCTTGAGATCCGGCCCGGCCCGATCGAGCAGATCGGCATCGATCCTGTCTGTAACCGTAGGGACGAGCACATCGCATCGACTGATCGCATCGATGAGGGTCTCGCGAGAAAAAGGCTCGTCGAACGTGTTGAGCTCTGCATGGAACAGCTCGGCCATCCGCAATTCGACCTCAGGCATGAGGTGGCGCGTGACGATCACGCGAGGGGTGTGACCGAGGGGTTTTCCAAGCGCAGGCATTGTGGTCGGGCTAGGCTGCGCGTGGGGTCATCGTCAAGCGGATGTGCGAGCCAAGGGTTCCTTGAGTGACAATGTTGCGAAAGCTCGGCAGGATTTGATAAGGCGGTATCCGCATGACCATTCGATTTTTCACGATTTTGGCGCTTCTGTCCCTTGGCCTCACCGGGACCGCTTCGGCGGAAGACCGCGACGTGCCGTATTGGGCAACGATTCGCGACAGCGCCACCGAGTTGAACATGCGCGTTGGACCGAGCCCGGATTATCCGATTTCGTGGGTCTATCAACGACCTGGCTTGCCGATGAAAGTCATCCGCGTCCATCAGGCATGGAGGCTGGTGCGCGATCCTGCGGGTGACGAAGGCTGGGTTGCGTCCCGGCTACTGAGCCCTGATCACGGCGCTGTTGTCATCGGCAAGGAACCGACAGCCATGCGCGCCGGGCCATCATCCGATTCGCGGCTGCGCTGGCGTGTGGCGCCGGGTGTCGTTGGCAAGCTCGGAAGCTGTTCCGATGGCTGGTGCGAATTACGAGTCGGTAAGCGCGAGGGCTGGGTCGAAGCCAGCCACCTGTGGGGCGCGGGCGAACCCTGACGCCCCGACAGGGGTAGTTCGATTCGTCAGACGATTTCGACAGCCACCGCCGTGGCTTCACCGCCACCAATGCAAAGGCTCGCAACGCCGCGCTTCTTGCCCTGACGCTTGAGCGCGTTGAGCAGGGTGACGATGATCCGCGCGCCGCTGGCGCCGATAGGGTGCCCAAGCGCGGTGCCGCCGCCATTGACGTTGATCTTGTCGTGCGGGATGCCGATGTCGCGCATCGCGAACATGGCGACGCAGGCGAACGCTTCGTTGACTTCCCACAGGTCGACCTCGTCGGCGGTCCAGCCGGCTTGCTTCAGCACCTTCTCGATCGCGCCGATCGGAGCGGTGGTGAACTTCGAGGGCTCATGCGCATGGGCCGCAAGACCGACGATCTTCGCGACCGGTGTCTGGCCATTCTCCCCAGCAACACTCTGACGCGTCAGCACCAATGCGGCCGCACCGTCGGAAATCGAGCTGGACGTCGCTGCGGTGATCGTGCCGTCCTTGGCAAAGGCCGGGCGCAGGGTCGGGATCTTGTCGGGCTTGCCGCGACCGGGCTGTTCGTCATGGTCGACGGTCTGTTCGCCCGCACGGGTGGTGAAAGTGACGGGGACGACTTCGTCATCGAAGGCGCCTGAAGAAATCGCTTCATTGGCGCGGCGCAGGCTCTCGATGGAATAATCGTCCATCTCCTCGCGCGTCATCTGGTATTCGTTGGCGGTTTCCTGCGCGAATGTGCCCATGGCGCGGCCTTCCTCATAGGCGTCTTCCAGACCGTCGAGGAACATGTGGTCATAGGCCGTGTCATGGCCGAGTCGCGCACCCGAACGATGCTTCTTGAGCAGGTAGGGAGCGTTGGTCATGCTCTCCATCCCGCCAGAAACGACGTAATCGATCGAGCCGCTTGCGAGCGCTTCTGCACCCATAATGACCGTCTGCATCCCCGATCCGCAGACCTTGTTGACCGTCGTCGCCTGGACCGATTTGGGAAGGCCGGCCTTGATCGCCGCTTGACGCGCAGGTGCCTGGCCGAGGCCGGCTGGCAGTACGCAACCCATATAGGCGCGGTCGAACTTGTCCGGCGCAACGCCCGAACGCTCAACGGCGGCCTTCACTGCGGTGGCGCCAAGCTCGGTGGCGGAAACATCGGCAAGCGCGCCCTGCATCCCGCCCATGGGGGTGCGGGCGTAGGACAGGATGACGATCGGATCGGAAGCGCTGAATTGGGCCATGGTGAAGGGTATCCTTAGCTGCTAGTCTCAAAAAACAACTGAGTGAGAAAACTCGTTCGCTGGCGATCTAGTGTCGCGGCGGGCCAAGTGCAAACGGAGAGAGCGATGGCGGAAGATCGGAAAGCGGAAATGGAAGCCGTCCTGCGTAAGCAGGGCGATGCACATCGGGCGATGCGTCCCGAACCAATAAGCCTGCGCCGCAACCGGATCGAGCGCGCAATGAAGCTGCTCAGCGAGAATGGCGACGAACTGTGCCGCGCAATGAGTGCCGATTTCGGCAGCCGCAGCCCGCATCAGTCGATGATCACCGATATCGCCGGAACCGTGGGTTTCGGGAAATACTGCCTCAAGCACCTCGAGAAATGGGCGAAACCGGAAAAGCGCCATGTGCAATTCCCGCTGGGCTTGCTCGGGGCGAAGGCTGAACTGCGCTATGAGCCGAAAGGCGTCATCGGCATCCTCAGCCCGTGGAACTTTCCGGTCAATCTGAGCTTCGGCCCGCTGATGCAGGTGTTCGCTGCGGGAAACCGCGCGATGATGAAGCCATCTGAATTCACCGAGCGGACCAGCGAGCTGATGGAGAAGCTCGTCCGCGAGCAATTCGCCGAGGATGAATGTGCCGTATTTACTGGCGGCCCGGAAGTGGCCCATGCCTTCAGCACGCTGCCTTTCGACCACCTCGTATTCACCGGATCGACCGCGACCGGTCGCAAGGTCATGCAGGCTGCGGCGGAAAATCTCGTGCCCGTAACGCTGGAACTGGGCGGCAAAAGTCCGGTCTTTCTTGGCCGAAGTGCCGATTTCGCCAAGGCTGGCGAGCGGATCGCGCTCGGCAAGATGATGAATGCCGGTCAGATCTGCCTTGCGCCGGATTACCTCTATGTGCCGGAGGAAAAGGCGGACGAGGCCGTGCATGGCGTATGGCAGGGCACCGCCAACATGTATCCCACTCTGCTGGAGAACGAGGATTATGCCTCGGTGGTATCGGACCGGCACTTCGATCGACTTAAAGGGCTGGTCGAGGATGCGCGCGAGAAGGGCGCGGAAGTGATCGAGGTCAATCCGGGCAATGAGGATTTCTCCAGCACGAACGCCCGCAAGATGCCGCTCACCATCCTGCGCAATGTCACCGACGACATGAAAGCGATGCAGGAAGAAATTTTCGGGCCGGTCCTCCCGGTCAAGACGTATCGTGCGATCGATGAAGCGGTAGACTACGTCAACCAGCACGATCGCCCGCTTGGCCTCTATTACTTCGGCGAAGATTCGCGCGAGCGCGAGCAGGTGCTCACTCGGACGATTTCGGGCGGCGTCACCGTCAACGACGTGATTTTCCACGTTTCGATGGAGGATCTGCCGTTCGGTGGGGTGGGGCCGTCCGGCATGGGAAGCTACCACGGGATCGAAGGTTTCCGCGAGTTCAGCCATGCGCGCAGCGTCTATACCCAGCCAAAGATCGACGTCGCGAAGCTCGGCGGGTTCAAGCCGCCTTATGGCCCTGCGACCGAGAAGGCGGTCAAGGGCATGATGAAATAGGTTGCAATCGCGGTGTCGGGGTTTGCATCGGACACACCCTTGCACCGCGCGGACACCGGGCCTAGAGGCGGGCGCGAAGAGCGCTTAGCTTCATAGGATTCATACGTGGTCGATCTCGGGCAATATCTTCCGATCCTCATCTTTCTGTTCATCGCCGGTGGGCTGTCGGCCCTGTTCGTGTTCCTGCCGATGGGTGTTGCACGACTGACCGGAGCGCATCGCCCGGAAGAGGCGAAGTTGTCGGAATATGAATGCGGCTTTCCTGCATTCGAGGATCCGCGCAGCCAGTTCGATGTGCGTTTCTATCTGATCGCGATTCTCTTTATCGTATTCGACCTCGAAGCGGCCTTTCTGTTTCCTTGGGCGGTGAGCCTCGAATTCACCGGCTGGGCAGGGTGGATCACCATGATGGTTTTCCTGTTCGAGCTTATCATCGGATACGCTTACGCCTGGAAAGTCGGCGCACTGGAGTGGGAATGATATGAACCAGTCCGATCAACAGCCCAGCCTCGGCCATCGCATCGCCAATCCTGCAGCCGACACGGTGCCGGGGGCGCATAACCCTGCTTTGCATCCGGGCATCAAGCAGCCCGATGCCGGGTTCTACAACGCACTGTCGACCGAAGTCAGCGACAAGGGCTTCCTCGTCACTTCGACCGAGGAGCTGTTCCAGTGGGCCCGGACGGGCTCGCTGTGGTGGATGACGTTCGGCCTCGCCTGCTGCGCGGTCGAAATGATCCACGTCAACATGCCGCGTTACGATATGGAGCGGTTCGGCGCCGCCCCGCGCGCCAGCCCGCGCCAAAGCGACGTGATGATCGTCGCGGGCACGCTGTGCAACAAGATGGCCCCGGCGCTGCGCAAGGTTTACGACCAGATGTCGGAACCGAAATACGTGATTTCGATGGGTAGCTGCGCGAATGGTGGCGGCTATTACCATTACAGCTATTCCGTCGTGCGGGGCTGCGACCGTATCGTGCCGGTGGACATTTATGTTCCGGGTTGTCCTCCGACTGCCGAGGCGCTGCTGTATGGCGTGATGCAATTGCAGCGCAAAATCCGCCGCGAAGGGACGATTGAACGCTGATGGCTGAGGTTCTGCACTCTGCGCCGAAGATTTCTTCGAATGATGGCGTTCGCGACACGCTGGCATCCGCGCTTGGCGACATGCTTGTCGAAGGGTTCGAGGCGCATGGCGAGATCGTGCTGCATGTGAAGCGTGATCGCGTGGAGGACGCGCTGCGCCTGCTGCGTGACGATCATGCATATCAGCAGTTGATGGAGATGGCAGGGGTGGACTTCCCGCAGCGCGCCGAGCGCTTCGAGGTGGTCTATATGCTCCTCAGCCTGACCAAGAATCACCGTATCATCGTGAAGTGTCGCGCTTCTGAAGATACGCCGGTGCCGACGGTCACGACGTTGTGGCCCAACGCTGGCTGGCTCGAGCGCGAAGTGTTCGACCTCTATGGCGTGATTTTCGACGGTAATACCGATTTGCGCCGGATCCTGACCGATTACGGTTTCGAAGGGCATCCCTTCCGCAAGGACTTCCCGCTCACGGGCTACATCGAGCTGCGCTATTCCGAAGACCAGAAGCGTGTGGTGTACGAGCCGGTCGAGCTGCCGCAGGATTTCCGCCAGTTCGATTTCATGAGCCCTTGGGAAGGCGCCGACTACATCCTGCCGGGTGACGAAAAGGCCGCCGAAGCCCCGCCGATGCCGACGGTCGACAAGCCAAAGGTGACCGAGAAGGAAGGCGATTCGGGTTCGGACAAAACGACCGCCGACAAGGCAGCGGAAAAGAAGGCTCCGGCAAAAGGCGTGCCTGCGAAGAAAGCGGCTGCCAAGACGAGTTCCGCGAAAAAGACTCCTGCGAAGAAACCGGCGGCCAAGAAGGCTTCGTCCAAGAAACCCGCCGGGAAGGGCAAGGAATGAGGCTGATGGCCATCTCACTCCTTGGCCTTTCGCTGGCTGCCTGCGGGCAGCGCCAGCAGAGCGATAACAGCGCCAATGATTTTGCGCAGCGGGTCGGGACCGGCAAGGTGGTCGATTCCTCGACTGATGCGCCCGGTGTGAACAGCGCGGTCAAGGCGTCGCCTCCCGCAACTGGCGACGTGTTCCAGCCTGAAAAGCTGGGTGATATCTCGCATGTAAAGTTCGGGCCGCGGGCAGGCGGCTGCACATTCTCTGTCGATGGCAAGGAAATGCTCGTCGCTGCAGGGCCGCAAGATCGCAATCTGCCCGGTAAAGCGACTGTCCGGGTCGGTGGCAAGCTGCTGCTGCTCGACGCGCCTCCAGGCGGCTATCAGGCGGTCAAGAATGGCACGACGTTCAGCGGCGAGGGCATCTCTGTCGCGATGATGCCGACGGCCAAAGGCAAGGGTACGATGACCATTACAAACACGGCGGGCCAGACAAAGGCGATCGCCGGGGATTATGTCTGCTCATGAGTGACGCATTGCATCTGGAACAATCGCCTACCACCGGCGACGAAGTGATCTCCAACTACACGATCAACTTCGGCCCGCAGCACCCCGCTGCGCACGGCGTGCTGCGCATGGTGATGGAGCTCGACGGTGAAATCATCGAGCGTATCGATCCGCATATCGGCCTGCTCCATCGCGGCACAGAGAAGCTGATCGAGCACAAGACCTATCTGCAGGCACTGCCCTATTTCGACCGGCTCGACTATTGTTCGCCGCTGTGCATGGAGCACAGCTATGTGCTGGCGATCGAAAAGCTGCTCAACCTCGAAGTGCCGATCCGCGCGCAATATCTGCGCGTGCTGTTCGCCGAGCTGACGCGTATTTCCAACCACATGCTCAACATCGGCTCCCACGTGATGGACGTGGGCGCGATGACTCCGAACCTGTGGGTGTTCGAACTGCGCGAAGATTGCATGAATTTCTTCGAGCGGATTTCGGGCGCACGGATGCACAGCGCCTGGTTCCGTCCCGGTGGTGTGCACCAGGATGTGCCGCTGAAAGTGCTGACCGAAATCGGTGACTGGGTCGACACGCGCCTGCCCGAATTGTTCGGCGATGCGATGAGCCTGGTCATGGACAACCGCATCTTCAAGCAGCGCAATGTCGATATCGCCATTGTCAGCAAGGAAGACGCGATTGCTTGGGGCTTCTCCGGCCCCATGATCCGCGCAGCCGGTCTGCCGTGGGATCTGCGCAAGTCGCAGCCATATGACGTTTACGACCGGATGAATTTCGAGATTCCCACCGGCACAAACTCGGATTGCTATGACCGCTTCATGGTCCGGGTGAAGGAAGTTTACGAGAGCGCCAAGATCATCAAGCAGTGCCTTGCGGAAATGCCCGAGGGGCCGATCTGCTCGGACGACCGCAAGGTATCGCCGCCCAAGCGCGGCGAAATGAAGCAATCGATGGAAGCGCTGATCCATCACTTCAAGCTTTACACCGAGGGTTTCCACGTGCCTGCGGGCGAAGTCTATGTCGGTACCGAAAGCCCCAAGGGCGAATTCGGCGTCTATCTGGTCAGCGACGGCAGTAACAAGCCTTATCGCTGCAAGATCCGTCCGACCGCATTTAGCCACCTACAAGCGATGGATTTCATGTCGAAAGGCCACATGCTGCCCGATGCTACCGCCATTCTTGGTGCCATCGATGTCGTGTTTGGGGAGTGTGACCGCTAATGGCTGACCGCACTCCCGCGCCCGACACTCCCGAACTCCGCGACCGCTGGGGTGGCTTCGAATTCACCGAAGCCTACCGCGAGCGGGCCGACAAGGAGATCGCAAAATATCCGCCGGGTCGCCAGAAATCGGCGGTGATGGCGCTGCTCGACCTGGCCCAGCGGCAGGTTGGTGAAGAGACCGAGACGCAGGGCTGGCTTCCGTTGCCGGTGATTGAATATGTCGCCGACTATCTCGACATGCCGGTAATCCGCGTGCTTGAGGTCGCGAGCTTTTATTTCATGTATAACCTCGTGCCCGTGGGCAAATTCCACGTGCAGGTTTGCGGCACCACGCCGTGTAAGCTGCGCGGGTCGGACGCCTTGTTCGAAACCTGCAAGAAGCGTGGGATGGTCAAGGGCCATGTGTCCGAGGATGGCCTGTGGACGCTGACCGAGGTTGAATGCATGGGCAATTGCGCGACTGCGCCGATGGCCCAGATCAACGACGGCAACTATGAAGACCTGACGCCCGAGCGACTCGATGCCGTGCTTGATGCGCTCGCCGCCGGTGAGCAGCCGAAAGAGGGCACGCAGGAGCCGGGCCGTCACACCAGCGAGCCCGCCGGTGGTCCGACCACGCTCAAGGCGATGGTCGATGCCAACCACGATTATCGGGACGAGTGGTGATGAGCGTCGTCACCATCCTCGTCACGCTGGTGCTGGCTTTCCTTGCCTGGAAGGTCGTGACCGGAATTATCAAGTTCGGCCTGATTGCCCTGATCGTCGGTGCGGCGATCTGGGTCATGGCTGCGCATGGGAGCTATAGCTGATGCTGGCGGACAAGGACCGCATCTTTACCAATCTCTACGGCTTTCAGTCGTGGCAGCTCGACGCGGCGCGCGTGCGGGGTGACTGGGATGATACCAAGGCGCTGATCGGGCGCGGGCATGACGCCATCATCGAGGAGATGAAAGCGTCGGGCCTGCGCGGGCGCGGCGGTGCGGGCTTCCCGACGGGGCTCAAATGGTCGTTCATGCCCAAGGAGAGCAAGGACGGTCGCCCAAGCTTCCTGGTCATCAATGCCGACGAATCCGAGCCGGGCTCTTGCAAGGACCGCGAGATCATCCGTCACGATCCGCACAAGCTGATCGAAGGCGCGCTGATCGCGGGTTATGCGATGCGCGCCCGGGCCGCCTATATCTACATTCGCGGTGAGTATATTCGCGAGGCCGAGGTGCTGCAGGCCGCAATCGACGAGGCCTATGAAGCCGGGCTGATCGGCAAGAATGCCAGCGGTTCGGGCTATGATTTCGACGTGTTCATGCATCGCGGCGCGGGCGCCTATATCTGCGGTGAGGAAACCGCGATGCTCGAAAGCCTCGAAGGCAAGAAGGGCCAGCCGCGGCTGAAACCGCCGTTCCCGGCGGGCGCGGGCCTCTATGGCTGCCCGACTACGGTCAACAATGTCGAAAGCATCGCGGTGGTCCCGACCATCCTGCGGCGCGGAGCGGCATGGTTTTCCAGCTTCGGGCGCGAGAACAACAAGGGCACCAAGCTCTATCAGATCAGCGGGCATGTCGAGCGGCCCTGCGTGGTCGAGGAAGAGATGGGCGTCACCTTCCGCGAGCTGATCGAAACCCATTGTGGTGGCATCACCGGCGGGTGGGACAATCTGCTGGCGGTCATTCCCGGTGGATCTTCGGTTCCGTTGGTGCCGGCCGAGCAGATCATCGACGCGCCGATGGATTTCGACGGGTTGAAAGAAGTCGGCTCGGGCCTCGGCACCGCGGCGGTGATCGTGATGGACAAGTCCACCGACATCGTCGAGGCGATCAGCCGGATCAGCTATTTCTACAAGCACGAGAGCTGCGGCCAGTGTACCCCGTGCCGTGAAGGCACCGGGTGGATGTGGCGCATGATGGAACGCTTGCGCACGGGTGACGCGCATATCGATGAGATCGACATGCTTCAGCAAGTCACCAAGCAGGTCGAAGGCCACACCATCTGCGCGCTGGGTGATGCCGCCGCATGGCCGATACAGGGCCTGATCCGCCACTTCCGCCCCGAGCTGGAGCGCCGGATCGAAGAACACAACGCGAAGTTTGCGGAGGCGGCGGAATGAAGATGCATAGTCTCGTGGCTTTGGTCTGCGCGATCGGATTAGGAGTAGTTTCGATATCCGCGTCGGCTCAAGATGATGGAAACGAACGATCTGAAACCGGAACCAGGTTTTCGAAAGAACGCTACAACAACAAGCGTGATGCGAGAGCGACTCTGAGTTATTTCGGGCGATGCGTTGCGGAATATAAGTCTGATAAGATTGGCAAGTATCTGCTTGATCCCAGCGATACGAACTGGAAAGCTATGACTTACTTCCCCAACAGTCAGTCTGGTTGCCTGACGCAATATGGCATGAGATCGAGTTTTCGCGAGATGCGGGGCGCGTTGAGTGAGGGCTGGTATCTGCGCAAGTATCCCGACGGCCCACCGGCAGGCACTGTAGATGATCCTAAGGCCGCCCCCTCTCAAAAGGATTCGGTCGCGCGAATAATGGCAGCGGACCCGGCCGATAGGTCATCTGTTATCGTTGATGAATTCGCGCTATGCGTGGCCGCTACGGCTCCTCTGGAAGCGGACGCTCTTCTTCGTACTAAGGTGACTTCGAAAGCTGAGCGCGCAGCAATCAATGCGCTCGCTCCGTATTTTGGTCCCTGCGCATTTGAAGGGCAAAAGATGTCGTTCGATGTAGAAAGCCTGCGCGCAGCGTTGGACTATGGGATGGCCCGGCGTGTTGCGATGAGGGACGCCACATGAGCGGCGAAATGTTTCAAGTTTATTCGGCAGGTTGCTTGTAATGCCCAAGGTCAAAGTCGACGGCGTTGAGATCGAGGTTCCGGACGGCGCTACCGTCCTCCAGGCTTGCGAGCTTGCAGGTAAGGAAATCCCGCGTTTCTGCTATCACGAGCGGTTGAGCATTGCCGGTAATTGCCGGATGTGTCTCGTCGAAGTGAAGCCGGGGCCTCCCAAGCCGCAGGCGAGCTGCGCGCTGCCCGCTGCCGAGAACCAGGAAATCCGCACCGACAGCGAAATGGTCAAGAAGGCGCGCGAAGGGGTGATGGAGTTTCTGCTCATCAACCATCCGCTCGACTGCCCGATCTGCGATCAGGGCGGCGAATGCGATCTGCAAGACCAGTCGGTCGCCTATGGCCGTGGCGGCTCGCGCTATCACGAGAACAAGCGCGCGGTGACCGAGAAATACATGGGCCCGCTGATCAAGACGGTGATGACCCGTTGCATCCACTGCACCCGCTGCGTGCGCTTCTCCGAGGAGATCGCCGGTGTCGATGAAATCGGGGCGGTCGGTCGCGGCGAGGATATGCAGATCACGACCTATCTCGAGCAGGCCGCCGAGCATGAACTTTCTGCCAATGTGATCGATCTGTGCCCCGTCGGCGCACTCACCAGCCGGCCTTACGCGTTCGAGGCGCGTCCGTGGGAACTGAAGAAGACACTTAGCATCGACGTGTCCGACGCTGTCGGCGCGAACATCCGCCTCGATGCGCGCGGACGCGAAGTGTTGCGTGCGCTGCCGCGCATCAACGATGACGTCAACGAGGAATGGCTGTCTGACAAGGGCCGCTATATGGTCGACGGGCTGACCCGTCGCCGCCTCGATCGTGTGTGGATTCGCAAGGCTGGCAAGCTTCAGCCTGCCAGCTGGGACGAGGCATTCAAGGCGATCGCCAAGGTCAAGCCGCAGGGTTCTGTTGCTGCGATCGCGGGCGATCTGCTCGATTGTGAGACGATGTTCGCCGCCAAGAAGCTTGTGAATGCGCTCGGTTCCGACCTGCTCGAAGGGCGTCAGACCGGCTTGGCCTATCCCGTGCCGAGCCTTGCTGCATCGGCGTTCAACTCTACTTTCGCCGGGATCGAGACCGCTGATGCGATCCTGATCGTGGGCAGCAATGTTCGCTGGGAAGCGCCGCTGGTCAATGTCCGCCTGCGCAAGGCGGCGAAGAAGGGCGCAAAGGTGTTCATCGTCGGCCCGTATTGGGACCCGACCTATCCGGCAGAATTCCTCGGCGACGATGCCGCGATCCTGCACGATTTGCCCGCCCATGTGACCGAAGCGCTCGCCAAGGCCGAACGGCCTGCGGTGATCCTGGGCGGGGCAGGGCTGGCCGCAGGGGCGTTCGACGCCGCACTGGCGCTCGATGTGCAGCGCGATGGGTGGAACGGCTTTAACGTGCTGCATTTCTCCGCCGCACGCATGGGTTCCTTGATGCTCGGCTATGCCCAGAAGGGTGGCCTCGCCGATGTCGTCAAGGCAGAGCCCAAGCTGGTGCTGGCGCTTGGCTCGGATGAGGTCGACTGGTCGCAGTTTGACCAGAGCCTCAAGGTCTTTATCGGCCATCACGGTGATAAGGGGGCTCATGCCGCCGACATCATTTTGCCCGCCGCTGCCTACAGCGAAAAGGACGGGACTTACGTCAACACGGAAGGCCGCGTGCAGTTCGCCGAAAAGGCCGTGTTCGCTCCGGGCGACGCGCGCGAAGACTGGACGATCCTTCGCGCACTGGCAGACGCATTGGGCGTTTCCGTCGGCTTCGACAGTTTCGAGCAGTTGCAGTCCGCAATGATCGCCGAAGTGCCTGCGCTGGGCGAGGAAGGCCTCGCCGACCTTGGTAAGCTGCCCAAAGCGGGTAAAGGCAAAGCCAAGGGCCGGATTGCCGCCTATCCGATCAAGGATTTCTACCTGACCAATGCCATCGCCCGCGCCAGTGCGGTGATGCAGCAGTGTTCGGCTGAACTGCTCCACGGTGGTGAAGCGCTGGAGGCCGCGGAATGACCGCTACGTTTCAATCCTGGGGCCTGACCTACGACTGGGCCTGGTTCATCGCAACAATCATCGGGATTCTGGTGATCGCCCTGCCGCTGATGCTGGCGGTGGCGATGATCATCTACGCCGACCGCAAGATCTGGGCGGCGATGGCGCTGCGCCGGGGGCCAAACGTCGTCGGGCCTTTCGGCCTGCTGCAAAGCTTTGCCGACGGGTTGAAGGTGTTTCTGCAGGAAACCATCATCCCCAGCGCCGCGAACAAGGGCATCTTCCTGATCGCGCCAATCATCACCTTTACCGTCGCATTGATGGCCTGGGCCGTGATCCCTTTCGGTCCTGCTGCAGTGCTCGCAAACATCAATGTCGGGCTGCTCTACATCCTCGCGATCAGCAGCCTTGGCGTTTACGGCGTGGTGATGAGCGGTTGGGCGTCGAACTCCAAATACCCGTTCTTCTCTGCCATGCGTGCGGCCGCACAGATGATCTCCTACGAAGTCTCGATCGGTTTCATCCTCATCTGCGTGGTGCTGTGGGCCGGGACGTTCAACATGAACGGCATCGTGCTGGCGCAGAAGGGGCATATCTTCGGAATAATCAACGGTTTCGTGTTCAACCCGCTGCTGTTCCCGCTTTGGGTGATGTTCCTGATCTCGTCACTTGCCGAAACCGCGCGAGCGCCGTTCGATCTGACCGAGGCGGAAAGCGAACTCGTCGCTGGTTACCAGACCGAATATTCCTCGATGAGTTTCGCGCTGTTCTGGCTGGGCGAGTACGCCAACGTCATTTTGATGTGCACGCTCAACGCGGTGCTCTTCTTCGGTGGCTGGTTGCCGCCGCTCGACATCCCCATCCTCTATGATTTCCTGTTCACCGCAGGGATTACGGCCTTCTTTTGGCTGTTCGTGAAGATCGCGTTCTTCTTCTTCGTGTTCAGTTGGGTGAAGGCCACCGTCCCGCGCTATCGCTATGACCAGCTGATGCGCCTGGGCTGGAAGGTGTTCCTGCCCCTCAGCCTTTTCTTTGTCGTTCTAATCAGTGGCTATCTGATGGCTACCGGTCACTTCGGGGGCCAAATCGCATGACCGTCGCGCAACTCGTCAAATCCTTCACCCTCTGGGAATTCCTCAAGGCGCACGCCTTGACGCTGAAGTATTTCTTCAAGCCCAAGGCGACGATCAACTATCCGTTCGAGAAGAACCCGCTGTCTCCGCGTTTCCGAGGCGAGCATGCGTTGCGCCGCTATCCCAATGGCGAGGAACGCTGCATCGCCTGCAAGCTGTGCGAGGCGATCTGCCCAGCGCAGGCAATCACAATCGAGGCCGAACCGCGTGAGGACGGCAGCCGCCGCACCACCCGCTACGACATCGATATGACCAAGTGCATCTATTGCGGCTTCTGTCAGGAAGCCTGTCCGGTGGATGCGATCGTCGAAGGGCCGAACTTCGAATATGCGACCGAAACGCATGAAGAGCTGCTCTACGACAAGGCAAAACTTCTGGCCAACGGGGACAAGTGGGAGCGGGCAATCGCCGCGAACCTTGAAGCCGACGCTCCCTACCGCTAACCGGCCCGCAACCACCCCCGGGGCATTATGATACAGACCATAGCATTCTATCTCTTTGCGGTGATCGTCGTCGCTTCGGCGGTGATGGTAATCAGCGCGCGCAACCCGGTGCATTCGGTGTTGTGGCTGATCCTCGCCTTCTTCAACGCCGCCGGACTGATGGTGCTTGTCGGTGCCGAGTTCATCGCGATGCTCTTGGTCATCGTCTATGTCGGCGCGGTCGCGGTGCTTTTCCTGTTCGTGGTGATGATGCTCGACATCGATTTCGCCGAATTGCGATCCGGCTTCGTCAAGAATTTCCCGTTCGGGATGTTGATAGCGCTGGTCCTGGCGGTCGAGCTGATCTTCGGCATCGGCGCATGGCAGATCGGCGGAATCCAGCTCGGGTTGGCGCAAGGTGCGGGACATATGGCCGATGCGCATTCGAACATAGCGAGCCTTGGGGCCGTGCTTTATGGCCAGTATCTCTTCCTGTTCGAAGCCGCCGGTCTGATCCTGTTGGTCGCAATGGTGGGCGCGATCGTTCTGACACACCGCGAGCGTCGGGCCGTGCGCGGGCAGCAAAACATCTCCAAACAGGTCGCACGCCGACCGGATGAAGCAACCGTGATGAAGTCGCCCGAAAGCGGCAAGGGGATCGAACTGTGATCGGTATCGAACACTACGTCTTCCTGAGCGCGATCCTGTTCGTGCTTGGGGTGCTGGGGATATTCCTCAACCGCAAGAACATCATCGTGATCCTGATGGCGATCGAGCTGATCCTGCTCGCGGTGAACATCAATCTCGTTGCCTTCAGCGCTTTCCTTGGCGATCTGGTGGGACAGATCTTCGCCATGTTCGTGCTGACCGTCGCCGCTGGTGAGGCAGCCATCGGGCTGGCCATTCTCGTCATCTATTTCCGTGGTCGCGGCACAATCGCTGTCGATTCAGTCGACCGGCTCAAGGGATAAGCGCCCCGTGCATTCGATAATTTTCATCGTCTTCCTGCCCTTGCTCGCGGCCATCATCGGTGGCCTCGGCAATCGCGGGCTCGGCAATCTGCCGGTCAAGATCCTCACGACCGGCGCGTTGTTCATCGCTTGCGCGCTGAGCTGGCCCATCTTCCTGAGCTTCGTTGCCGGGACTGCCGAGCCGAGCGTGGTGCCGGTGTTGCATTGGGTGCAGTCGGGTACGCTTTCGTTCGACTGGGCGCTGCGGGTCGATACGCTGACCGCGATCATGCTGGTGGTGGTGACCACTGTCTCCGCGCTCGTCCACCTCTATAGCTGGGGCTACATGGATGAAGATCCGGACCAGCCGCGGTTCTTCTCCTATCTCTCGCTGTTCACCTTCGCGATGCTGATGCTCGTGACGTCGGACAATCTGGTGCAGATGTTTTTCGGTTGGGAAGGGGTGGGCCTTGCGTCCTACCTGCTGATCGGTTTCTGGTTCAGAAAGCCCAGCGCGAATGCCGCCGCAATCAAGGCCTTTGTGGTCAACCGCGTGGGCGACCTTGGCTTCATGCTCGGCATTTTCGGCACCTTCCTGGTGTTCGGTACCGTCTCGATCCCCGCGATCCTGGCCGCTGCGCCGGGGATGAGCGGGGCGAGCATCGGATTCCTCGGTTACCGCGTCCATACGATGGACCTGCTGTGCATCCTGCTGTTCATCGGCGCGATGGGTAAGTCGGCGCAGCTCGGGCTCCACACATGGTTGCCCGACGCGATGGAAGGCCCGACACCGGTTTCCGCGCTGATCCACGCCGCGACGATGGTGACCGCGGGCGTGTTCATGGTCTGTCGCCTGTCGCCGATGTTCGAGACGGCACCGGTCGCACTGACCTTCGTGACTTTCATCGGCGCTTCGACCTGTATCTTCGCTGCGACGATCGGCTGCACCCAATGGGACATCAAACGGGTGATCGCCTATTCGACCTGTTCGCAGCTCGGCTATATGTTCTTCGCCGCAGGCGTCGGCGCCTATGGCGCGGCGATGTTCCACCTGTTCACCCACGCCTTCTTCAAGGCACTGCTGTTCTTGTGCGCGGGCAGCGTGATCCACGCGATGCATCACGAGCAGGACATGCGTTTCTATGGCGGCCTGCGGAAGAAGATTCCGGTGACCTTTTGGGCGATGATGGCGGGAACGCTGGCGATCACGGGCGTCGGCTTTGCCGGAGTGGGTTTTGCTGCCTTCTATTCCAAGGATGCGATCATCGAAGCGGCCTATGCGCGCGGCACGCAGATGGGTTACTTCGCGTACTGGATGGGTGTGCTGGCCGCGTTGCTCACAAGCTTCTACAGCTGGCGCCTGATGTTCCTGACTTTCTGGGGCAAACCGCGTTGGGGACAGAGCGAGCATATCCAGCACGCGGTTCATCACGGCCATGACCATCCCGAAGAGGCGAACCCTGCTGCGCAGGAGGATTCAGGGCACGACGCAACGCATCACGTCCCCGATCCGCAAGAACATGATGGCACGGCAGGATATCATCCGCACGAAAGCCCCATTTCCATGCTGATCCCGCTGATTGTGCTCAGCATGGGCGCGGTCTTCGCAGGCGCCGTGTTCAACCACACGTTCCTTGAAAGCGTGGGCTTCTGGAAGGGTTCGATCTTCTACAATGAGGGCTTGATCCACGCGATGCACGGCATTCCCGAACTGGCCAAGCTGGCGGCGACCATCGTCATGCTGATCGGTCTGGCCATTGCTTGGTGGGGTTACATCAAGGATACCGATATGCCCGCCAAGGCCGCCGAACAGCTCGGCCCCATCTATCGCTTCGTCTATCGCAAGTGGATGTTCGACGAGCTGTACAATTTCCTGTTCGTGCGTCCGGCCTTCTGGATTGGACGGAAGTTCTGGAAGATTGGCGATGTCGGTATCATCGATCGCTTCGGCCCGAATGGTGCCGCTTGGGTGGTCCACCGTGGTTCGGTCTATGCGCAGAAAATCCAGACCGGATATGTCTATAGCTATGCCCTGGTGATGCTGCTGGGTCTCGTCGCCGCTATCACATGGGTGCTGTTCTGATGGGGTTCCCGATCCTCTCCATAATGCTTCTCGTGCCGCTCGTCGCGGCCATCGCCTGCCTGTTCCTTGAGGCTAAGTCGGCGCGTGTCGTCGCTCTGCTGGCGACCCTGATCGACTTCGTGCTCGGCGTGGTGCTGTGGGCGAATTTCGACATCGGCGGTGCGCAGTGGCAGTTTGTCGAGCACGCGCCTTTGTTTGCCGGGTTCAACTACGCGCTCGGGATCGACGGGATCGCGCTGATGCTGATCATGCTCAGCGTTTTCCTGATGCCGATCTGTATCCTTGCCAGCTGGAATTCGATCACGCGCCGCGTGGGTGAATACATGGCTGCCTTCCTGCTGATGGAAGTGCTGATGCTGGGCGTGTTCATGGCGCAGGACCTGTTCCTGTTCTACATCTTCTTTGAAGGCGGCCTGATCCCGATGTATCTCATCATCGGCGTTTGGGGCGGGGACAACCGCATTTACGCGAGCTATAAATTCTTCCTCTACACCCTGCTCGGATCGGTGCTGATGCTGATCGCGATGTTGTGGATGGCAAATGCGGCCGGAACCTCGGATATTCCGACGTTGATGCAATACAATTTCCCGGTCGAGGCGCAGCGATGGTTGTGGCTAGCTTTCTTCGCCAGCTTTGCGGTGAAGATGCCGATGTGGCCGGTACACACGTGGTTGCCCGATGCGCACGTTCAGGCACCTACTGCCGGTTCGGTCATTCTGGCGGGCGTCTTGCTGAAGCTCGCCGGTTACGGCTTCATTCGGTTCAGCCTGCCAATGTTCCCGCAAGCCAGCGCGCAATTCATGTGGCTGATCTTCGCCCTGTCGATGATCGCGGTGGTCTATACCTCGCTCGTCGCGCTGGTGCAGCACGACATGAAGAAGCTCATCGCCTATTCCTCGGTCGCGCATATGGCGATCGTCACTGCCGCCCTGTTCGCCTTCAACGTGCAGGGGCTCGAAGGCGGCATGATCATGATGTTGAGCCACGGCCTCGTTTCGGGTGCGTTGTTCCTGTGTGTTGGCGTGATCTACGATCGGCTACACACCCGCGAAATCGACCGATATGGCGGACTTGCCATCAACATGCCGAAGTACGCGCTGTTCTTCCTATTGTTCACCATGGCCAGCATCGGACTACCCGGTACGAGCGGGTTTGTTGCGGAATTCGTCAGCCTTGCCGGTGTCTACCATGCTTCCAGCTTTGCGACGCTGGTGCTCACCACCGGCATCATCCTTGGCGCTGCCTATATGCTTTATCTCTACCGCCGTGTCGCATTCGGCGACCAGAAGAATGCCGATGCGGCGGCCATGCCCGATCTCGACCTGCGCGAGTGGTCCATGTTTGCAGCACTTGCGGCCGCGGTGTTGTGGATGGGCATTTATCCTGAAAGTTTCATTGCTCCCATGCGCTCCGATATTCAGGCTCTCGACGCAAGACTGGCGCAGGCTGCCCCGAAGGGCGATGCGCAGTTGAAGGTTGGGCCACCCAACGCCCATGCAGCAAATTATATCGCGCATGGCTCTGAATCGACCGGGGAGGCGCACTGATGTCTTACGCGTCTTCATTGTACTTCACTGGGACCGAGATCGGCCTGTCGCTGGCAGGGCTTGTGCTGTTGCTCGTGGTGGCATGGACCGGTGCCAAATCCGCGCGGGTCATAACGATCCTTGCAGTTTCGGCGCTGGTCGGGGCGATTGCCTTTACCGCTTCGCTTCCGACGGGCTCGCCTGCCGACGGGTTCAACAGCGCCTTTGGCGGACTGCTGCGGATGGATAGCTTTGCCGTATTCGCCAAGATCCTGATTTATCTCGCGACGATTGCGTGTCTGATAATCACGCCGCGCTTCTTCGAGGAGCGTGACGGTTATCGCGGCGAATATCCCGTGCTGATGCTGTTCGGTGCAATCGGCATGGGGATGATGGTCTCGGCCACCAATCTCATGACGCTTTACATCGGCCTCGAATTGTCGAGCCTGTCGTCTTATGTCTTTGCAAGCTTCCTGCGCTCGGACTGGCGCTCGAACGAAGCGGGCCTCAAATATTTCATTCTGGGTGCCTTGGCGTCGGGCATCATCCTTTACGGGATGAGCCTGGTCTACGGTTTTGCCGGGACGACCGATTACTCTGGTATTCGTGCAGCGTTCAGCACGCATTTCCCGATCGGCGCGCTGTTCGGCGTGGTGTTTGTGCTGGCCGGCCTGGCTTTCAAGATCGCCGCCGTGCCGTTCCATATGTGGACGCCCGATGTCTACGAAGGCGCACCAACGCCGGTCACCGCCTTTTTCGCCAGTGCGCCCAAGGTTGCGGCCATCGGTATGCTTGTGCGCATGGCGCTGGTGCCTTTCGGGGGCGAAGTCGAGGCGTGGCGCCAGATCGTGATCTTCGCTTCGATCGCTTCGATCGTGGTCGGTGCATTGGGTGCGATCGGTCAGCAGAACCTCAAGCGCTTGCTTGCCTATAGCTCGATCAACAATGTTGGTTTTCTCTTGGTCGGTCTGGCGGCGGCGACGCCTGCGGGCGCAAGCGCGATACTGATCTATCTTGTCATTTATGTCGCAATGACGCTCGGCAGTTTTTCAGCCCTGCTCATGCTGCGCGACAAGGAAGGGCAGCCGCTCGAAACATTTGCCGATATATCCGGATTGTCCACGACGCGTCCTGGCCTCGCCTGGTGCTTGCTGTTCGTGATGTTCAGTCTGGCGGGTATTCCACCTCTGTTCGGTTTCTGGGCCAAGTTCGTGGTGTTTCAGGCCGCGGTACAGGCCGGACTGGTGCCTCTTGCCGCGATTGGTATTGCTGCCAGCGTGATCGGCGCGTTCTACTATCTGCGCTTCATCAAGGTGATGTTCTTCGATGAATCGAAGCGCGAGCCCGAACAGACCAGCCCGATGGGTCACTGGGTTGTGCTGGTTGTCAGCGTAATCGTGATTTCGCCACTTGGCTATTTTGCCACTCCGTGGCTCGGCTCGGTCGCTAGTCAGGCCGCTGCCGCGCTCTTTGCCGTCGCTTGATCCACACGGTCGCAGAAACCGGCTCGACCAACGCCGACGTTCTCGCTGCCCTTGCTGCGGGCGAGGCATGGCCGGAGGGCGATTGGCTGATAGCCGATCGGCAGGTCGCCGGTCGAGGTCGGCAGGGACGCAACTGGTTCGATGGCAGCGGCAACTTCATGGGTTCGACCGTGGTGCGGCTCGCCCCGAACGATCCCAGCCCCGCCTCATTGGCGCTGGTGGCGGGACTGGCGGTCTATGAAGCCGTTCTGCCAGTGCTGCCCGAGCCATCGGCGCTGCGCATCAAGTGGCCCAACGACCTGACCATCGCCAACGCGAAGCTGGCCGGCATCCTGCTCGAGCGACAGAATGATGCGGTGGTGGTTGGCATCGGGGTCAACATTCGCACCGCACCTGAACTCTCTGATCGTCGGACGATATCCTTGTCCGAACTGACGCATGCGCCGGATCGTAATAGCTTTGCCGGCAATCTGGCGCGAAGTTTTGTCGAGGAACTGGCGCGCTGGCGCAATTTTGGGCTGGAGGTAATGGTTCGTAGATGGGTTGCGGCGGCGCATCCAGTCGGCACCGGCCTGACGGTCAATCCGCCGGGTGAAGCAGCCCTGACCGGCAAGTTCGACGGACTCACGCCCGATGGTGCACTTAAGCTCCGCTTGGCGGATGGTACGAGCCGTGTCATTCACGCGGGCGATGTCATGTTCGCTGGCCAGGAGTCCTGAAGCGATGCTGCTTGCTGTCGATGTCGGCAATACGAATGTCGTTTTCGCACTTTTCGGAACCGATGACGACGGTCAACCGGAGATCAAGTCGCGCTGGCGGATCGCCACCGATCCCCGCCGGACGGGCGACGAATATGCCGTGTGGCTGCTCCAGCTGATGGCGATTGAAGGGTTTGAGCGCGCTGCGATTGAAAAGATCATCGTTGGCTCTGTGGTTCCGCGCGCGATCCACAATTTGACGGTGTTGGCGCAGAAATATTTCGGCGTCGAACCGCTGATAGCCGGGGATGGCGCTGCCGATTGGGGCATTGCGGTCGATGTCGAGGAACCACGCTCGCTGGGTGCCGACCGGGCGCTTAATGCCATCGCCGCCCATGCCAAATATGGCGGCGATTTGATCGTGATCGATTTCGGTACCGCGACCACCTTCGACGCGATAGATTTCAAGGGCACCTATAAGGGTGGGATCATTGCTCCCGGTATCAATCTTTCGCTCGATGCGCTGGTCGGAAATACGGCGAAGCTACCACGCATCGCGATCGAGGCGCCACGCACGGGCAGCGTGATCGGGCGCAATACCGAGGATCAGATGCAGATTGGCGTTTTCTGGGGCTATGTTGCACTGATGGAAGGTCTAACCCAACGAATGAAGGCGGAAATCGGACGCCCTGCCAAGGTAGTAGCGACGGGAGGACTGGCGATTCTGTTTGATAAGCACACAGAGCTTTTCGACTATGTCGACAGTGATCTTACGCTTGTTGGACTTGCGTTGCTGGCGGGACGCGCCGGGTGAAGAAGGACTTCACACCACAAGAAGAACTGCTTTTCCTGGCACTTGGCGGTTCGGGCGAGATTGGCATGAACGTCAATCTCTACGGTTGCCGCGGGCGCTGGCTTATGGTCGATCTGGGCATGACCTTTTCTGGCGGGGAGTATCCCGGCGTCGATCTCGTGTTTGCCGATCTCGAATTCATCGAGGAGAGGGCTGACAAGCTCGACGGAATCGTGCTGACCCACGCGCACGAGGATCATATCGGCGCAGTGCCCTATTTCGCGGCCGACCTCGGCGTGCCGCTTTACGCGACGCCGTTCACGGCCGATCTGGTGCGCCGCAAGCTCGAGGAAGCCGGGCTGGCAGGCGAAGTCGAACTCAATGTGATCGAGGAAGATCACGGAAAACTCTCGGTCGGGCCGTTCACGATCACGTATCTCCCGCTCGCGCACTCGATTGCCGAAGGGAACGCGTTGCTGATCGAGACGCCTTTCGGTCGCGTGTTCCACACCGGAGACTGGAAGCTCGACGAGGACCCGATCATCGGTGAACCGACTACCGAAGAGGAATTGGTAGCGATCGGCGACGAAGGCGTGCTCGCGCTTGTCTGCGACAGCACCAACGTGTTCAACCCGGCGGCAAGTGGATCGGAAGGCGCGGTTCACAAGGGGCTGCTGGAAGAGGTCCAGCGGCACGCGGGCAAGCGCGTGCTGGTCACGACTTTCGCAAGCAATGTCGCCCGCTTGCAGACATTGGGTGATGTCGCGCGCGAAACCGGGCGGCAGGTCTGTGTCGCCGGGCGCTCTCTCGAAAGGATTATCGAGGTCGCGCAGGATAACGGCTATCTCCAGGATTTCCCTGAGCCGGTCGATTTCGATACGGCAATGGGGCTTCCGCGCGGCGAGTTGTTGATCCTCGCCACGGGCGGGCAGGGTGAGCCGCGTGCGGCATTGTCGCGTATCTCGGAGGACAATCACCCGCTCGAGCTGCGCGCGGGCGATGTGGTGCTATTCTCCAGCCGTCAGATTCCCGGCAATGAGCTGGCCATCGGTGCGGTCCAGAACCGGCTTGCAGCGCGCGGGATCCAGATGGTGACAGATCGCCAGAGCGAGATCCATGTTTCGGGGCATCCCGGGCGACCCGAACTCGAGGCGCTTTATGGCTGGCTGCGTCCCGAGATACTCATCCCCGTGCATGGCGAGATGCGGCATATGCAGGAGCAGGCAAGGCTCGGCCTTGCCAGTGGAATTCCCGATGCGGTGATACAGCAGAACGGTGATCTCGTGCGGATTGCACCGGGCGAACCGGGTAAACTCGCCGAGGTCAGGGCAGGGCGGTTGGTGCTCGATGGCGATATTATCGTGCCGGCTGATGGCGAAGCGATTGCGATGCGCCGCCGGATTGCGCGCGAGGGCGTGCTGGTCGTGATTTTGGACGCTCAATTGCCTCCAAGACTGGAGGGGATCGGCTTACCGCTGGATGAGGATTACGACGCGTTCATCGCTGAAGCGCGTGCGGATATCGTCAAGGCTATCGGTAAACTGAAGGGTGCCGCAAGGAGCGATGTCGACGAAGTACGGGAAGTGGCGCGTATTGCCGCGCGCCGGGCGGCCAACCGCTGGTCGGGCAAGCGACCACAGGTGCGCGTGATCGGCCCGGAAGCCTAAGGTATCGCAATGCAGCTTGCGTCATTCCTCGCGGTATATTTCCTGTGCTGGGTGATGAGCGCGCTGATCCTGCTGCCTTTCGGAATCAGGACGCATGACGAACTCGGAATGGACAAAATTGCAGGACAGGCGGACAGCGCGCCGGGCAATTTCAGTGCGGGGCGGGTGGCTATCCGCGCGACGATCATGGCGGCAGTGCTGACGGCGATATTCTTCGTAAACTACCACTATGGCTGGGTCGGCCTCGACGATCTCGATTTCAGCAACTGGATCGGGATGTAATCACTCGCGCAGTCGCTCGATAGCCTGGGCGAGCACGACATAGAGCTTGCCCATGTCCGAGCTCAGCAATGTCACGCCCAGTGCGTTGCCGTCGCGAGTGGACAGCATGGTGCGCAGCATCGCCTCGAAATCGTGAATATATCTGCTCACATGGCCACGGAATTCAGTGTCCGTGTCGTAGAGTTCGGCAATTTCACGGCTTTGCGAGCTGTCGATCAACCGCACGGCGCGACGGGTAAATACGCTGCGATCGCCACGCAGATAGGATGCCCAGGCAGTGTCGGTGACTTCGGTAGACAGCACCTTGGCAATATCGATCGCGTTCGAATTGAGGCTCTCGGTAATGAGCGCAACGCGGCGAGAGAAGTCGTTGTCGATCTGCTCCTCGGCCTTTTCGCGCGCGCGCGAAATACGGCTTTCCAAATTGCCGGTCAGCTCGTTGACCCGCGCAAGCTGGTCGCGCAGCTGGCCGATGAGATCGCGCGAGGTTTCG
The DNA here is from genome assembly GCF_009828025.1 of Qipengyuania algicida. Lineage (GTDB taxonomy): Bacteria > Pseudomonadota > Alphaproteobacteria > Sphingomonadales > Sphingomonadaceae > Qipengyuania > Qipengyuania algicida. Next base: position 195,927 of record NZ_WTYA01000004.1, on the reverse strand, counting down.
CTTGCCTTGGCGGTCGCGGCGTTGAGCTGTTCGATGGTATCTTTCGAAAGGTCGGCGAAAGCCTGCTCGACCGCTTGCGCGCTTTCATCACCGATATGCCCGACAAGCGATCGAATCTGTTCCTTCTGCTGGGATTCCAGCGTTTCGAGCACGTCACGACCGGCATTTTCGAACTGCCCAAGAGATTCGCGCAGGGTCGTTGAGATTCTCTCGGCGAGGACGTTGGTTTCGCTATCGACCGAGACGATTTGCTCGCGCAACACGCCCAGCTCAGCGGTCTGGCTTTCCACGGTCTCACTCAACCGTTCGCGTAGTCCATCGATGTTGTTCGTTGCTGCCTGACCTTCTTCGCGTAAGCGCTCGATCGCGGCCAGCAAGGAGTCGCTCGACGCGGTCCCCTGTTCGAGCAGACCGACAGCAGCCCCTGCTGTCGAGCGAGCTTCCGCAAGCCGGGCTTCGAAGACGCCGAGTGCGGCAGGCAGCTCGGTCTTGCTGTGTTTGGCGCTCGCCTGAATGAGTTCGAGGACACGCACACTGGCATCGGTCAGCCTGCCAAGTGCTTGTTCAGTCTCTTCGAGTGAGCCGTTCGTTTCCTCGACCGTTTCGGCCAACCGGCTCGAACTCCGAACCAATCCCGCCTCTGTCTGCTCCGCGCGTTCCGCCAAGGTGGCAATCTGTGCTTCGATTTGCGCGATGCCTTCCTTGATGCCCTCGTTACGCTGGGCGGTTGCGTCGAGTTGCGCATCCTGCGCTTCGCGTCTTTTAGCCAATTCACCATCAAGCTCGGTAAGCCTTTCGTAGAACCGCTCCAGCGCCTGCGCCTGCGCGGCTTCAAAGGCTTTTTCCCGGTCACCAATCTGCTGTTCGAAAAGGCGATTACGCTCGACGAGCTTCTCGTCGACCCGTTCTGCTTCGCCAGTAAGTGCCCTGAGCTTGCCATTAGCATTCTCGATCGCCTTGGCATCGAGGTCCGAAATTTCTTCAATCGCTTTGGTCAGGCTATGCTTTAAGTCGGTAATCCGCCCCTGCCACACTTCGATTGCGCTGCGCTCGCCCGAGCGCAGTGATTCGGTGACATTGCCGGCCTCGGTTTGCAAGCTGTCGATCCGATCGCGCATCGCAGTCAAAGCGGCTTCCTGCTGGCTTGTGAAAGACGATCCGGCTTCGACGATTTCCTGACGCAAGGCCTCCATCTGCTCGCGCAGTGCGACGATGGCAGTTTCCTGATGGTCATTCAATTCGTTGCGGAGCACCTGGCTGTCCTCTCGCATGGCTTCGACGCGAGCATCAGTCATACGCTCGATATCGGCGAGCCGCGTGTCGAAACTATCGAGTGTTTCGCTGATCCGGTCCTGCAGCGAAGTGACTTGCCGTTCGCTGGCCTGGCCGAACTCATTGAGCCTTTCGAACCCGCTGACCAACTCTGCCAGCTGGCTCTTGGCGGTACGTCCAGCGCCGCCAATTTGGTTGGATGCGTCCCGCGCCGCATTGGTCACCACCGGCAAATCTTCTCGGAGGCTTTTCATGTTGTCGAGCGCGGTCACGCTGACCTTGGCGATCGAATCGATCCGCTCGCCGTTCTCGCTCACAAGCTCTCGCAATTGCTCGGCGGGCCCAGAGATACGTTCGACGGCGCTGCGGCCGAGGAATTCCAGTTCCCGCGTCTGGGTGGAAAGAAACTCACGGGCCAGGCTCAGCTCGCGATTGACGGAACTCAACCGTTGTTCGAGCTGTACAGACTGGGCCGACAACGAATGTGCAACAGCTCCGAAGCGGGTGGCTTCACGGGCCGAATTGCGCATCGCGAGCAGCCAGATCACTCCGATCAGTAACACCGGAATGGCCCATGTTGCGATTAATTGTGTCCATTGCTGCGGCGAAGGCCGGGTCTGGATCGCTTCCACGTTCGCCCATGCGAAAAAAGCGCTCCAGCCAAGCGCGATCGCCCAGCTCAGCCCAGCGAGAACAGATATTCCCCGTGCGGGAGCTTCAGGTTCCTCGATCCATTCCTGTTCCGGTTCGAATACCTCTTCGGCTTGTGGCACCGGCAAGGTTTCTTCAGGCGTAACTTCGCCCTGTGGCTGGTCGTTCTGCCCGATGGCGCGAATATGCGATCGCTTGGTCATGTAAGCGAAGGTATCACAGGAAGGACGAGGTTAAACCTGTTTTAACGCTTATCCTTCTAACCATCTCCCATGGCCTTCGAATCCGGTACATTGGAAGAAGCTCTGGCGAGCGCTGCGGGTGACGACTTCTCACTGATTGCGGAGTTGCGCCAAAGTTATGTCCAAAGTGCCGAGCGCCAGCTCGATCTTCTGGGCCGCGCAAGATGTGACGGCAATTGGGAAATTGCGGCTTTGCGTCTGCGCGGACTCGCGTCCAGCTTCCATGACGAGGCACTTCGGTCGCTGGCCGATTACGCGCTGGTCGCTGCTCCGGGCGAACCTATAGTCCTGCGGCAGATTGCTGCGCATCTGGACGATATCCGGGGACAGAAGGCGGCCTGAACTGGCTGCACATTGAAATCGCCGGACTGTTGCGCCTAGGGATTTGGCGCCGAAACACATTTTCTTCGAACCGACCCAAGACCGTGCGCATTGCCCTTCTTTCAGCGCTTGCCGAAGCGCCAGACAGGCCCGGTGAAAAGCTCGCCCATCGCCGGTTTGCGGGACGTACGGTGCTGGCTCACCAGATTGATTGCTGCGCTGCGCTGCAATGCGACAGCGTGATCGTCCTTGCGCGGGGGCTGGGGCAGGATCTGCTGATCGGCCAGCGTCATTGCGAAAGAGCCGGGATGCGCTTTCAACAGATCGATTCGATCGAGCGACTTTCTGCTCTGGTAACTGCTGCCGATGATATCGTGGTGCTGCTCGACGGGGTCATGCCGGATCTGGAGGTGGCGGTCAGCGCGATAAGGGAACGGTCCGCAGTGCTTGCATTTGCAGCCGACGATGCCGTGCCACTAGGTTTCGAACGGATCGACCCGACCCGCGCATGGAGCGGCTTGCTGCAAACGCGCGGAGAATCCGTTGCGCGTCTACTCGACATGCCGACCGATATAGACATGGCATCGACGCTGCTCCGGGTCGCATTGCAGGCCGGGACAAGGGTCGTCGAACTCGACAGCAGGCTATTGGACGAGAATCGGTGGCACAGGGCGATCTTGGAGGAGAACAAGGGAGCGCTCGAACGTGTCTGGCTCAGACGCCACCTTGCGCCAGCCACTTTTCTGGCACCTGGCCCGGCGATTGCAGAACGTATCGGGATGCGGCTGTCGCACGACGTTTCGGGCAGCCGGAAGGAGCGCGTACCCCTTGCCGCTGCCGTGATGGGTGGCATTCTTGCTTTTGCCGCCGGCCTGCTCGGGCATCCCGCAATGGGATTGGCGATCGCCGGAATCGGCGCGGTGGCATGGGCAATTGCCTCCATGTTCGAGCGCGTCGCGCGTGTTGGCACACCCGAACGGGCAAAGCCATTGCTGCCCCAGGTGATGAACTGGGCCTATGATGGCCTGATCCTTTTTTTGCTGGGCCATGCCATGCCCGATGATCTTTCCTGGCTGCGGCTATACGTGCCTTTGCTCTTGCTCGGCTTGCTCAGGCTCGGCCAAACGCTGGGACCGCCACGTTGGCGCGCAAGTTATGGTGACCGGATCACGCTGTTGGTATTGCTCACGCCGCTTGCCTGGGCAGGCTATGTGGCCCCCGCGTGTGCAATTCTGTCGCTGATCGTTCTCGCGACACTTTTCATAGATCGCGACGATGGCGAACTAACCGGCGCTTAACCAGGTCATGTTAAATCGACAATATGAAGGAGCCGCAAAGCTTGTCGCGGGCTGAACTGCCGGTCGCCGATGCGTTGCGTGGCTCTTTGGCACGCGGCGACGATCGGCTTATGGCCAGTCGTCCGATCCTTGCCATGCTGGTCGGGCAACGCGATCACTCGCTGTTCGCGGAGCACATCGTGGCGCGCGTACGGGCCATGCTGGTCAGCATCGCGACCCAGCTGCTGCGCGCACAGGCGGATGCAATCGGGGAGAGCGGCAAGGACGAGTTTGTCGCGAACCGTCGATCGGAGCTGGTGCAACGACTCGCTGGTCAGCGGCATCTGCTGGACCAACTCCACGCCCTTGCGATCGAGTGGCACTTGGCAACGGATCTCGAAGCTCGGCTGACCCTCGATCCAGTGCTGTCGCCCCTGTTGCAGGATCTCGTCGGAAATGGAGATCCGGAAATCGCCTCCGTCGCGATGGCGGCATTGTCCGCGCAGGCGCGTTTTGCGCAGTCGCAGCGGCGCATGGAAATTGCCCTTGCAGAACTTCCCGCAGACCTTTTTCACGAGGCGCTGATTGCGTGGCGCGAGCTCAGTAACGCGCCTTTATCCGATGTGCTGGAGCGAGCGGAAAAGCGGTTGCGTGACGATTTCGACGAAGGAAGCAGCCGGATATCGTTGTTCTCGCGATTGGTCATGGCATTGGGCGACATGGCAAGCTCTGCCCTGCAGGTCGAGTTCGCCGGCGTAGGGCTGTTCCTTTCGGCTCTGGCCATCCGTTCTGGCCAGACCCGCGAGATGGTAACGAGTTCGACAAATCCGCAACTGATCGCGCGGCTGATTCTCGGGCTGCGCGCGGCCGGTCTCAAGCCAACCGAAGTGGAAGCACAGGTACTGCGCATCCTGCCGGAAGCCGAGCTTGTGCCCGATCTCGATTCCATCGGCATTCGTGAAGCCGCCCGATGGCTTGCGGCGGCCAACGATGCAGGGACGCGATAAGGCGATGGCGTCTATTGCGACCCACTACCTTGCACGCGGCAAGATCGATGCTGAGGGACGGCTGATATCCGCCGACCCGCCGCTCGTCGATCTTCAGTTCGCCTGTGGCGGCAAGATCGGCGGCGTTCTAGCCATCCCCGAACTTCGCACGCTGGTCGACAAGGCTCGCAGCTATGGACTGCGCTTGGCGCGCAGGTTTTCGGCCATCGACGGGCGAGATCGGATATCGGCCTGGGTCGAGATCGTCCCGCAAATCGGCAACAATGGGAAGGCTGAAGGCTGCGAGATCGGTGTCGTCAACTGGCACACCGAGCCGATAGCCATTGAGGACGCAAACGACCTCGAACGGCAGCGACGCGATGTTTACCGGCTGCTGTCCGAACTGACCGCCAGACTCGATGCGCGCCAGAACGTCGTCGCGGTAGAGGTCGAGGCTGCGGACCTCCATCAGCTCAAGTCCGCGATGGTCGAACGGCCTGGCAAGCCCTGGACCGATTTCGTCCAGTTTCCCGAGCTGACACATGAGCAGCCTATGCATTGGCGGTTGCTTGATGGGGCGCAATGCCAGATTGCTGGGTCTGAACGCTCGTGGACGGCCTATCTCGAACCCTTGGGGCACCCTGAACCCGGCAGCCTCGGCTTCGTTCTGCACCTTCTGTCCGACACGCCACTCGACAGCGCAGCGGACACCGAAACGGATCACCCCTTCGACGGAGAACTGCCTTCTCTGGGGCAGGATCTCGCGCCGGTCCTCCGACAGCCGATCAATCGCATCATCGCCAATGCCGAGACGATCCGATCGCGACTCGCTGGTCCGATCGCGCCCGAGTACAGCGAATATGCCGGGGATGTTGCAACGGCAGGGCAACACCTTTTGGGTCTTATCGATGACCTGTCCGACCTCGAAGTGGTTGAGGCGGACAGTTTCGTTACCACGCCGGACAGTATCGATATGGGTGAGGCGGCGCGTCAGGCTTGTGCCATCCTCGGCTCGCGTGCCCGCGAAAGGGATATAACCCTTGTCCCGCCGGTCGTTGGGGAAGCGCAGCCTGCCAGGGCGGAATTCCGCCGCGTGTTGCAGATCCTGATCAATCTCGTCGGAAATGCCGTGCGCTACTCGCCCGAGGGCAGCCAGGTATGGGTGCGGCTTGATCGTATCGGCACAACTGCGTTGGTCACTGTGGCAGATCAGGGGCGCGGGCTCGACCCCGAAGAGCAGGCCAAGGTGTTTCGCAAATTCGAAAGGCTGGGGCGCAGCGGCGACGGTGGTTCGGGGCTGGGCCTCTACATCTCTCGCCGTCTGGCGCGTGCAATGGGCGGCGACCTGACTGTCGAAAGCGCGCCGGGGCGGGGCGCACGCTTCACCCTGTCAGTCCCAACTGGCGAGTAAGGTCAGCGCCTTTTGCGGCGCGAGAGTACAATCAGTACGACACCTGCGACGATCGTTAGACCGCCGTTGATAGCCCATTGACTATCGGCGAGCATAAAACTCGAGGCTGGCCACATCACCAGCCCCAGTCCCTGAAGGGTCCACAGACCCCCCAGGATTACCAGTATTGCGCCGAATATCAGCAAAGCTCGACGCATCGCAACTCGCATTAACGCTTATCCATCGGGACATAGTCACGCTGCGTCGGCCCGGTGTAAAGCTGGCGCGGACGACCGATGACCTGGCCGGGATCGGAAATCATCTCGTTCCACTGTGCGACCCATCCGACAGTACGGGCAAGCGCGAACAACGCTGTGAACATGGTCGTCGGGAAACCGATCGCCGACAGGATGATGCCCGAGTAGAAATCGACATTCGGGAACAGCTTCTTTTCCTTGAAATAATCGTCGTTGAGCGCGATTTCTTCCAGCTTCAGCGCGGTCTCGAACACCGGATCGGATACCTTCAGCGCGTCGAACACTTCACGGACCGTCTTCTGCATCACGGTCGCCCGCGGATCGTAGTTCTTGTAGACGCGGTGACCGAAACCCATCAGGCGGAACGGATCGTTCTTGTCCTTGGCCCGCTCGATGTAATGCGGGATCTTGTCCGGAGTACCGATCTCCTGGAGCATATTCAGCGCGGCTTCGTTCGCGCCGCCATGCGCCGGACCCCAGAGGCAGGCTATGCCTGCTGCAATACAAGCAAACGGATTGGCGCCCGACGATCCGGCGAGGCGGACGGTAGAAGTGGACGCGTTTTGCTCATGGTCGGCATGGAGGATGAATATCCGGTCCATGGCCTTTTCGACTGCCGGATGAAGCTCGTATTCCTCGGCCGGGACTCCGAATGTCATGCGCATGAAGTTCGCCGTATAGCTAAGCGAGTTCTGCGGCTGCATGAAGGGCTGGCCGATGGAATATTTGTAAGCCATCGCCGCTATCGTCGGCATCTTGGCGATCAGCCTATGGCTGGCGATCTTGCGTTGTTCCGGATCGGCAATGTCGGTGCTGTCGTGATAGAAAGCACTGAGCGCGCCGACCACGCCGCACATGATCGCCATCGGGTGCGCGTCACGACGGAAACCCTGATAGAACTGGCGCAGCTGATCATGCAGCATGGTGTGCCGCGTGATCGTATACTCGAAATCGTCGAGCTCATCCTGCTTTGGCAGTTCGCCATTCAGCAGGAGATGGGCGACCTCCATGAAGCTGGAACTTTCCGCCAGCTGCCCGATGGGATAGCCGCGATGCAGCAGTACGCCTTCTTCGCCGTCAATGAAGGTCAGCGCGCTTTCGCAGCTTGCCGTTGATTTATAGCCGGGATCGTAGGTGAAGTGGCCGGTGGACCCGTAAAGCTTGCGAATATCCACCACAGACGGACCGCAACTGCCTTCGAGCACGGGAAAGTTCTGCGCCTCACCGTTGATGTCGAGTGTCGCTTGTTTATCGGCCATGGCCTTCTCCTTAGTTATTCCTCTGCGATGCTGCGGGGTCAGCTTGCGCATCGATCCGCGCGAGCGACTCGTCCCGGCCCAAAAGCACCAGCACATCGAAAATTCCCGGTGACGTAGTTGTTCCGGTCAAAGCTGCGCGCATGGGTTGCGCGAGCTTGCCAAGACCCAGTTCGAGCCGTTCGGCAAGTGATTTCGTAGTGGCTTCGAGAGCCTCGGTTGTCCAGTTGTTTTCCGCCCGCAGCACGGATGAAATCTGCGCAAGAATGGCACGCGCAGACTCGTCCAACAGGGCCTGCGCCTTGTCCGTCAGGTTGAGAGGCGTTCCAGCGAACAGAAAGTTAGCACCATCAGCAAGTTCATTGATGGATTTGGCACGGGGTTTTAACACCGGCATCGCCTTTTCCAGCAATACCGGATCGGCTTTATCGCCAATCCTTTCGGCGACGAGTTCGGCCAACCGTGCGTCGTCCGCTTCGCGGATGTAATGACCGTTGAGATTCTGCAGTTTCTTGATGTCGAAGCGCGACGGGCTTTTGCCCACTCCGCCAAGGTCGAACAGCGCAATGGCTTCCTCGCGCGATATTTCCTCGCGGTCCCCATGGCCCCAGCCCAGCCTTAGGAGGTAATTGAACAGCGCTTCGGGCAGCACGCCCTCCTCGTCGCGATAGGCCTCGACTCCCACCGCGCCGTGGCGTTTGGACAGCTTTGCTCCGTCGGCGCCATGGATAAGCGGCACATGGGCATAAACCGGATCGGGCCAGCCGCCTTCGATCGCGTTCATCGCGCGTATAATTGGAAGCTGACGAAAGGCATTGTTCAAGTGATCGTCGCCGCGGATAACATGGGTGACGCTCATGTCGTGATCGTCGACGACGACTGCAAGCATATAGGTGGGGGTCCCGTCCGCGCGCAGCAGGACGTAGTCGTCGATTTCCTCGTTTCGAACGGTCACTTTGCCCTGAACCGCGTCTTCAATGACCGTCTCACCTCCGGTCGGTACCTTGAGGCGGACGACATAAGGCGCACCTTCGGGAGCTTCCGATGGATCGCGATCGCGCCAGCGCCGGTCATAGCGCAAAGGCTGCTTGTTCGCGCGCTGCTCGGCGCGCATCGCTTCCAGTTCTTCGCTGGTCGCGAAGCATTTGTAGGCATGGCCGTGTTCGAGCAGCGTCCGCGCCACTTCGGCGTGGCGTTCTGCGCGGTCGGACTGGAAAACCGGCGCATCATCGAAATCCAGGCCGAGCCAATCGAGCCCTTCGATGATCTTGTCGATCGCATCCTGTGTCGACCGCTTGCGGTCGGTATCCTCGATCCGCAGAAGCGCCTTGCCGCCATTGTGGCGAGCGAAAAGCCAGTTGAATAGCGCCGTCCTCGCGCCGCCAATATGCAAATAGCCGGTAGGGGAAGGTGCAAAGCGGGTTACGACCTGCGGTTTGCTCGCAGACTCACTTTCGCTTGCCATTACGCCCGGCTTTCCCTTCTATCGTGACATGGCGACGCAAAATGCGCCCACAGTACCGCTTGGCGGCCCCGGGGGAGAGGCCCATGGTGCAGTGCAGCGTCCTTGGCAGGGACGCGCGCGCTTGTCCAGCATTGGCGCGTATCTGGAACACGCGTTGGCAGCGGCGTCGATTGATCGCGGCCCATGGCTGGTGGTGGCTTTTGCTGCGGGGATTGGGTTCTGGTTTGCGGCCGCGACACCTACGAGCTGGATAACGGCGGTTTTGGTCGGGCTATGCTTCGCTTTGGGCGGCTACCTGGTATGGCGCAACCGCCCGGATCGGGTTTTGCTGCTGCAGTCGCTGCTGGCGGTTGCGCTGGCATTTTCGTTTGGGATTGGCGCTATCTGGATGCGATCCGTGACGGTTGGCACGCTGCCGATCTCGCGCCCGACGATCGCGGTCATCGATGCGCGGATTCTGGCGCGTGAGAACCGCCCAGCTGAACAGCGGTTCCGGCTTACTCTTGCGGCACGGCTGCCTTCGGAAGATCGGGCCGTCAAAGTCCGCGTCAACGTTCCGCAGGATCGGGACAAAGTGGGAGTTTCGGAAGGCGCGCGTGTCAGGCTGCGGGTAAGGTTGCTTCCACCGCCGCCTCCGTTGGTTCCCGGCGCTTATGACTTTGCCCGAAAGGCGTGGTTCGAAGGGTTGGCCGCCACCGGCTCGGCGCTTGGTGAAATCGAAGTCGTCGATGCAGCGTCTGGGGGAGGGATTTTCGGTCGTCTCCAAAGAGCACTTTCGACCCATGTTCGCGGGCAATTGGGCGGCGCTCCGGGTGCAATTGCTGCGGCCTTTGCCAGCGGGGACCGGGGAGCAATCGACAAAGAAGACGAAGACGCGATGCGCGATGCTGGCCTTACCCATCTGCTCTCGATCAGCGGCTTGCATGTGAGTGCGGTGATCGCGGCGACATATTTCTGCGCGATCAAGCTACTGGCGCTGTGGCCATGGTTGACCCTGCGCGTACGTTTGCCGGTCGTAGCGGCGGCTTTGGGTGCCTTGGCGGGAATTGGCTATACGTTGTTGACCGGGGCGCAGGTGCCCACGGTGCGAAGTTGCATCGGCGCAGGGCTCGTGCTGGTCGCCCTGGCCATGGGACGAGAGCCCTTGTCCTTGCGGATGGTGGCGATCGCCGCGGCGGTCGTTCTGCTGCTGTGGCCCGAATCGCTGGTCGGTCCGTCGTTTCAGATGAGCTTTGCGGCGGTCATCGCTATCGTGGCGCTGCATGGTTGCAGCCCGGTGCGAAAGTTTCTGGCACCGCGCGATGAGGGATGGCTGCGTGTATTTCTGCGGCGGTTGACGATGCTGTTTGCGACCGGGATGGTCATCGAAATCGTCTTGATGCCGGTCGTGCTCTACCACTTCCATCGTTCAGGGATTTACGGCGCCTTCGCTAATGTCCTGGCCATTCCTTTGGTGACGTTCGCGGCCATGCCGCTGATTGGTTTGGCCCTGTTGTTCGATCTGGTCGGGATGGGCGCGCCCTTCTGGTGGCTGACAGGCAAATCTCTCGAACTGCTGCTGGCAATTGCCCATTTCGTTTCGAGTCGACCAGGCGCGGTCAAACTTGTCCCGCAAATGCCGCTGTGGGTGTTGCTCATGTTCGTCGGCGGTGGGTTATGGCTGGCGCTGTGGCGCGGGCGGGCAAGGTTGTTCGGATTCTTGCCGGTCGTGGTGGCTGTGCCCGCAATGGCGATGGCAAATCCACCGGATGTCCAGATCAGCCGCGATGGGCGACAGGTCGGGATTACTGTGTCAGGCGATCGCTTACTGGTTCTGCGCGACGGGCGAAGTAATTATACGAAAGACAGTCTGCTCGAGCTTGCTGCGCTCGATGGCGAGGCTGTGGCGATGACCGACTGGCCCGCGGCGCGTTGCAATCGTGATTCGTGCATTCTCAAACTCGATCGCGGCGGACGTATCTGATGGATATTGATGACTCGCAGCGCCGACATGATCGGATGGCGGCAACTGGTATCGGCATGTTCCAAGGTCGACATCGTCGTGTCCGACCGTCGTTTGCCCGATGCCTGTCAACCGCGTTGGCTAAAGGCAGATCGCGCGCATCTGAGGAAGAGCGGTGGTCTGGCGCTCGATCTGGAGCGCCAGACAATCGTCAGTGTGGCCGACGAGCAAGGTCAGCATGGCTAGTGGAGGCCGCGTTGACGCGGGTCATCAGCCTCAGCCAGCTGCAGTCAGTGATAGCGCCGCAATAGCCCTGCAAGTTTGCCTTGAATGGCGACCCGTCCCGGCTCGTAAATTTGTGCTTCGTAGGAGGCGTTAGCGGGATCGAGCCGCACCTTTCCGCTCTCGCGGCGAAGGTATTTCAGCGTTGCATCTTCATTGTCGACCAGCGCCACGACGATTTCGCCATCGCGCGCATCGGTGGTGCGTCGCACCAGTGCGAAGTCGCCGTCGAAAATACCCGCCTCGATCATCGAATCTCCGGATACTTCGAGCGCATAATGTTCGCCAGGACCGAGCAGGGCAGCGGGAACCGGCAGACTGTTCTGCCCTTCCAGCGCCTCGATCGGTGCACCGGCTGCAATTCGGCCATGGAGCGGAATCTCGATCACATCGTTGGCCGGCTCAGGAATGTTGGCTTCGCGCGATGGCGCGATCGAGGTAGCATCGTTTGCAGCCGATGCTGCTTTCGGGCGAACCACCGAATCCTCAGGCGTCTTGATCACTTCGAGCGCACGAGCGCGGTTAGGCAGACGGCGCAGGAAGCCCCGTTCCTCCAACGCCGAGATCAGCCGATGCACGCCCGACTTGCTCTTCAGATCGAGCGCTTCCTTCATTTCCTCGAAAGATGGAGAAATGCCCGTTTCTTCCAGACGGGCCTGAATGAAGCGGATCAGTTCGTGCTGCTTGGCGGTCAGCATGGCGGTGTGCTCCTGTTGCCATTCGCCCTTCCGTACAAGATTTGTGGAAAGGTCTGTGAACGAATGTGGAACAATTAGGCAACCAATTGTCGCAGGTCAAGCATTTCCGCGGGCTTATAGGATATAACAGGGAACAGCCATTCCAGCTTTAGCCGCCGGAGCATCGATGGCGCGATCAATGAGCACATCGGCATGGGAGAGGGAAGCAAGAGCGCTGCTATCCCGTTCCGTGATCGGTATAATACCTTTCTCACCAAACTTTCCGCGCAGAAACTCGCGCCGTTCTCCGCCCGGCTCAATAGCTGTCGCAATGGGCAAGAAATGCGCGTGAGGAAGCGGTGAATTCGCGGCCTGCATCTGCCGTATCAAGGGCAGCAGAAACAAGAACGCGGTAACATAGCTCGATACTGGATTTCCGGGCAGTCCGAGGATCACCTGGGCTCCCCTGCGCGCCAGCAGCAAAGGCTTGCCCGGCCGAATTGCGACTTTCCAGAAATCGATCTCAGCTCCGAGTTCGAGCAGGACCGGACGAACCAGGTCATGGTCCCCGACCGATGCTCCGCCGCTCGTCACCACGAGATCGGCCGCCGCCGCATTCCCGAATGCTTCTGCAAGCTTATCTGCCTCGTCGCTCACAGGGCCGATGCGAATGATCCGCGCTCCGCAACCCTCGGCCATTGCCGCAAGCATGGCGCCGTTCGACGCAGGCAATCGGTCGGGCGGACAGTTCTGCGGATCGGCCACCAACTCATCGCCGCATTCGATGATCGCAACCGTGGGCTGCCTGCCCACCGAGAGAGAGCGATGTCCGGCGGATCGGGCGACGGCGATCTGGGCGGGCCCGATTGCGATGCCTTTGGAAAGCACGGTTTGACCATATTCGAAGTCGAAACCCTGACGGCGGATATGGCGGCCCGGTGAGGGGGTCTCGCTGGATCGCACCATATCTCCATCGAGGACGGCATTCTCCTTTATCAAGATAGCGTCCGTCCCTGCCGGGCAATGCGCTCCCGTCGAAATAAGGACCGCTTCTCTAGACTTCAGGCTGGCGCCATAGGGGAGCCCAGCGCGCGATTCTCCAACCACCGACCACGGTTCATCGCCGCTCACTGCATATCCATCCATTGCCGACAGGTCATGCGAAGGCTGGCTTCGCTGAGCGATGACATCATCGGCCAGATAACGTCCGCAGCATTCATCGGCCGGAATTCTCTCACTCGCCAGCGGTGTGGCGTAGTTGAGCAGGCGCTGCCATGCCAGGTCGAGCGAGATCGGGCCTGTCATGGTCTTGCGCGCCAGTCACCGGATTTGCCGCCGGTCTTGGACAGCAGGCGAACACTGTCGATCACCATCCCCTTGTCGATCGCCTTGCCCATGTCATAAAGTGTCAGGAGTGCAATAGAAGCTGCTGTCATTACTTCCATTTCAACACCCGTTCGCCCGGTGAGCGATGCGCTGGCCTCGACACGAATGCCATCATCCTCAACGGCGAAATCGATCGTTACGCTTTCAAGGCCAAGCGGATGGCACAGTGGTATCAATTCACCTGTGCGCTTTGCGGCCATGATTCCGGCGATGCGCGAGGCGGCAAATGCATCGCCCTTTGGAAGATCGCCCTGCGTTAGTGCTTCGAGTGCTTCGGACGACATGCGAATACGCCCTTCGGCAACCGCCGTCCGATGGGTTTCGCTCTTGCCTGAGACATCGACCATTCGCGCCGCGCCATGTTCGTCCAGATGAGTCAGTTCAGCCATGAATACTACCAAATCCTGCGCCAGCGGGCTCTTCCGCGAAAGCTGGCATGGCATAGGCAGAGCCGGCGTGAAAGTCAGCCAAACAGAAGTGCTTTGGTGGCGGAGGCGACGTTCGCTTGGCGCATCAGGCTTTCACCCACCAGAAAGCTGCGCACGCCCACGCCTGCCAGCCTCTCGCAATCTGCATGGGTGGCGATGCCGCTTTCTCCAACCAGCAGGGCATTTTCGGGGGCGAGGGGGGCCAGTCGCTCGGTCGCTGCGAGATCAGTGGTGAATGTTCTGAGGTCGCGATTGTTCACACCAATAAGGCGCGACGACAGCCGTGCAGCGCGTTCCATTTCGGTTTCGTCATGGACTTCTACGAGGACGTCCATGCCATGCTCGATTGCAGCAGCCTCGATTTCGCTCATGGCTCCATCGTCCAACGCTGCGACGATGATCAATATGGCGTCCGCGCCGATCGAACGCGATTCGACGATTTGCCAAGGATCAACCATGAAATCCTTGCGCAGGACCGGCAAGGCGCAAGCTGCCCTCGCAGCGACGAGAAAGTCTTCATGCCCCTGAAAATGCGGTGCATCGGTTAGCACGGACAGGCATGAAGCTCCGCCTTCGGCATAGGCCCGTGCATGATCAGCCGGGGCAAAGTCTTCCCGGATAAGTCCCTTGGAGGGAGAGGCGCGCTTGATCTCGGCGATCAGGCCGAACCCGTCGAGCTGCGCTTTTGAGAGGGCATCGCGAAACCCCCTGGGGGCGGACTGTTCCTGTATGCGACTCTCGAGTTCGGATAACGATATCGCCGCTTTGCGTACGGCAACTTCCTCACGTTTGACGCTACATATTTCGGCGAGTCTGTTCATCGGGCCATCTCGATCCAGTCAGCCAGCAATTGGCGCGCTGCGCCCGAATCGATCGACTCTTCTGCATTGGCGCGAGCTTCGCTCCAATCCTCGGTTCGCTCAGCGACGACCAATGTCGCGGCAGCGTTGAACAGCACTGCATCGCGATAGGGGCCGGGGACTCCCATCAGCAAGGCTTCCAGCGCCTTTGCGTTGTGTGCCGCGTCTCCGCCTCTGATCGCCTCGATCGGCGAATGACCCAGACCCGCGGCATCGGCAGCGACGCGTTGCATTTCGAAATCATGGTCCTCGACCACCGCCAGTTCGTTGCCGCCAGCGAGGCTCAACTCGTCGAGGCCTTCGTCCCCGGAAACGATGAAGCTGCGCGTCGTGCCGAGATGGGCCAGCGCTTCGGCATAGATCGGAACGTAGGCTGGGCGGGCTATGCCGATCAGCTGGCGTGTGACCTTGGCAGGGTTGGAGAGCGGCCCCATCAGGTTGAAGATCGTCCGCCGGCCGAGCCTCTGCCGGATCGGTTGTATCCGTGCCATCGCCGGGTGATGGTTCTTGGCGAAAAGAAAGCAGATACCGAGTTCGGCGAGCGTCTTCTCCGCCGTTTTTCCGGCGGCGTCCATGTCCAGGCCGAGCTGTTCGAGCGTATCGGCGGCCCCGGCCTTGCTGCTGGCGGCGCGATTGCCGTGCTTGGCGACCGGCACGCCTGCCGCGGCCACGACCAGGCTGACTGCTGTCGAGACATTGAGCGTATGGTGGCCGTCGCCACCGGTTCCGCAGCAATCGACGGCGTTGTCGGGCGCGGCGATGGGCAACAAGCGTGCGCGTAAGGCGCGAGCTGCCCCGGCAATTTCGCCCGCAGTCTCTCCGCGATCGCTCAAAGCGACAAGAAAGCGCGCGATCTCATCCTCACTCGGCTCGCCATCGAGGATGCGCCCGAAGACATCTTCGGCTTCGGATTCGCTCAAATGCGGTTCGACTGCGGGCAGGGTGCTCATGCAGTTTCTCCCTGAGCACCGCAGATAGTGAGGAAATTGGCCAGCAGGGCATGGCCGTGTTCGGTCGCGATACTTTCGGGGTGGAACTGGACCGAATGGATCGGCAGATCGCGATGGCGAAAGCCCATCACTGCCGTGCCGTCGAGGCCGGGCGTGGTGCTGGTCGCGTTGGCTACGAGCACCTCGGGCACATCCTCGACCACCAGCGAATGATAGCGTGTCGCGTTGAAAGGCGATGGAAGCCCGGTGAATACCCCGCTGCCGTCATGCTCGATCGGGCTGGTCTTGCCATGCATCAATCCGCCGCGCACGACACGTCCACCGAAATGCTGGCCGATCGCCTGATGGCCGAGACACACGCCAAACAAAGGCCTTCGCGCTTCGGCGCAGGCGGCCACGAGGTCGAGACTGATCCCGGCATCGTCGGGCGTACACGGACCCGGCGAGATGAGTATGCCCTCGGCCCCGCTTGCGAGCGCTTCAGCGGCAGAAATCTGGTCGTTGCGCACGACAGTCACCTCCGCCCCCAGTTCCATCAAATAATGGACGAGGTTGAAGGTGAAGCTGTCGTAATTGTCGACGACGAGGATCATGGTGCAGCGCGCTTACGGTGGCCGGTCGTCAAACGCAATTCGGGCGCGGTGCTTTTCGCGTCGGGGCGCCCATCAATTCGGCGTTTCCGGACGTTTTTCGACCACCAGGATCGGCCCGATCGGTTCACCGGTGTCGAGACGATCGGTTGCCGGACTCCACAATTGCGACGTGCCATTATCGAGGCACAGCGCGTTCTTCACCTTGAGTTCGGTGGCGAAGAAGCGCGCCAGCACTTCGGTCGATACCGGTGCATTGGAAATTACGAAATGCGCGCGTCCCTTGTCGTCTATGCCGGCAGCGCTGCGAATTTCGGGCTTGGCGTCCTTGCCGTGCGGCACCGGGTCGATGCGGCCGTTCGTCACAAGCATGGGGCCGGACTGGATGCCAAACTCCGGGCGCTTGGTCACATTGGCAAGGAAGTCTTTGGTCGTGCGGATCTCCCACACATCGCCTGTGCCATAGAATACACCGCCAGAATTGGCCTTGGCGTCGGATGCCAGCGGCTGCAATCGCTTGGAGTCCTGCACGAAATAGCCGGTAGGATGGCCTTTGTCGTCGAACCAGCCGCCACTCATGGCAAAGGCTATCGTGGCGGCGTCATGCCCCTTCGCATAGGCGGTGAGGCTGCGGTAAGGGGCGTCCGAGCCTGCGGCCAATGCAGTCGTAATCTTGTTGTTTGCCGGTATCGCAAGGCATTGGGTCAGCGGAACGTCGCGATAGATCACCGAGCGACAGGATGTTTCGACTTCGCTGGCAAAGCTTGGCGTTGCGCTTGCGCTGTCGGTGGGCATCGAAGCCGCCGATTTATCGGCAGGAGTTGCCGTACCGATTTGCGCCCGGGCGACCGGTTTGCCCGGTTGTTCCTGTCCACAGGCGGTCAGGCCCAACGCCAGGGCGAGGATAGAACAGGTGGTTGCTTTCCTCATTGTCCATATCCCGATTCGGAGGCGATTCGAAATGCTTCGGCCGCCGCTGCGCGCAGTGCGCTGGCCTTCGCTTCACATTCGCGTTGCTCGTAATCCGGATCGCTGTCCGCGACAATGCCTGCACCGGCCTGAACATGCATCACGCCGTCTTTTACCACTGCTGTGCGCAAGACGATGCAGCTGTCGATCGATCCGTCGGGAGAAAAGTATCCCACCGCACCGGCATAGGCACCACGCACTTCGGGTTCCAGCTCGGCAATGATCTGGCAGGCCCTGACCTTGGGCGCACCGCTCACGGTGCCCGCCGGAAATCCGGCGAACATGGCGTCGACCGCGTCATGCTGGGCATCGAGTTTGCCCGTTACATTGCTGACAATGTGCATGACGTGGCTGTACCGCTCGATCCCGAAGCTGTCGGTCACTTCGACGGTTCCGCGCTGCGCCACACGCCCAACATCGTTGCGCCCAAGATCGAGCAGCATCAGATGCTCCGCACACTCCTTGGGGTCGGCGAGCAGCGATTGTTCCGCGGCGCGATCCTCGGCCGGCGTGGCCCCGCGTGGGCGCGTACCGGCGATCGGGCGGATGGTGACGTCTCCGTCGCGCACCCTGACCAGAATCTCAGGGCTGGAGCCGACGACGGCGAAACCCGGCAGGTCGAGGAAATACAGGAACGGCGATGGATTTACGCGGCGCAAGGCCCGGTAAAGCGCGAAGGGTGGAAGCGGGAAGGGGCAGGTGAACCGCTGCGCGAGGACGATCTGGAAGATGTCGCCCGCCGTTATGAACTCTTTCGCGCGCAGGACCATATCGCGATAGTCACCCGGCTGCATAACCGGGTTCAGTCCTGCTTCTGGCAAATCGGGCGGAGTGGCATCCTCCTCCGGCTCCGAATGAACAAGCCGTGACAGAGCGGCATCGATGGCATCGGTGGCCATCGCGATCGCTTGCTCAGGATCGCCTTTTCCGGGCCATAGGGGTGCCAGGCAATAGAGTTCTTCGCCGAGATTATCGAACACCAGCAGCAGGCGGGGGCGCACGAACAGGAAATCCGGCAACCCAAGTCCGGGGCCGTCGGCACGAGGAATGTCCTCGACCAATCCGACCGTCTCATAGGCGAAATAGCCGACGACGCAGGCAAAGGCCGGGGGCACGCCGGAAGGAAGGTCAAACCGGCATTCTTCGAGCAATGCCCGCAACGCGCCAAGAGGATCTTCGGCGCAAGCGTGGAACGCCGCTTTGTCGTGCGGCCAGATACGGTTGATCTGTGCTATACCATCACTGGCCCGTAGCACGACATCGGGATCGAGCCCGAGCAGGCTGTAGCGCCCTCTGACCGCGCCGCCTTCGACCGATTCGAGCAGGAAATCACCGCGCTCGCGCTCCATCAGCCTCAGCGCCGCACCCACGGGGGTCAGCGTGTCGGCAACGACCTTGCGCCAGACGGCGGCGGGCTTGCCACCGGCGAGAGCCCGTCTGGCCGTCTCAATACCTTCGAGCCGACCCAGCGCCGCCTCCTAACGCTCGCCGGTCAGTTGCTTGCGCACCGCTTCGACTGCGGCAGGATTGGTCTTCACGCCGACATCCTTGCGCATGGCCGCAATGAACTCGTCGGTTTGTTCATTGGCCAGCGTCTTGCCCAGCTCCGTCTGCGCCTGCGCGACGAGCGGATCGTTGGCTTCGATCTTGCCAAGTTCGATCTTCGAAAGATCGACCAGGAAATACCCGCGATCGTCGCCAATCTCGAGCCGCTTCGACGTGCCCTGTGCCATCGAGAACAACAGCGCGATCGGCGGGGGTACGCGGCCCTGCTGCTTGGCGAGATCTTCGCGCGTCAGGCTCACGTTCTGCACCGGCGGCAGGGGCGTTTTTTCTTCGGCGATCGCTGCGGCCAGAGTGCTGCCCTTGGCAACGCGGCCGAGAATACGATCTGCCGCCGCAGATGCCGCCTTGTCGCCTTGTGCCAGACGCCAGGAATTGACCACGTCCTGATGGATATCCTTCAGTGGAGCTGGAGCCGACGGAACGATGTTGCTCACGTCGAAGACGATGAACTGCTTGCCCTGTCCCGCATCGGCCACCTGTGGGGCGCTTTCATCCATTTCGAAAGCGGTCTTGATGACGGGCATCAACTCCGGGGAAACGGGCTGGTTGGTTCCATAGACGACTCCGTTGGCCGTGATCGGGGGTGTCTTCTGGATAGTCAGCTTGAGCTCTTTGGCGATATCGCTCATCGTGGCGCCGCCATCCAGCTCGTCCTCGACATGCGAAGCCATGTCCGACAGCGCCTTGGCTTGCTTCTCGCTTTCCAGGGTCTTGCGGATCTCCGGCGTCACTTCGGCCAGCGAGCGCGCTGGCTGCCGGGTGATGTCGGTGATTCTGGCGATCTGCCAGCCGAGCGGGCTCTGTGCGGGCTTGGTAACGCCGCCCTGCTTAGCGGCAAAATAGGCGTCGGCGACGGCTTGCGACGCGTTCTGCGCGAGCTGCTGCTTGTCTACCGGGCCGATCTTCGAGGTCCTGAGCCCTGCCTTGGCTGCGGCCTGTTCCAGCGAACCGCCAGCGGCCACGCTCTTGCTGATCGCCTCGGCAGCTTGCTGTGAGGGAACGATGAGCTGCTCCGCGCTCAGCTTGACGCTTGCGGCATATTTTGCCTTGTCGCGATCGTAACGCTGCTGGATTTCAGCCTCACTCGGCGTAATCGATCCGGCGACCGCGCTCGCGTCGAACATGGCATAGCGCAACACGCGCCGCTCAGGGCGGATGAACTTGCTCTTGTTGTCGTTGTAGTAGGCGGTCAGAACCTTGTCGTTCGGCGCGTCCTTGGGCGCGAAAGCGGCCGATGGCAGCGCTCCGATCGCGCCTACACGGCGCTCCTTGAACAGCAGTGCATAATGCGTCGCGATCTGCTTCGGCATCGTCATGCCCATACCGACTGGCGCGAGGAGTTGCTGCGCGAGCAGGCCGGACTGGATATCGTCGCGAACCATCGCATCGGTGAGGCTCTGTGCGGCAAGGGCTGCCTTGTAGTTCGCCTCGCTGAAATTTCCGTCGGTGCCGCGGAACGCCGGAATCTTCTGAATCTCGCTGTTGACGAGATTGGGACCGGCGCGCAGCCCGAATTTCTGTGCAAAATCGTTGATTGCCTGTCGGCTGATCAGCTGGTCGAGCACTTGCTGCAATCCGCCCTGTGCGATGAACCCGGGCATCGACAAGGTGGGATCCTGCTGGCGAGCCCGGTCCAGAGCATTGGTCGCCGCACGGGAAAGATCCTGCTCGGGCACCTTCGTTTTGCCGACGACAGCAACATTCGTTCCATTGGTCAGGCCGTTGAGACTGCCATTGCCGGCGACATCGCCCACCGCAAATGCCAGCGCAATCACGGCAAGGAGAGCGAACGTCAGCAGCAGACCGAGCTTGTTGCTGAATATCTTGCGAAAGAACTTGAGCATGAGTGGGGGTTTTTTCCCGAAATGGATCAGAGCGTGCGTTTGTCCCGGCAAACCGGGCGAAAGGCCTTTATCCGGCTCCGGCTGGCGCCGCAACCGGGTCAGATGGGTTTTGACCTGTCGGCAAAGCTCGGCTAGCGAGCGCGTCGCTTCGGCGAGCATATGCCGCCGGACAATCAACCCATAAGGCAGGAAACGACCATGGCCGAGCGGCCCTATATCGTCGGCAACTGGAAAATGAACGGAACCCGCGCAATGCTGCCGGAAGCACGCGCTATCGATCGTGCGTCGCAGCGGGTGATGAAGGTCGAGGTTGCGCTGGCACCTCCCTATACGTTGATTCATGCGGTCCATCGCGAGGTCGAACAGATCGGTGTGGGCGCGCAGGATTGCCATCCTGGCGAGGACGGTGCGCATACCGGCGATATCTCCGCCAATATGGTGGCCGATGCAGGCGCGAAATTCGTGATTCTCGGCCACAGCGAGCGGCGTCAGGATCACGGCGAGGATTCGGCGCTGCTTTCAGCCAAGCTCGATGCGGCGCTCAACGCCGGCATACGCGCGATTCTTTGTTGTGGCGAAACACTGACAACGCGCGAATCGGGAAATGCCGAAGCATTTGTGCTCGGACAATTGCGCGAGATTCTACCCGATATCGACAATGCCGCCGACAGCGTCACGGTAGCTTACGAACCGATCTGGGCGATCGGCACGGGAAGGACGGCCGAGACCGGCGACATCGAAGCAATGCATGGCAGCATCCGCAGACTTCTCAACGATACATACGGCGAAGAAACCGGCAGCCAGATTCGCATTCTTTACGGCGGCTCGGTGAAGCCCGACAATGCGCGCGACATTCTCGAACTTGAGAACGTCGATGGGGCGCTGGTCGGCGGCGCGAGTCTGACGGCTGAAAGCTTTCTGGGCATTGTGCTGGCAGCCGCAGGTGACAATGCCGATTAGGCCGTAAAAACGCGCCAGTCTTGCCGAGGGGCGACTGGTATCCTAGATGATCGCCAACTTTTCCGACGGACGGACTTTTTGATGTTTCTTTTTCTTACCGTGATTCAGGCGCTGGTCGCCGCAGCACTCGTCGGGGTGGTGTTGATGCAACGCTCCGAAGGCGGAGGGCTTGGTATCGGCGGCAGTCCTACCGGAATGCTCAGCGCCCGCGGTGCAGCCGATTTCCTGACCAAGGCCACTCGCTGGCTCGCGATCGTCTTCGTCGGCCTCTCGATCGCTCTGGCAGCTCTCGCTGTGAAGGAAGAGGGTGGTGCTTCGCTCGATACGACGCTGAACCGTACCGTCCAGCCTGCCAGCCCGGCCGATCCATTGGGACCGTCCGCGGGTAATTCGAACGCCCCTGCATCCCCGGCTCCGGCGTCGCCAGCCCCGGCTGCGCCCGCGAAGGATCCGCTGGCTCCGGCCCCGAACTGAGGTCGTTTCAGCTCGCCTCTGTGGATTGATCGCAATTTGGTCGGTCAATCCACACCGATTGCACTTGCTTCGAATCCAACAGGGGGCTTAAGGCCCAACTCCCATGGCGCGGTACATATTCATCACCGGCGGCGTGGTCTCCTCGCTCGGCAAAGGTCTCATGGCAGCATCGCTCGCAGCGTTGTTGCAGGCGCGCGGATACAAGGTCCGCATTCGCAAGTTCGACCCCTATCTCAATGTCGATCCTGGGACCATGAGCCCCTATCAGCATGGCGAAGTCTACGTCACCGACGATGGTGCGGAGACCGACCTCGACCTGGGTCACTACGAACGCTTCACCGGCGTTGCGGCGCATCAGGGCGACAACATCACCTCGGGCCGAGTGTACCGCGATATCATCGCACGCGAACGGCGTGGCGACTACCTTGGTGCAACGGTGCAGGTGATCCCGCATGTCACCGACGCGATCAAGCAGTTCGCGCTCGCCGATCAGGGTGATCACGATTTCATCCTGTGCGAGATCGGCGGCACCGTCGGCGATATCGAGGGGCTGCCGTTCATGGAGGCGATCCGGCAGCTCAGGAATGAGCTCGATCCGAACCAGACGCTGTCCGTACATGTCACGCTGGTGCCGTACATCGCCGCTGCAGGCGAATTGAAGACCAAGCCGACACAGCATTCGGTCCGGGAACTGGCGAGCCTGGGGATCAAGCCCGATATGCTGCTGTGCCGTGCGGAACATCCCATTCCAGACAGCGAGCGGCGCAAGATTGCGCAGTTCTGCAACGTCCGGCCCGAAGCGGTTATTCCCGCGCTGGATGCATCCTCGATCTATTCAGTTCCGTTGCAATACCACGCCGAGGGTCTCGACCGGGAGGTGCTGCGTGCTTTCGGAATTACCGACGCCCCAGACCCCGATCTTTCCCGCTGGGACGACGTGGTCGAACGCTTCACCCATCCCGAAGGCGAAGTAACTATCGGTGTGGTCGGCAAATACGTCGGCCTTCCTGATGCATACAAAAGCCTCAACGAAGCGCTTGTTCACGGGGGAATGGCGCACCGGGTCAAGGTGAACATCAAATGGCTCGATGCCGAGTTGTTCGAGGCCGACGATGCCGAGATTGCTGCCCGGCTGGAGCCGATGCACGGGATCCTCGTCCCCGGTGGATTCGGCGAACGCGGTTCCGAAGGCAAGATCGCAAGCGTCAGGTTCGCCCGCGAACGCAAGGTTCCGTTTCTGGGAATTTGCCTTGGGATGCAGATGGCCTGCATCGAAGGCGCTCGTACAGCCGGTTTCCCTGACGCCTCGTCGACCGAGTTCGGCCAAACCGACGAGCCGGTTGTCGGGATCATCACCGAATGGATGAGCGACGAAGGGCTCCAGAAGCGTGAAGCCAGCGGCGATCTGGGTGGGACGATGCGGCTGGGTGCCTATGACGCGAAGCTTGCGGCTAACAGCCATGTTGCACGCATCTACGGCGGCGCGGACAGCATTTCAGAGCGCCACCGACATCGCTATGAAGTTAATGGCGCATATATCGATCCGCTTGAACGGCACGGTTTGATCTTCTCAGGAATGTCGCCCGACGGCCTGCTGCCCGAGATCGTCGAGCGGCCAGACCATCCCTGGTTTATCGGCGTCCAGTTCCATCCCGAACTCAAGTCAAAGCCGTTCGCTCCCCATCCCCTGTTTGCCGGATTTATCGGCGCCGCCTTGGAACAGGCACGGTTGGTATAATATTTCGCAACTGAGGAATATTCTCTAAGCCACTGAAATAATTGCCTGGTTGTAAAATAAGGCGTTACTCATTGAGTGCGTGCTGGTTAAATTGTTACCATAAGGCTTTATCTTTTGACACTTTTGGCGCAGTCTCACGATGAGAGCGGCTGAGGTGATTCACCATGCGGGAAGTCACCATCGCCTGAGAGGTGGGATCGCATAAAACTTGCTTCGAAGCGGGCTGTCTTTTGCGACCCGGACGGCCGGATCGAGGCTTGGCGGCGCCACTGCGTCGCGGGGGCGGAGCCTCTCGGTTCCGCCCCCATTCAACCTGTCAAAATAAGCGTGTCAGGCAGCCCGGCTGCCGCTTCCTTCGTCGGACTGGACGATCTCGAGCTTTTGTCCGCCAACCGCGATCTTTTTCGGTTTCATCGCTTCCGGCACTTCGCGCACGAGATCGACGATCAGCAAACCGTCGGCCAAATCGGCTTTCTCAACGCGCACATAATCCGCCAGTTCGAAGCGGCGTTCGAAACCACGATTGGCGATGCCCATGTGCAGCATTTCGCCGTTACCGTTGTCGTCGCGCTTCCTGCCGACGATCACCAGCAGGTTCTGCTGCGCGGTGATATCGATGTCGTCGGGACGAAAACCCGCGACCGCAAGGGTTATGCGATAGGAATCCTCATCGCGTCGCTCGATATTGAAAGGGGGGTAATTGTCGCCGCTGTTATTTCGCACCTGGCTTTCGAGCAAGTCAAACAGGCGGTCGAAGCCTACGGTGGAGCGACGATAGGGGGTAAAGTCCAATCGATTCATCGAAACAAATCCTCTTCTGAGCAATTTATCGAACATGGGGATCCGATATTTGCGGCATCCCCGATAGGTGCCCTCACGCCATTCTGGCCGTCCGGGCACATACGAATTTAGGAAATTCAAATTTTGGTTCAAGTATGCTGAAATTCACGACATGCAGGAGAGAGACGCGCTGATGGCTGGCCCAGAGATAACGATCTATACGAAGTTTGGCTGCGGCTTCTGTGCGCGGGCGAAGCGATTGCTCGATAGCAAAAGCGTGGATTACACCGAACATGACATCACCATGGGCGGGCCGGAAAGGCAGGCAATGCTCGATCGCGCACCGGGTGCGCGCACGGTACCGCAGATATTTATCGGCGATCATCATGTCGGCGGATCAGACGAACTCGCCGCTCTCGAACAGTCTGGCAAGCTCGATGATCTTTTGGCGGGGTAGGGCGGTTTGACCGATGTCCGCATAGCTTTGCTACAGATGAACGCAGGCACCGACCCTGTCGCCAATGCCGATGTTCTGGCCGACGCGATTCAAACTGCGGCGAGCGGCGACGCAGCGATGCTGTTTACGCCCGAGATGACCAATCTGCTCGACCGCGATCGCGACAGGGCAGGGCGGAACATCGTCCCCGAGCAGCAGGATATGTTGCTGAAGAGGGCGGTCGAACTTGCAGCCTTGCATGATATCTGGATCGCTCTTGGATCCCTTGCACTGACGAAACCCGACGGAAGCCGTGCCAATCGCTCTTTCGTTATTGCTCCCGATGGGAAGATCGTAGCGCGCTACGACAAGATGCATATGTTCGATGTCGATCTGGAGAACGGCGAGAGCTGGCGCGAATCGAACACCTATCAGGCCGGCGACAAGGTGGTCACGGTCCAAACTCCGATCGGCAGGCTGGGGCTGGCCATATGCTATGACCTGCGGTTTCCAGCCTTATTCGGGGCGCTCGGCAATCTCCATTGCGACGCCATTGCAATACCTTCGGCCTTCACCCGTCCAACCGGTGCAGCGCACTGGCACGTTCTCCAGCGCGCAAGGGCGATCGAAGCCAGCGCCTTTGTTATTGCGGCGGCTCAGGTCGGCGAGCATGAGGACGGTCGCGCCACATATGGCCACAGCCTCGTGATTGATCCATGGGGTGAGGTGTTGCTCGATATGGGCGGCGAAACACCCGCTGTTGGCTTTGCGGACATCGATCTGGAGCGCGTCGCGCAAGTGCGCCGCCAGGTGCCGAGCCTTGCCAACCGCCGCCTAATCGCCAATTAGCGTTCGTTATGATTGTTTTCGATTTGAGCTGCGATCATTCGCACAGCTTCGAAGGATGGTTCCGTTCGAGCGACGATTACGCGCAGCAAAGGGTTTCCGGTCTGCTGAGCTGCCCGATCTGCGGTAGCACCAATATTTCGAAGGCTCCAATGGCCCCAGCCGTACCGGTCAGAAGCAATCGATCGAGTTCAGCTCCGTCCTCGTCGATCGGATCGGAAGATAGCCAATTCGCGAATGGGCAGATGCCAGAGGAGGTTGCCAACGCCTTCCGTGCGCTCGCTGCAGCACAGCAGAAGGCTCTCTCTAAGAGCGAGTGGGTGGGCGATCGCTTTGCTGAAGATGCACGCGCGATGCACTACGGGGAAGCAGACGAAAAGCCGATCCATGGCCGAGCAACGGCCGAAGATGCGCGGGCGATGCTCAACGAGGGAATTGCGGTTGCGCCTTTGCTGGTGCCTTATGCGCCGCCGGACGAGTTAAACTGAGTCGCTCAAATGCGATCGACCGAAAATGATCAGCTTGAGGGTGCGCCCAACCTGTGGGGCCTCACGTCGTCGTCAAAGCGGTGATTTTAAAAAATAGAAATTAGCTGAAGCCAACGACCGCATGGGGAATATACGGCTCCTCAAGCATGCTGATCTCATCTTGGCTAAGTTCGATGTCCAGCGCCGCGATGGCATCATCGAGATGGGCTTCTTTAGAAGCGCCGATAATCGGTGCGGAGACTTCGGGTTTGGCGAGTACCCAAGCTAGAGCGATTTGCGCGCGCGACACTCCGCGCTCATTGGCAACATTCGCGACCGCTTCCACCACCCTGCGATCGGCTTCTTCGGTGCCGCCGAACAGGTACTTACCGAAATGATCGGTCTGCGAGCGTTTCGTCTCATCCTGCCAGTCTCGGGTGAGGCGGCCGCGCGCCAGCGGGCTCCACGGAATAACGCCGATACCTTTCTCCGCGCACAGAGGCAGCATTTCGCGCTCTTCCTCGCGGTACATAAGGTTGACGAAATTTTGCATTGAGACGAACTGCGTCCATCCATTCGCTTGGGCAACATGGAGCATCGTGGCAAATTGCCAAGCGTACATCGAAGATGCACCGATGTAGCGCGCCTTTCCGGCCTTCACGACGTCGTGCAGAGCCTCAAGCGTTTCCTCGATCGGCGTGTGATCGTCGAATCTGTGGATCTGATAGAGATCGACATAATCGGTACCGAGCCGCTTCAGGCTGGCGTCGATTTCCTGCATGATCGCCTTGCGGCTGAGCCCGGCTCCATTAGGGCCCGCATGCATTCGTCCGTGGACCTTGGTGGCAATGACCAGTTCCTCACGCGGCGCGAGGTCCTTCAAGGCACGGCCGACGATTTCCTCTGACGTCCCATCTGAATAGACGTTGGCTGTATCGAAGAAATTGATTCCGGCTTCAATTGCCTTGCGCAGGATAGGACGGCTGGCTTCCTCGTCGAGCGACCATTCGTGGGTTCCTCGGTTCGGAACGCCAAACGTCATGCAGCCTAGGCAAAGTCGCGAGATGTCGAGTCCGGTCCGACCGAGCTTTGTATAATCCATGATCGTTCTTTATCCTCAAATACGGCCTTCGTTCCACAAGTTCTGGGCCCTGCTCGCAGTACATCTTCGCCCTTGGTTCGATTGCCGGGGTTGGCTGACAAGCGGATAGGAGAAAAAGGTCGATGAACCCGAACGCCAAAAGCTGATTCTGGCCGAAAAGATTGCAAAATGCGGCACGCCAGCTCGCGACTATCAATCAACTTTTCAACCGCTCTCAAATTGTCCAGCAAATTCTTGGAATATTTGAAAAAGTTGGTGTTTGGAAGACCGCCGCGCAATGCTCAAGCTAGTGTTTGGTGGGAAGATCGTGTTTGACCGTCTTTACGGTTTTCAAAGCCCAGAAATGGTCTTTTCTTTCAAGACCTTAGGCCGAATTTCTGACTCTGGAAGGGAAATCGTGCGCCCGACAGGATTCGAACCTGTGGCCCCCAGATTAGGAATCTGGTGCTCTATCCTGCTGAGCTACGGGCGCGACGGAGAACGCCTTAGAGAACTGCGCTGGCGCTGACAATCGGTGTTGCCTATCATCCTGAACGTGCCCCGGGGGCTTTGCGTATTTATGCCGACTCGGCGCTTTCGACCGTTTCACCCGGCTCCTTGCCCAGCGGCACCCGCTCCTTGAACGTGTGCGTGATATAGGGGAAGGGGATCTCGATTTCCGCCTGGTCGAGCGCTTCCTTTATCGCGTTGACGACGTTGGACTGGACTTCCATCAGGCTGTTCTGTTTCGTGTCGACCCACCAGCGAACCAGCAGATCGATCGAGCTGCCGCCGAATTCGCGCAAATACACTTCAGATGCGTGATCCCCATCGACGCCTTCGACGGTTTTGACTGCGTTCGCGATGACCTTGCGCGCCCGCGTCAGGTCGGTATCGTAGGATACGCCTACGGTGAGCTGGAAGCGGCGGAATGGTCGATCACTGTAGATCTTGACCGGATTCTTGAAGATCGTCGAGTTCGGCAGGATGGTCAGTTCACCGCTGAATTGGCGGATATGCGTTTCACGCAGCGTGATTTTCTCGACCGTGCCGTCGATATTGTTGGCCTCGATATAATCTCCCAGATGCATCTTGTCGCGCAGCATGATCAGCACGCCGGCAAGGAAGTTTTCGAGAATGTCCTGAAACGCGAAGCCGATTGCCACCGCGCCCACGCCGAGCCCGGCCATGGCGCTGCCGAAGGTAAATCCGGGTATGATGATCGTCGTGACTAGCAGCAAGCCGAGGATCCAGACGAACACCCGCGTGAGCGTCTGCGCAAGCTGGCGTAGATCGGCGCGCATGCGCGAACGGCCTGTGACTTTTTCGACGACGTTGACGAATACGCGGACCATTATTGCAGTGGCCACCAGCAGGACAACGCCGATCACGATATTCGGCAAAAGCTGTACTGCCCCTGCAGCCATATGCTGAAGTTGCTGCTCTAGTATTTTGATATAATTCACGAAACTAAAACACCTCACCTGTATTTTTTGTCGGTCAGAAGGTCATCGCGCCAACCGGGAATTCAAGTTTCCCGTCAATGGATATCACGGCAAATCGTGCTGAATCACACATTCAACCGGAGGCAGCAAAGCATACCTCCTTCCGACGAAGTCACTACTATTCTACTCTTCGCATGTGCAGCAGTTCCGAGCCCGCGTCGTGGCGCGGGTAAACCTTTTTGAACGGGTGCGAGACTGCGACAGTTGCGATGGATCAATCGGACGCTTTTGCCGCGTTCTCCTTGCGCGCGATCTCGTGGAGCCAGGCGGCGTGCTGAGGTGCCTTCTTGGTCTGACTCCACTCGTCTAGCATAGGCGCAGCGACGCGCTTCAACTCGGCATATTGATCCTCTGTCCCGATATCCGTCGCCAACTCGACGCGGTGGCCATTGGGATCGAAGAAATAGATCGACTTGAAAATGCCATGATGCGTCGGGCCGAGGACGTCGATCCCTTCGCTCTCGATATGCTTTTTCGCCGCGAGCAGTTCTTCTTCGGAGCCAACCCGGAAGGCCAGATGCTGCACCCACGCGGGGGTGTTCTCATCGCGCCCCATGTCTTTCTGGTTGGGAAGCTCGAAGAAGGCGAGGATGTTGTTATTCCCCGCGTCGAGGAACACGTGCATGTAGGGATCGTATTCGCCGGTCGAGGGGACGTGGTCTTCGGCGAAAGCGGTGGTGTAGTCCATACCGAGCACACGGCCATACCATTCGACCGTTTCCTTGGCGTCCTTGCAGCGATAGGCGGCATGGTGGACGCCGCCCAGCTTAACCGGGTGCGGGCTAGTGCTGGCGTCGCTCATTCCGCTGGCTCCGCTTCGACCGTTTTTGCATCGTCCACGCTCAGAGTACCGCGCTTGATCTGGTCGCGCTCCATGCTCTCGAACAGCGCCTTGAAATTGCCTTCGCCGAAGCCTTCGTCACCCTTACGCTGAATGAATTCGAAGAACACCGGTCCCACCTGTGCTTCGGCGAAGATTTGCAGCAGCAGGCGAGGCTGTCCGCCCTCCGTGGTGCCGTCGAGCAGGATGCCGCGCATCTGAAGCTGATCGGCATTCTCGCCGTGGTTGGGCAGGCGTTCGTCGAGCATCTCGTAATAGGTTTCGGGTGGAGCGGTCATGAAGGGCACGCCAAACTCCTTGAGCCTATCCCATGCCTTGACCAGATCATCGCAGATCAGGGCGATGTGCTGGATACCTTCTCCGTTGAATTCGCGCAGGAACTCTTCGATCTGGCCCTTGCCGCCTTCTCCTTCCTCGTTGAGGGGGATGCGGATCTTGCCGTCCGGGGCAGTCAGCGCCTTGGAAGTGAGGCCGGTGTATTCACCCTTGATATCGAAGAAGCGAATCTCGCGGAAGTTGAACAGGGTCTCGTAATAATCGGCCCAATATTTCATCCGGCCGGTGTAGACGTTGTGGGTCAAGTGATCGATGCGGTCGAAGCCTGCGCCTTCGGGGTGACGTTCGATGCCGGGAAGATACTCAAAGTCGATGTCGTAGATCGAAAGGCCTTCGCCAGCTTCGTTCTCATAACGATCGAGCAGATAAATAATGGCGCCGCCGATGCCACGGATGGCAGGAAGGCGCAGTTCCATCGGCCCGGTTTCGATTTGTACCGGCTCAGCGCCTTTTTCGAGCAGATACTGATAGGCCGCAGCCGCATTGCGGACACGAAAGCCCATTCCGCAAGCGGATGGACCGTGCTCGCGGGCAAAGAACCATGCGGCGCTTTTCGGTTCGTAGTTGAGGATCAAATTGATGCCGCCTTGACGCCAAAGTGCGACGTCCTTGCTGCGGTGGGTCGCGACGTGGGTGAAGCCCATGGCTTTGAAAACAGGTTCGATCACGCCCTTTTCCGGCGCGCAGAATTCAACGAATTCGAACCCATCGAGCCCGACGGGATTCTCGAACAAATCGGCCATGAATTTCTCTCCTGAAATCTCAAATTAGTTACATTGGCAACTATATCGCTTGTCGCGGTTGATGTCAAATCAACGCGTGGTGAAGCAGCACCGTTCCGGCGCAAATCTTACTGAAGTACAACAATGTTCCTTGCATGGTCGGGCAAGGTGTGATTCATGGTGAATCATGGGGAAACGCCAGACGAGCATTGGAAGATTGTGGCCCAAGGGCGGACGAACGGAGTTCGTTGCGTTGGCGAT
This sequence comes from Qipengyuania algicida, assembly GCF_009828025.1. Classification (GTDB taxonomy): domain Bacteria; phylum Pseudomonadota; class Alphaproteobacteria; order Sphingomonadales; family Sphingomonadaceae; genus Qipengyuania; species Qipengyuania algicida. The sequence goes on along the minus strand of NZ_WTYA01000004.1, from coordinate 164,869 downwards.
TTTGCTCGTGCTCGCCGGGCTCGCGATCGCCGGGCCTTCGGGGCTTCTCGCCTGGGGTGACAATCTCCGCCTGCACGACCAGCGCCAGAAGCAGCTATCGGAGTTGACCAAACAACGCGATGCCTTGCGCAATCGCGTCGACCTGCTCGATCCCAAGCACGCTGACCCGGATATGGTGGGGCAACTCGTACGCAGCCAGCTCAACGTGGTCCACCCGGACGAGGTCATCATGAAGGTTGACGATTAGGTCACGACCTTAGGGGGGGGCATCGACGTCTGGCAAATTCTTTTGTCTGTGTGGCCCGTTGCGTACTGCTTTGCCTTACGCCTATAGGCCGCAGAGATTCCTCCCCCGGACAAAGGACAAATTCCCCTTGGCCAGAGCACCTCGCAAAAAATCGTCACCTCCCACCAAAGCTGCCGCTTCCACGGAAGAGCAGGCCGAGCGCGATCTCGAATTCGCGCTGCATTCGCTGCAGGAAGAACACCGCAAGCAACCGCGTTACGATGCGAGCATGGATGAAATGCTCCATTTCTATGAGCAGATGCTGCTCATCCGGCGGTTCGAAGAGCGCGCCGGCCAGCTTTACGGCCTCGGCCTGATCGGCGGTTTCTGCCACCTTTATATCGGTCAGGAAGCCGTTGCGATCGGCCTGCAATCTGCGCTGGATCAAGACAAGGATAGCGTGATCACCGGCTATCGCGACCATGGGCACATGCTGGCCTATGGTATCGATCCCAAACTCATCATGGCCGAGTTGACCGGACGTCAGGCCGGTATTTCGAAGGGCAAGGGCGGGTCGATGCACATGTTCTCGACCGAGCATAAGTTCTACGGCGGCCACGGCATCGTCGGCGCGCAGGTGCCGCTAGGTGCGGGCCTCGCCTTTGCGCATAAATACAACGAAGACGGCGGGCTGACCCTAGCCTATTTCGGCGACGGCGCCGCCAATCAAGGCCAGGTCTACGAGACGTTCAACATGGCGAGCCTGTGGCAGCTGCCAATCGTGTTCGTGGTCGAAAACAACCAGTACGCGATGGGCACCGCGGTCAAGCGCAGCTCGGCCGAGACCAAATTCTATCGCCGCGGCACGGCGTTCCGGATTCCCGGCATGGATGTGAACGGCATGGATGTGCTCGAAGTGCGTCAGGCCGCCGAAGTGGCGTTCAAGCATGTGCGCGAGCAGGGCGGCCCGGTCCTGCTCGAATGCAACACCTATCGCTATCGCGGGCACTCGATGTCGGACCCGGCAAAATACCGAACCCGCGAAGAGGTGCAGGACGTGCGCGAGCACAAGGATCCGATCGAGAGGCTTAAGAAAACCCTTATCGAACAAGGCAAGAGCGAGGACGATTTGAAGGCGATCGACAAGGCTATCCGGCAGCAGGTTTCGGAAGCGGCTGACTTTGCAGAGAATTCGCCCGAACCCGAGGCCAGCGAACTCTACACCGACGTGCTGGTGGAGAACTACTGATGGCGATCGAACTCAAGATGCCCGCGCTTTCGCCCACGATGGAAGAAGGCACGCTCGCCAAATGGCTCAAGCAGGAAGGCGACACGATTTCCGCCGGTGATATCATCGCGGAGATCGAGACCGACAAGGCGACGATGGAATTCGAAGCGGTGGACGAAGGTACGCTCGCCAAGATCCTGATCCCCGAAGGCCGCGAGAACGTCGCCGTTGGCACTGCCATCGCGATGATCGCTGGCGAGGACGAGGACGCTTCCCAGGTCGAGGCACCTGCTGCTAAAGCTGCTCCCGAGGCAGAAGCCGCGCCCGAACCGAAGCAGGACGACGACAAGCCGATCAAGCCAGCGCCCAGCAAGGAGGCCAAGGCCGATCCCGCGATTCCCGAGGGCACCAGCATGGTTAGCCTGTCGGTACGCGAAGCTCTGCGCGATGCGATGGCCGAGGAAATGCGGTCTGACGAGCGCGTGTTCGTGATGGGTGAGGAAGTCGCCGAATACCAGGGTGCCTACAAGGTTACGCAGGGCCTGCTCGAGGAATTCGGTCCCAAGCGAGTCATCGATACACCGATCACCGAATATGGCTTTGCCGGTATCGGTACCGGCGCTGCGATGGGCGGATTGAAGCCGATTGTCGAATTCATGACCTTCAATTTCGCCATGCAGGCGATCGACCACATCGTGAACTCGGCGGCCAAGACGAACTACATGTCCGGCGGCCAGATGCGCTGTCCGGTGGTGTTCCGTGGCCCGAACGCGGCGGCCAGCCGCGTGGCGGCGCAGCACAGCCAAAACTACGGCCCGTGGTACGCGAGCGTGCCGGGGCTGGTGGTTATCGCGCCCTATGACGCAGCCGATGCCAAGGGACTGCTCAAGGCGGCGATCCGCTCCGAAGACCCGGTGGTATTCCTTGAAAACGAGCTGGTTTATGGTCGCAGCTTCGAGGTTCCCGATCTCGATGACTACGTGCTACCGATCGGCAAGGCGCGGATCGTGCGCGAAGGCAGTGACGTGACCATCGTCAGCTATTCGATCGGCGTTGGCTTTTCGCTCGAAGCGGCAGAAAAGCTGGCGGAAGAGGGGATCGATGCGGAAGTGATCGATCTCAGGACGTTGCGCCCGCTCGACAAGCAGACCGTGCTCGACAGCCTGGCCAAGACCAACCGTTTGGTGGTCGCGGAAGAGGGCTGGCCGACCTGCTCTATTTCATCGGAGATCATCGCGATCTGCATGGAGGAGGGTTTCGACCATCTCGACGCCCCTGTCCTTCGCGTCAACGACGAGGATGTACCGCTACCCTACGCGGCCAATCTGGAAAAGATCGCGCTGATCGATGCCGACCGTATTGTGAAAGCGGTCAAGAAAGTCTGCTATCGCGATTGATGCGAAAGCGCTGCGAGAGAGACCTGCGATCAGGCGTTATACTTGTCGCAGGTCGCTCTATTCGCAGTCGGCGAAGGGTTGTAGATCTGGCTGAAATCGCGTTTGTCGCGAACAATGAACGATGCCGTGTAGTGGATCTTGCGCGCGGAAATCAGCATTCCGCCGAATAGCGGCTGGTACTGATAGTTGATCTCGACAAACATGACGCCCGAATCCTGAGGAGCGTTCACCTTGGACCCCGCTTCGCCCATTCCGGCTGGCACCGCAGTTCCCTTGTTGGTTGCCGTTGAAGTGATTCCGTCAGTCGGTAAGGTCGTGCCGTAGCTCGACCCGTAGGTGCTATCGCTAACCAACCCAATGCAGCGCTGCCAATGAATGCGCTGTACGGGTGAACTATCGTAAGTCTGGCTGACATTCTCAAGGCTCGAAAGCGTAACGCGTCCGAACTTAGTCAGGTTGATGCTGTTACCCTGAAGCTGAACACCCTTGAAAATGTCATTGATGTCAACTTCGCGCAATTGTTGCGAGGTGAGATTGCTCGTCGTGCCCACGCGTGAGGCGTTGTCTGCCAGACTGAGGGCAACCTGACTGATTCGCAGGTTGATGATCGCGTAGTTGGACAGCTCGATACCGTAGGCGCCAATCCCGACGATGATGGGCAGCGTGTAAGCGAATTCGAGCAGCGCAACTCCGCTCTTCTCGCGCCACAGACGACGCAGCAGACTGCCACGCAGGCGTCGCGAAGATTGTGCGGTGGCCTTCTTCATGTGCAGACAGTCGGCGCCGGAGTTGTTTGCTGCGTTGCGTAAGGTTGGTTCTTGAGCAGAGTGGTCGCGCTGAGGGTGACTTCCTGCGGCAATCCGATCAGCCCGTACAATGGGAACAGCCGCGGATAGTTGATCACCATCGTGTAGACGGCGACATCGCTCGCTCCGCCCTGTCCCGACAGGGAGGGGTCGGAATCCCACGATCCGTTGTTGTTGATATCCGTAAAACATTCCCCCGGATCGCGCATCCCGTTATGGTTGGAATCCGTGAACGGTTCGGGCGCGATCGCCGAGAAGCTGTCGTAATTCTTGCGTGTCGAACACCAGGTCGTGTCGCCACCATGATTGGTACCGCAAGACTGCTGGAGATGCGGAATCACCGGAGAAACCAGATCGACGACCCGAGTATCGATTGCCGACGACGTAGTTGCCCCGCCTTCGATGCCGGAATTCCGCCCCGCCTGCTGCACCGCGCCGGTGAGGATAGATTGCGCATAGATCTGGTATGTAAGATCCAGAAATCCCATGATCAAAACGATCATCACCGGGGCGACGAAAGCGAATTCGACCGCCGCGATCGCACTTCGATCGCGCGCAATGGACTTGATGAAACGCTGCCTCATTTGGTCAACCTCAGCATTGCGAGTTGCTTGGCGATGGCGGCAAACTTGTTCGACAGGTCGGTGCCGTCGGTCGTGTTCAGCGCCTGGCTGGGCATGGTCGCACATGAACTCATCTCGCTCGTGATGCTTGAGCCGATTGTCACGGTCCAGACGTCGATATTCTTCGCCTTGGCGGCGGTGCATTCGGCGAGGAAGCGGGCGTTGTGGTAGTTGGTCTGTTGCGACAAGTTGCCGCCAGTTACCCGCTGATCGTAATATTCAATGCCATACTGCCCATAGATATAAGGTGAAGGCGCCATGTCGCCGTCAGTCAGGAAGATGATCACCCGGTTGGGCGCACTTGAACTGCCAAGCCAGGTTGAGGTGTCATTTTTGAAAATGCCGTCGGGCGAAAGCAGACGTGTGCCCCAGATCATCCCGGTGTCGTGATACGTGCCGCCAATTGGCGTGAAGTCGCGGGCGTTGACGTAATTGGAAACAGCCGTCCGGGTCATCACCTGAAGGCGTGCAACCGGCTTGCCGCAGGAGGTGTAACCATACCTCTGGTAGGTCGAAGTTCCCATGTTGGGATGGCTGTTGCTATCACCATTCGAATAGGCGGTTCCGGTCGAGCCATAGTTGTTGCGCATGTAAGTTACGTCGGGCCAAAGCGGGCGCCAGCGCGTGGCATCCGAGTTCGGGGTCAAATCCGGGTCGAGATCGGGTGGCAGGCTCGATTGCGAAAAGCTGCTCGAAGCGGTCGTGTCGCGCTCCTCCACGCAGCCGAGCCAGCTAGTCGTAGAACTGTCGACCTTTGATGGATCCGTGATGGTGTTGCCGGCCACAAGCTGCCTAACATCGAGCGGGATTTGCTTGTAGGTCCACCGCGGGCCCAGAGTGCTGGTCGTGAACCTGCATCCGTACCAGTTGCTCCACGAAGTGGTCACAATGCTGGCCGTCCCGTTGGAGAAATACGGATAAGGATTATTTTGTGTCGGCGCTGGATTGCGCGGACTTCCGGCATCTGCACAACTCGAACTGTTGTATCCAGATCGGTAAACCGAGTTGCTCGAGATTGTGTAATCACCGCTGACATAGCGTGACTGGTAATTCCAGCTAGACGTGGAATTGCCTGCGCCGCCAATCATGTAAGTCGGCGACATATCCATGATCGCCTGTCCGGCATTGACCGTCGAAGTATAGGTCACGAAGCCATAGCGCACATGCGTCGATGGATCGGCATTGGCTGCGAAAGTGTCATAGAAATTGAGCACTGCCGCACGCAGCGCGGAGATTCGCGAATTGGACTTTTCCGGGACCGAATATCCGGTCGTTCCGGCATACCCGGGAACGCCACCGCCGCCGCTCGGTCGGGTGTATGAGTTGGTTCCCGCATAACTTACGTAGCTGCTGCAGGTGCTGTCGCTGTCATTTGGCGCACAGGCCATCGATCCGGTGGTATCGAGGACGAAAATGATATCGGTATCCGCAACGTCATAACGTGCGGTGCAGGTTGCCGTGACTTTGCTGGCTCCAAACCCGAACATCGACATGATGGTCATCGGGACCTTTGCCGTAGCGACGCCGTTGACCTGGTTGTTCGCGGTCTTTGTCGGAGTGAAGTTAACCTCTGTTGCGCTCATCCAGCCAGGATTGAAGTTATTGTTGAAGAAGTTCTTCGCTTGGGCCGTGGCCGTTGCGTCCAGCGCGGTGCTGGTCAGGTCGGTCATGAACTTGCGCCCGGCAAGCGCGCCGGCGTCACATGCCTGTTGCAGCCGTGTCTTCACAACATAAACGCGTGCGGTATCGATTGCCGATCCAGTGAGGATCGTCATCGGGATAAGGGCGGCGGCCATCATCGCAATAGTGCTGCCTGCCGCGCTCTTGCCGAGCCGACAGAGAATGCCGCGTCCGTGCATTCCGTTTGAGAACATATCCAGCATTTGCCCCAATCGCTTGTTGCTATAATCGACATGCGAAACTCGAGGCGTATGGAGCCGTTACAATTAAAGAACCCGAAAATGGCGTGGTTAATTTTTGCTAGAGGGAAGGGGCTGGTTCTAGATATCCAGCATTATCACAATAATTCAGATGATTGTCCTGAACATATGGCAAGACCTTTTGCCCCCTTGCGGTTGCGACAAAGAAAATGCGTCAAAACAACACAGATTTTGCACGAACAATAATTGCGTTGTCCAAGGTCCCCCTGATATCGCCTAGTCATGGACGGTGCGGATGGCTTCGAGCCGGAGAAAACTGAATTCGGCGAGCATCTTGCGCCGGAAATGCGCGTGGCACTAAGCTGCGCTAGAGCACAGGATCGAGGCATATTTGCCGCCATCGTGACTTTGGACCAGCGTCTCTCGGCGATAGGACAGAAAACCCGCGAACCGATATTTGCGCAGATGCGAATGGCGTGGTGGCGCGACGAGTTCGCAAAGGAACCGGTTGCTCTGGCAAGAGAGCCGCTGCTTGCTGCATTGCGCGACAGTTTCCCGCAAGGCTCGGCTGAGCTGACCGCTCTGGTCGACGGATGGGAGGCATTGCTGCTGGGAGAGGGAGCGGAAGATCGGCGGATCGATCAGTTCATCGCCGGTAGAGCCGGCGTTTTCGCTTTGCTTGCTCGCAGGCTGGATTGCGAAGATCACTTGCCTGAAGCACGCATTCATGGCGCACTCTGGGCGATGTTCAGAGCAGTGCATACAGACTTCTCAAGAGACAGTGTCGCAACTGCGATGAAGCGATTCGATCACGTGCCGGGTCCACTCCCCCGGAGAATGCGGCCGCTCGCGGTGCTTGGTGGCTTATCGGCAAGAGCGCTGCGGCGGGAAGCTTCATCGTTGCTCGGGGATCGTCTCAGTCCGCTGGTGGCTTTGCGTTTGAGCCTTTTCGGGCGTTAAGATGCGGTAAGGCAAGGGGAAGTGGGGGGCATGGGGAAAGCTGTTCTGGGCGCGGTCGCTACGCTCGTCATGTTGGGGATCGGTCTGTTCTGGTTGCAGGGCAGGGCTTCAGTCGATCGGGGCGCGCCGCCTCCCTTCGTCCAGCCGCTGGCCACTAGCACTGCTTTACCTGCTGCCGACCTCGCCGATGCGAAAGGCGTCGCGCCGCCGGGGGCGACCGAGCTCACCCGCGAGCAAAAGCGTTTTGCCCGTTACGATCACAACAGCGACGGGATCATCACGCGCAATGAGATGCTTTCGACCCGAACGAAGCCAGCAAAGAAGACGAAATGCCGCTGCTAGGCAGGTTCGAGTTGCTCGGCTTGCAGCCATGATCCGAAATCGGCCTTCGCGCGGTCGGTATAGGCTTCCTTGCGCGCCTTCTTCTTGACGTCATGGAGCGGTGGGAAAAGCCCGAAATTGACGTTCATGGGCTGGAAGGTTTCTGCTTCCGCATCGCCGGTGACATGCGACAGCAGCGCGCCCATGGCGCTGGTGCGGGGCGGGGGTGTCCAGTCACGACCGCCAAGTTCAGCCGCCGCCATCAGCCCGGTGAGCAGGCCGATGGCCGAACTTTCGACATAGCCTTCGCAGCCGGTGACCTGTCCCGCAAAGCGGATATGCGATGCGCTCTTGAGCCGTAGCTGGCGATCGAGCACCAGCGGCGAATTGAGGAAGGTGTTGCGATGTAACCCGCCAAGGCGCGCAAACTCGGCATTCTCGAGCCCGGGAATAGTGCGAAGAAGCTCGACCTGCGCGGCATGTTTCAGCTTGGTCTGGAAACCGACCATGTTCCACAGGGTGCCGAGCTTGTTGTCCTGCCGTAGCTGCACCACCGCATAGGGCCAGCGCCCTTGCGGGAATTCGGGTGTCGCATCGCGCGGATTGTCCAGCCCCACCGGCTTCATCGGCCCGAAGCGCAGCGTGTCTACGCCGCGAGCGGCCATAACCTCGATCGGCATACAACCTTCGAAATAGGGGGTGTCCTGTTCCCACTCGCGAAAGGCAATCTTTTCGCCATCCATCAGCCCTTGATGAAAGGCGAGGTACTGGTCCTTCGTCATCGGGCAGTTGATGTAATCCTTGCCATCCCCCTTGTTCCAGCGCGACTGGAACCAGCAGATATCCATGTCGATGCTGTCGCGATGGACGATCGGGGCGATGGCATCGAAGAACGCCAGACGGTCTTCACCGGTCGCCGCAACGATATTTTCCGCCAGCGACTGCGCAGTCAAAGGGCCGGTGGCGACAATCGTCGGCCCGTCGGCGGGGAGAGTATCAACCCGCTCGCGCACCACCGTGACATTGGGGTGATCGAGCAATTCGCGCTCGACTGCGGCGGAAAACACGTCGCGATCGACCGCCATCGCAGAGCCCGCCGGCACCCGGGCAATTTCGCCCGCGCGCATTACGATGCTGTCGAGCCGCCGCATTTCATGATGCAGCAGGCCCACCGCATTGCGTGCATCGTCGTCCGATCGAAAGCTGTTCGAGCACACCAGCTCGGCAAGTCCATCTCCTTGATGCGCCGGAGTGGTGTCACTGCCGCCGCGCATTTCCGACAGGCGCACCTTGTAGCCGCGCCTTGCCAATTGCCACGTTGCTTCGCTTCCGGCGAGGCCGCCGCCGATGATATGGATATCGTGTGTCATGGTTGGGCTGCACCTAGTGCTTGCGCGATACCCACATCAAGCCCTAGCTCTCGATCCGATGCCACATCGCGCACTAATCGAACATCGCCCATGGCTATTTGCCAGCCTCGTCGCTGCGATCAGCTATTTCATTTACGCCGACGAATCGGTTCCGGGCCTGTTCCTGACTGTCTGGAAGGGGGCAGGGGTGGGGCTGCTGGCCGTTTACGCGGCGCGCAGGGCGCGCAATGTCGATGGCTGGTTGCTAGTCGCGGTCATGGCGACAGAGGCCTGTGCCGACATGGCTCTGGAAGTCAGTTTCCTGGTCGGTGGGGCGCTGTTCGCCATCGGCCATGTGGTTGCGATCCGGCTCTTCCTGCGTAGCCGCAGGGACACTCTGGCATCCAGCCAGAAGGCGGCGGCGGTTGCGCTGCTGATCGGAACACCAGTGATCGCCGCGCTTCTCACTTTCGGTAACAGCGGTTGGGTGCTCGCCACGGCTTATGCGTTGATTGTCGGTGTGATGGCGGCGTGTGCCTGGTCGAGCAGCTTTCCGCGCTATCGCGTTGGCCTGGGCGCGGTACTGTTCGTGATCTCTGACCTCGCTATCTTCGCGAGGGAAAGCGGGCACATTACGCCCGCACTTGCCATGTGGCTGATCTGGCCGCTGTACTATGTGGGCCAGTTCCTGATCACTACGGGTGTCGTGCAGAGCTTGCGGGCGAGGGCTATCTGTCCTCGCCCTATCACTGCTTAGACTTCCTCGGGCGGAGGATCGTCGCGGTCCATCGTGGTTTGTTGCTCGGTCGGCTCGCTGGATCGCCCGACGATTTCCTCGACGATTGCTTCTTCGGCCTCGTTTTCCGGCGCTTCTTCTTCGTCGAGCCTGACCGCGCCGACGATCTTCTCGCCGCCAGCGACGTTGAACAGCCGTACACCGGCCGAATTGCGACCGATCACGCGCAAGGTGTCGAGGCCGATGCGGATCAGCTTGGCCTGATCGGTCACCAGCATCAGCTGATCGCTCTGAGTGGCTGTGAAGCTGGCGACGACAGGCCCGTTGCGTTTGATGTTATCAATATTGGTAATGCCCTGTCCACCGCGCCCGATCCTGCGATATTCGTAGGCCGAGGACAGCTTGCCATAGCCGTTGGCGCAGATCGTCAGGATGAACTGTTCCCTGGACGACATTTCCTCGAAGCGTTCGGCGGTAAGTTCGGGTTCGCCCTCCTTGTCCGCCTTCCACGGGGCGAAACGCAGATATTGTTCGCGTTCCTCGCTGGTGGTGCCGACCTTGTGGAGGATCGAGAGCGAGACGACCTCATCATCACCCTTGAGGTTCATACCGCGTACACCAGTGGATGTGCGGCTGGTGAATTCGCGCACATCGTCGGCGGCGAAACGGATGGCTTTGCCGGCCCGGGATGCCAGCAGAACATCGTCGCTTTCGTCGAGCAAGGCGACGCCGATCAGGCGGTCCTCCGAATCCTCGTCAAACTTCATGGCGAACTTGCCGTTCGACGGAATGTTCGCAAACGCATCCATGCTGTTGCGGCGGACCGACCCCTTGGCGGTGGCGAACACGACCGAGAGCGCGCCCCAGCTATCTTCGTCCTCGGGCAGAGGCAGCACGGTACGGATCGTTTCGCCTTCGTCCAATGCGGGCAGCAGATTGACGATTGGGCGTCCGCGCGTCGCCGGACCACCCTCGGGCAGCTTCCACACCTTGAGGCGATAGACCTTGCCGTGTGTCGAAAAGAACAGCACCGGATTGTGCGTACTGGTGACGAACAATTCGCTGACCGCATCCTCGTCCTTCGTCGCCATGCCGCTGCGGCCCTTCCCGCCGCGGTTCTGCGCGCGGAAGGTGGAGAGGGGGGTGCGCTTGATATAGCCGTCCATGGTGACGGTCACGACCATCTCGTCACGCTCGATCAAATCCTCGTCGTCGAGCCCGTCCCAGGCGGGTGCGATCTCAGATACGCGCGGCGTGGCGTAGGTCGCTTTGATCTCTTCCAGCTCCCCGCGCATGACGCCGTACAGCTTCACGCGGTCAGCGAGGATCGAAAGATATTCCTCGATCGCGGTGGCGAGTTCTTTCAGCTCGTCGCCAATCTCATCGCGTCCCAATGCAGTGAGGCGGTGGAGGCGCAGGTCCAGGATCGCCTTCACCTGCCGCTCGGAGAGGCGATACGTCCCACCATGTTCGTCGGCGTTGGGCTCGATTGCTTCGACCAGTGCGATATACTGCCCGATATCGCCAATCGGCCATTCCTTGGAGAGCAGTCGGGACCGCGCCTCAGCCGGGTTGGGGGCGCTGCGGATCATCGCCACGACTTCGTCGAGATTGGAAACGGCCACCACAAGGCCGAGCAAGATATGCGCCCGCTCGCGCGCCTTGTTCAGCTCGTACTTCGTGCGCCGCGTGATGACTTCTTCGCGGAACTGGATGAACGCCTGAATGATGTCGCGCAGAGCCAGCGTTTCGGGCCTTCCGCCGCGAATGGCCAGCATGTTCGCCGGGAAGCTCGCTTGCGCCGGGGTGTGCCGCCAGATCTGGTTCAGCACCACTTCCGGCGTGGCATCGCGCTTCAGGTCGACGACCACGCGCATTCCTTCGCGCGAGCTTTCGTCGCGGATGTCGGAGACCCCCTCGATCCGCTTGTCCTTGGCGGCCTCGGCGATCTTCTCCACCAGACCCGACTTGCCGACTTGATAGGGGATGCTGGTGAGCACGATCGAGCGCCGGTCACCGCGGGTTTCCTCGATAGTGTGACGCGCCCGCTGGAGGATCGACCCGCGCCCGGTGGTATAAGCGTTGCGCGCGCCGGATTGGCCAAGGATCAGTGGCGCGGTCGGAAAGTCCGGACCGGGGATAATTGCGAACAGTTCTTCCGACGTAATAGCCGGGTTCTCGATAAAGGCGAGGCAGCCGTCGATCACTTCACCAAGGTTGTGCGGCGGGATATTGGTCGCCATGCCGACTGCGATGCCGCCTGCGCCGTTGACGAGCAGATTGGGAAAGCGTGCCGGAAGCACCGTCGGTTCGCGGCGCGATCCGTCATAGTTATCGGCAAAATCGACGGTGTCCTTGTCAAGATCGTCCAGCAGCGAATTGGCAACCCGCGCCAGCCGCGCCTCGGTATAGCGCATCGATGCCGGCGGATCGGGGTCCATCGAGCCGAAGTTCCCCTGGCCATCGACCAGCGGCACGCGCATCGACCAGTCCTGCGTCATACGGGCGAGTGCATCGTAAATCGCAGAGTCACCGTGCGGATGGTAGTTGCCCATCACGTCGCCGACGATCTTGGCACTCTTGCGATAGGGGCGCCCGGCGACAAAGCCGCCTTCCTGGCTGGCGAAGAGAATGCGGCGATGAACCGGCTTCAATCCGTCACGCACATCGGGAAGCGCGCGGCTGACGATCACGCTCATCGCGTAATCGAGATAGCTGGTCTTCATCTCATCGACGATGTCGATGCGGGTATATTCGCTACCGCCGGGTGCCGGCGGGTCCATCAGTTCGGTTTCGTCGTTCAATTTTCTAGGCTTTTATCGTTGGCGGGCCTCGGCCCTCGGGAAACCGTCTGAGCCTAGGCTATCGGGAGGGGGATTGCCACCTGAAGAGGGACGAGAAAGCCCTTCCGGGCTGCTTTTTCCACATTTGCCGGGCGCGCCTTGTCGCCTTAACATTCAGCTTAACGGTCGGACCGTTGCCCATTCAAAAGCGGTTAACGGCCGAACTGTCACCATGATTTGCAATGCGGACGAATTAGGGGCATCTGCCGCAACCGCGAGTTTCAAACCCCATTTTGAACAATGCACCTGCAATTTCACCCCCACACAAAGGGAGAAGATGACGATGACGATTTTTCGCCAACAACGCAGCAACCGCTCTTTCACCAAGGTGGCATCGGCTTTCGCATTGATTGCCGGCGGCGCTGTAGCGGCCACTGCAATAGCGACCCCGGCGGCTGCTAAGGAAGAAAAGCAGGCCGCGAAGGCCAATTATTCGAAAGAATTCGTAGCAGCTTACAAGCCGATCGAGCCGCTGTTGAAGGCAGAAACTCCTGACGAGGCTGCCCTGAAGGCGGCGGTGCCTACTTTGACCGCAGCAGTCAAGACCGATGACGATCGCATGGCGGCGGGCAATACGCTGGTCCAGATCGGACAGAAGACCAAAGATCAGGCCCTCACCCTTCAAGGCGTCGAAATGATGCTGCAGAGTGGCAAGCTTCCGGCTGATAAGGTTCCCGCACTCAATGCTGCAGCGGGTCAGTTGGCGTTCCAGGCAAAGGATTACGCCAAAGCGCGCGATTACCTGCAAAAGGCCGTCGATCTGGGATATAACAAGGACGATCCGCAGGGATTGATCGCCGAGACATACTTCCAGCAGAAAGACATCCAGGGCGGTGTCAAATACATCGAGGATGCGGCTGCCAAGCTTAAAGCTTCCAATCAGCCGGTGCCTGCCGACATGCTTAAGCGCGGTCTGGCCATGGCTTACAACAACAAGCTGTACGATCAGGCATCGCAGATGGCATATCTCTATGCCGAGACCAATCCGACCGCCGACAGTTGGGGTGATGCGATTGCAATCAACCTCAACGGCGCGGACTACAGTGAAAGTCAGGTTTATGACCTGCTGCGCCTCGCGCTGAAGGTCGATGGGATGCGCACTGCCAATATGTACAAGGAGTTCATCCAGGACGGTGATCCGCGCAAGCAGCCCAACAATGTTCTGGCAGCCATTGATGCAGGCGTTGCCTCCGGCAAGCTAAGCAACACCGATAGTTTTGTGGCTACGTCGCGCACGACCGCTCAACAGCGGATTCAGGCGGACAAGAAGGATCTTGCGGCCATCGCCAAGGACGCCGAGGCGCCCAATGCTAAGCTGACGACTGTAATGACGGTGGCTGACGCCTATCTCGACTACAAGCGCTTTGGCGAAGCCGAAGCTCTCTACAAGAAAGCATTGGGCATGCCGGGCGTCGATACCGGACTTGCAACGACGCGCCTTGGTATCGCGCAGACCGAGCAGGGTAAAACAGCCGAAGCTGAAGCGACCTTTGCCAAGACGACCGGAAAGTGGGCCAATATCGCCAAACTCTGGTCGCTCTATGCGGCTCAGAAGGGCGCTGCGCCAGGAAGCGCCGCTACGGCTCCGGCAACGAGTTCCTGATATTGAAAATCGAGTAGAGCAGGGCGCTGGCCGACAAGGCCAGCGCCCTTTTTTGTGCCCTAGCGCAATCGCCGGATGTAGATCTGGCCGTTTTCGCGGCGCTCGGTCGCGAAATTCGGAATTGCCTCCACCAGATCGATCAGGCGAGAGAAGCCATAATTGCGCGCATCGAAGCTCGAACGGTTGCCCGCGCGCTGGCCGACTTCCGAAAGCATCGCAAAGCCTTTCTCGTCGCGCTTGCTGGCGTTGTAGGCATCGACGAGCAACCGCAGCAATTCGTCGCTGATCTCGCGAGGTGCCTCCTTCGACGGCGCTTCCTCCTGTTCACCCTCGATCAGAGCCCTGACATCGATGAATCGCGTGCAGGCTTCGCGGAACGCTTCAGGAGTCTTAGCGCTGCCGAAGCCATAAACCGGCACGCCATCCTGCCTGATGCGCATGGCGAGCGGCATGAAATCGCTGTCCGAACTCATAATGCCGAACCCGTGGACGCGTCCGCGATAGAGCAGGTCCATCGCGTCGATCGTCATCTTCATATCGGTGGCGTTCTTGCCGCGCGTCAGGTCGAATTGTTGCTGCGGTTCGATACCATAGCGGTGGATCTTGTCGGCCCAGCCCTTGAGGCTGGTCTTGCGCCAGTTGCCGTAAGCGCGTCGGATGTTCACTTGCCCAAGCTCGGCGAGAACGGTCAGCACCGGGTCGATCCCGGCATGGCTGGCATTGTCGGCGTCGATCAGCAGGGCGATGTTCTTTTGTTCTATATCACTCATGCGCCATGAGATGGGGCAGGGCGGCCCAGCTTGCAACGATTAGCTTGCGGGCGAAAACTCTCCGCTATCCTGATCGAGCAAATGCAGGACACCGTCGGAAATGGCGAAAAACGAGCCGTGCAGGAACAGCTCACCCTTGGCTTCCTTGTCCGCGACATTGGGAAAGCTACGCAGGTTGGAAAGGCTCAGCTTCACGGCCGCCTGTTCCATGGCACGTTCAGCGACGCGTCCTTCGGTGCCGAATTCGGCAGCGATCGGATCCCGTGCTGAATCGAGCAGGCTCACCCATTTGTCGATGAAACCGCCTTCGCCGAGGGCAGCCCCGTGCATCGATTTGCTGAGTGCCGCCTTGCAGCCACCGCACATGCCATGGCCCATGACCATGACGTGGCGAACCTTCAGGAACTCGACCGCGAATTCGAGCGCGGCGGAAACACCGTGCTGACCGGGTGTGGTCTCGTAAGGCGGGACCATGGCGGCCACATTGCGCACCACGAAAATCTCGCCCGGATCGACATCGAAAATCTGCGCCGGGTCCACGCGGCTGTCGGAACAGGCGATGATCATCACCTGCGGCGATTGGCCAACCTTCAGTTCTTCCCAGCGATCATGCTGCTTTTTCCAGTCGCCCGAACGAAAGCGGTCGTAGCCAGCCAATAGCTCTTGATAGGTTTTCATGGCGCGCCAAATGGACCGCGCCATTGCGCCTTGCAAGCCCCAAGACTAGATGGGCGCGCATGAATGATCTTTCGTCCGCTCCGCAGCCCCCCGAGGAACGCCCCGCACGCCAGCGCAAGCCCGACTGGATTCGGGTAAAGGCGCCCGTCAGCGAGGGGTATCACGAAACTCGGCGGCTGATGCGCGACCTCAATCTCAATACCGTGTGCGAGGAAGCCGCCTGCCCGAACATCGGCGAATGCTGGACCAAGAAACACGCCACGGTGATGATCCTTGGCGATGTTTGCACCCGCGCCTGTGCCTTCTGCAACGTCAAGACGGGGATGCCGCGGATCGTCGATCCGATGGAACCGGAGAACGTCGCCGTGGCTGCGGGCAAGATGGGGCTGGAACACATCGTCATTACCAGCGTGGATCGTGACGATTTACCCGATGGCGGTGCGAGCCAGTTCGTAAAGGTGATCCAGGCGCTTCGCCGCGAAACACCCGATACGACCATCGAGATCCTTACTCCGGATTTCCGCGGCAAGATGCGCGCTGCCGTCGAAGCGATCTGTGAGGCCGGGCCGGACGTTTACAATCACAACCTCGAAACCGTTCCGCGCCTCTATCCCACGATCCGTCCGGGCGCGCGCTATTACGCTTCGCTGCGCTTGCTCGAAGAGGTCAAGATCCACGATCCGATGATCTTCACCAAATCGGGCATCATGCTTGGGCTGGGCGAGCAACGGCTGGAAGTGCATCAGGTGATGGACGATATGCGCAGTGCCGACGTCGATTTCATCACGATGGGTCAGTATCTCCAGCCGACGCCGAAGCACACTGCGGTCGAGGAATTCGTTACCCCCAAGACCTTTGCTGCCTATGGTTCGATTGCGCGCGCAAAGGGCTTCTTGCAGGTCGCATCGAGCCCCCTGACGCGTTCGAGCTATCACGCGGGCGACGATTTCGCCCAGATGCGCGCCGCACGCGAAGCCAAGCTTGCATCCAAGGCTGCGAAGGGGAGTGTGGAGGCGGCGCGCTGATGCCCGGCATACGGGAAACTCGCAGGCTGCCGTTCAGCTGCGAGCAAATGTACGATCTTGTCGCCGATGTCGGTCGCTATGGAGAATTTCTCCCATGGGTCGTAGCAACGCGCGTACGTTCGAACAGCGAAACTGAAATGGTTGCCGACATGCTGGTCGGCTTCAAGGCGATCCGCGAAAAGTTCACCTCTAAAGTGGTGAAGAACCGGCCTTCGAGCATTCACGTCCACTATCTCGATGGCCCACTCAAGGACCTCGACAACAGCTGGACGTTCACGCCCGTACAGGAGGGAGGGTGCGAGATCGATTTCTGCGTCGATTTCACCTTCCGCAATCCGGTATTCGAAGCACTGGCCGGTCGGTATTTCGATCGAGCCTTCCGCAAGATGGTGGAAGCGTTCGAAAATCGCGCCAAAGAACTTTACGGTTCCGCAGAGGTGGGGCCGGGGTGATCGGGTAGCAGCAATTCGAGCGCCCACATCGCAGCCTGCAGACGGATTTCCGAACGGCCAGGCCCATCGAAATGTCGCATTTCGCCGTCCGGCTCCGCATCGGAGTCACGGATGGCGCGAGCAAAAACCACTGTTCCCACCGGCTTGAGTTCGCTGCCGCCGCCGGGACCGGCAATACCGCTGACGGCGACTGAGACATCGGCGTTACTATGCGTCAGCGCCCCTTGTGCCATCGCCCATGCGCAAGCGACCGAAACGGCGCCGAAAGTCTCGATAAGATCGCTCGCAACATCCAATGCTTCGATCTTGGCCTCGTTCGAGTACGTGACGTAGGATCGATCCAGTACGCTGGACGAACCGGCGATCTCGGTCAAAGCGGCAGCCACGAGTCCGCCGGTGCAACTCTCTGCCAGCGCGATGGTTCGACCGGCCTCGCGATTGGCGTCGATCACCTTTTGCGCAAGCTCGGTCAGCTCCGTAGGCAGTAGTGATGATTGGGTCATTGCTGTTCCTTCCGGCATAGCTGGAGGGTTGCAACGGCTTGCGCAGCAATACCCTCTCCGCGACCCGTGAAGCCAAGCTTTTCGGTTGTCGTTGCCTTCACACTGATCCTAGCGATTTCGATGCCAAGCAGTTCCGCGATTCTCGCGCGCATGGATTCTCGATGCGGGCCGATTTTTGGCGCCTCACATATGATCGTGAGGTCGGCATGGGCGAGGGTATAGCCGGATTGCTGCACAAGTTCAGCGGCATATTGCACGAACTTCGACGAGGCCGCGCCCTTCCATTGCGGGTCGCTGGGCGGGAAATGGCTACCGATATCACCTGCGCCCAAGGCCCCGAGCATCGCATCGACCAGCGCGTGGAGCGCCACATCGGCATCGCTGTGTCCGGCAAGGCCCATCTCGCTGTCGAGCTGAATTCCCCCCAGCCACAATTCCTCGCCCCGGACGAGCCGGTGCACGTCGAAACCCTGTCCAACACGTATGGCGGGTTGATCGGTCACGAAATCCTCCGCAAAAGTCAGTTTGGCGAGGCGTGGGTCGCCAGCCACGAGCGCGACGGTCCCGCCTGCAGCATGGAGGACTTGCGCATCGTCGCCAGCGTCTGGCTCGCCTGACCAGTCGCAATGTGCCGACAATATATCCGCGAACCGGAACGCCTGAGGCGTCTGCACGCGGTGCAGTTCTTCACGCCTGGCCGTGCTTTCCATCGTCTGGCCCAATGCCCGCACAATGCTATCGACCACGGGCAGCACCGGGATCGCGCCGCGGGTCCTTTCGAGCGCTGCGAGGAGCCGGGAAACGACCTCTCCCTGCAGATCTGGGCGGGCTGCGTCATGGATCAGGACCATTTGGGGGTTCGAAGATACCAGCGCCTCGAGCGCAGCGCGTACAGATAGCTGTCTTGTGGCGCCTCCGAACACGTATTGCACCGGCAGCCCGGCGAGAGCCTGCTCAGCCCGTTCCTGCTCGTCCTTTGGGATGGCCACCACGACGGGATCTGCTCCGAAGCGAAGCATTCGTTCGACGGAATGGCGCACCACGGGTTTTCCGCGGTGCTGGGCGAATTGTTTCGGTAGTCCCTGCGCCGCGCGTTCGCCTGTACCGGCTGCAACGACTACAGCGGCAAAACCGGGCCGTGTCTGATCGTGGGTCATCGCCATTGCGCAGGGGGCTAGCGGCTTGCCGATCCTGCTGCAATGCACTAAAGGCTGCCCAAATTTTAGGCAGCATCTGTGTTATGAACCCAATCCCCACGCCTCCCGCGGTCAAGCCGCTACGCGTTGGTCCGCTTTCGATCGATACGCCGGTCATCCTTGCGCCGATGACCGGTGTGACCGACCTGCCTTTTCGCAAGCTGGTGCGGCGTTATGGCTCGGGTCTCAACGTCACGGAGATGATCGCCAGCGAAGCGGCCATTCGCGAAACCCGTCAGAGCGTCCAGAAAGCCGCTTGGGACCCGATCGAAGAGCCGGTGTCGATGCAGCTCGTCGGCTGCGATCCGGCCTCCATGGCCGAAGCTGCAAAGCTGGCGGAGGGCAATGGCGCGGAGATCATCGACATCAATTTCGGCTGCCCGGTGCGCAAGGTCGTCGGCCAACTGGCCGGATCCGCCCTGATGCGCGAAGTGCCGCTGGCCACTCGACTGATGGAAGCGACCGTAAAAGCGGTGAAGGTGCCGGTGACCGTCAAGATGCGCATGGGTTGGGACCACGCAAGCCTGAACGCGCCCGAGCTATCCCATATTGCCGAAGATCTGGGCGTCCAGATGATCACAGTCCACGGTCGCACGCGCAACCAGATGTACAAGGGCGAGGCCGACTGGCGCTTCATCCGCAAGGTAAAGGACGCGGTGGGCATTCCAGTGATTGCCAATGGCGACATCTGCTCGATCGAGGACGCCGCCACCGCGCTCGAACACTCCGGTGCCGATGGGATCATGATCGGACGCGGCGCCTATGGCAAACCGTGGCTGCTCGGCCAGGTAATGCACTGGTGGCGGACCGGCGAGTTTCGTCTCGATCCGGCGATCAACGAGAAATACGCCGTGCTCGTGGAGCATTATCGCATGATGCTGGACCATTACGGCACGCAAGTCGCAGTGAAGATCGCTCGCAAGCATCTTGGCTGGTACACAAAAGGTCTGGCGGGATCGGCAGAGTTCAGAAATTATGTGAACTTTATAGATGATCCGATTGCTGTCCTTGGAGAAATTGATCGGTTCTATGAACCATTTCTGTTGCGGCACGCGGCATGACCGAACATGGCGGATCGCCATCCGCCGATAGCCTGATCGCCGCGCTGATCTTTGCTGTAATCGTGATAGATGAAAGCGATTGTGTCCGCACCGCTAATCCCGCGGCCGAAATCATGCTTGGACGAAGCGCGCGACGCCTCGCGGGTAAGCCTTTGCAAGATTTTATGATTATTCAGGAAAAGCGCGTTGTCGATAGTGTTTTTCGCGGTGAGGCGCGGCTGATCGCGCGCGGGATCGGCGTTCGCGCCGGCGGTATCGAAAGGCGCGTCAATCTCACCAGCTCCCCTTTGCCAAATCACTCCGGATGGCGGGTCGTCACTTTGTCCGAAGCACCCAGTGAAACGGGTGAGGAGGATGAGCGGATCGAATTGCGCGCGCCGAGCGTGCTGGCGCATGAAATCAAGAATCCACTCTCTGCGATCCGTGGAGCCAGCCAGCTGCTTTCCCGGCGGATCGAAATGAAGCATCGCCCCTTGGCAAAGCTTATCGCTACCGAAGTGGATCGCATCGCCGGCCTGATCGACCGGATGCAGCGGCTGGGAAGTAGTTCTGACGTTTTCGTCGTACCCTGCAACCTGCACGAATCCATCCGCAACGCCATGACTAGCGTAAGGGCAGGGCGGGGCGGCGAAGTCGAAATGCTGGAGGAATTCGATCCGTCCTTACCAAATGTTCTTGCCGATCCAGATGCGCTCGAACAGGTGCTTATCAACCTTCTCGCAAACGCGTGGGATGCCACTGCGGGGCAGGACAATTCGGCGATCGTCGTGCGGACACGATTTGCAAGTGGGCTGATTTTCAACGCGATCCGTTTCGGCAAGGCGGTTCGATTGCCGATTGAGATATGTGTGATCGATTCTGGTCCGGGAATCGACGCGGATTTGCGTGACCACGTGTTCGAACCATTCGTAACCACCAAACGGCAGGGGCAAGGTCTGGGGCTCGCGCTTGTGCGCAAACTCGTGCGCGATATGGGCGGAAGAATCATTCATGAACGGGACGAACGCGCCGGGTTGACAACATTCCGCATCAATCTGGCGGTAGCCGGTGGAGGGGAGTAACGCGATGGCAGCTGCAGTATTGCTGGTGGAGGATGATCCGGCAATCGCCACTGTAATTGGCGAAGCTTTGCGGGAGGAAGGCTACGAGGTCACCGCTTGCGGCGAATTGGCGCAGCGGAACGTCTTGCTGGCCGAGCAGTCCTTTGACGTCTTGCTGACCGACGTTGTTTTAGCCGATGGCGACGGTTTATCGGACATCGCGAGCGTACGCGAGCGTGCTCCCGATATGCCGATCATCGTCCTTTCAGCGCAGAACACCCTCGATACCGCGATTCGCGCGAGCGACAGCGACGCTTTCGAATATTTTCCCAAGCCCTTCGATCTTGACGAACTTGTCCGCGCCGTCGGACAAGCCGTATCGCGTCGAAGAACTGACGCGCAGGAGCCGGAACCGGCTTCACAAAGCCTCCCATTCATTGGGCGCAGCCCTGCCATGCAGGGGGTTTACCGCATGATCACCCGCATGTTGCGCAACGATCTGAGTGTGCTGGTGACGGGCGAATCCGGGACTGGTAAGGAACTCGTCGCCGAGGCCATTCATCATCTCGGAAAGCGCAGCAAAGGACCGTTAGTTGCGGTCAATGCGGCTGCTATTCCTCGCGATCTGCTCGAAAGCGAGCTGTTCGGGCATGAGAAGGGCGCGTTCACCGGTGCGGTCGGGCAGGTTATCGGCAAGTTCGAACAGGCCCATGGTGGGACATTGTTTCTCGATGAAATTGGCGACATGCCGCCTGAGGCGCAGACCCGGTTGCTACGTGCCCTTCAATCAAGCCGCATTCGACGCGTAGGTGGCCGGCAGGAGATCGCAGTCGATGTCCGGATCATTGCGGCGACCAATCGCGCGCTCGAGCCGATGATCGCCGCAGGGACGTTTCGCGAAGATCTGTTCTATCGCCTCAATGTCGTGCCGATCCGATTGCCACCTTTGAGCGAGCGGCTTGAGGATATCGGTCCGCTGGCTCGCCATTTTCTGGCACAGGCCGAGGCGGAGGGGCTGCCGCGTCGGTCGATCGACGAGGGTGCGGTCGAAGAACTGGCAAAGCGGCCGTGGCGCGGGAATGTGCGCGAATTGCGCAATGTCGTGTTTCGTCTGGCGCTCATGGCGCGCGACGATACGATCGATGTGACGGCGGTAAGAGAAGTCGATACATCCCAACCTGCAGCGGATGTCACAGATGATTCTGGCTCAGGTTTTGGACGATCGCTGATGCAATGGCTCGAGGAGAATCGGCCAACTGCGGGAACGGTCTATCATAGCGCCGTGGCGGCGTTCGAACTGCCTTTGTTCGAATATGCGCTGGCGCAATCCGGCGGCAACCAATTGGCCGCCGCGCGGTTGCTCGGAATCAATCGGAACACACTTCGCAAGCGCATTTTGGACCTGGATATTGATGCAAGCAGCTTCTCCAAACGAACTTAAATGCATTTCGTCGCATTTGCCCTTGCATCTCGGCAACAGCGGCGTTGTAATCAGGCAACGATGAATTCCTCCCCCCGTCCCGCTACCAAGCCCTCACCGCGCTGGATTCGCAGACTTTCGGCCATTGCCAGGAGGTCCAATCTTGCACGGTGGATTGCGATTGCCTGCGTGGCGATGCTCGCGGTGATGGTGGTTAGCGTTTATGCGGTTTTCGCGAGTGCGCCGAAAGGCACACAACCTCTTCCGTCAAGGCAGGTAGCCAGCTTGCTGATCGGCTCGCTGATTCCCTCCATCACCTTGCTGGTGCTGTGGGGTCGCAGAATTGCCCTGCGCCGCGCAGCGGGGAGCACGGCACGCCTGCATGTCCGGCTGGTTTTCCTGTTCTCGCTCATCGCAGCGGTACCAACATTGCTGGTCGCGGGATTTGCAGCATTTCTGTTCCAATCGGGCGTCGATTTCTGGTTTTCCGACAACTCGCGCGGGCTGATGGCGAATGCCAACAAGCTGGCGGAAAGTTATTACGAACAAAATCAGGTCGATGTCGGCAGCCAGACGACTTCGATGGCCAGCGACTTACGATATTACCTGGCACGCTTTACCCTGATGAGTCCGAACTGGCCGTCACTCTATCGCTATCAGGCCGAGCCGCGCGATATTACCGAAAGCGCCATTCTGCAGGAGCAGCCCGACGGTTCGTTCCGCACCGCCTTCACCTATGGTCTGAGCGCGGACAATGATCCGGCGAAATTCGTCCAGCAGGCATTGCCGGCCTTGCAAAACGGGCAATTGGTGGTGGAGCGCGCGACACCTGAACGGATCGAGGCAGTCGCGCCGATCGATGCGGACAGCGGTATCTATCTTTACAACGCCCGCGGCTCGACCGCGCCGTCTTTCAAGAGCTGGCAAGCGGCCAAGTCGATCACATCTGGTTATGCCTTGCTCACCAGCAAGGCGAGGGCGCAGCAATTGCGCTTCAATCTGGCGCTTTACTTCGTAAGCCTGGCACTGGTCGGCCTGGCGGTGTGGTTCGCCTTGCGACTTGCCGATCGTCAGGTTGAGCCGCTGACCGATCTTGTCCTCGCGGCGCGCAAGGTCGGGGCTGGCAATTTCTCATTGCGGATCGAGGGTCGCACCGGCGGTGACGAGATCGGCCTGCTCAACCGGGCATTCAATCGCATGACCGCGCAGCTCGAGAAGCAAACCGATGCCTTGATGACGGCCAACCGACAGATCGAGGAACGCCGCAGCTTCATCGAGGCAGTCCTTGAGTCGGTGAGTGCGGGTGTGTTGTCGATAGACAGAGATGGGCGCATTCAACTTATGAATGCACCGGCGCAAGCTTTGTTGCTTACCGGCCCCCGCGACGATGTGAAGGCCCTTCATATCGACGATCTGGCTCCCCAGATCGCGGCCATGGCTGCAGCCGATCTACCGCAAGGGGTGGTCAGCTATGCCAAGGGTGGTGAACTGCTGACGCTTGCGGTCAAGATCGCTCGCGAGCGTGAAGGCCATGTCATAACGTTCGAGGATATTACCCGCCAGTTGCTCGATCAGCGACAGGCTGCCTGGTCCGATGTTGCTCGACGCATCGCCCATGAGATAAAGAATCCACTGACGCCCATTCAGCTTGCGACCGAGCGGCTCAAGCGGCGCTATCGCAAACAGATTGAACAGGATGGCGAACTGTTCGACGAACTCACCAACACGATCGTGCGGCAGGTTGGTGATCTGCGCAAGATGGTCGATGAATTTTCATCTTTTGCCCGGCTGCCGAAACCTGTTTTCCGGCCAGAGGACGCTCTCGACCTGTTGCGCCAGTCGCTGTTCCTGCAGGAAGTTGCCCATCCAGAGATCGATTATCGTCTGACCGACGCACCGGCAGGACCGGTGGCGGTGGAGTGTGATCGCCACCAGTTCGGTCAGGCCATGACCAATGTTCTCAAGAACGCCGCCGAAGCGATCGATGCGCAATCACGCGACGCGCCTGCCGACTATCGAGGGCGGATCAGTGTCTCACTGGCGTCCGATGAGAGCAATGTGGTCGTTACGGTGGAAGACAATGGGATCGGCCTGCCGCAGGATCGCGAGCGGATTGTCGAACCCTATATGACGACGCGGGAAAAGGGCACCGGGCTGGGCCTCGCGATCGTCAACAAAATCGTCGAAGAGCATGGTGGGGACATGATCTTCATGGCGCGCGAGGAAGGTGGCACGCGGGTCGTGTTGCGTTTCTCCCGCTTGCCGCAATCGCAGGGGGAAAGAGGGGACAGTCAGGCAGACCGGATGAGGAATAAGTAGTTATGGCATTGGAAATCCTGGTCGTCGACGACGAGCGAGACATTCGCGAGCTCGTTGCCGGGGTATTGAGCGACGACGGTTATGAATGCCGGACCGCCGGCGACAGTTCTTCGGCGCTAGATGAAATCGACCGTAAACGCCCGAGCCTGGTGCTGCTCGACGTATGGCTGCACGGAAGTCCAATGGACGGGCTAGAAGTGCTAGACGAAATCAAGTCGCGTGAACCAGATCTGCCGGTCATCATCTTTTCCGGACATGGAAATATCGACACTGCCGTTTCTGCGGTAAGCCGCGGGGCCGTCGACTTTATCGAAAAGCCGTTCGAAGCGGAAAAGCTACTTCATCTCGTCGCGCGGGCTACTGAAACCGAGCGTTTGCGCCGGGAGAACACTCAGCTTAGGACCGAAACCCCGATCGGGGACGAGTTTACCGGCAACAGTGCAGCGATCAATGCGGTGCGTGCGACCCTGAAGCGCGTGGCAGGCACAGGCAGTAGAGTGCTCATTTCCGGGCCTGCGGGGGCTGGAAAGGAAGTGGCTGCGCGGCTTCTTCACGCGTGGAGTCCAAGAGCTGACAAGCCCTTTGTTATCGTCAATTCTGCCCGGATCACGCCCGAACGCTTCGAACAGGAACTGTTTGGCGAGGAGCAGGACGGCAAGCTGGTACGTGCAGGCCTGCTCGAACTTGCCGACGGCGGAACGCTCTATCTCGATGAAGTGGCGGATATGCCTCTTTCCACGCAAGCGCGAATCCTGCGGGTACTGACTGAACAGAGCTTCGTGCGGATGGGTGGAACCCGCCAGATTGCCGTTGACGTTCGTGTGGTTTCATCGAGCGCGCGCGATCTCAACAAGGAAATGGAGGAGAAGAACTTCCGTGAGGATCTGTTCTACCGTCTCAATGTCGTCCCGGTTTCGATCCCGTCTTTGGCTGAGCGGCGAGAAGATATCCCACCGCTGACCGAACACTTCTTCGCGCGACACGCAGCCGAACAGGGGTTGAAACCGCCTCAGGTGAGCGACGAGGCGATTGCCGCGCTGCAGGCTTATGACTGGCCCGGAAACGTCCGCCAGTTGCGCAATGTGGTTGAGCGGGCAGTCATCCTGACGCCGCGCGACAAGCTAGACGTGATTGAGCCTGACATGCTCGGAGGTGAGATAGTGGAAGGGAAGGGCGGAAACGGCGGTGCTCTGACTTCCTTGATGGGGGCGCCCTTGCGTGAAGCGCGCGAGAATTTCGAACGAGAGTATCTCACCGTTCAGATCCGTCGATTTTCCGGCAATATCTCGAAAA
Source organism: Qipengyuania algicida (assembly GCF_009828025.1). Taxonomy (GTDB): domain Bacteria; phylum Pseudomonadota; class Alphaproteobacteria; order Sphingomonadales; family Sphingomonadaceae; genus Qipengyuania; species Qipengyuania algicida. Next base: position 139,140 of record NZ_WTYA01000004.1, on the reverse strand, counting down.
CCGCGACGTTTATCGGGATGGAACGCTCTGCACTGCACCGCAAACTGAAACTGCTCGGCATGGTGGATCGTAAGGAAACCGACAAAAGCTCCTGATCTCTCTGAAGCTGAAACTGCAGCTGTGGAACGTGATAGGGTAAAGACCGTTGGCGAACGAAGCAGAGATCGCCATAATTGGTGAGAATGCGGAGATTCGCTGGCCTGCGTGCCATTGGTTCTCCAGATCGTGCCCCTTCCTGCGGGATAGGGCACCAACAACGGGAAGGCAGTGCACAAATGTCCGGTGGAAAAACACTATCCGTCAGAGTGAAACCCGCGTCGAGCGAGGAGGCTCCCAAGGAAGAATCCAAATCTCCCAAGCAGAGCAAGGTTGCTGTGTCGTCCAAGCAGGCGAGCTTGCAGGACGCGTTTCTCAACCTGCTGCGCAAGAACAAGGCTCCTGTGACGATGTTCCTTGTCAAGGGGGTCAAGCTTCAGGGTATTGTCACCTGGTTTGACAATTTCTCGATCCTGCTACGGCGGGACGGCCAATCGCAGCTCGTCTACAAACACGCCATTTCAACGATCATGCCCGGCATTCCTATCGATGCCGCCCAGTTTTCGAGCCAAGCGCAGACGAACAAGCAGCGCTTGTTGCAGGACGTGTTCCTGAGCCGGGTGAGCGAGGCTGAGGCGCAGGTTACGATGTTCCTGGTTAATGGCGTGATGCTGCAGGGCAAGATCGCAGCTTATGACCTGTTCTGCATGCTGCTCGAGCGCGACGGTTATGTACAACTCGCCTACAAGCATGCTGTCTCGACCATTCAGCCAGCCACTGCAGTGGATTTGAGTGATGATTGGGAAGGCGACGACAACTGAATTTCGGTGATGACGATATTGGCGAGGTAACGCGCGGTGCGCGCGCGCTCGTAGTTTGCCCGGATATTCGCGGTCAGGCTTACGATCTTGATGCCGAAGCTAGGCTTGCAGAAGCGCAAGGTCTCGCGCTGGCGATTGGTCTGGAGATCGCCGCATCGTCTATCGTGCCGGTACGCGATGTGCGTCCCAACACCTTGTTCGGATCCGGACAGGTTGAGAACATCGGTGTGGCATGTGAGCAGGATGCGATCGATCTTGTCGTCGTGGACGGTGCGCTGAGCGCGATTCAGCAACGCAATCTCGAAGACCGCGTCAAACGCAAGGTCATCGACCGGACTGGCCTGATCCTCGAGATCTTCGGAGAACGAGCGGTGACGGCCGAGGGGCGCCTCCAAGTCGAGTTGGCCCACCTCGACTACCAGCAAAGTCGACTTGTGCGGTCATGGACCCACCTTGAGCGCCAGCGTGGTGGTTTCGGTTTCCTCGGAGGGCCGGGGGAAACGCAGATCGAAGCCGATCGGCGCATGATCCGCCAGCGGATGGGGCGTCTGCGCAGGGAGCTCGAACAGGTTCGCAAGACACGCGGTCTGCATCGCGAGCGGCGCGAACGTGCGCCATGGCCAGTTATAGCATTGGTGGGGTACACCAATGCGGGAAAATCAACGCTGTTCAATGCCTTGACCGGGTCCGATGTCGTGGCGCAGGATTTGCTATTCGCCACGCTCGATCCGACAATGCGTGCAATTGCACTGCCCGGCGTGGAAAAGGCGATCCTGTCCGATACGGTTGGTTTCATTTCAGACCTGCCGACCCAGCTCGTCGCCGCCTTCAGGGCTACACTCGAAGAGGTGACGGCCGCCAATCTCATCGTCCACGTTCGTGATATGGCGAACCCCGACGCAGCTGCGCAGAAGCAGCAAGTGCTCAATGTCCTTGCCGATATGGGGATTGTGGGTGGAGAAGGGGACGGCACTACCATCCCGATCCTGGAAGCATGGAACAAGTGGGATTTGATCGAGCCTGATCAGCGGATGGACTTGCTTGATCTCCAATCAGACACCTCAGCCATTGTGCCGATCTCAGCGCGTACCAGTTTTGGGCTCGACGATCTTATCGAGCGTATGGACGTCCTGCTGACGCAGGATGCCAGGGAATATCGCATTCAGATTCCGATAGACGACGGCAGGCGGCTGGCATGGCTGCACCAGCACGGTCAGGTGCTGTCGGAAGAGCTTTCGGGTGCCGGGGAAATGCAAAACTCCCTTACCGTGCGGATGACACCCAAGGATTACAACCGCTTCAATGCTCTGACCTCGAATGCAGATGCTTAACCTGACTGCAGCCCGCTGCGCGATAGGTTGATGTCCGAAAGTTTAACCACCGGTCACGAAAGGCGCTTCGACTTTCCGGTTTTTACTGGAAATTTTTGGCGTCCTTATTTGTTGGCGAGTGTTCCACGAACCGGCAGTTCGCTGTTGGCGCACCTGCTTTGGGAAACCGGTGTGCTGGGCTCTCCGCTTGAATATTTCAATTACGAGCAGCAAGGTCCGCAGGGGAAGATTTCAACGCCCGCTCTTCAGGACGAACTCTGGACGCATCTGCTGCGCTATCGCACGTCACCCAATGGTGTGTTCGGCGTGAAGGGGTTTCCAGCGCAGTTCGAGGAACTGGGAAAATCCAACCCCACACTTCTGAACAAAGTAATGCGATTCTTGCTTCCCGGCGGTGGAAAGGCGCGAGTTGTCCAGCTGAAACGACGTGACACAGCCGCCCATGCAATCTCCTATGCGCGCGCGATGATGAGTGGCCGCTGGAGGCGGGAACAGGAGGAGCTAGGGCAGGGGGTGAATGCCGAGTATTCCTTCCAGGCGATCGAGCGAGCTGGAGCAATCTTGAAGAGCCAGGAGGCTGCCTGGGACCGGATGTCGCAGGATCTGCATATCGAGCCGTTGGTATTGTGGTATGAAGATCTGATTGCTGATCCCGAAAAGGCAATCCTCGCGGTCGCTGGCTACATTGGAGTTGACCTCGATCCTGCAGCGAAGATCGTCGTGCCAACAATCAGGCGTCAATCGCAGGAAGATGCGCTCGTTTGGCGCAAACTCTACGAAGCATCGAAGTGACCTTTTGCCTTGACCGCTTCCCACAGCGCGCCCTGGTCATCCAATTCAAGCTTGGCGAAGCTGCCTTGTGCAAGATCCTCCATCGCACGATATCGGCGTTCAAACTTGTCGTTTGCCTTGCGCAAGGCTTGCTCGGCATCGAGTCCGTATGCTCGGACGAGATTGACCGCCGCGAACAGCAGATCACCAGCCTCTTCCTCGACTGTCTCGTCAGACGCCTCGGCAAGCTCCTCCATCTCCTCGAGGATTTTTGCTTCAGGTCCGGCTTTATCGGGCCAGTCAAACCCATCTCTCGCTGCACGCTTCTGGAGTTTTTGAGCCCGGAGCAATGCCGGCAAGGCGCGTGCGACGCCGTCCATCGAACTTGAAGCGCCCTTGGCTAAACGCTCGGTTTGCTTGATATTTTCCCACCGATGGTCACTCATAACGCCATCTTGATCGCCGAAGATATGAGGGTGGCGATCCTCCATCTTGGCGGAAATTGACTGTGCAACATCGGCAAAATCGAAATGTCCGGCTTCCTGAGCCATGCGGGAATGGAACACGACCTGAAACAGCAAATCGCCAAGTTCCTCGCGTAAATCATCCATGTCACCGCGCTCAATAGCGTCGGCGACCTCATACGCTTCTTCTATCGTATATGGCGCAATCGTCTCAAAATCCTGCGCGAGATCCCATTCGCAACCCCGATCGGGGGCCCGCAGTCGCGCCATTATCGAGAGGAGGCGAAGGATTTTGTCTGCAGCTTCGGACATGTGTTAGCGCAATACTGGAATGATAATATATATTATGTTAAATGTCGGAGATGAGCGTCAGTGGTCGATCGCAGTTATCACAAGCGCCACGAGGACGAAAATGGCCGCCCAAGCCAGCGCCATCGTGGCACCTTTACGCAGTCCAATCCGGCGTGCGTTCAAAGCGCTCATCGCCAATACGAGGAACCCGACGAGCGAGATAATTCTGACGATCGCAAATTCATTCATGCGGTGATCTCCAACCCGTCGAACCCGACCGTGACGTGTTCCGGCACTTCCTGGCACAGGCTACGATAATCCATGCTCTTGTCGAGATGTGTCAGGACCAGACGAGCAGCTTGCGTTCGTTCCGCCAATTCGAGCGCCATGTCGAGATGTGCATGCGTCGGGTGCGGTTTTCGCCGGAGGCAGTCACATATGAGGATATCGGCGCCGTCGAAGCAGGCAATCATCTCGCTAGTGATTTCGCTGAAATCGGTGGCATAGACAATTGTCGCACCGTCTGCCTCCAGTCGGTATCCCGTGCTCCTTGCCGGGCCATGTGGCATATCGACTGCTTCGACCGCAAAACCGGCAATCAGCGGCGTTTGGCCTAATGGTTTGATATCGACGATCGACGGATAGCCATGCTGACCATCGAAAATATAATCGAATCGGCGTTTTAGCTGCGACACCGTATATGTGTTGGCAAATCCGGGTAATGGATTGCTGCGTCCGTAGCGCAGCACCCGGAGATCATCGATCCCATGACAGTGGTCGGCGTGATCGTGGGTCCATAACACTGCGTCGAGATGGTCGACGCGATGCGCGAGCAATTGCTGGCGCAAGTCGGTCGACGTGTCGATGAGGATCCTCTGGCCTGCGTCGTTGGAAATCAGCACAGATACCCGCGTCCGGCGATTGCGTGGTTCTTCGGGATCGCAGGCACCCCAATCATTCCCCACCCGCGGGACGCCGGTGGAGGTTCCGGAACCCAACATCAGCATTTTCATGAGCGGGTCGCCAATCCCGCCTTTGGCATGGCCTTGTTGAACAGCCGATAGAAATTGCGCGTTGTCCCTTCTGCCAGCTGCTCCACGCTTTCCCCGCGCAAATCGGAGAGAAACGAAGCTGTATCCCTGACAAATCCGGGTTCGCATGTGCGGCCGCGGTGGGGAACGGGTGCCAAAAACGGGCTGTCGGTCTCGACAAGCAAGCGATCTTCCGGGATGGTTGCCGCAAAGGTCTGCAATTCCTTCGCATTCTTGAAGGTTACGATACCTGAAATCGAGATTGTCAGACCCAGCGAGAGCATCTTCAAGCCGAAATCCGCCGAAGCGGTGAAGCAGTGGATCAGGGCAGGAAACGCCCCCTTCCCCATTTCCTCAGCAAGGATTGCCGCCGTATCGTGCTCTGCATCACGCGTATGGATGATGACTGGCAGGCGGGTCTGGCGCGACACTTCAATATGCTTGCGGAACAGGGATTTCTGGGCCTCCCTGTCGGACTTTTCGTAATAATAATCGAGACCGGTCTCGCCCAATCCAACAACTTTTGGATGGTCGGCAGCAGCGATCAATTCGTCGCAGGTCATGTCCTGGTGATCGTCTGCGCAATGCGGATGAATGCCGACGCTGGCGAACACATCGTCCTCACGCTCAGCGGTGGCGACCACGTTTTGCCATTCGCTACGCTTTGTCGAGATATTGAGGAAAGCGCCAACACCGGCTTTTCTCGCACGGTCGAGCACAGCCACCTGATCTTCGACCAACCCCTCATATTCCAAGTGGCAGTGGCTATCGACCAGCATTACGCGGCCTCCGCTTCCGGAAGCTCGAGGCGCGGAAACACAGGCGTCGGCGGCGATATACGATGACCAGCGTCGGCGAGCTGGTCGAACCAGCTCTCATCCGCCAAATCGCGATAGCTTCGCTTGTCGGTCGCTACGCCGAGCATATCGAGCACCGCATCGGCCTTGACCGGGACCACCGGCCTGATCGCCAACGCCAGATCCCGAATGGCGATATAGAGTGTCAGCAAGACCGCCTTCATCCGCTCCGGGTCGGTTTTGCGCAGAGCCCATGGCGCCTGCTCGTCGACATACTGGTTGCAAGCCCAGACTGCCTGCATCCACACCTCTATCCCCTGACTGAATGCCAGTCCCTCGAACTCGCGCGGCAGAGCCGTTCTGCACGCATCCTGGACCTTGGAAAGCAGCGCCTTATCTTCACCGTTCGGGGTGTACCGTTCGATCGCACCATCCATGTTCTTGGCGATCATCGACAGGCTGCGCTGCACGAGATTCCCAAAGCTGTTGGCGAGTTCCGCGTTACATCGGTTGACGATGGCTTCGGGCGAATAGCTCCCGTCCTGCCCGAAGGCGACTTCACGCATAAGGAAGTAGCGCAGATTGTCGACCCCGAACCTTTCGGCCAGTTCCATAGGATCGGTGACGTTGCCAAGCGACTTCGATTCCTTCTGCCCTCGATTGAGGATGAAGCCGTGACCGAAGACCTTCTGCGGCAGCGGCAGGTTCGCGCTCATCAGGAATGCGGGCCAGTAAACGGTATGGAAGCGGACGATATCCTTCCCGACCAGATGCAGGTTTGCGGGCCAGAATTTACTGAATTCGGGAGTGTTTTCGGGATAGCCGAGCCCTGTGAGATAATTGGTCAGCGCATCGACCCACACATACATCACGTGCCCGTCGCTTCCGGGCACGGGAACGCCCCAGTCGAAGCTTGTCCGGCTGACCGACAAATCCCTGAGGCCACCCGACACGAATGCGATCATCTCGTTGCGGCGGCTTTCCGGTTCCAAAAAACCGGGTGTGTTCAGCAATTCGAGTAGTCGGTCCTGATATTTGGATAGGCGGAAGAACCAGCTTTCTTCTACCGTCCATTCGACCGGTGTGCCTTGCGGCGACAGGCGCGCCCCGCCCTCGCTGTCGACGAGTTCGCTTTCGTCGTAGTAGGCTTCGTCACGGACGGAGTACCAACCCTCGTAGCGATCCAGATAGAGATCGCCCGCGACCTCCATCGCGCGCCAGATCGCTTGGCTCGCTTGATGATGCTCGGGTTCCACCGTCCGGATAAAGCGGTCGAAGCTGATATCAAGAACCTCATCCATCTGACCGAAATAGCCTGACATTTCGTCAGAAAGATCACGCGGTGACCGCCCTTGCTCCTCCGCCTTGCGAGCCATCTTGAGGCCATGCTCGTCGGTCCCGGTCTGAAAGCGCACCTCGCGGCCCTGCATCCGCTGGAAACGCGCGATCACATCGGCGGCGATCGCCTCATAGGCATGCCCGATATGCGGGCGACCGTTGGGATAGTTGATAGCAGTGGTTATGTAATAGGTGTCAGCCATAAGCACGGTCGCTAGCTTGCCCCGCACGTGCGAGCAAGGTACCGATCTCCATCGCAAGCAATCCGGGGTCATAATTGTAGGTGGTGAACTCACCCGTCAGGCGAACCAGTTCCTGATGGATGGCGATGCGTTCGACAGCGTGCCCCCGGTCAAGTGCTTCGATGCCCGATACCAGTTCGGCCCTTGCAAGATCGAGCACCGCGCGCAGACGTTCGCGATCGGGCCTTGCTCCGATCAGTTCGGCGAGCTTGCCACGTTGCAGAAAAGCCGGATCACCATCGCCCATGATGGCGCGCATGACAGAGGCTGGTGCGCCGAGCCCCAGTTCGACGAATTTGAGGGCCGCTCCGGGAGAGCCGGCCGCCGCAGTGGCGGCTGCTGCGCGGGTCGCCGCATCGGCGTCGGGCATGTGTTCGGCAAGCAGGTTGGCAATTTTCTCGTCCGGCAGGGTTGGAAACCTCAGCGTCCGGCAGCGCGAGCGGATCGTCGGCAGCAATCTGGCCGGACTATGGCTGATGAGGATGAAAAACGTCCCGTTCGGCGGCTCTTCCAGACTCTTCAGCAAGGCGTTGGCAGCATTGCGCTCGAGGTCGTCGGCAGGATCGATAATAATCACGCGCCGCTCGCCGAGTGTCGGCCTTGTGTTCAGGCGCTGTTGCATCGCCCTGATCTGCGCTATGCGGATACTGCGCGCCTTTTCGAAGGGCTTGCCCTCGGCACGCTTACGATCCTCACTGTCGTCCTTGGGTGGATGCGACACCAGCAGGATGTCGGGGTGCTGTGCCTGATCCGGGGGCGATCCCACCAATTCGCGCGCCGCTTGCTCGGCAAAGCTGTATTTCCCCAGCCCCGCCTTGCCCGTCAGCAGCCATGCGTGATGAATGCGTTCTCCCGCCAGTGCGCTGCGCCATTCGCGCCATGGTCCTTCATGGCCGATTAGCATCGCTCTGATCTTTGGAGCAACGGGGTTACAGCGTGCATCACTCTGGCATGAACCTGCTCAATTGTTCCGGTGCCATCGATCAACGCATAGCGGCCTGGATCGGACTGCGCGAAGCCAGCGAAGGCCGCGTCCACTTTCGCATGATAGGTGGCGTCGCGCCCACCGATGGCATCCGACGCGTTTCCATCCCGCGCATTGAGGCGTCGGGCAACCTGTTCCGGTGAAGCCTGCAACACCAGCACGAGATCGGGCAGCAACTCTTCGCTGCCGATCCTGTGCAGGTCCATGATCGCCTCGTCCCCCAAGTCGAGCGCCACCCCCTGATAGGCGCGACTGGAATCGAGAAAGCGATCACAGACAACCCACTCGCCGCCATCGAGCGCAGGACGGATCAAGCGAGATACATGATCGGATCGCGCGGCGGCGAACAGCAGGGCTTCCGCACGCGGACCCCAACCCTCCCCCGGCGGTGCGAGAAGAAGCTTACGGATTGCTTCTGCGCCGGATGTTCCGCCCGGCTCTCGCGTGACCGCAACGCGTAACCCTCTTTCCCGCAATGCGTCGGCCAGCAAGCGTGCCTGGGTCGACTTGCCGACACCCTCGCCTCCTTCGAAGGCAATGAAGCGACCGCGAGTCATGGCAGCCACCGCGCAAAGCCGTTAAATATGCGCTGCACGATGGTCGCAGTACCTATCGCACGATCGGACACGAGCGGGCGCGTGCCCACTTCTTTCCCGTCAACGCTCACGATCAAGTCGGCAACATGCTCCCCTCGTGCAATCGGTGCGCGCAAAGGACCGAAATAGCGGACCTTGAGTCCCACTTCAGGGTGAGTACCCTTGGGCACGTCGACCCGGATCGGGCGCGGAGACACGAGTTTGACGCGACTGAGCCCGCCATTCTGGACTTTGGCCTTGGCGATCTGGGTATTGGCACCGAACAGCAGCCGGCTATCGAACGCATCGAAACCCCATTCCATGAACTCTTGCGCGGCCTTATTGCGCTGGCGTCCCGTCGGGCTGGTCGCCACGACCATCACCAACCGCCGGCCATTGCGTTGGGCGCTCCCCAAAAATCCATAACCGGCCTGATTGGTGAAGCCTGTCTTGATGCCGTCAGCACCCGGCACGACCCCTGTTATTGGATCATGGTTGCGCTGCGTAATACCATTATACGTCAACGTGCGAGCACCGAAATAGCGCCGGTATAGGTCGGGGTAGCGCTCGATCATCGCCGTCGCCAGCGTCGCCAGATCGCGCGCAGTTACGAAAGTACCGCCCTGATCCATCCATCCGTTCGGCGTGCCATAATGGCTGTTCGTCATCCCGATGGAACGCGCTTCGCGATTCATCGCTGCGACCCACTTTGCGATGGAACCCGCCGCCCCGTGCGCCAGCGCCGCCGCACCATCGTTAGCCGAAACGGTCGTGATTCCGTGCAACAGCTGATCGACGGTGACACGCGCGTCCTTAGGCAGGAACATGGTGGAGCCGACCCCGTGCCATTTGTCGAATACGTCGGGCGCGACGGTAATAACCTGTTGGGGAAACAGCTTGCCCCGATGCATCCACTCGAAAGCGGTGAATACGGTCATCACCTTGGTCATGGAGGCGGGCATGAAGCGCCGGTCGATATCGCGCGCGAATAGGGTTTGGCCGCTGGAAAGGTCGATCAGCAGCGCGATCGGCGCATCCTGCGCGCTGGGAATGGCGGGAGTGATGGTTGTCCGCGCGGCATTTGCCGCAGGGGAGCACATCGTCAACACGACAGCACAAATCGTGGCTTTCGCCGCTTTCAGGCGATGAATCCCGCTGTTGCGGCCGGTGTCAGGACGTGGACGATCGGTCATAGGTCGCGTGGCTATATCCGCCGCACCGACAGTTTGCGAGCACTCTCCCGCGCTGTCCACGCTTCTGAAGGTGATATTATAGTGCGATATCGTCGGCCAATTCGCCAACGCTCATCGCGTAGTAATTGGAGCAATTGTATTCGAGGATCACGCGATAATTGCCCGTCAGCAGCCATGCCCGCGTGCCCGGCCCGTCAGGCTGGAACAACGAAACGAGCGTATCATCGGGCAAAGGCGTCAACGCGGTAACACCCAATGCACGCCATTCGCGCACTGTCTTGAATTCGCTATGCCTCATGTGCACGCGTTCGCATACGGGCGAGACGAGCTTGGTCCTGTAGGCATTGGTGTCGAACCCGGACGGAACGGACGCGGGCACACCCCACGGTTGACCGGGACGCCAGCCGGCATCGCGAAAATAATTGGCAATCGACGCCAGCGTATCTGCCGTATCGGTCATGATATCCGCGCGGCCATCGCCGTCGCCATCGACCGCCAGACGCAAATAGACGCTGGGCAGGAATTGTGGATTACCGAAAGCACCTGCCCAGCTACCCTTCAGCTCCGAGCGCGGAAAACCGCGGTCGGCGATCTTGAGCAGGTCGACGAACTCGGTCGCGAACAGCTTGCGTCGGCGGCCCTCCCAGGCAAGGGTGGCAAGCGCCCGTGCAAGGTCAAACCCGCCCTTTACCGATCCATAGGCAGTTTCGTGACCCCATATCGCGACGATGATCGGTCCCGGCACGCCGTATTTACGCTCGATACCGCGCAGCAGGCCTGCCGAATTCTGCAGGGCGGTGCGACCACCTGCGATACGCTGCGCATCGACATGCCTCGCGAGATATGGGGCGAGTGCCGGAAAGCCGTTACCGGATGAGCTTCCGGGCTGTGAATTGTCGAGATCGATGACCCTTTGGTTCGGCGTCAGATCGTCGGTCATCCGTGAAATCGTTGCCTCGCTGACGCCCGCGGCCCTCGCCTGCGCTTTAAGCGTCTGGAGATAGGCGTCGAAGGACGAATCCTGTGCGGCGGCTGCTGCCGGAGACAGTGCGACAGCGGTGGCGACAAGGGTGGCGAGGCAACGACGCAAATCCATCAGCTTATTGTTGCAGAGTGAGCCTGAACGACAAGCGAATTCATCTGGCAAACGCAACGTTTTAGCGGATAGTTTCGGTGCACATTTCGGCAATGGCGACTGGCAGGCGTGACAAACGTTCCAACCGGCGCTAGCGGCAACGATCAGTCGCGGACAGGTGGCCGAGTGGTTTAAGGCAGCGGTCTTGAAAACCGCCGTGGGTTCACGCTCACCGTGGGTTCGAATCCCACCCTGTCCGCCACTAGCCCGTTCCCCATTGTTCGCCTGTAACCAGAATAAGCCAAGGATTTCTGCAGCTTATCGGGTGATTCGGGTCCCACACTGTCCCTGCCAATCTGCCGGTGTCCGATTGGATTTGTGGGAATAAATGTGGGAGATTTGGTCTGTTATGGGCAAGCTTTCAGCAACAGCAGTCAAGGCCGCGACGCGGCCCGGCAGAATCGGCGATGGCGACGGATTGTTCCTGGTGGTGAAGCCATCGGGCTCGAAAAGCTGGATGGTCCGGGTCCAGAAACACGGCACGCGGCGTGATTTCGGTCTGGGCAGCGCGTCGAAAGTATCGCTGAAGATTGCGCGCGAACGCGCGCGAGAGGTGCGCACATGGGTCGAGCTGGGTCTCGATCCTCTGTTCGAGCGACGGAAAGCGCAGGGTATTCCCACGTTTCGCGAGGCGACCGCCAGGGTGCTTGCGCAGCATAGGAAGACCTGGCGCAATGAGAAACACGAACAGCAGTGGCTCCGGACGCTGGAGGCCTATGCCTTTCCACATCTCGGCAATGTCCAGGTGAGCGAGATCACCGGGCCGATGATCCGCAATGTGCTGGCCGAGATCTGGCTGGCGAAGCCCGAGACCGCGCGCCGGGTGCGCCAGCGGATCGGGACAGTGCTCGATTGGGCCTATGCCTCGGGATATCGCGAGAGCGAGGCACCGATGCGGGCGATCAGCAAGGGGCTTCCCAGACAGCCCAAGAAGGATGGCCACTATGCTGCCATGCCCTATGCCAAGGTCCCATGCTTCATTCCACGGTTGCGAGAACGCGAGAGCTACAGCCGGCTAGCGCTGGAGTTTGCGATCCTGACGGCTGCAAGATCGGGTGAGGTCCGCCACGCGGTGTTCGAGGAGTTCGATCTTGAGGCAAGGCTATGGACGATCCCCAGAACGCGGATGAAGGCAAACCGCGAGCACGTGGTACCGCTGTGCGATCGGGCGGTACGGATCATCGAGCGCTGCTGCGAACTGCGCATCCGCGACTGCGCATTGGTGTTCCCGGGGCAGCGTCTACGTAAGCCGATGTCGGACATGACGCTGACCAAGCTGATCAAGGAGATGAAGGAGCCCTATACCGCGCATGGGTTCCGTTCCGCCTTCCGCGACTGGGTGAGCGAGGAGACCCAGCACCCGAGCGATGTGGCCGAGGCGGCGCTGGCCCATGTGGTCAAGGACAAGACCGAGGCGGCCTACCGTCGCGGCAATCTGCTGGAGAAGCGGCGCGTGCTGATGGACGACTGGGCCAGCTATTGCTGCAGGGGTGGGTGAGCCATGGGCCACAACAGCCGATCGAACAGTGCGTGCAAAGCCGACCAGTCGGCCCCTGCCAGCGCGCAAGATCAAGCCCCCTCCCCAGAAATGGGGATGGCCAACCCTGTGGATAAGCCAGTGACCGGTTCGGGCGATCGGGAACCCCAAAACTCGGGCGATCAGGAACCCAAAGCACGGTCTATCAGGAACCGAAATGCTATCCAAGCCTATGGGAATGAACAGAAATTTGGCCCCTTAACATACCTAACATCAATCCTGAGTCGGATTGATGCTAACGTGGACACACCGCCGCGCGGTTCGGCAGCGCTATGGGTGGCGCCCTCTCCGCGCGTCTGGCCACTCGACAGGTGCAAGTATCCCAAGGGCTTGCTAGGACATGAGCGATGAAGACCGAGCTCGATCATCTTCCCCCGCAAAAGCAGCGCGAGATCGAGCGCGTGGTGCAGCTGATCTTCGAGGAGTTCGACGACGCCTTCGCGCTGGCGAAGCACGAGTGGAAGAAGGCCGGACGAATCCTCAAGGTCATCCTCTATGGCAGCTATGCCAGAGGCACCTGGGTCGATGAGCCGCATACCGCCAAGGGCTATCAGTCGGACTATGACCTGCTGCTCATCGTCAACGACAAGCGGCTTACCGACCGGGTCAAGTACTGGTCGAAACTCGATGACCGGCTGATGCGCGAGTATGGTGTTACCGGTACGCTCAAGACCCCGGTCAACTTCATCGTTCACACGCTCCAGGAAGTGAACGATGGTCTGGCGCACGGACGCTACTTCTTCATGGATGTGAAGCAGGACGGGATCGCGCTTTACCAGTCCGATGATACCGAGCTGCACACGCCCAAGCCGAAGACACCGACACAGGCGCTGGCGATGGCGCAGGAGTATTTTGAGGATTGGCTGCCAAGCGCGTCAGACTTCTTTGACGGTTATGTTGACGCCAAGGCGCGAGGGAAATTCAAAAAAGCTGTCTTCGATCTTCACCAGTCTGCGGAGCGTATGTATCACACGGTCCTGCTGGTCTGCACCTTCTATACTCCGCACGTCCACAATCTCGGCTTTCTGCGCACGCAGGCCGAGCGGATCGACCCACGTCTCACCTATGTCTGGCCGCGCGAAACCAAGCGCGACCGCACGCGCTTCGAGAAGCTCAAGGAAGCTTACGTCAAGGCGCGCTATTCCAAGCATTACCGCATCACCAGGGACGAGCTTGAATGGCTTGGTGAGCAGGTCGAGGAGCTGGGCCGCGTTGTGCATGAGGTCTGTTCTGAGCGGCTTGAGAAGTTGAATGCTGAGGCGCGATTAAAGCCGGACCGGGCTAGAGGTTACAGTTAAGAATTGGACGGCAGCTAACCCCGATCCCAGATTCAAAAGCCGACATTCCGGATACGACACCAAAACTGTCATAGCGCCAAGTCTGGACGCCTCCCGATTGCTGACACGGCAGCCTATTGCATTTTTACCCGAAAGCGGTCTTACCGGGCACGACCTACTTGTGGAAGCTATTGAAATGGGTCAGCATAGGTAAATGCTCCGCGCTGCTCCACTTTCGATAGTTCTTGGGCTGACGGTTCTTACAGCGATCTGGGTTGAAACTGTTCACCCAAATGACATCGACCCTCCAGTGCGCCTAGAGAGGCAAACTCAAAGAAGCCAGGCAGATATTTTGAACTGCCCAGCTGTGACCGCATTCTTTAAAAAATATGGTCTGGTCCAGATAACTACGCGTGGGGGCAATGGCTATCACCTTAAGACCTACGTCAACCAGCGCAACAGTCCGCGTCTCGTCATTAAACAGCATGATGGGAAGAATATGCTCTCCATTCACATGTTTGAAAGACTGACCCCCGACGAGACAAAACAGATCACAAATTGCACTGTCTAATGCCGTTTGGCTGAGTTCTTGCGCGTTCATGAGGGATAGGCAGCTAACCCCAACAAATCGGCCATTAGCACTGACAGTTAAGCTGCCCAATTTCAGACATAAACCTCACTTCACAGCCATAAGCTGCGAAGGGAATGCAGTCGCCAGATTCTCGGCTTCAGCACCAACCAGCCAGGCTTCGTAACTGTCTTCCTCCAGTATCACCGGCATCGCCTTCGGGTGCAGCGGTGCAACCAGCGCATTGGGCTCGCAGGTCAGAAACGCGAAGACCTTGCCCACGTCGGTCTCACGCCAGATGCCTGCAAACGCCGAGACAGGTCGTGAGGGAACCGAGAACCAGTATTCCTCGCGTCCCTTCTTGGGTTCGGCAAACTCGGTGAACGGAACCAGACATCTTTGCTCCTGCGCGGTTAGCATCGAGCGCCAGAAGGAACTGGAGAGGTTACGAACATTGGTGATGTGCTTGGTCACCGTCGAACCGGGGCGCTTGCCCTTCATCATTAGCGGTACGCCCCAGGTCATCGTATCGACAATGCGCTGCCCGCCTTCCTGCCGCACGGCATAGGCTTTGCGCCTTGGCCACACATCCGTGTCGGGCACCTCGTCCAGATCGGCAAAGCTGGCCTTCTCGATCGCGGCCCATTCGCGCATCTGCGTTTCAAGATTTCGGTAGTGGTTGCACATGGGCAGCATGTTTCCGGCGCTCGCCATGCAAATGTCAAGTGAAGTGCTGCCCCATGTTCGCTATATGTTCCACCTCTCGATTCGGAACCGGACATGCGCAAACCCACTCAGATCGAACGCCTCTACCTCGACTTCGACGGCTTCTTCGCCTCGGTCGCGCAGCAGGTGCGTCCTGAGCTGCGCGGGCGTCCGGTCGGGATCGTGCCCTTCTCCGGCGGCAAGGCATCTTGTGTCATTGCTTGTTCGAAGGAAGCCAAGGCGCTCGGCCTGTCCAATGTCATGCCGGTAGGCGAAGCAATGGCAGCGTGTCCTGAACTCGTGCTCGTGCCGCAGGAGCCGCACCTCTACCGCCGCGCGCACAATGCCCTGCTGGCAGAGATCGAAAGCGTCGTTCCCATTGATGCGATCAAGAGCATCGACGAGCTGACCTGCAAGGTCGACCCAGACCAACGGCATTACCCTGAAGATCTCGGGCAAGCGATCAAGCGCACCATTGCCGAGAACATCGGGCAGCATATCACCTGCTCGATAGGCTTTGCTGCCAATCGCCAGTTAGCCAAGATCGCCTGCAAGCAGGACAAGCCCGATGGGGTGACGATTTGGTACCCGGACGACATGCCGGGACCGTTGTTGACGGTGCCGCTTAGCGACATCCCTGGCGTCGGCGCCAATATGGCCAAGCGGCTGGTGCGAAGCCGTATCCACTCGACACAAGATCTCTACGAGACCGAGCCCAAGCAGATGCGCAAGATATGGCGCAATGTCACCGGCGAGCGGCTTTGGTATGCCCTGCACGGTTACGACATACAGGCACCGGAGAGTAAACGGGGCATGTTCGGTCATGGGCGCGTGCTCCCCCCTGAATGCCGCTCGCTCGACGGTGCGCGCGGTATCTGCCGCGTCCTGCTGACCAAGGCGGCACGCCGGCTGCGGCGGGAAGGCTTTTATTGCTCAGGCTTGTGGCTCTGGCTCGACCATGGCGCAGGCAATTGGGGCGGTAAGCGCATCCTGCCGACCGTGCATGACGATCAGGCGTTGCTGAGCGAGTTCCAGGTGCTGTGGGAGCAAGCCTCCTCCCAGCTTCCGCGCCGACCCACGATCTACAGGATCGGCGTCACGCTGTTCGATCTGTCCCCTGCCAACAGCCGGCAACTCGATTTCCTGCTGGCCGATGACAGCGAGCGTCAGCGATGGGAGGCGATCAACACCGCCATCGACCTGCTCAACTACAAATGGGGCAAGACGGTTGCCAGTGTCGGGTTCTGGCCGCGCGAGAACCTCGAAAACATCGGCGGCAAGATCAGCTACACGCGCATTCCCAGCGCCGAGGACTTCTGGTGATGGGCAGCTGGAAGACCAAGCTTCGCGCTGCCGATCTGCCCTCTGACAGCAAGCTGGAAGCGGTGTGCCGATCCTGTGGGCATGTTCGCTATCTCACCCGCTCTTATCTGGTGGACGAGCGTCATGCCGGGCATCTCTATATCGATCAGATCGAACGCCGGTCACGGTGCCGGGTGTTGGGCTGCAAGGGCCGCATGAGGCTGGCGATGATGCACAAGAGCCAGACCAGCGGGTTTGTTGGGGGGATGGCGTAGGTATGGCGAATGAAGGTCAGCGAGCCCTCAGGAGCGAACTTCGGAGCGCAAAAAACTGTAATCAGCCTTCGACGTTTTCCAGAAGCGCCCCGGTTATCATGCCAGCGAGTGTTTCCTCCGCGCGCCTGCGGGTTGCGTCATCACGCGCTGCCAGATCGCGTCGAAGCCAATCGGGAAGGCGTTCGACGACAG
The DNA here is from genome assembly GCF_009828025.1 of Qipengyuania algicida. Classification (GTDB taxonomy): domain Bacteria; phylum Pseudomonadota; class Alphaproteobacteria; order Sphingomonadales; family Sphingomonadaceae; genus Qipengyuania; species Qipengyuania algicida. The sequence continues at coordinate 122,274 of NZ_WTYA01000004.1, read as the reverse complement.
TAAGCACTTGCTCTTTGGGATCATCGTTCATCAATTCAATAGTGACATCAGAACTGCATCGCCGCAAGGATTCTGACTATATGCTGCCATGGGAAAATCGCATTTCGAGTGATCGATTTTCTGGAATAAACTAGCCAATTTGATGCTCTCACCCAGTTTAAATAATTGTCCGTAAGTGTCTGATAATGATGTTGATTGGGATAGCGAGATAAAAGCACCGCCGTCGCTCGGGGTGCAGGTGGTTGGTTTAGTTGCGGAATTTGCGACGGCTTACGAACGGACCAGCTGGCGCTCGATTCGGATTGTCGTGGAACTTCAGTCGATCATGCGACGGCTTTCCCATTTCAAGAGATCGTCTTATCCAAATAGCGTTCTGCAATGGTCGTTCACCCGCATTCACCGAGACGCTGACCCGTCCTTATTTACATGTTTGAACTGTCCCGCTGGAGCGCATCGTACAATCGGCGGTGTTGGCGCAGAAACGTCATGTGGCATCAGTTACCCATCGCGAACGATAAGGGTCGTGATGGCGGGCCGGTCTGCTCATCGCGCAATGTCCCCCCAGGTCGGTCCGTCATCACTCAATAGACGAAAGGATCGAGAGGCATGCCATCAGCCAGCACGACAGAACATCTTCGTGAGCAGCGTGAACGCACCGCCATCGAACCGATTGCCATGCGGGTACCGGAGGCTTGTCATTACCTGGGTATCGGGCGCAGCACGCTCTATGTTCTGATCGCCAAGGGTGAGGTCGAGATCATCAAGCTGGGAAGCGCCACACTCGTGCTCACAGCCAGCCTCAGGAAGCTGGTCGAGAGCAGGCGTGCCAGAGCCAACCAGCCGCTCGAAGACGACGGACGCTGAGTATGCACCCTGCCCTCACCCAGGCGATCGTACTGGCAGCCATTTCGAAGCTCCCAGAGAACACCAAGCGGCAGCTAACCTCGAAAGTTCAACAGCGCCGCGATCGGGCCGAAGAGGTGCTCAGCGCCAGCATTGTTCTGACGCTGTCGCAACGCAGGTGAGGCTCAAAGCTTACTTGTCCGAAGCGCAAGCTTTGCACTCGTTTCAGACATTGCACCGTATCCGGAATGCTCTGCGATAGCGGTTGTCGTTATGTTGATTATCGGGCCACCGCAATGATGGACGTTCGATAGTGAGCGGACTTGAACGGGCCATGTCCGATGGCAGCTATGCGCCCCATAGGCAGTCGTCCAAGACGCTGACGCGTTGGCCCGAAAGCTGCCGTTTGTTCAGCTTCGGTCACGCGTCAGCAAAGCGCCCCATCTCGGTCATTGGTGCTTCACTGTAAATTTCCCGATAGCGGACATCTCGGGCAGCGTATTTAAGTGTCAATTAATCGCTACGCCGAGCTTCGACGACCGAGTGTAACGAGCTTGGCTAATGGTCAGGTCGAGATCGCCGTCCAGGCGAAAAACTTGAAGCGGAAGAGTCCCACTCATACCTCAGCTATTAAACATCGACGGCTTTCCCCGTCGAAAAGGATACGCATTGGCCTAACTCTAATCCCAGCTGGCGCGAAGCTGGGTCACCTCATGATTATTTGACTGCCATAATCGTCTACATCTCTTCCTTCCAACCGACGCGTATCAATAGCCAGTTTACGGGATAGGAGGTTACAAAGCCGGCCAGCATGGCCAATTGCATGGCGAACCAGAACTCAGGAGAATTAACTTCCGCGGTGTTCCCAAAGCTCCTCTTAAACCAGAGGAACTGGATAAAGGCCATCCCGCCATACATCCCGACTTGCCAAGACGTTATCGAAGCCGTGTCGGCCTTAACGGCAGCCCAGATCCCTTCTCCCACTGACAAGTCGCGCATGGGTTTAATCGTGTAATACTGGAAAACGACGCCCAGAAGATAAGCGAGTATGAAATCGAGAATCCAGACCGCAAAGATCTTTTCATCCGTCCAGCTATGCCAACCGAGCCACACTGCGATGGCCGGAAAGCCGAATGCGGCCCACTCGGCCACAATGTCGCCTAAGGCGCATCCAGCGCCGCAATGACTGGAACCTTTCCCGACCATCACGGGAAAAGGCGGTTTCTGTTGGTCGGACTTGTCGTTGGCGGGTGCTCGTCCCCACCGATAATAAGCGCCGAGCCACAGCAAGCTACCGAAAAGAGCGGTAACGGGCCAAACGATATTCATGATCCACATTTTCTGCGGTCGTCGAATCTCGTCTACGGCTATAATCGCGGCACAGACGCCACCTAAAAACAGGCTAGCGATAGCCACAGTGTGAAGCGATGCGGGGAAATGATTCATGTTTAGGGTGAAGTGGCACTCAGTTAAAAAGGGTGTCTCGGAATTCCATACTGGCGGTCTTTTTACTCAACCCGCTCACTTTTCAGATGTTCCTAAAACCAGGCGCGCAAACCGATTACTAAGCTAGTGGTACTGGCGCTGTCGCCTCTGGCGTGGGCATAGTCGGCGCTGCCCCCCACTTTCCATTCCTGCGCAATGCCGACATAGGGAGCGAACTCCCGTGCGAATTCGTAGCGCAAACGCAGACCGACTTCGGCCCGGTCGAGTCCAGCACCTATTCCAAGTTCAGGGATATCCTGCGCCGCGAGATTGAGCTCGGCGCGCGGCTGCAGGATCAGCCGTTGGGTTATGCGTTGATCGAGCTCACCTTCGATACGGGCGGTCAGCTCGCCCTTGGTCGAAAGGAACGCCTGTGCGCTGGTTTCGAATTGGTAGGGCGCAAGACCCTGAACTCCTACAACCGCGTAAGTGCGCGTCGGGCCGACGAAGTCGTGTCTTGCACCTGCCTGCAAATCGAACCACGGGCCGATGGCGTGACCCCAGAGAGCCTGCACTTCGGCTCGTTCCGCTTTCCCACCAAATGTTCCCTCGCCCTCGCTGCGTACGACCAATTTATCGATATCGCCACCATACCAGGCTTGTCCTTCCCAGGCGTAGCCGTCCTTACCTTCGTGTGCCTTGTATTCCAGGCGATCGATTAGAACCTTGGCGAAGGTCTGGCCGCCGTTTTCGCTGCGCAATTGCTCGCGCGACGCGCGCATCGCTTCGGCACCCCAAATGCTATCGGCGGCGCGAGCGGGACCGGTCCCAGCCTCTGGCGGCGGCGGGGTTGGTTCGGTCGGCGCCTCTGCATGGTTGCCCATGCGCTGCATGTGACCCATTGCCGAGTGATCCATATCCGGCATTTTTGCTGCAGCTTCATCAGCCGCGCCGTGGTGTTTCATCTGAGAGTGTTCCATGCCGGTCATCTTCGGGATCGTCTGCTGGTCGGCAGAAGGGTTCTGGCGGGCTGCTGCAGAAGGCGATGACTTGGGCCGGGCGGTGTGATGGCTGGGCGTAGCGACCCGCCGTGCTGTAGCCGGAGCCAGCGCTTTTGGCTTGGGGCGGGACTTTGCCTTTGGCTTCGACGTGGCGCTGGGCGATGGTGCGGGCATCGGCATCGTCATGCCGTGCATATGCTGATCCTGAGCCAGTGCTGGGCTGGCAAAGGCAATCGCAACGGCAGCAGTGGAGAACGACAGGAGGCGCCTCATGCGGCATCCTCCCTCGGCGCCGCAACCGAGACAATCTGAAACATGCCCGCGTGCATGTGGTAGAGTAGATGGCAATGAAACGCCCAGTCGCCCGGCTCGTTGGCGGTGAGATCGAACTCGGCGATCCCGCCCGGCTGCACCACGACCGTGTGCTTGCGCGGCTGACGTGCAGCTTGTTCACCGTTGACGAGCTCGAAGAAATGCCCGTGCAGGTGGATCGGATGCGCCATCATGGTGTCGTTCACGAGCTTTACCCGGACACGCTCGTTGTTGGCAAAGCGGATCGGGTCGTCGCTGACAGCTGAAAATTTCCGACCGTCGAATGACCACATGTAGCGGTCCATGCTGCCAGTAAGATGGATTTCCAACAAGCGCGAGGGAACCCGTAGATCCTTATTCGGCTCGAATGCGGCAAGTTGCTTATAGTCAAGCACGCGATGCGCTAAATCAGCGAGACCTATCCCAGGATCACCCATGCGATCGACCGGATGCATCGCGACCATCCCAAGGCCGGGGCTTACTTTAACCGTCGCTGGCAATTTGGACGTGTCGCGCATGGACATGTGCCCCATGTCCATCCTTGCCGTCGGCTTTGCGGCTTCACCGCTGCTATGTGCCATGGAGCCATGCTCCATCCCGCCCATCGCCATGCCATCATTCATCGACTTGTCTTGGCTTTTGCCGTCGCTCATGCCCATGGTGCCCATACCCATGTCGGCCATCGTAAGCAGCGGTGGATCGCGAAGCGCCGGGACCGCGGCACGCGCGCCCGGCTGCGCAGCGAGCGTCGCGAGTGCCATGCCGGATCGATCCATCGCTTCGGCGACGATTGTATAGGCCTGCGCGGGGCCTGGCTCGATCAAAACATCGTAAGTTTCGGCGACGCCGATCTGGAACTCGTCTGTTTCCACTGGGCGGACATTCTGACCGTCTGCCGCGACCACGGTCATCGGCAGGCCGGGTATGCGTACATTGAAGAAGGTCATGGCCGAGCCGTTGATAATCCGCAGGCGGATCCGTTCTTTCGGCCGGAATGCGAATTCGAGGCCCTCCTCCGGTCCGTGACCATTGGCGAGATAGGTATAGGTCGATCCGGTCACGTCGAGAATGTCGGTCGGCATCATCCGCATCTTAGCCCATTCGCGGCGCTGCTTTGCGGTCAGCGGATAATTGTCGGTCCAGCTCGTTTGCTGGTAGTTGAAGTAGCCTTCGCCCTTCTTCAGCTTTTCGAAAATCGTGTGCGGACTGAGCGGAGAAAACTCACTTAGCAGCAACACATATTCGCGGTCCGCCTGCACCGGATCGCTCCCGGCCGGATCGATGACGATCGGACCGTAATGCCCAGCTTGTTCCTGTAGGCCGGCATGGCTGTGCCACCAATACGTGCCGGCCTGACGGACCGGGAATTCCGCCGTGAATTTACCGCCTGCAGGGATGCCGGGAAAGCTTACGCCAGGAACACCGTCCATTTGAAATGGGACTAGTAGTCCATGCCAATGGATAGAAGTGTCGGTGTCGAGCGTGTTATGGACCGTAAGGCGGGCTGTCGTGCCTTCCTTTAGCCTCACCAGCGGTCCGGGCACGCTGCCATTCACCGCGATGGCATGGCCGGAACGCCCTTGCACCGATCGCGGTCCTTGACCGACGGTGAGATTGATAGATGAGCCGCTTACCTCGTCGAAGCCTTCACGCACCAATCCGTCAGTCACATTCGCGCCGCGCGCCCAGGCAGGCATTGCACTGACCATCCCGGCAAGACTAGCAGCGGTAGCGCCTCGTATAAGAAAGCGGCGCCGATTGATAGAGATAGTGCTCGAGTGCGAAAATGTGCTCATGCCGATCCCTACGAACGAGACCCGACTATCCCTCAAATTTTTTCAACATTTTGCGCAGTCGCTTACGCGCTCGATAGATTCGCATCTCGATCGTTTTCTCGGTCACACCAAGCAACTCAGCAGCCTCGGAATGACTGCGATCATCGACCGTCACAAGAAGCAACGCTTCGCGCAGTCTGATTGGCAATTTGTCGATCTCTGCTCGAACTGTAACAAGCCTTTCCCGAGCGCTGACAGTTTGTTCGGCGTTGGGCTCATCGCTGATTAACTCAATGCTTTGGCCAACCTGGATCTCGCCTGATGATCCGATATTCAGGAAACGACGTAGGCCACGCCTTCTCAATCGATCGCGGCATTGGTTGAGAACAGCTGTCGTGAGATAGGGTGTAATAGCTCTGGTTGGATCGAGCTTAGCGCGCGATACCCAAATCGAAGCAAGCGCGCTTTGAACAGCATCTTCAGCATCTGTTTGCGAACCCGTCATGCGTCTTGCGAGCAGCAGCAGACGTGGCAAATGCGGTGCAACTAGATCGCTAAACGCCCGACGATTCCCTTCTTTAACCTTCTCGACATTGGTGCCGGATTGGCTGCGCTGCCCCCGCACCTTCTATCAGTCGCCAGGCTTGGCCGTAAGTGAGGCAGCTACCTCGCGGTCGAAGCGCTCCTGCTGAGCAGGAGTGAGCAGAGCGCGCATGGCGAACACATGTCTCACCGTTGCCTTCTGAACGTCACCCATTCGCGCATGCACCTGGTCAATCGCGACCGCGACTTTGGGCCCGTATTGATGCTCTTCGCTCATGGCTGCTCCCAAATTGGCGTTGGCGGCACGCAGGGAGAGATCGAGTTGGCGTTTTTGCACGGCAAACTTCGCTTCGAGCTGTTCAAGCTTTGCATTTTGTTGGGTGTCGAGGTGGAGTTCATGATGCACGAAGGCATGCAAGCTGCGAGGTTTTTCGCTATCGCGCCAGTGTCCGGCAATAACCGCACCAACGCAACCCGCCACTGCTGCAAGAAGTACTGCCAGGATTACATGGAGGCCGCCGAACTTCATGGTTGAACGTGCAACAATGCCGCCGGCGAGAGATCGGTGCCCTCAACGAGTTGGTAGCCTGCCGTTTGCGCTTTGGCAGGTGCCTGTGTCACGCCGAATCCTGCTCCTAGTCCAATCATCGCCATTGCCAGGAAGAAAACCGACCGATTGCGTCGCTGCTTAGCTTCTTCGAGGCGGCCGGCAAGAAGCCACACGCCATCCATGAACCCGTCCGGAAGCACGGCGTTTCGTTCCGACCCGAGAACGGTCAATGCGTCATTGAGGTCATCCTCTTCGAGCATTACGATATCTCTTACTCCTTTTGACGTAGGTACGTCTGTCTTTCGCATACCCCTCAAATTTTCCGAGGGATAGCCAACTGGTCTGCGTAATGGAGTGCATGAGCACTACTAACCGTTGTGCCCTGTGCTCCGAACGTTGGTTTGCAGTGCGGGCAAATCAGTTTTCAGAGTTTGGGCTCGCGAGGATCGAAGTTAAGCTCGCGACTATGCCATCGGTCGAAGCAAGTGCCATCGTAAGCATTCCTTGCACATCCAGCAAAAAAGGAGAGTCATAATGAAAACCGTTGCTTCAATTGTAGCTGCTGCACTGTTTGCAGTGCCAGCCATCGCTCAAAATGAGCATTCCGTGCCGGCCTCTAAACCGTCCGTTGGACCATCTGAAACGCCGCAAGCGTGCACAATGATGCACCATGGAATGAAAATGCGTGGCATGATGATGAAGGGCAAGGATGGAAAGATGTCCTGCCAGATGATGATGGATCACTCGACGATGGCCCAATCGAAGATGGATCATATGAAAATGCCGTCCGAAAACCCGAGTGCCGAGCAATCCAGCCCTCAGCCGCAGTAGGACGGCACCGATGCTAGACGCGGCGGGCCTCTGTTCCATTGTTCAAATCCCGTTCGTGGATTGAAAATTTCGAACTGGCCCCTGCAATCGATAGACCCGCGTCGGCTAGCGGGCCTGCTTTCTTCATTGACGTCAGTATTCGGCAGCATGCCGGGAGAGCGCAACACATGACCAGCTATGTCTGTCCGATGCATCCTGAAGTGGAACAGTCTGAGCCAGGTGATTGTCCGAAATGCGGTATGCACCTCGTGGCCGATAGCGAAGAGAAGTCGGAAGAGCGACATAGCCCCCCGTACCGCCGCTCCACCTCTTCGGGATTGGCGTCAGTCAATGGTCGTTACGATCAAGTGCCAGCAGGTTATTCAGGGCCGATTTATACCTGTCCGATGCATCCGGAAGTTCGTCAGGCCTATGCCGGTTCGTGTCCTATTTGCGGGATGGTACTGGAACTGGAATCGGGCTCGATGATCGACGATGGCCCCAATCCTGAACTTGTCGATTTCACGAGGCGGTTCTGGGTCGGTGCGGTTTTAACTGTTCCGCTTCTGATCCTCTCGATGGGGCCGCTTATTGGACTTGGTGCGGCGCGCGAAGCCCTCGGCGAGCGCACTGCGTTATGGGTCGAATTCGCGCTTGGCACACCGGTGGTCTTGTGGTGCGGATGGCCGTTCATGGTGCGGGGTTGGAAATCATTCCGGACTCGAAACCTCAATATGTTCTCGCTAATCGCGATGGGCGTCAGCGCGGCCTTCGTCTTCAGCATTGTCGCATTACTCGCGCCAAACATTTTCCCATCCGGCTTCCGTAACGCTGAGGGCCATGTGGGAGTTTATTTCGAAGCGGCGGCGGTTATCATCGTTCTGGTACTCCTGGGTCAAATGATGGAATTGCGCGCTCGCGAAGGCACTGGAAAAGCTATTCGTGCGCTGCTTGATCTCGCCGCCAAAACAGCAACCCGGATCGGCGAAGATGGACAGGAAGAGCAGGTGCCGCTGGAGACGATCGCAGTCGGAGACCGTTTGCGTGTCCGACCCGGCGAGAAAGTTCCGGTCGATGGCGTGGTCGTCGACGGGCATTCCTCAGTCGACGAAAGCATGATTACAGGCGAGCCTCTTCCGGTAGAAAAGATTGTGGGTGATCCGCTTACTGGAGCAACGATCAACGGAACCGGGAGTTTAATCATGGAAACCCGGAGGGTCGGCGCCGACACAATGCTTGCGCAGATCGTGGAGATGGTCGCTGCGGCGCAAAGATCGCGAGCCCCGATCCAGAAATATGCCGACAAGATTGCGGGTTGGTTTGTGCCGGTCGTCATCGGCGTTGCCATTTTTGCGTTTGTTAACTGGGCGATCTTTGGCCCTTCGCCTGCGCTCGCCTATGCGCTCATCGCGGCCGTGTCCGTCCTTATCATTGCCTGTCCTTGCGCATTGGGCCTCGCGACGCCGATGTCGATTATGACGGCCACCGGACGCGGAGCGCAGGCGGGCGTATTGATCAAGAATGCCGAGGCTCTCGAACGTTTCGAGACAGTCGACACGCTGATCGTCGACAAGACTGGCACACTCACCGAAGGCAGACCACGTCTTACGGCGGTTGTGGCCTACGGCAATGAAAGCGATGATAACATACTGCGATTTGCAGCTTCGCTCGAGCGAGGTTCGGAACACCCGCTTGCCGAGGCAATCGTAGATGGAGCCAACGAACAAGGCCTCATTCTTGAGGACGCCAGCGACTTCGATGCTCTGACCGGCAAGGGTGTCAAGGGAACCGTCAATGGACGGACTGTCGCGCTAGGTAACAGTGCCATGCTTGAAGAAATGGGCTTGCACGACAATGACCTGGTCGAACAGGCTAATGTCCGGCGCGATGCCGGCGAGACTGTGATGTTCGTGACCATCGATGGCCGAATCGCGGGACTTTTAAGCGTGGCAGATCCGGTAAAGGAAGCCACGCCGGATGCCCTCAAAACGCTTCACTCGCTGGGGCTGCGCATTATTATGGCAACAGGTGACAATGCGCGAACAGCCAAAGCGATCGCCGCGCGACTCGGGATTGACGAGATCCGCGCCGACGTTCTTCCCGAAGACAAGGCTCGGATCATTCGCGATCTCCAAAACAAGGGAGCCAAAGTTGCTATGGCGGGTGATGGCGTGAACGACGCTCCCGCTTTGGCGCAAGCTGATGTCGGTATAGCAATGGGAACAGGTGCCGATGTTGCCATCGAAAGTGCTGCAATAACGCTCGTAAGTGGTAATCTTGACGGTATCGTGCGTGCACGCCGCCTAGCGCAGGCAACGATGGGCAACATCCGTCAGAATCTGTTCTTTGCGCTAATCTACAACGGTGCCGGCGTGCCGATCGCAGCTGGAGTACTATATCCGGTAATTGGCCTTCTAATCAGTCCAATGTTCGCAGCCTTCGCCATGAGCGCATCATCGATCTCGGTCATTTTGAACTCCCTCCGCTTGCGATCACTGACGCTCTGACTGAGTGCAGCTGAAACAACACTATCAACTCGAACCGGAGAACATAAGGCATGCCACAATCGCGATTTCGGTATCATTTCCCAAGCCTTCGGTTCGTCGGGATTTCAGTCCTGCTTGCGGTGTTGCTTGTGGCCGCTTTCATTTGGTTTGGGTTCTACAATATCGGGGCTGATGCGCCGCATAGCAGGCCTGTTTACGCGCTACTCGAGAGCCTGCGTGACCGCTCGATCGCGGTTCATGCACGATCCGTGAAAGTTCCTGACAACCTTTCCAGCCCAGGACGAATCGCCGCCGGCGCAGGTCTCTATGGCGAAATGTGCCAGTCCTGCCATCTTGGCCCCGGTGTCGAGAAGACCGAGATTGCTCAAGGTCTTTACCCCAGGGCTCCGGAACTGGCAAAAGGCATCGATCTAACGCCAGCGCAGCAGTTCTGGACCATCAAACACGGAGTAAAGCTCACCGCCATGCCGGCATGGGGCAAGACCCATCCCGATCCGCTGATCTGGGACATGGTAGCGTTTCTTCAGAAACTCCCCAAAATGACCACGCAGCAATATCAGCAGGCTATTGCCAAAGCTCCCGAAGATCATGACGAGATGATGAAGGCGCTATCCGATCACCACTGATTCTGGCTGATGGTCCGCTCACCCTTATATCGTGCCAAAACTCGTCTGTCTGGAAACGGCCCACAATCATTTATCAGCGGAAGATTGTAGAACTTGTCTCGCCATCACAAAGGCTGATTGCCCGACCGTCCGACATGTACGCTCCGCATAGACGCAGCGTTTCTATTCGGACGACCTAGGCCCACGACATGGACGCTCCGTCGGATGAATTTCTTTCTCCGGAAAATTTCAGGTGCAGCTTGCTGACCAGTTTCATGTCGGCACGACCAAACCCGCTTGCGCCCGTATCGACAGCAAATGTGAACGGACCTTGTCCGTTCACGCTGGCTTGCACATATACTCTGCCATCAATGACGCGGATTGGGATGTCTACAAGAGCCCCCGCCTTGGCCGAATTGACCAATGTGCATGCTGACTTCTCGACACCACCAGAGGGTACCATTGATGTCGCTCCGGCAGCATTGCCTGTGAGGGATGATATGGCGGCAACGCTTGCGAGCATGATTGCGAAATTCACCTAGGCTCTCCGGTCAATGTGTATTATAAAGATAACACACTAACCAATGGCCCTGTCAACCAGGCGTAGAGACATTGCAGAAGCGCACCGATTGCGAAGATTCACGTTCTAGAGTTCAGCCCAACCGTAGTTGCAAGCGAGCGCCAGGGCGAATGGCAGCTCTTAGAAAGCTAATCCGTAGTCGCGAAATATGCTCTTGTCGGCGACGACTGCCGCGGCGCTTTTGACAACGGTCGAACCAGCCCAATCGAGATCTGTTGGGAGCGCTGGCAAGCCTCTGGCTTCGGCTCAATCCATGGGGATCGCGAGCCAACCACAAATGGCACTGAAGCTATCGAATTGGGGTCTTCGAAATTGCCGGCATATCGAGATAATGAGCGATCCACTCCGCAAAGAACGATATCCGCGTACTTGCAAAGGTCTGTCCGCAGACACCCTGTTTAAAGGTCCCCGCGCGAACAGCCCTGACATCTGCCAGCGATCCGTCGAGACCATGGGTCACGCCTACCAGTGTCCATTTACCTTCGAACTTGATGAGAACCGGCCCGCCGCTATCGCCACCAGCGATAACTCCTTCCAGCGGCAATGCGTTCGTACCGCAATCGAACACATACCGAAGCCATGGACCATTGGCATCGGTAATTCGGTTCTCAGCCTCGCGAAGTTCGCCGCGATGCGGGGCATTGTCCGGCGCGCCGGTCAAATCGGTCCCGGTGGCCCCCTTGCCGATGATTTCCGCGACCGCACCTATCTCGGCTGAGCCGGTGTAATACGGTAACGGTTTCACATCTGAGACCGGCGCCTTCAACTCCAGAAGTGCAATATCCCGCAAATCGCTCATTGCTACACTATACTTCTTCATCCAGGCGGCTTCGTCGAACACATTGTTTTTGTCGAACAAGGGTTTGAACATCGCTTTCCAGGCTGAAGCGGACTATTCATAGCCGGGGTAAAGGATGATACGAGCCACCGCGCGACGTTTGCCGTTAATCGTGACGAACCAATCCTTCGGATGGTCCTTCATATATCTCACAGCATGGGCGGCAGTGACCACCCACGCCGGAGCGATCAAGGTTCCATGCCCTTCATAAGGCAGGTCTGCCAAAGCCGGTATCGCCTGCGGATCGACCCGATAGCGTGTGTCGCTAACGTCGTTCCGCCTGACAATGGCCGAGGCCGGCGCTGAAAGAACCGAACATATCCCCAATGCCCCGATTACAAAAAACTTGAGTTTCGGTGGCATCGTAAGCTGTCCTTCTCGGCAATTGCCGCTTTCTGATTATCAGTTAGCCGGCAGTTGATTTGCCGTATTATGGATGCAATACAGTAAGTCAAACTTTGCGCGTAATCGATGCGTTAACGAAGCGGAATGAATGCTTGAAACGAACAACTGAGATTGGGAATCTGCTTGGCATGCATATTTTGCGTCACCTGATTTCGGGGGCAAGAATGAGCGCTTAAATCGATAATATGCTCGGCGGCATCATCAGAAATGATGCATCACCCGCGAACTGCAAAGTCAGCCCGCTCACTTGCATTAAGTTCTAACGGATACCGACCAGCATGAGAAAGATTAGTTTACTTGCCTATTCCCCATATGCGCCGCCAACGAGACGATGTTGAATGCGAATTGGGTAGCAAGGATGCCAAACTCACGAACGGTCAACACATAGTTTATCAAAAAGGCATTTGGTTCGGTACCAAAGACAGAGTCTTTGGTATCATAACGACCGTTCCAAAATTCTGTCGCACCGACAGACTCAGTTATGGGTTGCCCTCCAGGCACCCATCGAGCCAAGGTAGACATCCAGTCTCTCGAACCCCTTGCTGCCAAGCCATCCCGCGGCGACGGTCGCCCGCATTCCGCTGGCACACATGAGCGTGTAGTGCCCACCAGGATCGAGCTCGCGATAGCGGTCGTTAAGTTCGCCAACGTAAATGTGTTGGGAACCCTCAATAGCGCCCTGAGAGCGTTCGTCAGCATCCCTCACGTCGAGTAGCGCCCAGCCATCTTCGTCATCTCGTAGTCGACGCTCGACTTCATCGCTCCCTATCATCGGAATAGTCAGCATCATCCTACCCTGCGCAGCGGCGGGCACGACGCCGACATATCCGCCCACTATATTGTCCAGCGCAATCCGCACGAGATGCATCGTGGCAGCTTTGAGCTGATCTTCGTTCGAAGCGACAAGCGCCACGCTCTCGCCTTCGCGGATAAACCATCCCGCAAACGCGGAAATCATGCCGACAGGCAGATTCATCGATCCGGGAAGATGGCCGGAAGCAAAGGCAAGCGGCTCGCGCACGTCAACAAGATGATCGACGTCGATATCGCCCAATTCGGTTAGTGACAGGCGCTTGGGCCGTAAGGTCCGAGGTGCGGCATCGCCACCCTCCAGATTGAGGCGCTCCATCAGCCGAAAATAGGGAGGCTGGTAGTGGTTTTCCCCGACCTTGAAATCGATGAAGGCGTCCCGGCTCTCGAACTGCAGGCGCGGATTGTTTGCGCGCTCGTGTCCGAGCGTTGAGAATTCGCGCTCGGCCATGCCCGAACCACAGACCGAACCTGCCCCGTGTGCAGGGTAGAGTATGACGTGATCCCCGAGAGCCAGGATCTTCTGCAGGGAATCGTAGAGCAAACCAGCGACCTCGCGCTTGCGATCGGGGTAAAAATCTGTGCGACCGACATCGCCGACAAACAGTGCGTCTCCGGTGAACACACCGACCGGTCCATCGGGATAGGCCGTGTCGTGAAGCACGAAAGCAAGATGGTCGTCCGTGTGCCCCGGAGTCTCCAGCACCTTGATTTTCAGCTGGCCCATGTCGAACTCATCGCCTTCGCGGGCAGTGTCAGCGTATTCGACAGCTCCGGCAGCATTTGGACCATGAAGAACGCGCGCTCCGGTCAACTCCTTGAGGATTGGAGCACCGGACACGAGATCCTCATTGCGATGGGTTTCGAAGATGTGCGTGATCTCCAGCCCCTCAGCACGCGCCATGTCGACATAGCACTCACAATCGCGGCGTGGATCGATGACAGCGGCCTTGCCCCCTGAGCCGATGATGTAGGACAGGTGGGACAGGCCCGGCGTCTTGATTTTTTCGAGCAGCATGGTGCCTCCTTCAGATAGTAAAAGCAGGACCGGCGCGAACCGATCCCGCTTTCAAAAGATTCGATGAGGTATTCCGCTCAATCCATTTTCACCGTTCGCAGATATGGGCGTAGAGTGGTGAAGCCCTGTGGTAAGCGGGTTTTGTCGTCTTCGTTGGAAACCGAGGGAGGGATGTCGCATAATCTCGCTGAACGAATGGCCGCTTACGACGATCCAGATCGAAACACTGGAAGACCGCTATGTCGGCAAGACCCACCAAAGCAATTGATTCATCGGAATGTCGGCATTCCCCAGTTGGTCACCTGAGACCGGACAGTCAGCAACCGGCCCAAGCAGCGACATTCTGGGCGTTACCTCATCGGTCATTGGGACCGAGGAGAAATGCAATGGGATACTCACGTTTTGATACAGCCACGCGGCGTCGTCCGGCTTGGAATGCTGGTAAGAATGTCGGCACCAAGCGTCCGCTGACGCAGAAGCAGATCTGGGCGATCCGCTTTCATCTCGATCGCGAAGGCCGATTGAGGGACAAGGCTCTTTTTGATCTTGCGATCGACAGCAAGCTGCGGGGCTGCGATCTGGTGAAAATCAAGATCGGCGACGTGTTTGCGGGTGTCGACATCCGCAATCGAGCAACCGTCATCCAGCAGAAGACCAGCAGGCCGGTGCAGTTCGAAATCACCTGCGACGTTCGAGCCACACTGCTAGCATGGCTCGAACGCCGAGGCGGCTCTACGACCGACTATCTGTTCCCCAGTCGTGTTGACCCAGCGGGCCATATGAGCACGCGACAGTATGCTCGGCTGGTCGATGAGTGGGTCACGGCGATCGGGCTGCGCAAGGCGGAATACGGTACGCACTCGCTTCGCCGAACGAAGGCAGCCATGATCTATCGCGCTACCGGCAACATCCGCGCCATCCAGATCTTGCTTGGTCATTCGAAGATCGAGAACACGGTGCGGTACCTTGGGGTCGATGTCGAGGACGCTTTGCTCTTAGCTGAGCGAACTGAAATCTAGACGACGAAGCGGTCGCTCGGCAGTGCTGATCGACCGCTTTCAGGTTGTCTCGCAAATGCGCTGATTGACCGACGTGTCGGGGGGAGTGGACAGGCCGGCTCCGGCCGAATGCTGTAGATAACAGACGTTCGCTATGGCAGATCGGCGACATGAGCGATCTGCCAGTGTGGCCTGCCAAACTGACGCGGGAACAGCAAAAAGCGGCGAAGCAGCGTGGCAAAGACTTTGACGCCGCGCTGAAAGTTATGTCACGGGCCGCTGGTTGGCGTTTCGCTCGCGGCGAGGTTGTCCAGCAGACTAGGGACTGGTTCATTAGCATACTGCCGTCCCCGCTTTGGGAGCGCGGCGCACTTGTCCGCATGACGGTGAAGCCGATGGCATTGGACCCACTGTTTTGGGAGATCGTGGGCCTGATCGAGAATGAAGCGCTGCCATTATCTTTTCGCGCAACCGGCGCATGGGTGCTGCGTTCGCCATTTACGGAGGATCACGTTGGGCTGGACAAAATGCAAGTGCGGCCGCTTGTGACCGAGGTTGTTGGCTAGTGCAGTCAACGAGCCGCCGAGGTACTTCAAAGCATCTCCACAGCATCGATGCTCGCCATGCTGCCCGACGAAGAGCATCTTCGCGGGCAGCACCGAGCTTTGGCTATTTGTCTTCGCATCATGACGGATGATCTAGATGGAGCCGCTCGTCTTTGCCGGATAGATGATCCTTATACCCACCCTTTGATGCGGGAGGCAGGAGGTTTTACCACTCACAACAGCGACGGCTCAATCTCCACATTTCTCGACCAAGCTCGTGATTGGATTACTCGCAAACGGCGGGAGGGGCTGCGCTTGGCCTAGGCTCAGGTCACTGTGTGGTCTGCTTTGGGAGGGGGCCTCCAGGCTCTCTTGCGTCCGCTATGTTGGGGCTGTTGACCGAGTCATCGACACGATCGAGCGGCAGCTTTTTCAATTTTTCCGGTCGGAACCGGACAGTCAGAAGACGGCCCACTTGCTGCCACTGCGGAACAGCTGCTTGGTAGAGGAGCACCTAGCTAACCATCAACAATTGGGCACGCATAAGCATGGACAAGATAGGCCGATTCTGGCAGACAAAACATGCTGGAAAATTGGTATCTGGCTCGTGTGTGTGGTCCCTAGTGTGGGAACTGGTTTAGCGACAGATTGATAATAAAATTATTTCAATTCATTAGGTTGTGACTTATCAAGTCCACCCTGTCCGCCAATTTCAAGATGGGGCGGTTTCCTTCATATCCATCTCCTCTTGCCTTGCAGATTTGCGCAGTACGGCGAGGTCTTCTTCCAGACCGCCATCGCGGTCGCCGTCTGGAAGGTCAGGCACCCCTTGCGGATCGTCCTTGATTTCAAATTCCATTGGCTCTCTCCTGAGAAGGATAAGCCAAACAAGTCATTGCGGTTCCTTGCCCCTCATCGACCGCCGAGACGTAACGAGACGGGGCGGTCACCGCGTGCGGTGGATGATATCCTCCATCTGCGCCCTCAGCACGGGGTCCCATTCCTGTCGCAACTCGCGCACCTTGGCGAGTAGCGGTTCGTTGCGAGAGGGCGGGACGTTGGCGTCATAAAGGTTCGCGACCTCGCGCATCGAGGTGCGATCCATTTCCTCGAAGGCATCGCTCATCGCCATTGCCTGCTGATGGTCGATGCCAAGCGCCTCGAATGCCGAGCGGCCCATGCGTAGCGAGCTGTCATAGGTTTCGCGCACGATATCGCGGCAACCATAGCTCCACAGTTCATAAACATGATTGCGGTCCTTGGCGCGCGCTAGCACATGCAGATTGGGGCAATTGGCGACTGCATATTTGACCAGCTTGTCGATTTGCTCACGCTCATCCAGCGCGACGACCAGCAGTCTCGCGTGATTGATCCCTGCGGCATGGAGCAGGTCCGGCCGGGTCGCATCGCCGAAATAGGTGCGGTAACCGAGCTTGCGGACCAGTTCGAGATGCTCCGAATCGTAATCGATCACGGTGATGGCGAAACCCGCAGCCTGGAGCATACGCGCGACAATGCCACCGACGCGCCCTCGCCCGGCGACGATCACCGGGTTTTCCTCGTCGATTGCGTCGGCGACAGGCTCCTTGCCGCCGCAATAGGCGCGGGCAATGACCTTGTCATAGAGGATGAACAGCAGTGGGGTCGTCAGCATGGTCAGCGACACCACCAGCAGCAGCATATCGGCTGTGTCCTGTCCAAACACCCGGTTGCCGACGGCAAAACTGATCAGGACGAACGCGAATTCACCGGCCTGGGCGAGGCTGAGCGCAAAGAGCCAGGCCATCTGCCGCCTGATCCCGGCAAAACGGGCGATGACCAGCAGCACCGCGATCTTGGCGGTAATCAGCAATGCGGCCCAGAACAGCACTTCCCCGAAATGCTCCATGGCGAGCGGGAAGTTGATCCCTGCGCCAACCGTGATGAAGAACACGCCGAGCAGCAGGCCCTTGAATGGGCCAATGTCGGATTCTAGCTCGTGGCGGTATTCGCTGTTGGCCAGCACCACTCCCGCAAGGAAGGTGCCCAGTGCGGGCGATAAGCCCACGAAGCTCATAAGCAGGGCGATCCCGATTACGAACACCAAGGCGACTGCGGTGAACAGCTCGCGCAGCTGTGCCATAGCGATGAAGCGGAACACCGGGCGCACCAGATAGGCTCCGACGAAAACCACCAGGCCGATTGCGGCCAACGTGACCACACCGGAGAGCCAGGTGGGCAGGTTGGCGACGAGATTGAGTTCATCGCCATGCCCGGCGCTTGCCGCTCCAGTGCCTACTCCACCGACCGCCAGCAGTGGCAGGATCGCCAGCATCGGGATGACCGCGACATCCTGCATTAGCAACACGGAGAAGCTAGCCTCGCCGCCGTCGCTCTTGAGCATGCCCTTTTCTTCCAGCGATTGCAGCACGATGGCGGTCGAGGACACCGCGAGGATCATCCCGATCGCGAGCGCCGTTTCCCAGCGGACGCCATAGGCGAGCACGATGCCTGCCAGCACCAGCGTCGTCAGCACGACCTGCCCGCCGCCCAGCCCGATCAGCCGCCGCCGCATGGCCCAAAGCTTCTTGGGCTCAAGCTCCAGCCCGATTATGAACAGCATCATCACCACGCCGAATTCGGCAAAACTCTGCAAGGCTTCGACGTTGACTCTCAACGCACTGAGGAGCGGGCTGATGGCCATCCCGGCCAGCAGATAGCCCAGCACCGAGCCAAGCCCGAACCGCGTGGCAAGCGGCACGGCAACCACGCCTGCCAATAGGATGAGGAAGGCGAGGATCAGGAACCCGGTCATATCGCCTTCCCCCTAGAGCACGGCGTCAGATGTGCAGCGCGCGCCCGTAAGCCGATAGCACGCTTTCGTGCATCATCTCAGAGAGCGTGGGATGCGGGAAGACCGTATTCATCAGCTCCGCTTCGGTCGTCTCCAACGTCTTGCCCACGACATAGCCCTGGATCAGCTCGGTGACTTCCGCCCCGATCATATGCGCTCCGAGCAATTCGCCGGTCTTAGCGTCGAATACGGTCTTGATGAAGCCGTTCGCCTCCCCCAGCGCGATCGCCTTGCCATTGCCGATAAAGGGGAAATTGCCGACCTTGATCGTGTAGCCCGCTTCCTTGGCCTTGGCCTCGGTCATGCCGACGCTGGCGATTTGCGGGTGGCAATAGGTGCAGCCGGGAATGCTGTTGCGGTCAAGCGGGTGCGGATGAACGTCCTTGTTGCCCAGCTCCTGTGCAATCGCCTCGGCGGCGGAAACTCCCTCGTGGCTCGCCTTGTGCGCCAGCCACGGTCCCGGCGTGCAATCGCCGATGGCCCACAGCCCCTTGGTCTTGGTGCGGCCATAGGGATCGATCTGGATAAAGCCCCGGTCGAGTTCGGCATGTTTGTCGACCCCGATATTCTCGGTGTTGGGAACGATGCCGATGGCAACGATGACATGGCTGAAATCCTGTTCGGAAACCTTGCCGTCCTTACCCTTGATCTTGGCCTTCACCCCGCTGGCTGAGGTCTTGATATCCTCTACACCCGCTCCGGTATGGATGGTAATCCCCTGCTTCTTGAGCGATTTTTCAAGGAAAGCGGACACTTCGGCATCTTCCACCGGAACGATCCGGTCGAGCATTTCGATCACCGTTACCTCAGCGCCCATATCGTTGTAGAAGCTGGCAAATTCGATCCCGATCGCGCCCGATCCGATCACCAGCAGCTTCTTGGGCATTTCGGGCGGCGTCATCGCATGGCGATAGGTCCAGATGCGCTTGCCGTCCGCCTTGGCGAAAGGCAGGTCGCGCGCCCGCGCGCCGGTGGCAACGATAATGTGTTTGGCGGTGAGCTTCTCCTCACCCTTGTCGCCCTTCACGGTCAGGCTGGTGGGGCCGGTCAGTGTCCCCTCCCCCATGTGCACCGTAATCTTGTTCTTCTTCATCAGATGGGTGACGCCCTGATTGAGCTGTTTGGCGACACCGCGCGAACGCTTCACCACCGCTTCCAGATCAGCTTCAATCTTCTGGGCCTTGAGGCCGTAATCGCCCGCGTTCTGCATGTAATGGAAGATCTCGGCCGACCGCAGCAGCGCCTTGGTCGGGATACAGCCCCAGTTGAGGCAGATGCCGCCAAGCAGTTCACGCTCGACAATGGCGGTTTTCAGCCCGAGCTGCGCTGCGCGGATCGCAGCGACATAGCCGCCGGGGCCGGAGCCAAGAACGATGACGTCGTATTGTTCAGCCATGATGGGGTATCTTTCCGTGAGTTTGGTCGAGCGAGAGCGTGTCTGGATGGAACGCTCCCGGCCCAATTGAAAACTGTGGCTTTTGCCGGTCCGTCGAGGGGAAGCGGCTATGTGCTGCGGAACGCATGTGGACTTTGTTCCGGCGAAGGCCACACGCCCTTGTGGACTTAAGGCGAGGCATGGCTGGGCGAGCGTGGTCGGTCACTTCATCGCCGTAGCGTGGCACACATGATGCAGGAGAGCGCTCAGCCATCGTTCTCGGGCACAGGCTGCGCGGCTTCGGCTGCGATGCGCAAGGGCCGCGGCCTGCCTTCATCGTCCAGCAGCACGAATTTGAAAGTACCCTGCGCGACCTTGACCGTCACCTCGCTGTTACGTTCGCGCGCGATGGCCTCGAGCGTGACGGTCATGGAGGTGTTGCCGGTGGCGATGATCTCGCCATAGACGGACAACTCATCGCCCACCGCCATCTTGCCGGGAAAGGCAAAGTCGGTGGCCGACACGACAACGGCAACGCCCTCGCCCACACGGCTCGCGAGCGACCCCGCGCCGAGTGCCATCTGGCTCATCAGCCACCCGCCGAACACCCCGCCATAGGGGTTGGTGTCTGCGGGCATGGCGGTGACGCGGATAAGGGGGGAGCGGTCAGGCATTGTCACGATATGGTCTGACCTCAAATTGCCAGTATCCTGCGCCCAGCAATGCCCCGGTGACTGCGCACCCGAAAACCAACTCGAACCAGCCAACTGAAAGTGGAAGCGCCGCTGCGATCACGGTTCCGCAAACAACGAATGATAATAGGTTTTCCATTGATAATCGCTGGAGAAGTCGTGCCACACCAAACCCAATTGGCAAGCCGATCATAGCCACGATCAGCAAAGCTAAAAACCAAATGAGCAGAACGATTCCGAGGAGTCCCAAGTCGAACGGATAAGCCAGCAGAATCGGACTCACATACACAACCACCCCCGCCAGAGGTGCTAGAATAACAGTCAAAAATGAGGGGCTTATCTTCAAGCCACCAGCCCTAGCGGTGCCTCCACCAGTTCTTTGAACACCTTCATCAGCTCGGCCCCGTCGGCGCCGTCGATGGCGCGGTGGTCGAAGCTGCCCGTGGCGCTCATTACGCTGGCGATAGCGAGCGCGCCGTCGACTACATGGGGCCGCTGTTCGCCCGCGCCGACCGCCAGGATCATTCCCTGCGGCGGGTTGATCACCGCTTCGAACTGCTTGATCCCGAACATGCCGAGGTTCGAAAGGCTGGCGGTGCCGCCCTGGTATTCATGCGGTTGCAGCTTTCCTTCGCGCGCCTTGCCGCCCAGCTCCTTCATCTCCTTGCTGATCGCGCTGACCGACTTGTTGCCAGCATCGACCACGATCGGGGTGATGAGCCCGCTCGGCGCGGCGACCGCCACGGAGATGTCCGCACGGCTGAACTTGCGCAATTCCTCGCCCGCGAAGCTGACGTTGCACTTGGGCACCGCCACCAGCGCCTTGGCCAGCGCCTTGATCAGCAAATCGTTGACCGACAGCTTGACGCCTTGCGGTTCAAGCGCCGCATTGAGCTCGCCGCGCAGCTTGAGCAGCTTGTCGAGCTGCACGTCCACCGTCAGGTAGATGTGCGGGATCGTCTGCTTCGCCTCGGTCAAGCGGCGCGCGATGGTCTTGCGGACATTGTTGAGCTTTTCGGCTTCGTAGGGGATGCCGAAGTCCGGCACCTTGGCCGCCGGGGTCGATGCCGCAGGGGCCGCTTCGGATGCCGCCGCCTTCGGTGCAGCCGCACCGGGCTTCGCGCTCTCGACATCGGCCTTGATGATTCGCCCATGCGGGCCGCTGCCCTTGATCGCCGACAGGTCGAGCCCTTTGTCCGCCGCGATCCGCTTGGCCAGTGGCGACGCGATAATCCGTTCACCCGAGGGAGCGGGGGCAGAGGTGGACGCAGGTGCCGGGGCCGATTTCTGTTCGGCAACCGCTTCCTTGCGATCCTCGGTCTCTTGCTTGGTTTCGGACTTGGGCGCATCGGCCTTCCGCGCAGCCTTGGCCGCATCTTCGACGTCTTCGCCTTCTTCGGCGAGCATGGCGATCACCGTGCCGACCTTCACGCCCTCGGCGCCTTCCTCGACCGCGATCGAGGCGATGGTGCCTTCATCGACCGCTTCGAATTCCATCGTCGCCTTGTCGGTTTCGATTTCGGCAAGAATATCGCCCGATTGCACCTGATCCCCGACCTTAACCAGCCATTTGGCAAGCGTTCCTTCTTCCATCGTGGGGGACAGGGCGGGCATTTTGATTTCGGTGGCCATGGGGAGGATTCGGGTCCTTCGGCTTGGGGAGGAGGGATTTGGACGCTGAATGACCAAAAACCCCGGCGCAAGCAAGTTCCTTGCGCGCTTCATTCATTTCCCGGATAAGCTGCGAGCAAAATTCCGGGGGCTTCGATGCGTATTTATCTGGTGGTGATGGACGAAAGCAAGGAAGCGCAGGCCGCGCTTCGGTTTGCTTCGGTCCGGGCGAGGGAAACCGGTGGCAGCGTGCACATCCTTGCGCTGGTCGAGCCGCAAAGCTTCAGCGCTTTTGGCGGTGTGCAGGCGACGATCGAGAACGAGGCGCGCGAGCGGGCCGAGGTGATGGCCAATGCGGCGGCGGGCAATATCTTCACCGACAGCGGCAAGATGCCGACCATCGCCGTGCGGCCGGGCAAGCCACAGGAGGTGATCCGCAAATACCTCGAGGAACACGGCGCCATCGCTGCATTGGTACTGGGCGCAAAGAGCGAAGGCGGACCGGGGCCGCTGGTCACCCACTTCGCCAGCGCATCAGGGGCGATGCCTTGTCCGCTCTACATTATTCCCGGTTCGCTCGATCAGGCGCAGCTCGACTTGCTCGCCACAGAGGGCGAGTAGGGGGCAGTTTCAGCCTAGCGCTTCTTGCCCCTGCCCTGGTGGCGGATATTGCCGGGGCGTCCGCGCTTGCCCTTGTCGTGGCTCTGCCGCGGTGCGCCCTTCCCTTTGTCCGGGCTTTTTGCCGGGCCTTTCCTGCCTGTTTTGCGTGGCGGCTTCTTCGCGCGCGGCGGCGGACGGGTGCCGCGCTGTTCGACGCCCGATCCATCGCTGTCGGGCACTTCGAACTTGAGCGCGCCGGTCAGCGCATTGGCCTCTGCCAGCTTCAGCTTTAGCCGGTCGCCGCCGGCATAGCGCGTGCCACTGCTTTCACCGACCAGCGCCTGCGCCGCCTCGTCATAGCGGAAATATTCGCGGCCCAGCGTCGAGACCGGAACCAGCCCATCGCCCCCCAGCCCCACGATGGTGGCGAAGAAACCGAAGCCCTGAACGCCGGTGATCCGGGTATCGAACGTCTCGCCCACCCGACCTGACAGCCACGCGGCGACATAGCGGTCGATGGTGTCGCGTTCGGCCTCCATCGCGCGGCGTTCGGTCTGGCTGATGGCATCGGTGATCTGGCCGAGCGCCTGCTTGTCGCGGTCGGACAGGCCGGTCCCCTCGGGCAGGTCGAGCTTGGGTGCGGGCTGTTCGAGCTTGTAGGCATCGACCAGCGCGCGGTGGACCAGCAGATCGGCATAGCGGCGGATCGGCGAGGTGAAATGCGCATAGCTGCCCAGCGCCAGACCGAAGTGTCCGGCGTTGTTCGGGCCGTAATAGGCCTGCATCTGCGTGCGCAGCACCGCTTCCATAAGCAGCGCCTTTTCAGTCTCGTCGCCGATGTCCTTGAGCATCCGGTTGAACAAGCCCGGCGTGATGACCTGCCCCAACGCCAGTTTGCGCCCCTGCGTGTCGAGATAGTCGCGCAGTGCGATCAGCTTCTCGCGGCTTGGCGCCTCGTGGACGCGATAGACCACGGGTGCGCCCTTGGCCTCCAGCGCCTTGGCGGCGGCGACATTGGCGGCGATCATGAAATCCTCGACCACGCGATGCGCGTCGAGCCGTTCGCGCACGGCTATTTCCTCGATCTGGCCTTGCTCGTTGAGCTTCACCTGCCGCTCGGGCAGGTCGAGATCGAGCGGATCGCGTGCGTCGCGCGCCGCGTTCAACAGCTTCCACGCGCCCCACAGATGGGCAAGATATTCCGGGGCATCGCCCGCATCGATCTGCGCCTGCGCGTCCTCGTATGCGATGTTGTTGGTCAAGTTTACGATCGCGCGGGTGAAGCGCCATTTGGTGATCTTGCCCTCGGGCGAGATGCGCAGATGGCAGGCCATCGCCGCGCGGTCCTGCCCCTCTTTCAGCGAGCAGACGTCCGCCGATAGCACTTCGGGCAGCATCGGCACGACGCGGTCGGGGAAATAGACCGAATTGCCGCGCTTCCTCGCCTCACGGTCGAGCTGGCCGCCGGGGCGGACGTAAAAGCTGACATCGGCGATGGCGACGATGGCGTTGTAGCCGCCCTCGCCATCCGGCTCGGCCCAGATCGCATCGTCATGATCGCGCGCGTCGGCGGGATCGATGGCGACGATCGGGACAGAGCGCAGGTCTTCGCGATGGTCGGGTGACAGCGGCAGCCTGGTCGCAAGCTCCGCCTCGGCCAGCGCCTCTTCGGGAAAGATATGCGGAATGCCATGCTTGGCAATCGCGATCAGGCTGAAACTCTTGGGTGCGAGCGGATCGCCGATCACTTCGACCACTTTCACGCCCGCACGCTCGCTGCGCCCTGCCCTCTCGGCGAGGACCAGCTGGCCTTCCTCCGCACCGCCGATATCAGAGATCGGCGAGGAATTGCGCACGCGCTTATCGACCGGGGCGAGCCACGGTTTGTCCGCGCCGTCCAGCTCGACCACGCCCATCATCCCTTCGGTGCGGGCGGGCAGCTTCTTCATCGGATGGGCGCGCCAGCCCTTGGATGTTTCCTCGGTCCGGGCAAGCACCCGGTCGCCGCGCTTGACGGCGGCGAGCTTGCGGCTTTCGATCAGGGTCAGACGCGGAGGCTGGGACTTGTCATCCGGGTCCCAATTGTCTGGCACGGCGATGGGCCTGCCGTCCTCGATCTCGACCACGCGCAGGACGGTGACCTTGGGCAGGCCGCCCATGCGATGATAGGCGGTCTTCTTGCCATCGATCAGGCCTTCTTCGGCCATGTCTTTCAGCCGCGCCTTGAGCGCGATCTTTTCCTGCCCCTTGAGGCCGAAAGCCTTGGCGATTTCCCGCTTGCCCGCCGGGCCTTCGGCGGTCTGGATAAATTCGAGTATCTGTTCTTTCGTCGGCAGTCCGGGCTTGTGCCCGCCTGTCCGGCGAGGATTTTTCTGTTGTGTCATGCGCCCCATATGGGCGTCAGGTCACTTGCTGTCATCCTCGGAAGCGAGCGGCGCGAACTCGCCACCCGGAACCGCGCTGGCAATCGGGCTGTGCACGCCGTTGCGGCCGGTGCTGCTGACGCCGAAGAACCAGTCGTCGCCGCGAACATGGGCCAGCTTGGCGCTGGTCGCGACGACATTGGCGATCACCGGCTTGTCGGGCCAGTTCGGCGCATCGGTGCGGCGTTGCCAGATCGAATAGCCGGTGGCGCCGGGCACGGCTTTCCATGTGATCAGCGTGTCGGTGCTCACCGCCGCCTCCACCACCGGTGCAGGGGGCATCGGTGTGCTGGCGAGCCGCTCCGCTGTCTCGACATTGAGCTTTGCGACCTTGGCGAGATAGGCAAAGTCCATCTTGTCGATGGTGTCGCCGTATTCCACGCCATTCTCGGTGCGCAGATCCTGATGCTGATGGTTGTAATTTTCCACCGCCACGGTGAAGCGCACGGCGGGATAGCCCAGCGCCTCGAACGGCAATTGGTCCCCGCCCCGGCCCATCCGGTCGGCGCGCCAGATCTGGCGGACTTTCAGGCCGTCGGGATGCGCCTCTGCGATGCGCGCGATGTAGCGCGACAGATTGCGACTGGGCGAATCGTTCTCGCCACCGTCGCGACGTTGGGCTGCGCGCAGCTTATCGGTCAGATCGTCTCTCGGCCCTTCGGAGAATACCCGCACATGGGCATCATCGCACACGCCGTCCGAACCGCAGCTGTTGCCGACGATATCGTTGTTGAGCACTGCCTTGACGTTCCAGCCCTGCTGTTTGGCATACTCTGCCAGCAGCTTGCCGCCATAAAGCCCCTGTTCCTCGCCCGAGAGCAGCGCATAGACCACCGTTACGGGATATTTGTGCTGCGACATGACACGCGCCGCCTCCAGCGCGACCGCGCTGCCGGAGCCATCATCATTGGCCCCTGGCGCGTCACTCGTGGCGTTCATCACATCACTGACGCGGCTGTCGATATGGCCCTGAATGATAACGACATCGTTGGGCCTTTCGGTGCCCTTCTGGATCGCCACCACGTCGCGCAGACGCACCGGCTTGGGAATGCGCGGCCCTTGGACCATTTTCTCCGGCAGCACGACTGTCAGGCAGCCGCCGCATTTCTTCGACATGGCGCGAAACTCATCCGCGCCCCAATCGACCGCCGCACCGATCCCGCGCTTGGGATCGGTCTGCGTCGAGAGAGTGCTACGCGTCCCGAAGCTCACCAGCTTGGCGACGTAATTGTGCAGGCTGTCGGCGGAAACTTGCGACGCAGGGTCGGTCGACTGCGCGGCGAGCGGTGTGGCGAGGAAGGCGAGCGCGACGGCGAGTTTCTTCATGCGCCGCCTTGTTGCCGGTAACGCTGCTCAATTCAAGTAATTGAGACCGCCGACAGGCAGAGGCCTGTGGCTCAGTAGGCCTTTGCCAACAGGATACGCTCGACCGCCGGTTCGCCGGTAAAGATGCAGGCGCCGTCTGCCGGGTCGCCGCCCATTGGCACGTTGCGGATCGTCAGCTTGAGCGCTTTCAACCGTTCGACGACCTTGTCGAGCGCATCGCCGGTCGGCTTCGACCATTGGACCTCGACCCATCCGGGATAACGATTGCTGTCCGCGAAAAACGCTTCGACCTCGGCGAAATCGGTCACGCCACGGGTGATGTTGCTTTCCCGCCGTTCGAGCGCCTCTGTGTACAAAGCGGCCTGGATATTGGCGAGCGTTGCCGGGATCGTCTCTCCAGCCGCCTCGCGTGTCGGCGTTTCGAACGCGGGCTTGCCGCTGCTGGCATCCCACAGCGCGTCGCGCCGCAGCAGGCTTACGACCCCATTGTCCATGTCACGACCGCCGACCTCGACTATGACCGGCGCACCCTTGCGCACCCAGTCCCAGCGCTTCTGAGCCGCCTTGCCGGGTCGCGTGTCGAGCAGCACGCGGATCGGCTCTCCGAGCGTCATCTGCCCGGCCAGCGTGGCGCGCAATTGCTCGCAATACTCGATCAGCGGTGCATCGCTGTCATTGTCGCGCAGCATCGGCAGGATGACGACCTGCCACGGCGCGATTTTCGGGGGCACGCGCAGGCCGTCATCATCGCCATGGGTCATGATGACCCCGCCCACCATGCGGGTCGAAACGCCCCAGCTGGTGGTGTGGCAATAGGTCTGCGTGCCTTCCTTGTCCTGATACTGGATGCCGGATGCGCGGGCGAAGTTTTCGCCGAGATAATGGCTCGTTCCTGCCTGCAACGCCTTGCCGTCCTGCATCATCGCCTCGATCGACCAAGTCTCGACCGCACCGGGGAAGCGCTCGTTCTCCGGCTTCTCGCCGGCGACCACAGGAAGTCCGAGATCTTCCTCCGCGAAGGCGCGATAGACTTCGAGCATCCGCAGCGTGTGTTCCTTCGCCTCGGCCTCGTCGGCGTGCGCGGTATGGCCTTCCTGCCACAGGAATTCGCTGGTGCGTAGGAACATGCGGGTGCGCATCTCCCAGCGCACGACATTGGCCCATTGGTTGAGCTTGAGCGGCAGATCGCGCCAGCTCTGAACCCAGCGCGCCATCGCGTCGCCGATGATCGTCTCGCTGGTCGGACGCACGACCAGCGGTTCTTCCAGCTTCGCTTCGGGGTCGGGGATCAGCCCGCCCTTGCCATCGGCGATCAGGCGATGGTGGGTGACGACCGCCATTTCCTTGGCAAAACCTTCGACGTGTGCAGCTTCCCGCTCGAAATTGGACAGCGGGATGAACAGCGGAAAATAGGCGTTGTCGTGGCCGGTCGCCTTGATCCGGTCGTCGAGCAGCCGCTGCATCCTTTCCCAGATGCCATAGCCCCATGGCTTGATGACCATGCACCCGCGAACGCCCGATTCCTCGGCCATGTCGGCGGAGGCAATGACATCTTGATACCAAGCCGCGAAATCGTCGTCGCGTGTGGTGGTGAGCGCATGGCGGATCTGGGCCACGGGAATTCCTGCTGTTGGTGTTGTGTCTGGGCGCGGGCTGGCGCCGATGCAATTATTTGGCGAGATCGTCCAGTTTCTTCTGCATCGCGGCCATCTGTTCGCGCAGGGCAGAAAGTTCACTCTGCTCCGCCTTGTTTGATGGCGAAGGGGTCGCTGCGGAAGCGGCTTTGGTGCCACCGGGCATGAAGGCCTCTGTGGCGGCGCGCATCATCGCCATGTTGGTTTCCGCGATCTTGGCCAGCGGATTGCCTGCCATCCCCTTGGTGAACGCTTCAGCCAGCTCGTCGCGGTTCTTGTGGAAGCTGGCCATGCTCGCTTCGAGATAGCCCGGCAGCAAAGTCTGCATCGAATTGCCGTACATCGAGATGAGATCGCGCAGGAAGCCGACCGGCAGGATGTGGTCGCCTTGCGATTCCTGGTCCATGATGATCTGGGTCAGGATCTGATGGGTGATGTCTTCCCCACTCTTGGCGTCGAGCACCTGGAAATCGACCCCTTCGCGGACCATATCGGCGATATCCTCCAGCGTGATGTAGCTAGACGTTCCGGTGTTGTAGAGCCGCCGGTTGGCGTATTTCTTGATGACGATCGGGCTTCCGTCGTTCGCGCGCCTGGTCATGCTCTTGATCCTATGGGGTGATTAGTCATTTACCTTTAGCACCTGCACAATGTGCAGCGCAACATTTACACGGCGTCGCGGCGAAATCGGTCCCCCAGCAGCGTGAGCAATTCATATTGCGACAGAGAGGTTTGCTGCGCAGCATCGGGCAAGTAATAGGGCAGCTCCACCCAATCACCTTCTTTCAGTTCGGGCGCGGCGGACAGATCGATGACGATCATGTCCATCGAGACCTTGCCGAGTATCGGGAGAGCCCGGTCGTCAGAAAGCAAGTTCGCTCCGGCCCAGCTTCGCAATATGCCATCGGCATATCCCAGCGACACGACGCCGACGCAAATGGGTTTCGGTGCGGTAAAAGTAGCGTTGTAGCCCACGCCTTCGCCAGCTTCGATCTGCCTGATATTGATCAGGGCAGCTTTCGGATAGGCAACCTGTCGCAACTCCCCGGCCATCTCCGGGCGCGGGACGCCGCCGTAAAGCGCAAGCCCCGGTCGGGTAAGGTCGAAGCCATAGTCGCTGCCAAGCGCAATCCCCGCGCTGTTGGCAAGGCTTGCCCGGCGATGCGGCACTTTCGCGATCACCTTCCGGAAGGCGTCGAGCTGGCGAGCATTCATCGGTTCGTCCTCGTCCGCGCAAGCCAGATGCGAAAGGAGGACATCGATGCCCAGCTTTGCGAGAATCGGATCGCCGATCTCGTCCATGGCGAGGCCGAGGCGGTTGATCCCGGTATCGACCATCACGTGACACACACCGCCCCCGGCGTCATGCCACAACCGCGCCTGTTGCAGAGAATTGAGCACCGGCCTGACGCCGGTCTGGCGGGCGAAATCTGCATCCTGTCGGCCCATCAAACCATGCAGCACGGCGATCTCATCCGGCGGGCAATGCGCCAGCGCTCCGGGAACTTCCGACCAATGCGCAACGAAGAAATCGCGCGCACCCGCTTCGCGCAGGATCGGCAGGCATTGCGCGGCACCAAGTCCATAGCAATCGGCCTTGATCGCCGCGCCAGCCTTGGCCGTGCCGCTCATCCGGTCGAGCACACGCCAATTGCTGGCCAGCGCGCCGGTATCGAGGTCGAGCCGCAAGGACGGCGGCGGCAGAGAGGTCATCGAGTGCTCACGGAGAGGTGGCCGAAACAGGGGTTGCGTCCCCATCCCGTTCGTCGAAGTCGCGCGGCGGTCCGCCCGGTATCCCCCACCACGCGACGATCAGCCCGAAGGCCATCACCACCCAACAATACCACAGGCCGGAATAGGCGTTGCCAGTGCTGGCGACGATATAGCCGGATATAAGCGGGAGAAATCCGCCGAGGTAACCGGCCCCGATATGATAGGGGATCGACATCGAGCTGTAGCGAATGCGCGCAGGGAACATCTCGGTCAGCAATGCGGCGACCGAACCATATGTCAGTGCAGACAACATGCCGAGTACACACAGCAGCGCGACAATGCCGACCAGGTTCAGGAGCGGCGGGGTCTGCTTGGCGAAATCATATCCTTTCGCTTCAAGCGCGCTCTGGAGCGCCGCCTTGCGGCCCGCATCGTCAGCCAAATCGAGGGCAACGGGATCACGGGCAATCATGAGCCGCGCATCGCCGTAGGGATCGCCGACAGTATAGCTCACGCCGAGCGAGGTGAGATCGGCGAGCAAACGCCCGCACTGGGTCTGCTGCTTGCTGGCGAAGGGATCGTAGTGGCAGTCGCTTCCAGACACGACAACCGGGGCTTGCCGCGCGCTTTGCGCAAGGCCCGGATTGCTCAACGCGCCCATTCCCCAAAAGATCGGAAAGAGCAGGACCAGCGTCGCTATCGCACCGATGATGATCGGCTTCTTGCGACCAACCTGGTCGGACCAGCGGCCCACGAGGATGTAGAAGCTCATCGAGATCAGCCCCGCAATGAGCATGATCGTTTCGGTCAGCTCTTCGTTCATGCGCATCGGACCGCGCAGGAACGAGAGGCCATAGAAGAACGCTGTGTACCAGATTACCGTCAGCACACCCGCCACTCCGAACAGGGCGACGAAGATGCGGCGTTTGTTTCCCGGATAGGTCAGGCTTTCGACGAAGGGGTTGGCCGAAGTTTCACCAGCAGACTTCATCGCCTGAAATACGGGGCTTTCAGACAGCTTGAGCCGCATCCACAGCGAAATCGCCAGCAATGCCAGCGACAGCAGGAAGGGAACGCGCCAACCCCATGCGGCAAAGTCATCTGCGGGGATCAGAGTGCGACAAGCGATCACAACGATGATCGACAGCACGAAGCCGCCGACCACGCTTGCCTGTATGAAGCTGGTGTAGAACCCGCGCTTTTCGGGTGGAGCGTGTTCGGCGACATAAATTGCCGCGCCTCCATATTCTCCACCCAGCGCGAGACCCTGGAGGATGCGCAGGCCGATCACGATGATTGGTGCGACGATGCCGATACTCGCAGCGCCCGGGACCAACCCGACCCCTGCAGTCGCGATGCCCATCAGCGTCACGGTGACGAGGAAGGTGTATTTGCGGCCAAGTCGGTCGCCAAGAAAGCCGAACAGGATCGCGCCCAGGGGGCGGAAGCCAAAGCCGACCGCAAACCCCGCCCAGACAAGCAGGAGTTGCAGAGTTTCATTACCGCTCGGGAAGAACGCGGCACCGATCAGCGCGGCCAGCGTGCCGTAAATGAAGAAATCATACCATTCGAAGATCGTCCCCGCGCTACTGGCGGCGATCACGAGTCTGATTTCCTTGTCGCTCGGACTGGCGATTGCGGCGCTACCGTCGCTTGTCGACATGACTGATTGTTTCTCCCCTTGCCCCTTTGCTCGCGCAATTTAGCCAGCGTGAGCATCCAAGGAAAGCGCGTCAAGCGCAGCCATCCACGGCAAGAGGATCACTGGATGCCTTGCAGGGAAAGCACGAGCGGCATCGAGCTTGGTAATATCGGGCCAATCGGGTGAAGGCGCCTCGTCGGTCAGCCAGGCAGCGAGCTGGCTATACGTGGTTTCGACCGTGGCCCGATCGCGACCCACAGCGCTGCGTAAGAATAGCGCGGCGGAGGCCTGTCCGATGGCGCAAGCGCTGACTTTCGCGCCAACCGCCTGGATGCGTCCACCGGAATCGAGATTGCACCCTAACTGGATCGTGCTGCCACACAATCGCGATCGCGCCGATCCCGTGTTTTCGAAGGTCCGATCAAGCGGGAAACCGGCCAGTTCGACCGAAAGCGCCAGGATCGCAGGTGTGTAAAGAACCATGAGGGTAGCGGTGCCGGATGTGCGGAGCGATCTGCGTGCCTTACGCTTTGTCGTCGGCAGCCTGCAACCGGGCCCGCCGTTCTTGCAGAATTTGTACGAGGCTGCGCGAGCTCGCGTCCACGAATTCATAGCTGCGGGCATTGGTAATCCACGTTGGCCGCCCGCTGAAGCTCCAGACGTTGTCATAGCCAAGCACGATCAGGGAGAAGGCGATTACGACGATCAGCATACCCTTCAGCGCACCGAAACCGAACCCCAGCACGCGATCGATCGGCCCAAGGATCGAAGCGCGGCTCGCGCGGCCGACATTGTTGGCGATGACCTTCATGGCTGCATAGGGAATCAGCAAGAGCATCGCGAATGCGAGCAGGCTGACCGACATAGTGTAGCCGAGGTACTGCCCCAGCCATTCGGTCATTGGCGTGTGGAGATAGCGAATCGCGAAAGCGACCAGGATCCACGCCGCCAGCGACAACACTTCTTGCAGGAACCCCCGCATGAATCCGCCAGTCGCAGCCACTGCGATGACGCCCAATACAATGAAATCAAATCCCGTCATGACCTGACCACGGAGATTATTGAGTCCCCATCACCCGGTCAACGAGCTTGGCGAGTTGTCCCACCGTGCGATATTCCAGCTCCGATGGAGCGCCCGCCATATCGGATGGCCCGAAAGCAATCCCGAAACCGAGTTTGGACGCTTCGCGCAATCTCAGCCCGCCATGCGCGACGGGGCGCACCTCTCCGGCGAGTGAAACCTCGCCCAGCCAGATGCTGCGGTCCGGCAATGGGCGGTCGGCCAACGCGCTGACCAGCGCAGCGGCGACGGCCAGATCGGCCGCCGGGTCAGTCAGGCGATAGCCGCCGGCGATGTTGAGATAGACCTCTGCAGCGCTGAAATTGAGCCCGCAGCGCGCCTCCAGCACAGCCAGCAGCATCGCGAGCCGTCCGTTGTCCCAGCCCACCACCGCGCGGCGTGGGGTGGCCCCCGATTGCAATCGCACGATCAGCGCCTGAATTTCGACCAGTACCGGACGAGTGCCTTCCATCGCCGGAAATACCGCACTGCCCGCCAGCGGTTCCTCACGCCCGGAAAGGAACAGCAGCGAGGGATTGGCGACTTCTTCCAGCCCTTCCCCGGCCATGGCGAACACGCCGATCTCGTCCACTGCGCCAAAGCGGTTCTTGAGCGCGCGCAAAATGCGGTACTGGTGGCTGCGCTCGCCTTCGAAGCTCATCACCACATCGACCATGTGTTCCAGCACGCGCGGTCCGGCGATGGTGCCATCCTTGGTGACATGGCCGACCAGCACCAGTGCGGAACCGTTCTCCTTGGCATAGCGGATCAGTTCGAAGGCGCAGCCGCGCACCTGGCTGACCGTGCCGGGCGCGCCCTCAATGGTGTCGGAATACATCGTCTGGATCGAATCGATCACCAGCAGGCCGGGCGGCTCGATCCCGCCGAGCGTCGTCAGGATGTCGCGCACGCTGGTCGCCGCAGCGAGTCGAACAGGTGCATCGGCCAGACCGAGCCGTGCTGCACGTAAACGGACCTGACCCGATGCCTCTTCACCGCTGATATAGACCGCGCTTTGCCCGCCACGAGCCACCGCCGCCGCCGCCTGCAGCAGCAAGGTCGACTTCCCGATTCCCGGATCGCCGCCCATCAGGATGGCCGAACCGGGAACCAGTCCCCCGCCCAACGCACGATCGAACTCGGCAAGGCCGGTGGATTGCCGCACCGGCATTTCTCCGGGCTGGTCGAGCGCGACGAATTCCACCGCACGCCCTCCGCCCGACAGATCGTGCTTTTGCGAAAATACCGTAGCGGGCACGTCCTCGACCAGTGTATTCCACTCGGCGCAATCGGGGCATTGTCCTTGCCAGCGATGCGATACGCCCCCGCATTCCTGACAGACATATCGACGTTTGGGTTTGGCCATGGCTGTGGCGATAAACGGAACATTGCAGGAACGCAATTGCCATTCCCGTTCAGCTTCGCCAATGTCCCCCGCGATGCACCAGAAGGAATTGCGAATTGCCCTCGTCTGTTACGGCGGGATCAGCCTGGCGGTCTATATGCACGGCGTCACCAAGGAGCTGTGGCACCTTTCACGGGCGAGTCGCGATTTTCACAGTCGATCACCGGCGCGTAGCGATGTCGAGCGCGTGTATCGCCAGTTGCTGGAGGCGATCGAGGCAGAAGCGGGAATTACGCTTCGCGTCTTGCCTGACATCCTCACCGGAGCGAGCGCTGGCGGGATCAATACCGTTCTGCTCGCGCAGGCGATCCACTCGGGCCAGTCGCTTGACCCGCTGACCGATCTCTGGCTGACCGAGGCCGATGTAGACCGGCTGACCGATCCCGACGCGCGCCCCATATGGCGTTTCGCCAAATTCTGGGCGCAGCCGATTGCAAGCTGGCTGCTCAGGCGACCGGGCAATGCGGTGAGCGAGAGCGTCGCACCGGAAACGCGCGCGGAAGTCCGCCGCAAGGTGTCGCGCCTCGTGCGCGGGCGCTGGTTCGCCCCGCCGTTTTCGGGCATCGGGTTCTCGCGGCTGCTTGAGCGCGCTTTCGACGCCATGGCGCAGGGCGAAACCGACGAACCGCTGCTTCCGCCGGGCCACCCGCTGGACCTCTACGTTACAGCCACCGATTTCCGCGGCTATCTGTCGCTGCTCAGGCTGCACAGTCCGCCGGTTGCGCAGGAAGGTGAACATCGCCTGCCAATCGGTTTTCGTTCGCGCACGCCTGCGGTGCCGGGGATCGATTTTGCCGATCCGCTCGAACTGGTCTTGGCGGCTCGTGCGACGGCAAGCTTTCCCGGAGCCTTTCCCCCGCTCGAACTGGCTGAAATCGACAAGCTGGCAGCGCAGAGCGGAAAAGTGTGGTCGGGCCGCGATGCGTTCATCGAGCGGGTATTGCCGATGCAGCTGGCTCAAGGGCGGCTTGAAAGCATGGCGCTGATCGACGGATCGGTGCTGGTGAACAAGCCGTTCGAGGGCGCGATCGCTGCGCTTCAGGGACGCCCCGCCCAGCGCGAGGTCGATCGCCGGTTCGTCTACGTCGATCCGCGACCGCACAGGTTCGATCCGGACAACCCAGAAGATCGGCGCCCCGTCGGATTTTTCGGCGCGATCTTCGGTTCGCTTTCCGCGATACCCCGCGAACAGCCGATCCGCGACAATCTCGAAACCATCGAAGCGCAATCGCGGGAGGCCATGCGGCTCCAACGGATCGTCGCGGCCCTGCGGCCCGAGGTCGAGGAAGCGGTGGAGAAACTGTTCGGCTACACGCTGTTTCTCGATCGTCCGACGCCCAAGCGCCTGCAGGCATGGCGCCAGCGTGCGCAGGAGGCAGCGGTGCAACAGGCGGGCTATGCATTCGAAGCCTATGCGCAGGCGAAGTTCGCCTCGATCATCCAGCGGCTTGCCAAGCTGGCGCATGATGCCGCGCCCAAGCTGCACTTGCCCGATTGCGCGCCGATCGAAGCGGCACTGCGAGGAGAGCTAGCGCGGCGCGGATTTGACCGACTTGCCAAAAGCGGGAACGCGACGGCCGATGCGGTGCATTTCTTCCGCGCGCATGACATTGCATTTCGCATTCGCCGTTTAAGGCTGCTTGCGCGCAGGCTGGCGCGCGACTGGGAGGCTGACCCCGAGATTCCGGAAGAGGCGCTCGAGCGAGCGCGCGATGCCGTGTACGACATTCTCGCGCTTTATTTCGAGCGCGAGGGCGCATCCAATCTGGGTTCAGACTTCAGGGAAGTAGCAGAAGATGTGCTCGCCGAACCGGGTGCGCTGCTCGATCTCCTCGCAGAGCGCCGCCTATTGCCCGAAGTCGACGACCGTGCGGAGCAGATGCTGGCCGAAGCGCTCGAACCGATGCCGAAGAATCTGAAGCGGCGGATGCTACTCACCTATCTCGGATTCCCCTTCTACGACACGGCGACATTCGCCCTGCTCCGCAATGAAGGCCTGACCGAGTTTGACCCGGTAAAGGTCGACCGCATTTCGCCCGAGGATGCTTCGAGCATTCGCGCGGGCGGGACGGCCGCCACTTTGCGGGGCACGGAATTTTACAATTTCGGGGCATTCTTCAGCCGTGCCTACCGCGAGAACGATTATTTGTGGGGGCGTCTGCACGGGGCCGAGCGGATGATTGATCTGGTCTGCTCGACGCTCGATCAGTCGCTTGCGGTATCGACCTGCGCCGGCTTTAAACGCGCGGCATTTCTGGCAATACTTGATGAGGAACAAGCCGCGGGTCGATGCGCCAGCGGGTTGATCGAGCAGCTTCGCAGCGAAGTGCAGGCGATGAAGATGCCTTAGGCTGTCAGCTTTTCGACCAGAGCTCGCGACGCCGTCGACACATCTTCCCATGTGTAGTCGAACATCTCCTCGCCGCCGTAATAAGGATCGCTGACGCTCGCGCCTTCGCGACCCGACACAAGGTCGAGCAGCAGGGTGATCTCGGCTTTCGATCCCGCCGGAGCCATGGCCTTCAGATCGGCGAGGTTTTGCTCATCCATCGCGAAGATATGCGTGAAGCGGTCGAAGTCATCCAATCTCACCTGCCTTGCGCGCAAGTTCGAAATATCCACGCCGCCAGCCTTCGCAGCCGCTCGCGCTCGCTGATCGGGCGGTTCACCTTGATGCCAACCACCCGTTCCAGCTGAATCGATTTCGACCTCAAGGCCCGCAAGTTGGGCCTCGTGCCGGAACGCGCCTTCAGCAAGCGGAGAGCGGCAGATGTTACCGAGACAGACGAAAAGAATGGCAGGTGTCGCTTCGCTCACGCGCCGAAAGCATTCTTCATGCGATCGAGGAAGCTCAGGCTTTCCGGGCATTCCTCGCCGGTTTCCAGTTCGCGGAACTGTTCGAGCAAGGCCCGTTGTTCCTTGGTGAGCTTGGTGGGTGTTTCGACCTGCACTTCGATCACCAGATCGCCGCGTCCGCGCCCCTGCAACACCGGCATCCCGGCACCGCGCTGGCGCAATTGCTCGCCGGACTGGAGACCGGGGCGAACCTTGAGGATGACCGGCTCGCCGCCGAGGTCGGACAATTCGATTTCACCGCCGAGTGCTGCCTTGGTGAAACTGATCGGAACGCGCGTGGCCAGTGTGGTGCCTTCGCGCTGGAAGATCGCGTGCGGCTTGATATGCACGAAAATATAGAGGTCGCCCGGCGGTGCGCCACGCGGTCCGGCTTCGCCCTTGCCTGAAAGGCGGATACGTGTGCCGGTATCGACGCCGGGGGGAATTTCGACGTCGAGCTTCTGCGCTCTGTCGACCCTACCCTCGCCGCGGCAATCACGACAGGGACTTTCGATCACTTCTCCGCGCCCATGGCAGTTGGGACATGGCCGTTCGACCACGAAGAACCCTTGCTTTGCACGGACCTTTCCGTAGCCCGAACACAGATTGCAGCGCCGCGTACCGGTTCCCGGTGTCGCGCCGCTGCCGTGGCAGGTCTCGCAGGTCTGGCTGACTTCGATTTCGATCTCGGTGGACTTGCCGTGGAAAGCATCTTCCAGCGCAATTTCCATGTCGTAGCGCAGGTCGGCACCGCGCCGTGCCTGGCTGCGCCCGGCTCCGCCAAACGCCTGACCAAAGATGGTCTCGAAGATATCGCCGATATCGCCGAAATCCTGCGGACCGGCGCCACCGCCGCCACCGTTCTGGAAGGCGGCATGGCCGAAGCGGTCGTAGGCGGCGCGTTTCTGCGGATCCTTGAGGCAATCATAAGCGACGCTGATCGCCTTGAAGCGCGCTTCGCTGTCCTCGCAGCCGGGGTTGCGGTCGGGGTGATACTGCATCGCCAGCTTGCGATAGGCCGACTTGATCGTCGCCCCGTCGGCATCGCGCGACAAGCCGAGCAGCTCGTAGAAATCTATTTCGGTTGCGGACATAATAGCAGGGCCTAGCCGCCGCCGGCGCTAATGTGCACCGGCGGCATTTGGCTTATCATCAGTCGAGCTCAGTTCTTCGCGTCGTCGTCGACTTCGGAGAATTCGGCATCGACCACCTCTTCCTCCGCGCCGCCTTCACTTCCTGCAGCTGCGCCATCTCCTGCATCGGCGGAAGAGGCGTTGGCCTGCTCCTGCTCGTAGATCGACTGGCCCATCTTCATCGCGACCTGCGTCAGCTCCTGTGCCTTGGCGGAAATCGCTGCGGCATCGTCGCCTTCGAGCGCGGTCTTCACCTCGGCCATCTTGGCCTCGACTTCCGACTTGAGCGCAGCGTCGATCTTGTCGCCGTGCTCGTCGAGCTGCTTCTGCGTCGCATGGACCAGGCTGTCCGCCTGATTGCGCGCTTCTGCGCTTTCGCGACGCTTCTTGTCTTCTTCGGCGAACTTTTCCGCATCCTTGACCATCTGGTCGATGTCGGCATCGTTGAGACCACCAGACGCCTGAATGCGGATCTGCTGTTCCTTGCCGGTGCCCTTGTCCTTGGCACTGACATTGACGATGCCGTTGGCGTCGATGTCGAAGGTCACTTCGATTTGCGGCACGCCGCGCGGAGCGGCAGGGATGCCAACGAGGTCGAACTGGCCGAGCAGCTTGTTGTCCGCGGCCATTTCACGCTCGCCCTGGAAGACCCGGATCGTAACCGCGTTCTGGTTGTCTTCGGCGGTCGAATAGGTTTGCGTCTTCTTGGTCGGGATCGTTGTGTTGCGGTCGATCATGCGGGTGAACACACCGCCCAGCGTCTCGATACCCAGCGACAGCGGGGTCACGTCGAGCAGCAGCACGTCTTTGACGTCACCTTGCAGCACGCCCGCCTGAATCGCCGCACCCATGGCAACGACTTCATCCGGGTTGACGCCGGTGTGAGGCTTGGCGCCGAAGAATTCTTCGACCACTTCGCGGACCCGGGGCATACGGGTCATGCCGCCGACGAGGATCACCTCATCGACCTGATCCTTGGTCACGCCGGCGTCGGCCAATGCCTTCTTGCAGGGCTCAAGCGTGCGGGTGATCAGATTGCCGACCAGCTGTTCGAGCTTGGAGCGCGAAATCGTTTCCACCAGGTGCAGCGGAGTGGAGCTGCCACCTTCCATGCGCGCGGTGATGAAGGGCAGGTTGACTTCGGTCGTCTGCGAGCTGGACAGCTCGATCTTGGCCTTTTCGGCTGCTTCCTTGAGGCGCTGCAAGGCGAGCTTGTCGGTCCGGAGATCCATGTTCTCCTTCTTCTTGAACTCGTCCGCGAGATATTCGACGATCGCGCTGTCGAAATCTTCGCCGCCCAGGAAGGTGTCGCCATTGGTGGACTTCACCTCGAACACGCCGTCACCGATCTCGAGGATCGAAACGTCGAAGGTGCCGCCGCCAAGGTCATAGACAGCGATGGTCTTGCCATCGTTCTTGTCCATCCCATAGGCCAGCGCAGCCGCAGTCGGCTCGTTGATGATGCGCAAGACTTCGAGACCCGCGATCTGCCCTGCGTCCTTGGTCGCCTGCCGCTGCGCGTCGTTGAAGTATGCGGGGACGGTAATGACCGCCTGGCTGACGGTTTCGCCGAGGAAGCTTTCGGCGGTTTCTTTCATCTTTTGCAGGATGAAGGCGGAAATCTGGCTGGGGGAGTAATCCTCACCACCGGCTTCGACCCATGCGTCGCCGTTCTTGCCCTTGACGATGTCATAGGGGACCAGTTCCATGTCCTTCTTGGTCATGGGGTCGTCGAAGCGGCGCCCGATCAGGCGCTTGACCGCGAACACGGTGTTGTCTGGATTGGTCACTGCCTGGCGCTTGGCCGGCTGACCGATGAGCCGCTCACCATCCTTGGTGAAAGCGACGATCGAAGGCGTCGTGCGCGCACCTTCGGAATTTTCGATAACCTTGGGCTTGCCGCCATCCATTACGGCAACGCAGGAATTGGTGGTGCCGAGGTCGATACCGATTACT
This sequence comes from Qipengyuania algicida, assembly GCF_009828025.1. Taxonomy (GTDB): domain Bacteria; phylum Pseudomonadota; class Alphaproteobacteria; order Sphingomonadales; family Sphingomonadaceae; genus Qipengyuania; species Qipengyuania algicida. The sequence goes on along the minus strand of NZ_WTYA01000004.1, from coordinate 82,471 downwards.
TTGGCCATTTGTACCCCATCAATAGATAGATCGTTGTTGGACACCGCACGTTTGGCCTCCCCCGTGGGGCAAGGCCGCTCGGCGGCTCGGTTGATGAGGGGGATATAGGTGCCGCTACGCTTGGCACAAGGGACGCCGGCGGCTAGATTTTCCGGCAGGGAGCATAAGAGGAAAGCATATGAAAAAATATCTCGCCGCGATTTGCCTGGCCACAGCCGGGATCACGCTGGCCGCCTGTTCGGGAACCGCAGACACGCAGAAAACCGCCGAGGATGCCAATCCGACCGGATTGGAGATCACCAATGCGCGGCTTTTGCTGCCGCCGGTCAAGGGCAATCCGGCAGCCATCTATTTCACCGTCAAGAATACCGGCAAGCGCAACGTCGCGATCCGCAGCGCAAGCGTGAAGGATGCCAAGTCGGCGCAACTGCACGACATGATGGAATATGATTTCAAACAGACCATGGGTGAGATGCCGCCGCTGATGTTGCAACCGGGCGCAAGCGTAGACTTCAAGCCGGGCGGCAAGCATGTGATGGTCTATGACCTTTCGCCGACCATCAAGGTGGGCGACAGCACGGAAATGACGCTGACGATCGCGGGAGGTGACAGCATCACGACCAAGGTGCCGGTGATGGCAGCGGACACCGACAGGTAAGTCGCATGGCCGGAGTGCAGAGCGATATGACGAGCGCTCCGGCCCCGCTCTGCCCCGTCGGCGGCGAGCGACCGTTGACCGATGGAGAGATTGCGCTTGCCCGCAGCGTTTTCGGCGATGCGATCGACTATGCGAAAGTCACTATCCGGCGGCGCAAGTGGTTTCCGTTTCAGCCGCGGGCGGTCACAATGGCACCGCGCGGTCACTTGCATTTCCATCCTGCGAGCGATGCCTATTGCGACGACTTTGCCACCGTCGATCTCATCCGGCAGGGGCTGTTCATCCATGAAATGACCCATGTCTGGCAGACGCAGACGCGTGGCTCCTGGTATCTTGTCACGCACCGGATGCCGTGGGCCCGATACGATTATTCGCTCAAACCCGGTTTGCCGCTTGCACGCTATGGAATCGAACAGCAGGCCGAGATCGTCAAACACGCTTTCTGGCTACGCAATGGGGTGCGGATCGCAGGAGTTGGCGGTCCTGCAGCATACGATTTGCTGGTGAACTTCGCAGGTGCAGCACATCGCACGGCTTGAGCAAGCCGGTTACGTTTGTTACCAGTCGCGTCATTGATCCGGGCGGCCCAACCCGCGCCCGGCGCAACGGTCAATTCCCATGAAACTATCCGATTATGGCCTGTCGCGTGAACGCGGCTACCTTTCGCATTACGAAATCGATTCGATCACCCTTCCCGCACAGTTCGACCCTATCGTCGATGCAGCAGGGCGGCTCTCCGACCTGCTCACCAGCGGTCAGGTGCGCCACTGGCTCGACCAGTTGCCAGACCCGGAGATCACCGAATGGGTTCAGTCTGCCGAAGACGAACAGGTCCGCACCGCAATGGTGCACTATTCCTTCCTCGTGCAGGCATATGTCTGGGGTGAGAACGATCCGCCAGCCGCCCTACCCGCCAATCTTGCACGGCCGATGGTCGCGCTGGCCGACCGGCTCGGCCAGGCGCCGTTGCTGCCCTATTCGGGTTACGTGCTCGACAATTGGTATCGGCTCGACAAGACCAAGCCGGTCACGCTCGACAATATCGGCATGCACCAGAACTTCCTGGGCGGCGCGGACGAGAACTGGTTCGTCCTCGTCCACGTCGCGATCGAGGCCGAAGCGGGCGTATTGCTCGACAATGCGGCCAAGCTGGTCGGCGTTGCGAAAGACGGCAGCGCCGCCGAAGCGACCCGACTGCTCAGGGAAATGGACGATGCGTGGGAGCGGATCTACGGCCACTTCGCCCGGATGCCCGAACGCTGCGACCCCTATATCTATTTCCACCGCGTCCGCCCCTACATCCATGGCTGGGCCAACAACCCGGCGCTTGGTGGTGGGCTTGTTTATGAAGGCGTCGACAAGTTCGGTGGCGAGAAACAGGCCCTCCGCGGCCAGACCGGATCGCAGTCGAGCATCGTTCCGGCGATGGACGCGCTGTTCCAAGTCGGGCACAGCGACGATCCGCTCAAGAGCTTCCTCGACGAGCTGCACCAGTATCGCCCGGTCCAGCATCGCAGGTTTATCGAGGATCTGGCGGCACAATCGACATTGCGCGAATTTGTCTCGCGCGCCGACGATGCCGAGTTGAAGGCCGCTTTCAACGCCTGCCTCGAGCAGTCGGCCCGGTTCCGCACGCGGCATCTCGAATATGCGGCGAGCTACATCAACAAGCAGGCCGGATCGATCGCGGGCAACGATCCCGACGTGGGCACCGGCGGCACGCCGTTCATGAAATACCTCAAGAAGCACCGCGACGAGAATGTGGCGCAGACCGTCTAGCCCGAACACCCTGAGATTCGTCATCCCCGCCTGCGCGGGGGTGACGATACAGGGCTAGTTGTATTTGACGCCGGGCAGTCCTTGCCCGCCATCGGCAATGAACGCATCTATCCGCTGTTCGAGCACAGGCAGCGGCACAGACCCCAGCGACAGCACGACATCGTGGAACTTGCGAATGTCGAACTTCGGCCCCAGCGCCTTTTCGGCCTTGTGGCGTACTTTGAGGATGGTCATCTCACCCAGCTTGTAGGCCAGCGCCTGCCCCGGCCAGCTGATGTAACGATCGACCTCGGTCCCCACCTCGCGCTGAGACAGGGCGGTATGGCTGGCGAGATAATCGACCGCCTTTTCGCGGCTCCAGCCATAGTGATGGATGCCGGTGTCGATCACCAGTCGAACCGCGCGCCACATCTCGTAGGAGAGCTGGCCATAATGCTCGTAGGGCGTGCGGTAGATGCCCATCTCATTGCCGAGGAATTCGCAGTACAGCCCCCAGCCCTCGCCAAAGCCGGAAAAATAGGTCTCGCGCCGGAAGCGCGGCACGCTGTCCTGTTCGAGCGCGACGGCCGCCTGAAAACTGTGCCCCGGCTCGCACTCATGCATCGTCAGCACCGGGATGTTGTAGAGCGGGCGGGACGGCAGATCGTAGGTGTTCATCAGGCACGCATCGAGTCCGCCCCGCCCTGCAGTGTAGAACGGCGCGATACTGTCGGGCACCGGGCGGATGGTGAAACGGTGGCGCGGCAGGAAGCCGAAATAATCCGCGATCACGCCGTCGACGCGCTTGGCGGTATAGGCTGACACACCCATCAGCTGATCGGGTGTCTTGGCGACGAACTGCGGATCGGTCCGCAGGAAGTGGTTGAACTGGGCCAGAGTGCCCTTGAACCCGGTCTGATCCTTGATCTTCTCCATCTCGGCATTGATCCGCGCTACTTCGGACAGGCCGATCTGATGGATTTGCTCAGGGGTTAAATCGAGCGTGGTGTATTCGCGGATCTGCCGGAGATAATACGCCTTGCCGTCAGGCATATCCTCCGCCGCCAATGTGGTGCGCGTGTGCGGCAGGTAGTCGTCACGGAAGAAGCTCAGCAAATTCGCGTAAGCCGGTGTGACCTGTTCGGCGATGACCTGCTTGGCCTCGGCCTTCAACCGCGCTGCATCGGCGGCTGGTATGCGCTTGGGCATGTCCTTGAACGCGGTCCAGAACGGGCTCTTGGTCGGATCTTTTACGACATAGGCCGCGATTGATGCGTCGCGCCCCTTGAGCGTCACCCGCGGCACGGAAAACCCGCGCGCAAGGCCAGTCCTGGCGTTGGCGATGTTCTCGCCAAAATAGCGCGGAATGTCGCGCATCCGCCCGATATAGCGTTCATATTCGGCCACCGTGGTGAAATTACGCCGCGCCGATAGATAGCTCCAGAAATTGCTGTCCGAATTGAACGGCATTTCCCACTGGTGGAATTTCGCATCGCCAATGTCGTTTTGCAGCATGGTGCGGAACACCGCGGCATCGATCTTTGCCGATGGCGACAGCGCCCCGGTATCGATCGCATCGAGCTGGGCGAGCATCTGCTTGTACTTCGCCGCGCGCGCTTCCTCTGCCTGGGGTGTAACCGAGGCCAGATGATCGCCCGGCTCGCTACTGCCATCAGCCCCCTCGACTTGCCCGAACTGCGTTTCGGTATAGCGCAGCCAGCTATCCGTCAGCGCGGAAAGCTGCGCGTCGGCAAGGTTCTTGGCCGCGTTTTCACTTGTCTGCGCTGCGTCCTGCGCGCGTACCAGCGCCACGGGCGAAACGGCGATGAGGATCGCCGCTCCGAAAGTTGCGATCCTCATTGCGTATTCCCCTGTTTATGCGTTTGTTCAGTCAGGCTTCTTCGCCACGCCGACCATGGCCGGACGCAGCAGGCGATCCTTGATCATGTAGCCGGCCTGCATTTCCTGCACGATGGTACCGGGCTCATGCTCGTCGGTCGGAATTTCCATCATCGCCTGATGCTGGTTCGGGTCGAGCGGCATTCCCTTGGCGGCGATGCGCGTAATGCCGTTCTGACCGAACACTTTTTCCAACTCGCGCTGAGTGGCCTCGATCCCTTCGACGAAGCGACGGACCCTGTCGTCTTCGCGCAGGTCGGCGGGCATCGATTCGATGGCGCGCGCCAGATTGTCGGAGACGCTCAGAACGTCGCGCGCGAAGCCGGTTGCGGCATAGTTGCGCGCGTCCTCTTTCTCTTTCTCCATCCGGCGACGCAGGTTCTGCATGTCGGCATGGGCATAGAGCACGTCCTGTTTGGCCGCATCGAGATCGCTTTTCAGGCGTTCCAGAGCTTCGCCGAGCGCATCCTCTTCTCCGCCTTCCTCACCATCGTCGAGCATATCGGCCGGAACGCCGTCAAGTTCCTTCTCTACCGCGTCGTCGCGCGGCTTGTCTGTGTCATTGTCGGTCACGGGGTATCCCACTTCATGGTAATCGTTTGCCCAAAGAACGGGCTGTGAAATCCACCATGGGCACAACCCGCGCGTAATTCAACCGCGTGGGGCCGATCACGCCCAGCACGCCAACGACAGTTCCTTCCCGATCACGGTACGGGGCGGCAATCACGGATGAGCCCGAGAGCGAAAACAGGCGGTTCTCGCTGCCGATGAAGATACGCATGGCTTCGGCTTCGCGCGCAAGGTCGAGCAAATGCGCCACCGCCTGCTTGTTCTCCAGCTCCTCCAGAAGCAAGCGCACACGTTCGATGTCGCCCAGCGCCGTATCATCGAGGAGGTTGGCCTGTCCGCGCACGATCAGCACCGGACGCTGCGCCGAATCCTCGCTCCAGATGGCCAGCCCGCGCCGCACCAGTTCCTTGCCTGCCGTATCGAGCGCCGATTTTTCCGCCGCAATTTCATCCTCGATCGCCCGCGCTGCCTCGCCGAGGGTGCGCCCGGCAACGCGCGCGCTGAGAAAGTTGGCAGCCTGTTCGAGCTGGCTCGCGGTTTCGCCGCCGTCGATTGTGACGATACGGTTTTCGATGCTGCCATCCTCGCCCATCAGCACCGCCAATGCACGATCGGACGAAAGGCGCGTGAGGCTCACTTGCACCAGGCGTGGTTCACGGCGCGGGACCATCACGATGCCTGCCGCACCCGACAAATCGGACAGCAACGCGCTGGTTTCTTCCAATGCCTGTTCGATCGGACCGGGTTCGCCCAGACGCTGCTCGATAGCATGACGTTCTTCGCGAGTCGGTTCGGCGACCTGCATCATCGCATCGACAAACATCCTCAGCCCGCTGTCGGTCGGCATCCTACCGGCGCTGGTGTGCGGTGCGCTCAGCAGCCCCTGCCCCTCAAGCTCGGCCAGCACGGAACGGATCGAGGCGGGCGAAAGGTTGAGCCGCGTATCCCCGGCCAGCGTTTTCGACCCCACCGGCTGCCCGCTTGCAAGATATCCCTCCACCACAAGACGGAAGATATCGCGTGCGCGACTGGTCATTTCGGGCAGAGAGGGTGAACTCATGGGGTTAATCTAGAGGCTTCGCTTGCGCCCTCAAGCCCGCAGTGGTTTAGGAAGGCAGTTTTCGAACAGGAATCATCACTATGCGACCATCCGGCCGTGCGCCCGACGAAATGCGCGCCATTACCATCGAAACCGGTTTTACTCGCCATGCGGAAGGATCGTGCCTGATTTCTTTCGGCGACACGCGCGTGCTGTGCACCGCGAGCGTCGAAGAACGGATTCCACCATGGCTGCGCGGCAAGGGCGAAGGCTGGGTGACGGGCGAATACTCGATGCTCCCGCGCGCCACGCATACTCGCGGACAGCGTGAGGCTGCCAAAGGAAAGCAGAGCGGACGGACACAGGAAATCCAGCGTCTGATTGGCCGGTCATTGCGCTCTGTGGTTGATATGAAAAAGCTCGGCGAACGCCAGATCACGCTCGATTGCGACGTGATCCAGGCCGACGGCGGAACCCGCACGGCTTCGATTTCGGGTGCCTGGGTGGCTTTGCGTCTGGCCATCGACGGATTGATGAAGTCGGGTGCGATTGCCGAAGACCCTATCACTGCCAAGGTCGCGGCAATTTCCTGCGGTATCTATAAGGGCACGCCAGTGCTCGACCTCGACTATCCCGAGGATTCGAATGCCGAGGCGGATGCCAATTTCGTGCTAATCGAAGGCGGCAAGATTGCCGAGGCGCAAGCCACGGCGGAAGGCGCGCCCTATGACGAGGAAGGTCTTCTGAGACTGCTACGCCTCGCTCGAATCGGCTGCGACAATATCTTCGCCGCACAGGCTTCTGCGGTCACGAAATGACCCGCAGGCTCGGTTCCGGCAGGCTGGTGATCGCGACGCATAATGCCGGCAAACTCAAGGAAATCGGCTTGCTGCTCGATCCCTATGGGGTCGAGTGCATTTCGGCGGGGTCGCTTGGCCTGCCCGAACCTGCGGAAACGGGCACGACCTTCGTCCAGAATGCCCTGATCAAGGCACGTGCTGCCGCCGAAGGTGCGGGTATCGTCTCTCTCGCCGACGACAGCGGCCTGTCGGTAGACGCGCTCGACGGAAGGCCGGGCGTCTACACCGCTGATTGGGCCGAGCGGCAATGGTTCGAAGGCGATCCCGGGCGCGACTGGTTCATGGCGATGGGGAAGGTCGAAGGGATGTTGCAGGCCAAGGGGGCAGATGCCTCGCGTGCCTGCGCGTTTCATTGCGTTCTGGCGATCGCCTGGCCCGATGGCGAGTATGCGGTGTATGAAGGCCGCGCGCCGGGCACGCTGACCTGGCCGCCACGCGGCACCATGGGATTCGGTTATGATCCGGTGTTCGTGCCTGAAGGCTATGGGCAGACCTTCGCCGAGCTCGATCCCGAAGAGAAACACCGTATCAGCCACCGCGCCGACGCCTTTGCCAGGCTGGTGGCGGAGCAATTCGCCTAATAGGGCGATTGGCCCACGACATTGCCCGCCGGGTAATAGCGGCACACCAGCACATCGACCTGATTGGCGGTAGCGATCGCACACCCGACTTCGCGCGTGTCGTGCCACACGATTTGCGTGTAATGGCCGACATCGGCCCAGTTCCCGGTGCGTGAGACATGGGGAAAGCGTGCATCGCGGAATTTGCTGCGTTCGGCGAGGAAAAAGCCGAGCATCTGGTCGGGCGTCCATGTTCCGCGTGTGCCGATCCACAGGTTCTCACCCATGCCGCTGCCGCCGGTCGAATGCGCGAGCCCGCTGGTTCTGGCCAGCTTGATTGCCCATTCGCCAGCCTGACGGGCAAGCTGGGGGCTCCATTGTAAAGGCACCAAGCCGAGCCGTGCGCGTTCGCGATTATGGATATCAAGCAGCTCGCTGGCGCTGACCGGATCGATATGGCCAGACCGGGTTCCGGCACTGGCAACGGCCTCGCTCGTACCGCGCCCCAAGGGCATGGCAGACAAGGCCACGGCGCATCCCGCCACGAAAAGTTGTTTTGCAGCCCTCATTGTTCTTGGCGCCAGCCTAAGGCAAATGAACGGAAATGAGCAACCCCATAACCACCGCGCTCTATGTCCATTGGCCATTTTGCCTGGCCAAATGCCCTTATTGCGATTTTAACAGCCATGTTCGCGACGGAGTGGATATCGAGCGCTGGCAGGCCGCGCTGTTTGCCGACTTGCGTCATGAGGCTGCAAGGGGAGTTGATGTCCCTCTGACCAGCGTGTTTTTCGGGGGAGGCACTCCCAGCCTGATGCCGCCTTCATTGGTTGAGGGATTACTCGGGGAAGCCGAACGCTTGTGGGGCTTCGCGCCGGGGATCGAAATCACGCTGGAGGCCAATCCATCCTCGGTCGAGGCAGCGAATTTTGCGGACCTGGCGCGCGCGGGTGTGAACCGGGTGTCGCTCGGCGTGCAGTCACTCGATGATGTTACGTTGAAGTTTCTGGGCCGCCTCCACGATGTCGACGAGGCGCTGGCCGCTCTCGACACCGCCCAGCGGCATTTCGGACGCGTGTCGTTCGACCTTATTTATGCCCGGCCTGATCAGACCGCGCAGGCGTGGCAAGACGAACTGGCGCGTGCCTTATCGTTCGACACCGGACACCTTTCGCTCTACCAACTCACCATCGAGCCGGGCACGCGCTTTGCGACCGAGGTAAGGACGGGAAGGATGACGCCGCTCGACGACGATGCTGCAGCTGACCTGTTCGCCCTCACCCGATCGATGACCGAAACAGCAGGCCTGCCTGCCTATGAGGTCAGCAATCATGCACGCCCGGGTGAAGAAAGCCGTCACAACCTCACCTACTGGCGTTATGGCGATTATGCCGGTGTCGGTCCCGGCGCGCATGGGCGCGTGGGCGGTATGGCGACGGTGCGCCATCGCAAACCTGAAAATTATCTCACCGCAGTCGAGCGCGTCGGACATGGCATGGTCGAAGAGCGCGTTTTGCCTGCAACCGAACAGACGAGCGAGGCTCTGCTGATGGGACTTCGCCTTGGCGAAGGGATCGAACCGGGCGCGATCGAGGCGCGTTTCGGGATGCCCAAAGCTTCGCTGATCGACCGCGGCAAACTGGCGCTTCATTGCGAACTTGGGCTGGCGTGGCAGGACGGGTCGCGGATCGGCATCACGCCTGCCGGAATGTGCACGCTCGATGCGCTGATCGCCGATCTCGTCAGCGATGCAGCGTTGGCAGCATGACCCACGCCGATATGCTTGAAGCTTGGTGCGCGCATCTTTCACAAGGTCGCCGTCGATCCCCGCATACGGTGCGGGCCTATTCCGCTGCGGCGAAAAGATTGCTGGCGAGCGGAGACTTTGCGAGCTGGAGCGATGTTGCGCGGCTCGGCACGGGGGATCTGCGTGCGCAACTGGCCGCTCGTCGGGCAGAAGGTCTGGCCAACACCTCCGCCGCGCGTGAATTGTCGGCGCTCAAGGGGTTCATCGCCTTTGCCCGCACGCAGGATGGCGATCCGGGCGCTAAGGCGCCGCATCTCAGGGGGCCGCGCATCAAGAAGGGCCTGCCCCGCCCCGTAACGCCGGATGACGCGGTCAACCTCGCCGATGAAGTCGATGCGCAGGCTTCGGATGCGTGGATCGGCGCGAGGGACCGTGCCGTTCTGCTGCTGCTGTATGGAGCCGGATTGCGGATCGCGGAGGCACTGTCACTTACGGCGGGCGATGCGCCGCTGGGCGAGCGGCTCACAGTAACCGGCAAGGGCGGCAAGCAGCGTGTGGTGCCCATCCTCCCCATCGTCGGTGCCGCTGTCGACGAATATGTGGCCCGATGTCCTTGGCCCTTATTGCCGAAAGAACCGCTGTTTCTTGGAGCGAAAGGCGGAGCCTTGTCGCAAAATATGGTGCAGAAAGCGGTCGCCCGCGCGAGATTGGCTCTGGGATTACCCGCTACTGCGACACCGCATGCGCTACGACACAGTTTCGCAACCCATCTTCTCGGTGCGGGCGCGGACCTGCGTAGCCTTCAGGAATTGCTCGGCCATGCCAGCCTCGGCTCGACGCAGATCTACACGCGCGTCGATGCTGCGACCCTGCTCGATTCTTATCGCAATGCCCATCCGCGCGAACGCGGCGAATAGGTTCAGCGTTCGGCGCGCGGCTTCCAAGTGAAGAACCGCCAGATATAGCCGGCTACAGCCAGCACCGTGACCGCGATCAGCAAATAGCTGATGATATTGCCCGAATTACCGAAGCGTCCGATCAGCCACTGCGTGCCGAGCAACAGAATGGCGTTCCAGATTGCCGCACCGATGGCTGTGAACAGCAGGAACACCCAGGTGTTCATATATGCCAATCCTGCCGGGAGGCTGATCATGGTGCGCATGAACGGCGCTGTCCGCGACACCAGCACCACCCAATGTCCGTGCTTGCGAAAGAAATTTGAAGCTTTCTCAATGTCCTGCCATTCGAGCGTCAGCCAGCGTCCCCAGCGAGCAACGAAAGGTTCAAGCCGCTCGTAACCCCATTTCTGCCCGATCCTGAACCAGAAGTAATTACCCGCCACCGTACCGATCGTCCCAACGATCAACACGGGCCAGAACTGCATGGTCCCGTGATGAATCGCCAGCGCGGCGGAGCCCATGATCGCTTCGGATGGCATCGGCGGGAAGATGTTCTCGGCCGCCATCAGCACGAAGATACCGATCATGCCGAGTTGGGCGACGAGTGAGGCAATTGCGGCGTCCATTGCGTCCCCAACGCTCGACCGGTCAGATGGTTACAAATTTTCAGAGTGCTGCGTGCCGCCGCTCGATCGCTTCCCAGATCCGTGCGGCTGTGTCGGTGCCGTTAAAACGGTCGATGGCGACAATGCCGGTCGGGCTGGTGACGTTGATTTCGGTCAGCCACTTGCCGCCGATCACGTCGATCCCGACGAACACCAGCCCACGTCGGCGAAGCTCGGGTGCCATGGCTGCGCAGATTTCTTCCTCGCGCGCGGTCAGCTCGGTCGCCTCCGCAAATCCGCCAACGGCGAGATTGGAACGGAACTCGCCCTCTCCCGGCTTGCGGTTGATCGCGCCTGCAAACTCCCCATCGACCAGCACGATGCGTTTATCGCCCTGAGACACTTCGGGAAGGAACGGCTGGATCATGTGCGGTTCGGGCCATGTCTGGTTGAACACCTCGAACAGCGCGGACAAATTGCCACCGTCGGCATCGATCTTGAAGATCGCCTTCCCGCCATTGCCGTGCAGCGGCTTGACCACAACTGCGCCGTGCTGTTCTTGGAACCGGCGAACTTCGGCCAGATCGCGCGTCACCAGCGTCGGTGGCATGAACCGCGCATAGTCCAGCACGAACATCTTTTCCGGCGCGTTCACCACCTCGCGCGGGTCATTGACCACCAATGTCTTTCCGCGCAGCCGGTCGAGGAGGAAGGCGGCGCTGATATAGCCGAGATCGAACGGCGGATCCTGCCGCATCAGCACCACGTCGATATCCTGCGCCAGGTCAATCCGCGTGTGCTTCTCGGCGGTGAAATGATTACCCTCGACGCGCTGCACGGTCACCTTGCGGGCGAATGCGGTCAGTCTGCCCTGCGCGCTGCCGTCGTTTTCCCACGCCAGCGTGCCGACGTGGAACTCCCACAATTCATGGCCCCGCGCCTGCGCCGATTCCATCAGCGCAAATGAGCTGTCGCCAGCGATATTAATACTTTCGAGCGGGTCCATCTGGACCGCGACGCGCAGGCTCATACGAAATTCCTCAAGGCTGCCAGGCATTGGCGATGTGGCGAGGCAGAGTGCCGGGTGCAAGCAGGATTACGTCGATCCGGATATCTCCGCCATTCTGGGCATATTCGTGCGCAACACATTCGACCGCCGCTGCGACGCGGCACAGTCGATATTCGTCGTTTGCTTGATCGAGTTGTTCGCGGCTGCGCCGCCACTTCACTTCGATGAATGCCACGAGCGTGCCGCGTCGGGCAATCAGGTCGATCTCGCCGCGCGGCGTTTTCACCCGCTTGGCAAGGATGCGCCACCCCTTCGCGGTAAGCCACAGGGCAGCGCGTGTTTCTCCCTCGCATCCGCGTTTTTCGGCAAGTTGCCGATTCATCGGCGCTGGAGTTCCAAGGCACGAGCGTAAAGCGCCTTGCGTTCATATCCGGTGCTTCGCGCAACCTCCGCCGCTGCCTGCGACGGTTTGGTACGGCCAAGCGCTTCGGCAAGCATCCGGTCGATGTCATCCGCGCTTGCCTGTTCTTCCTCCGGCGGTGAAACGAGCAGTACGATCTCGCCCTTGGGAGGGTGGGTTTCGTACCATGCGATCAAACCCGCCGAGAGGCCACGACGACATTCTTCGTGCAGCTTGGTCAGCTCACGCGTCACCGCGATTTCTCGATAGGGCCACAAGGTTCCGATTGCTTCGAGCGAGGCGAGCAGGCGCGGAGCGGTTTCATAGAAGATCAGCGTGGCATCGATTGCCGCCAGCCCTTCCAGCGTTTCGCGCCGGGCCTTCGCCTTGTTGGGCAGGAAACCGGCGAACAGGAAGCGGTCATTGGGCAGGCCAGCCAAGGTCAGCCCCGCAATCGCGGCGCAGGCTCCGGGCAGGACAGTAACCGCAATGCCTTCTCGCCGTGCATCGTTGACGAGGCGATAGCCGGGGTCGGACACAAGCGGCGTCCCCGCATCGCTCACCAGAACGACAGCCTTGGAGCGCATCGATTCGATCAACCTCTCGCGGGCTTTCTCATCGCTGTGATCGTCATAGCGCCACAACGGTTTGGCGATTTCGAGATGCTTCAGCAGCTTGCCCGTAACCCGCGTATCTTCGCAGGCGACGGCGTCACAGCGTGACAATATCTCCACTGCTCGCAGAGTGATGTCTCCGAGATTGCCAATCGGAGTAGCCACGATGTAGAGGCCAGCGCTAAGAGGGTCGGAGGAGTGGGTGTTTCGGCTCACCGCGAAACCATGAACAGCGATGAGGGACAGGGCAAGCATGAACGCCATGGCAATCACCCGTAGAGGCATTTTCGTAGCGGGCGCATCTGCGCTGCTGGGCGCTTGCGCAATCATTCCCAAGGGACCGACGACGAACGCCCCGCCTCCCGGACCGGCTGCGGGTCCATCCGGGTCCCCGCCTTTGCCGGCGGATCAGACGCGTCAACGCGTGGCGCTGCTTGTGCCGATAACTGGTAGCAATGCCGCCGTCGGTCAGTCGATCGCCAATGCTACGACCATGGCCTTGCTCGATACCAATGCGTCGAATCTGCGCATCACAACTTATAACACCGCCAACGGGGCCAGCGAGGCCGCGCGCCGCGCGATTGCCGATGGTAACGGGCTGATTCTCGGCCCGCTCATGGGTGACAATGTTCAGGCCGTGCGTGCGATTGCGCGCCCTGCCCATGTACCGATCATCTCGTTCTCCAACGATGCGAAGGTGGCCGGGAACGACGTGTTCGTGATGGGGCACATACCCGAACAATCGATCGACCGGTCGGTCCAATATGCGCGCGCACACGGCAGCCGCGATTTCGCAGTGCTGGCGCCCGATGGCGAATATGGCGAGCGTGCGGAAGCAGCCCTGATGTCGGCGGTTCGCAACTATGGTGGAGTGGTCACCGATGTGGAACGCTACACCCGCAGCAATACCTCGGTTATCAGCGCAGCGCAGAGGATGAAGACCAAGGGCGGCTTCGATGCCGTGCTGCTGGCGGATGGCACGCGCATTTCCACTCTCGCGGCCAATGAATTGAAGCCCAAAGGCGCTGGGCCGATACAGTTGATCGGCACCGATTTGTGGAGTGGAGAGGCTGCTGTCACGCGCGCGCCGTCGCTCAATGGGGCGATTTTCTCTGCCGTTTCGGATGGCCGCTACAAGCGTTTTACCGAAAGCTATTCTGCGCGTTTTGGAAGCAATCCCTATCGCATCGCCACGCTGGGCTATGATGCCGTCTTGCTGACCTTGCGGATCGCGCGAAACTGGAAGCCGGGGCGGCCCTTCCCTGCCACGCGTTTGGTCGATCCGGGTGGCTTCATCGGGCTGGACGGAGCATTCCGGTTCCGCCCCAGCGGCCTCGTCCAGCGGGCGCTCGAAGTGCGGCAGGTCCGCAATGGATCTGTAGTGGTGGTTGATCCCGCGCCGACGAAGTTCGATTGAAGATAAGCGCACCGCGCCGCTTGATGCATTAGCGGTGCGCCACCTATAGCAGTCGCAATGTCCGACGATCTGTTCGATGGCACGCCAGCCTCAAGTGGCGACTACGATTCCTCCTCGATCGAGGTGCTCGAGGGGTTGGAGCCCGTGCGCCGCCGCCCCGGCATGTATATCGGCGGCACCGATGAGCGCGCGCTGCACCACCTGGTTGCCGAAGTGCTCGACAATTCGATGGACGAGGCGGTTGCGGGCCATGCCACGCGCATCGAGGTCAGGCTCGACGAAGGCAATCGCGTTACGGTGACGGACAACGGTCGCGGAATGCCGGTCGACGAACACCCCAAGTTTCCGGGCAAATCGACGCTCGAGGTGATCCTTTCGACACTTCACTCGGGTGGCAAGTTCTCGGGCAAGGCCTATGCGACCAGCGGCGGCCTGCATGGCGTGGGGGTCAGCGTTGTGAACGCGCTATCCTCCGATACGCGGGTCGAAGTGGCGCGCGACCGCCAGCTTTATGCGCAGGAGTTTGCGCGCGGCATCACGCAAGGCCCGATCCAGGAACTTGGCCCGACGCCCAACAGGCGCGGCACGACCGTCAGTTTCGTGCCCGACACGGAGATTTTCGGGGACCGCAAGTTCAATCCCAAACGGCTGTTCAAGCTGGCCCGTTCGAAAGCCTATCTTTTCGCCGGAGTGGAAATCCGCTGGAAATGCGCCGCCTCGCTCGCCAGCGAGGATGTGCCCGAGGAAGCGGTGTTCAAATTTCCCGGCGGCCTTGCGGACCATCTGGCGGAGCAGATCAACGGTCGCGAATGTGTCACGGCACAGCCGTTCGCCGGACAGCAGGAATTTCCCGCCAGCGACGATGGCATCGTGCAGGGTCGCGTCGAGTGGGCGGTTGCCTGGCCGCTGTGGTCGGAAGGTTCGACCAGCTGGTACTGCAATACAGTCCCGACCCCTGACGGCGGAACGCACGAACAGGGTATGCGCGCCGCGCTGGTGAAGGGGCTGCGCGCCTTCGGCGACCTTATCGGCCAGAAAAAGGTCAAGGACCTCACTGCCGATGATGTGATGACCGGCGCCGAGGTGATGCTGAGCGTGTTCATCCGCGATCCGCAGTTCCAGAGCCAGACCAAGGACCGCCTGACCTCACCCGAGGCGGCGCGTCTCGTCGAAAACGCGGTGCGCGACCATTTCGACCATTTCCTCTCCGACAACATGGACCGGGGCAAGGCGCTGCTGGGCCAGGTCATGGAGCGTATGGATGAGCGGCTGCGGCGCAAGCAGGAACGCGAGATCAAGCGCAAGACCGCGACCAACGCCAAGAAGCTGCGCCTGCCCGGCAAGCTCACCGATTGTTCGGGCGAAGGCGATGGCGAGACCGAGCTGTTCATCGTCGAGGGTGACAGTGCAGGCGGCAGCGCCAAGCAGGCGCGCGACCGCAAAACGCAGGCCATCCTGCCGATCCGCGGCAAGATCCTCAATGTCGCCTCAGCCAGCGCCGACAAGATCCGCGCCAATCAGGAAATTGCCGACCTCGCGCTCGCGATGGGATGCGGCACGCGCAAGGACTGCGATGCAGAAAGCCTGCGCTACGACCGAATCGTCATCATGACCGACGCCGACGTTGACGGCGCGCATATCGCGACGCTGCTGATGACTTTCTTCTTCCAGGAAATGCCCGATGTGGTGCGCGGCGGGCATTTGTTCCTGGCACAGCCTCCACTGTTCCGACTGACCGCTGGCAAGGAAAGCTTCTACGCACGCGACGAGGAACACCGGCAGGAACTGGAAGCGACCGTGCTCAAAGGGAAGAAGGTCGAGGTGTCGCGGTTCAAGGGGCTCGGCGAGATGAACCCGGCGCAATTGCGCGAAACCACGATGAACCCGGAAACGCGCAGCCTGATCCGCATCACCCTGCCCCCAGAATTCGAACAGCGCGCGGCGGTCAAGGAACTGGTCGACCAGCTGATGGGCCGCAACCCGGAACACCGGTTCAACTTCATCCAGAACCGCGCGGGCGAAATCGATCGCGAGATGATCGACGCCTAGGCTGGCGCAACAGCTGGCTGTGCCTCGACCCGGCGGCACAGCACGATAAACAGCGCGAGCAGGATTGGCGGTGCGATGGGGACGCCGATCAATTCTCCCAGCGGCCTTGCGAACTGGGGCATGATGAACGCCATCGCTGCGACGGTTTTCTCCCATGGGCGCGCGGGCACGGATGCAAGCAGGATCAGCGGGAAAGCCAGCAGCACGAGATCGTAGTCGAGTACAAACGGTGTCGCCAGCAAAGCACCTGTGAGCATGGCGGCGCCCAAATCGAGCGACCAGCCCTTCCGCCAGGCGAGCTTTGCCAGCCAAGCTGCGATAATGAGCGACAAGAGCAATTGCGCTGCAATCGACAGGTCATGCGGCGCGCCGATCAGACGCAGCCCGGCGTAGAGACTCTGGAACTTGGCGAAACCGACCAGCCCACCGAACAACGCCGCGCTCGCTTCCTGTCCGATCGCCAGCCAGCGTTGCCAAACGTCAGCCCCCCACCATACGCTGACCACCAGCGCTGCCACGAATACCGACAGGCAAGCGCCGCCGACAACGCGATACTGGCGCGACGCCAGAAGGACCACGGGCACCAGAAGGCCGAGTTGCGGCTTGAATGCCGCCAGTCCCAGAAGAATTCCGGCAAGCCACGGTTGGGTTCCGACCAGCAACGTGCCAAGCCCCAGAAGCAGCGATGCCAGAAACGCGGTTTGTCCATGGGTCACGCAAATCAACGCCGGCGGGAAAGCCAGAACCGCGAGCCACGATGGACCGTAGCCAGCCAGCTTCCTGCCCCATGTGCGCGCTACGAGCCACAAACCACTGCCCGTGCTTGCGAGCCAGATCGCCAACGAAGCGAAATAGCCAAACAGTCCCAAAAGCCAGCATACCGGTAGGAACAGTGGCGGATAGAAGAAACCGGTAAATCCGTCCGCGGCGGCATGGAATGCGCGTTGCGCGGAAATGTGGGCGGCAAGCGAATAGGGATCCGAACCAGCGTGCAACATCCGCCCGGTCGTCCAGAAGCTCAGGAAGTCTGTGCCGAGCAGCTCGCCATTGCGATCGACACCGTCGTGAGAACTGCCAATCAGCACCGCCAGAACCGCAAGGTTGGCGATCGACAGCATCACCAATACCGCCGTACATCGGCGGTCATCGAGCCAGCGTCCCTCCCTCAGCCAGCCAACCCACTCGCTCATTGCGGGTCAGTCTCATCGCCGATCCCGGAGGCTAGCTCTGTGTGGATATGCAATTCGCCGGTCAGCGTACGATGCACCGGGCATTTGTCGGCCACCGACAGCAGGCCTTCGCGATGTTCGCTGGTCAGCCCGTCACCCGATAGAGTGATTCTGCGATAAAGCGCCTCGATTCGTGCTCCCGCATCCATCGCCTCAAAATGGTCGCCTGCCACTGGATGATTCCGATGATCACGCTCATGACGCAATGCGACGCCAACATGGTCGAGAGGCCAGTTCTTGCGCTCTGCGTACATTTTGATGGTCATCGCGGTACAGGTGCCGAGCGCCGACAGCAAAAGATCATAGGGCGTCGGCCCGGCGTTATTGCCACCGACATTGGTGGGTTCGTCCGCCACGAATGTGTGACTGGTTGTGCGCACTTCGGTGCCGAACCGGCCTTCTCCGCTTGCAACAACAACGCCTTCAGCCGGTGCCGCCACTGTACCCGACATCGGCAGATACCGCCCGGCCCATTGCGCAATCATCCCGGCAGCGAAATCGGCATCATGCGGATCGAGCAGCAAATGGTCTGCCCCTGCCAGGCTGAGAAAGCTCTTGGGGTGCTTGGCCGCGCCGAACAGTTTCGCCGCATTCTCGACGCTGACTGTCTCATCGGTCGGAGAATGGCAGATCAACAGCGGGACATGAAGTTTGCCCACTTCGCCCAACAGGTCGATCTCGGCGGTCTTCTGGAGGAATTCGCGCGAAATATTATAGCGCTGGCCGCCAATCACGACCTCTCCCTCGCCGTCACGCTCGATTGCGGAAAGATCGCCCTTGATCGAGCCAAGAACATGCGGGATCTCCGCAGGTGCGCCGATGGTGGCGATGGCCGCGATGCGGCCGGGACTCATCATTCCAGCGGCCGCCAGAACGGCCGCCCCGCCAAGGCTGTGGCCAACAAGCAGCAAGCCGTTGCCGTAGCGACCGCACAGGAAGCGAACCGATTCGACCAGATCTTCGATATCGCTGGCGAAGCCGGCTTGCCCGAAATCTCCCCCACTGCCGCCAAGACCCGTAAAATCGAAGCGCAGGGTCGCGATACCCTCACGAGCAAGCTCGCGAGCGATCTCGACAGCCGCGCGGCTTTGTTTGGTGCAGGTGAAGCAATGGGCATAAACCGCCGCCCCGCGCACCGCACCGACCGGAAGCTCAAGCGATCCGGCCAATTGGTACCCGCGACTTGTCGGGATAGAGACATTTTCGGTTGGCATGAGACCTCGTTTAGAGACTGGCTGCCCCCTAGAAAGGCAGGACGTCGTGCTTGAACGGTAGAGGTAGAGCGTTAGTATCTGCAATGGGTAGGGGGAATAGTATTATGCGCAAAATCGTCCTGTTAGGAATCGCGAGCATCTTGTTGTGTTCGACAGCTGAACGAGCTTTGGCTGAATCGATTCAGAAAGACGCAAGTCAAAGCCAGGTCGCATCCGCAGATCCGCTCAGAGTAAAAGCTGATGCGATCGTCATGGTTCTCAACGGGAAACTGCCCGCAAAAGACGTTTTCTCACCAGAGTTCCTCGCCCAGGTTTCTCCGTCGCAGTTGAGTGCCTTGCAAACCCAATTGGTTGCAGCATACGGTCCACTCCAAGCCGTCGAGAGCATCACAAAGACTGGCGATTTTTCAGCAAATATCGCTTTTCGTTATGAAAAGGCCATTGGTTCGGGAGTCATGACAATTGCGCCCGATGCGTCCCATCTGGTCACAGGGCTTCGCTTGACCAGTTTCGAAGCAGTAGACGATACGCCAGCCAAGATTTCCGCCGACATCAAAGCCTTGCCGGGTACGGTCAGCGCCTATTACGGGCCGCTTGATGGCGAAAGGCCTTTAATCAGCATCAATGTAGATCGTCCGATGGCCGTCGGCTCGGCATTCAAGCTATATGTCCTGTCTGCCCTGTCGAATTCCATTAAGGCCGATCAACATCGATGGAATGACGTCGTGCCTTTAACAGCGAAATCGTATCCGAGCGGATTGCTCCAAGCCTGGCCCAAGGATTCGCCGCTAACCGTGCAGTCGCTGGCCAGCTTGATGATTCAGATCAGCGATAACACAGCTGCTGACCAGTTGATTGCGCTATTGGGGCGCAATGTTGTTGAGCAGGAATATGCAGCCAGCGGTGGGGCAAGCGAACCGACACTTCCGTTTCTTACAACAAGGGAAATGTTCACGATCAAGTCTGATCCTACATTACTTGAAGCGTACGCCAAAGCAGGTGAAGCTGCGAGGCGTAAACTGCTCCAGTCGCTACCGAAGGAGCGAATGCCACAAGAGCAGGTAATCTCGGCTTTCAGTGGGAAGCCGGTCGCAATCGATCGGATCGAATGGTTTGTCAGCGCAGATCAGATGCGAAAACTTCTCCAACGATTGACCGGACCTGATTCAGCCAAAGCACGCGAGATCATGGCCATCAACATCGGCGTCGGTGACGACATGCGCAAGCACTGGAACTATATTGGTTACAAAGGTGGTTCCGAACCGGGCGTGCTCGATATGACGTGGCTGCTGCAAAGCAAGTCTGGTGATTGGCGGATTCTGACACTCGCCTGGAATGACCAGAACAACGCGGTTGCCACTGACACACTGCTGGCGCTCGGCAAGCGGATTCTTTCGTTGAATGACTGATGGCTTGCCCTTGGCATTGCGTGTCCCTAGCACAGTTGCAAATCGCAATTGGAATTGAGGATCATAGCCAGATGACGCAGCGTTTCGAAGGCACCAGCTCCTATATCGCCACGGAGGATCTCAAGGTCGCGGTCAATGCCGCTGTCACCTTGCGCCGTCCCTTGCTGGTCAAGGGCGAGCCCGGAACCGGCAAGACCGTGCTGGCCACCGAAGTTGCCAAGGCGATGGGGGCACCGCTCATCGAATGGAACGTCAAATCGACCACCAAGGCGCATCAGGGTCTCTACGAGTATGACGCCGTTGCGCGCCTCCGCGATGGACAGCTGGGCGATGAGCGGGTTCACGACATCAGCAATTACATCAAGCGGGGCAAGCTGTGGGAGGCGTTCACCTCGCCCGAGCTGCCGGTGCTGCTGATCGACGAGATCGACAAGGCCGATATCGAGTTTCCTAACGATCTGTTGCAGGAACTCGACCGGATGAGCTTCGACGTTTACGAAACGCAGGAGCGGATCGAAGCCAAGGAACGCCCGATCGTCGTCATTACCTCGAACAACGAGAAGGAATTGCCCGACGCATTCCTGCGCCGCTGCTTCTTCCACTACATCAAGTTTCCCGATCGCGACACGATGCAGGAAATCATCGACGTCCACTTCCCTGGCATCCAGAAGACGCTGGTTAAGAAGGCGATGGACGTATTTTACGAAATCCGCGAGGTTCCCGGCCTCAAGAAAAAGCCATCGACCAGCGAATTGCTCGACTGGCTTAAGCTTCTACTCAACGAGGATATGCCGCTCGAAGTGTTGCAGGACGCCAATCCGAACAGCGCGATCCCGCCGCTGCATGGCGCGCTGCTGAAGAACGAGCAGGACGTGATGCTGTTCGAGCGCCTTGCGTTCATGGCCCGGCGGCAGAGCTGAGTTTTCAGTCGAGGACGTAAGCCAGTTCGAAATCACCCCAGCGGCGACCGCCAATCGTTGCCGTCACGTAGACATTGCGAACGACGCGATAGGTCTTGCCGTCGCCTTCCTGACGATAGACCGCCATCATATATGGCTTGGTCTTGACCTTCGCGCGCTGGTCGATCGGATCGAGGATCATCCGGCCGTTGCGGCAGAATTGCGTATCGTGGGTCTTGTCGCCGGTCGGTGCCTGCGAATGCTTTGAAAGGTGAGTCGGCAGGTGACCGCGCATATCGGTGCAGGCCGCGGCGACGATCCGCGGGTCCGACCCGGCGACTTCGTCCAGCTTATGGCGCCAGTTGGCGTGAGCCCAATCCATTAATTTGTTGCGGAAGCGCTGCGGGTTGGAGCCTTCGATCAGGACATACTGGTCGTCGAACAATTGCTCCATCGAGAGTTTACCTGAGGCAATCGCGTCTTCCGCCATGGCGACGATCTCCTGAGCGTGGCGCTGCGCCATCTCGACCATCGCGCTGTCCTGCGGTGACAGCCCGGCGTGGACGAGGCTGTCGAACATATCGCTTGCGACCATCTCCAGGTCCTCCACCCGTGCATGGACGGTTTCGAGCTTGCTCTCATTATCGGAAGCTGCCTGGTCGAAGCTCTCGATGACCTGCTGTACGCGGGTAACGTGATCGGTCATCATGCCGGTTGCGCGCGCGATCTGGTCGTTCTGCGAATCGACCTCGCCCACCAGACGCGAAACGTCTTCGATGGTTTGTTCGATACTGGCGACGGAGCTCTTGGCCTCGGTGCTGGCCTTCGCGCCGACCTCGATCCGCTCGATCACCGAGGCTGCTTCGCCGCCCAGGGTGTCGATAACGTCCGCAATCTCGTCCGTTGCCTTGCGCGTTTCACCAGCGAGGCTCTTCACCTCATTGGCCACGACCGCGAAGGTGCGCCCTGCATCGCCCGCACGCATCGCTTCGATCGTGGCGTTGAGTGCCAGGATGTTCGTGGTTTCCGCAATCTGCTCGATATCCTTCGAACACCGTTTCACCTGATCCATTGCGGCTGCAAAGCCGGTGACATGCGATGCCAAGGCGTCGACCAGTTCGAGGAGATCCGAAATCTGCCCCAGCGAGGACTGGATCATATGCGTGCCTTGCGACAGGCGATCGATTGCCCGCGCTGACAGCAGTCTTGCTTCGTCGCTCGCTTCGGCGACCTTGCGTTGGTCGCGTTCGAGTTCGTGAACCGTGCCCTGCAATTCGATATGTTCGGCGCGCAACACACTCGAAGTGTCAATAACTGCCTGGACGATGCCGGCGACATCGGAACAGCCCACGGTAACCTTGCCGCAGGCCTCCGGGATAAGATCGATGGCGGATGCACCCTTGGCATCCAGCGCGCTCAATTCCATGCGACAGCAACCCCTTGTCTTTAATTTCGCAGCGGATTTAGCGCGCAGAAGTTAGGGGGTGGTTAAGTATAGCAAATGAAAATGCAGGGGCTGGTTTCGCGCCGCGCGCTCGCCTAAGCTTGCCGTCATGTTCTTCAATTTCGTCGACGAGCTGCGCGCGGCGGGCATTCCCGCCAGCTTCAAGGAACACCTCACTCTGATCGAGGCGCTCGATCGGGATGTAATCGGGCAATCGCCCGAAGCGTTCTATTACCTTTCCCGTGCGACGTTTGTGAAGGACGAAGGGCTGCTCGACCGGTTCGATCAGGTGTTCCAGCGCGTTTTCAAGGGCATCTTCAGCGATTACGGTCAGAACCCGGTCGATATTCCGGAAGACTGGCTGAAAGCGGTGGCGGAGAAGTTCCTTACGCCTGAGGAGATGGAAGCGATCAAATCCCTCGGCAGTTGGGACGAGATCATGGAAACGCTCAAGAAACGTCTCGAAGAGCAGGAAAAACGCCACCAGGGCGGCAGCAAGTGGATCGGCACCGGCGGCACCAGCCCGTTCGGCAATTCGGGCTACAATCCCGAAGGCGTGCGGATTGGCGGAGAGAGCAAGCACAAGCGCGCGTTGAAGGTCTGGGACAAGCGCGAGTTCAAGAACCTCGACAACACCAAGGAACTGGGCACCCGCAACATCAAGATGGCGCTGCGCCGCCTGCGTCGCTTCGCGCGCGAGGGTGCCGCGGACCAGCTCGATCTCGACGCGACGATCGAGGGGACGGCAAAGCAGGGCTGGCTCGATATCCGCATGCGGCCTGAACGGCGCAATGCGGTGAAGCTGCTGCTGTTCCTCGACGTCGGCGGTTCGATGGATCCCTTCATCAAGCTGTGCGAGGAATTGTTCAGCGCCGCGACGACCGAGTTCAAGAACCTGGAATTCTTCTATTTCCACAATTGCCTTTACGAAGGCGTTTGGAAGGATAACCGTCGGCGCTGGCAGGAACGCACCAAGACCTGGGACCTGCTCCACAAATTCGGGCACGACTACAAGGTGATATTCGTCGGCGATGCCGCCATGAGCCCCTACGAGATCACCCATCCGGGCGGCAGCGTCGAGCATATGAATGAAGAGGCGGGCGCCACATGGATGCAACGTGTGGTGGAAACCTATCCCGCCACCGTCTGGCTGAACCCGGTGCCCGAAAAGCAGTGGAGCTATTCGCAGAGCACCAAGGTGATGAAGCATCTGGTCAAGGACCGGATGTACCCGCTGACGCTGGACGGGCTCGACGATGCAATGCGGGAATTGAGTCGCAAGCAGGGGTGAGCGTTTGAGGCATTCCCGCTTTCAAGCGGTTCGGCTCCGGCTTGAGAACTTCGATCCGGACACTGGCTGGCGCTTGTGGCTGTACGAATTCCTGCTGTTCGGGTTCAAGCAGGGATGGGCCTGCCTGTTCGGCGCATTGATGCTGGGCGTTCTGCTGGTGACGCATTTCGTCTATCCGCCAAACGCGCCGCTCTATCGCTACGATTTCCTGACAATTTGTGCGCTGCTGATCCAGATCGCGATGCTGGCTTTCCGGCTCGAGACCTGGGCCGAGGCGAAGGTCATCCTGATCTTCCATGTCGTCGGCACGGTGATGGAGCTGTTCAAGACGAGCACCGGCTCCTGGGTCTACCCCGAACCCAGTGTCCTCCACATCGGTGCGGTGCCGCTGTTTTCTGGCTTCATGTATGCGAGCGTCGGCAGCTACATTGCCCGCGTCTGGCGAATCTTTGATTTCCGCTACACTGCCTATCCGCCGCGCTGGATGACGTATGCGCTGGCAACGGCGATCTATGTCAATTTCTTCGCCCATCACTGGCTTCCCGACATCAGGCTGGCACTGTTCGCAGCCACTGCGCTGATATTCGCGCGGACGCGGGTGTATTTCAGGAACTGGCGCAGCCATCGCTGGATGCCGCTGCTGCTCGGCTTCTTGCTCGTAGCGGTGTTCATCTGGGGTGCTGAAAACATCGGCACTTTTGCTCATGCCTGGAGCTATCCGGGGCAAGAGGAGCAATGGCACATGGTCGGTGTTGCCAAGCTGGGCAGCTGGTTCCTGCTGATGATGGTCAGTTTCGTGCTGGTGAGCCTCGTGTCACCGATCAAAGCTCCCGAAGCTAACCAATCGGATCGTCGAGCGAGCGCGGCGGCGTGCTGAACCAGCGCGGGCCGCTTTCGGTCATGTGGAAGCAATCCTCGATCCGGATGCCGAATTCGCCCGGGATATAAATTCCCGGCTCATCCGAAAAACACATGCCGGCCGCCAGCTTCGTCGTCTCACCATGAACCAGATTGACCGGCTCGTGCCCGTCCAATCCGATCCCATGGCCGGTGCGGTGCGAGGTGCCGGGCAGCTTGTAGCCTGGCCCGTATCCCAGCGCGCGATAATAGGCCCGCACTGCATCGTCCACCTTGCCTGCTGGCGTGCCGATCTGTGCCGTTTCGAAGGCGATCTGCTGCCCCCGGCGCATCTGGTTCCAGACGAGCCGTTGTTTTGGCGTCGCGTCACCGAACACAAAGCTGCGTGAGATGTCGGACTGGTAGCCATGGACGTTGCAACCGCAATCGAGCAGCACCACCGAACCTTCGCGCACTTCCTGCTTCTGGTGCGATCCGTGGGGATAGGCGCTGCCTTCACCCAGCAGGACGAGAGCGAACTCCGGGACGCCTCCCATCTTGGTCGTCGCGTCGTTGATCATCCCGCCGATGTCTTGCGGGCTCATGCCCGCTTCGATGCGCGGATAGACATAGCGATAGGCCGCCATGGTGATGTCGGTCGCGGTCTGCATCAGGGCCAATTCCGCTGGAGATTTGATCATCCGGCACCCGCGCACCACCGCATCGGCATTGACGATGCTGGCTTGCGGAAGTGCGTGCTGCAGGCGGTCGACCGCGAAATAGCGCACCGTCTCCTCGATCCCGATGCGCCCCTTGCCCAGCCCCTGCCGGGTCAGCCATGCCCCAAGGATCGCGAGCGGGTTCTCATCCTCGTTCCAGGTCAGGACTTCGGCTTCAACGCCGAGCGTTTCGCGGACCGACGGTTCCTCGAAGAACGGGGTCACGATGGCGATCGCGCCTTCGCGTGTCATCACCGCCCCGGTCAGTCTTTCGCTGCGCCACCATTGGACGCCAGTGAAATAGACCATGCTCGATCCGGCTTCGATCAACACGGCGTCGATATCGTGCGCTCGCATCAGCGCTGCGGCGCGGGCAATCCGGGCCTTGCGCTCTTGCGAAGAGATAGGCGAGCTTGCAGCCGCGAGGTTGGGCAGAGTGCCACTCGCTTGCGCCATCGCGCGTAACGGAATGGCGCTGGCCAGACTCGCCAACCCGGCAGTTGCGATAAAATTGCGTCGATCCACGACCCCCTCCCCCGATTTGCCTATGTGTATAGCAGGACCGGAGCGATGTCGTCGCGCCATTGCTGCTCGTCCTGCGCGGCAATTGCTTCCAGATCACCGGCTTCGGCGGATCGGTCGTCGACCCATTCGCGCAGGCCCGGCCCGCCATTGATCACGTCGATCGCGAGCCGGTCGAACTCGTATTCATAGGCAAAATCGCGCCACAGATTGTAATCCGGGTAGAGCCGCCGGATCGCCTTGAACGCCAGCGCCTGCAAGCGCCACGGCTTGAACGCCTCGGGATCGTAGAACCGGCCTTCTGCATGGATCATGATCCCGTTGCACAACTCGCCAGCATGCTTGTGGAATGTCGGGGTGAACCAGCATTCCCGCAAGGCGCAGCCGCCCATCCATTGCGGAGCGACGCGCTCCATCTCTGCCAACACAGCTTTTGCATCGACGTCGGGCGCACCGAACAGCACTTCGAGCGGGCGCGTTGTCCCCCTCGCCTCGCTGAGATTGGCGCCTTCGAGCATCACCGTTCCGGCATAGGCGCGGGCCATGTTGAGGCTGGCGGCATTGGGACTTGGATTGATCCAGATGCGGTCCGTCGGCCAGCCATAACCCGGAGCGGAGTGCGGCTCCCAACCCGCCATTTCGATGACCCGGTAATCGACATCGAGGCCGAAATGGCGGATGAACCAAAGCCCCATTTCGCCCATGGTCAACCCGTGGCGCATCGGCATAGGGGCAGCGCCGACAAAGCTCTCCTGCCCCGGAAGCAGCAGTGTTCCCTCAACCGGGCGCCCTGCGGGATTGGGACGATCGAGCACCCAGACGCTCTTGCCATGTTTCGCGGCTTCCTCGAGCAGGTAGAGCAGCGTCGTGACGAAAGTGTAGATACGGCAGCCAAGGTCCTGCAGGTCGAACAGGAACAAATCGGCGCTCGACATCATCTGGCCGCTCGGGCGGCGAACCTCGCCGTAAAGGCTGAACACCGGAATGCCGTAAGTCGGATCGGTATCGTCCGCGGTCTCGACCATATTGTCCTGCTTGTCGCCCTTCAGCCCATGCTGCGGACCGAATGCGCTGGTGACGTTGATCCCGGCAGCGATGAGCGCGTCTAGGCTGTGCGTAAGGCCTTGCGTTACCGATGCCGGGTGCGCGACCAGCGCAACCCGCTTTCCGGTCAGTTCTGCGCGCAAACCTTGTTCTTCCAGCAGGCGATCTATCCCCAGCTTCATCGGGCGGTCTCCTTCGCCAGCGCGATACGAAAGCCGAACGGATCATGGAAGTCGGGCTTCAGGCCGTTATGTGCCATCGCCCAGTAGGAAGGACGTTTGCCCTTTTCCTCCAGGACTGCGGACAGCGCCGCCCGTTCTGCCCCTTGCAGGATGGCTGCATCGATAAAGACGGTTTGCATGAAAACGCTGTTTCCCCTGTCGTGTTTGATTTCGGGGCCGTCGCGCAACACCGGGTCTTCTCCCCGATGGCGATAGCCGCTGAAGCCATAGGCGGCCCACTGCCCTGATGGCGAGAAATTGTACTCGCGATAGCGCCCTTCCCCATCATACAGGAAAAGCTCGAAGCAGGTCGTCTTCCACAGGTCGTCCGCCTGCCCATGCCCCTTGAAATCGGGCACGACCAACGCAGCGCAACCATCGACGCGATAGCGCAACATCAACCGCCCGTCCGGCAATTCCACCCATCGCACGCTGACCCCGGTTATCTCCTCGGGCGCAAAAGTGGGGTGAGACACAAGATCGAAAGTTTGCAACCAAAGCCCTCCATGCTAGGCGCGCCGCTCTTTTTCAGGATGCAGCGATGGCTCAATACAAGTCCGAACTTCTCCGCCTACTGGATGAGCGGGGATATATCCACCAATTGACTGATGCGGAGGGGCTGGACGCTCTTGCCGCAAGCCAAGTAGTGCCGGGCTATGTCGGTTTCGATGCCACTGCACCCTCGCTCCACATCGGCAGCCTGGTGCAGATCATGCTGCTGCGCCGGCTCCAGCAGGCCGGGCACAAACCGATCGTGGTAATGGGCGGCGGGACGACCAAGATCGGCGATCCGTCCGGCAAGGATGAAAGCCGCAAGCTCCTCACTGCCGAGACGATCGGGAGCAACATTGCCTCGATCCTCAAAGTGTTCGAGCGGCTGCTGACCTTCGGCGACGGACCGAGCGATGCGGTGGTGGTAAATAACGACGAGTGGCTCGGCCAGCTCGGTTATATCGACCTGCTGCGCGATGTCGGCCCGCACTTCACCATCAACCGCATGTTGACCTTCGATTCGGTCAAGCTGCGGCTCGATCGCGAACAGCCGCTGACCTTCCTCGAATTCAACTACATGATCCTGCAGGCCTACGACTTCCTCGAACTGGCGCGGCGTTATGATTGTCGGTTGCAGATGGGCGGAAGCGACCAATGGGGCAACATCGTCAACGGGCTGGAGCTGGGACGGAGAATGGAAGGGCACGAACTGTTTGGCGTGACCACCCCTCTGATCACCACTGCAGATGGCGCAAAGATGGGCAAGACCGCCGCTGGCGCGGTTTGGCTTAACGAGGATCAGCTGCCCAATTACGATTTCTGGCAATACTGGCGAAATTGCGACGATCGCGACGTGGGGCGTTTCCTGCGCCTATTCACCGATGTCCCGATGGAAGAAGTCGTCCGGCTCGACGCATTGGCGGGCAGCGAAATTAACGCTGCCAAGATCGTGTTGGCGAACGAGGTCACCCGGCTCGTGCGCGGCGAAGCAGCGGCGAAGCTGGCCGAAACGACAGCCGCGGCCACCTTTGCGGGCGGCGGTCTGGGCGAGGATCTGCCGGTCCTGCACCTCGGGCCTGATGGAATGCGCATCGGTGCGGCACTGACCGAGCTTGGCTTCACGGCTTCAGGCGGCGAGGCGAAGCGCAAGCTCGCTGAAGGCGCAGTGCGCTTTAACGATGAAGTTCTCAGCGATCCAGGTCAGGTTCTTACCTTGGACGAAGGGGCAGAAGCGCGACTCAGCCTTGGTCGAAAGAAGCATGCTATCCTGAAGCGTTAAAGGGATAGCTGGCGATATCGTCGGTGATCCGCGTATCGGGCTTAACCGAATGTCAGCCTTTTTGGTGCACCTAGCTTTCCACCAAAACATTGGAGGGAAGCGTACATGGCCGCAGGGGCTCAGCTCAGCGTCACCGACCAACGCCGAATGGCGCGACATCCTGTCGATCATCCCGTGATCGCCGAGCATTTCCGCGCGGGCGACATGCGGATGCATATTGCCAATCTCTCCTCGCATGGATTCATGGTCGATGATGCGCGCGATCTGGCGCGTGGGGACAGGGTGATCGTGAGGTTGCCGGTCATCGGACGTATCGAGGCCTACGTCATCTGGGTGCGTGAGAATCGCGCCGGATTTCAGTTTGAACGAATCATCCGTGTCGACGACTTCATGGCCATGATCGACACTCTCCAGCCGAATCCGCGTCTGCGTCGGGCGCGCTAAAGCCGAACTTCACTGCTGGTAACAATCTGATAGCTTGGCAGCGCGACAATGCGCTGCCAAGGCAGCCAGCGTGAGCGACGCAACTCCCCATCCGCTACGCATTCCTGCGTTTCGCGCCTATTTCGTTTCCCGGTTTCTCACCACCATTGCGGTGAGCGCGCAGGCCATCATCATCGGCTGGCAAGTCTATGGCATCGCGCGCCAGACGATGGATATCAAGGAATCAGCCTTTCTGCTGGGCATGATCGGCCTGGCGCAATTCGTACCGCTGTTCCTGCTTACTCCGATCGTCGGGCTTGTTGCAGACTCTTATGATCGTCGCTGGATCGTTCGTGGCACGACTGCACTGCTGACACTGAATGCCCTGATGCTCGGCGCCTTGACCTACCTTGGCGCGCTGACGATGCCGTTCCTGTTCTTTGCTGCGGTATTTGTCGGGATCGCACGGGCATTTTCTGGTCCGGCCTTTTCGGCGCTTGCACCCAACCTCGTCCCGCGGGAGGTTCTGCCCACCGCCATCGCGGTCAGCTCGATCGCCTGGCAGACAGGCATGATCGCAGGTCCAAGCGTCGGCGGTGTACTTTACGCAATCCATCCCGATTTCGCTTATGGGTCGATTTCGGCGATGTTTGCGATTGCGCTGGGCATCCTGATGTTGATCAGGAAGGTTCCACAACCGCCGGTCCAGAAGGACCGCCGCCCACTCCATCGCATTGCCGACGGGTTCAGTTACGTGCGCAACAACCGGTTGGTGCTGGCGGCAATAACACTCGACCTGTGTGTAGTGCTGCTCGCTGGTTCCACGGCACTGCTGCCGGTCTATGCGCGCGACATCCTGCATGTGGGAGCAACAGGTTTTGGTCTGCTCGCCGCGGGCATGGGGATCGGTGCAGCTGCCGGATCGCTGTGGTTCACTTTCCGACCGATGAAGACAAATGTCGGCGTCAAGATGCTCGTCGCCGTGGCGATCTTCGCCTTCGCCATCATCACTTTCGGTGTGTCGACATGGTTCCCCCTGAGTTTGTTCGCCCTGATTGTCGCAGGCGCTGCCGATATGGTGTCGGTCTATGTCCGCCAGTCGCTCATCCAGCTGCACACGCCCGATGAAATGCGCGGACGCGTCGGGGCGATATCCGCTCTGACTATTTCGGCTTCGAACGAACTCGGGGAAGCCGAAACAGGTGTGATGGCCTCCCTGCTCGGTCCGGCGGGGGCGGTTGTATTCGGCGGCTGCGCCGCCATCTTGGTGACGATTACATGGACCTGGCTGTTCCCCGAGCTGCGGCTCGCGCGGACATTCGATCCCAAGGATCGGTCAGATGGAAAACCTAAAGAGGAAGGATCTGCCTCATGAAAGCCGACAATGTTCTCGCCACGATTGGCAACACTCCGCACATCCGGCTCTCCCGCCTGTTCCCCGACCATGAAGTCTGGATCAAGTCAGAACGCTCGAACCCCGGCGGATCGATCAAGGATCGTATCGCGCTTGCCATGGTCGAGGATGCGGAAAAGGCCGGCAAGCTGAAGCCCGGCGGTACGATCATCGAACCCACCAGCGGCAACACCGGTATTGGCCTTGCCATGGTCGCCGCGGTCAAGGGCTACAAGCTGGTGCTGGTCATGCCCGAAAGCATGAGCATCGAACGCCGCCGCCTGATGCTGGCCTATGGCGCAAGCTTCGATCTTACGCCCAAGGAAAAGGGCATGAAGGGCGCAATCGAGCGCGCGCAGGAATTGGTCGGTAAGACCGACGGTGCATGGATGCCGAGCCAGTTCGACAATCCTTCCAATTTCGAAGTCCACAAGCGCACTACCGCGCAGGAAATCCTCGCAGATTTCAAGGGAAGTCCGGTCCACGTGTTGATTACCGGCGTCGGCACTGGTGGCCATCTGTCGGGGACCGCTGAAGTGCTGAAAGCCGAATGGCCGGGTATGAAAGCCTACGCCGTCGAGCCCGAGGCTTCACCCGTCATCGGGGGCGGCCAGCCTGGTCCGCACCCGATCCAGGGCATCGGGGCAGGTTTCGTGCCGGAGAATCTCCACACGCAGGCGATCGACGGCGCGATCGCTGTCGATGCCGAGGCGGCCAAAGAAATGGCGCGTCGGTGCGCGCGCGAAGAAGGGTTGCTGGTCGGTATTTCGAGTGGCGCTACGCTGGCGGCCATTGCGAAAAAGCTACCAGAACTCGCAGCCGGAAGCCGCGTACTTGGCTTCAACTACGATACCGGCGAGCGCTATCTGTCGGTGCCGGAGTTCCTGCCTGAATGAGCGACTTCGAGACTGTCGCCTACCGTGACGGAGACACAGCACTAACCGGGCTCCTGGCAAGACCGGAAGGTTCGCCGAAGGCTGTCATAGTCGTGTACCCGACGATCATGAACTCCACACCAGCGGTTGAAGCCAAGGCAAAATCGCTGGCGGATGCAGGCTATCTGGCCATGATTGCCGATTTCTATGGCTCCAATCCGGAGGACATGGCCGCATCGCAGGCATTGGCAGCGCCGTTGCGAGCCGATGCAAAGGCGATGCGCGATCGGATGCGCCCTGCCCTGCACGCCTTGGCCGATGTTGCAGGCGCCATTCCCATGGCTGCAATCGGCTTTTGCATGGGCGGTCAGGCAGCTCTGGAGATGGCACGCGAGGGTGCCGATCTTGTGCTTGCCGCAAGCTTTCACGGATTGCTTGAAACCCATGCTCCAGCAGATGTGGGTGCGATCAAGGCGCGCATATTGGTATGCCACGGCGATGCCGATCCGCTTGTCCCACGCGAACAAGTTCTCCAATTCTGGGAAGAGATGGACCGAGCGGGTGCCAACTGGCATTTTCACAGCTATTCCGGCGTCAAGCACGGGTTCACCAATCCGCAAGCGCCTTCGGGAATGCCCGCGATTGGCTACGACGCCAGCGCCGACCACCAAAGCTGGGCGGCGCTGATGTCGATGCTCGATGAGGTGCTAGGCTAGCCGGCTTGGCCGCTTATGCAGCCGTATCGAAGGCGTCTTCGTTCAACGCCATGACCGCTTCGCTCCCAGCCTCGAGCTTGCGGCGCAATGCTCCGGCATCTGGCAGAAACCGCTCGATATAATACCGCGCCGTCGCCAGCTTGGTTTCGTAGAACGCCTTGTCATCCGGCGCCGACGCCAGCTTCGCCTGTGCCACCTTGGCCATGCGCAACCACATCAGGCCGAGCGAGACAATCCCCATGATGTGCATGTAGTCGTGTGCGCCAGCGCCCAGATCATCGGGGTTTTTCATTGCATTCTGCATGAACCACATGGTTGCCGCCTGTTGCTCACCAAGCGCCTTCTCGAGTTTTTCAGCCAGCGGAGCGAGAGTTTCATCCGACTTGGCGGCTGAGCATTCATCGCCGACCATCTTGAAGAAGGCCTGGATTGCCGCGCCGCCTTTGTAGGCGAGCTTGCGACCACACAAATCCATCGCCTGCACACCATTGGTGCCTTCGTAGATCTGCGCAATCCGCGCATCGCGCACGAACTGCTCCATGCCCCACTCGCGAATATAACCATGCCCGCCGAACACCTGCTGCATATCGGTTGCCACGGCATAGCCCTTGTCGGTCCCGTACCCCTTGATGACGGGCGTCAGCAGGCCGATCATCGCATCGGCCTCGGCACGCTCTTCCTCGGTGGAGGCCTTGTGGCTTAGGTCGACCAGCAATGCGCCCCACAGGCACAATGCACGCATCCCCTCGGTAAAGGCCTTGGCGTCCATCAGCATCCGGCGCACGTCCGGGTGGACGATGATCGGATCGGCCTTGGCTTCCGGATCGGCGGGCCCAGTCAATGCCCTGCCCTGCCGACGATCCTTCGCATAGGCGACCGCGTTCTGGTAAGCGACCTCGGCCTGACTCAATCCCTGAATGCCGACGCCAAGGCGTGCGGCGTTCATCATGATGAACATCGCCGCCAGCCCCTTGTTTTCCTCACCGACGAGCCAGCCCTTCGCCTCATCGTAGTTGAGTACGCAGGTGGCGTTGGCGTGAATGCCCATCTTCTCCTCGATCGAGCCGCAGGAAACGCCGTTGCGTTCGCCCACCGAGCCATCGTCGTTGACGAGGAACTTCGGCACCACGAACAGCGAGATACCCTTGGTCGAATCCGGCGCGCCGGGCAGCTTGGCCAGCACCAGATGAATGATGTTGTCGGTCAGGTCGTGCTCACCCGCCGAAATAAAGATTTTCGTGCCGGTAATCGCATAGCTGCCATCCGCTTGCGGCTCCGCCTTGGTGCGAATGAGGCCGAGATCGGTGCCGCACTGCGGCTCGGTCAAATTCATCGTGCCGGACCATTCACCGGAGATCATCTTGGGAAGGTATTTTTCCTGCTGCTCTGGCGATCCCTTGGCCAGCAAAGCGGATACCGCGCCGTTGGTGAGGCCTGGATACATGCCGAAAGCCTGATTGGCACTGGAAATGAATTCCTCCAGAGCAAAGCCGAGCACGTGCGGCATACCCTGCCCGCCGAACTGCTCCGGCTGCGCGAGCGTGCCCCAACCTGCCTCGCAGAACTGCTTGTAGGCGTCCTTGAAGCCATCGGGTGTCGTCACTGACCCATCGGCATGACGCGTGCAGCCCTGCTCGTCACCAGACAGGTTGAGCGGCGCCAGAACTTCGGCGCAGAACCTGCCGCCCTCACCGATCACCGTATCGATGATATCGGGAGTGGCGCTTTCGAAACCGGGCAGGTTTCCATAGCTGGCGACGTCGAGCACTTCGTTGACGACGAAGCGTGTGTCACGCGCGGGAGCGGTGTAGCTGGGCATTTTATATCCTCTGGTCTGTATTAGCTGTCCGAAGTCACGCTTTCGACGTGGGCGATGAACTCGGTCAGCTCCTTGATCGAACTGTCGATATCGGCGCGCTGGTGCTTCAGTTTGGAGACATGGGCGCGGCATTTCTCGATCGTGACGCGACGCTGCTCCGCCCGGCCATCGTCGAGATCGTAGAGGTCGATCATCTCGCGTATTTCGGTCAGCGAAAAACCGACGTTCTTCGCGCGCATGATCCACGCGAGGCGGGCGCGGTCTCGCTTGGAATAGATCCGGTTCAAGCCGACCCGCGACGGCGCGATCAGCCCCTCGTCCTCGTAAAACCGCAAGGCGCGCGCGGTGCACCCGAACTCGCTGGTGAGGTCCGAGATGGAAAATTGTTCGCGCGACAGCTTGTCCGGCCGATCGAGCAACGCACGCGATTGGCCGTGGGGATCTCTTTCCGGTCTCGAATTGGAAGCACTAGCCATCACCGGTTAGTAGCCCTGAGTTACGTAAACGTCAAGTATTGACGGAAACGAGAGCATCACCGTCGAGCTTTCTGAAAAAGCAGACCCGCTCGCCGGTATGGCAAACCGGCCCCGCCGGGATGCATTTCAGGACCAGTGCATCCTGATCGCAATCGACGAGAATGTTTTCGACCTGCAAGACATTGCCCGAGGTTTCACCCTTCTTCCAGAGTCGCCCGCGAGAGCGAGAGTGGAAATGCGCAAAACCGGTTTCGCGCGTCGCATCGAGCGCTTCGGCGTCCATGAACGCTACCATCAGCACTTCGTTGCTAACCGCATCGACCACTACCGCAGAAAGCAAACCATTGCGATCGAACTTGGGTGTAAAACGCTGCTCTGTCACTTCGATCATGTCCCGATTGTCATATGAATTCTTGTTGCACGATAACCACATTGCGCCGGAAAATGGATTGCAAACTCACAAGGCTGTTTGAGGTCAAGACATTTTACGCGAATATACATCCAACGAGTTCAGAAGCTCGTTCCGCTGCAACAGAGCGTCGACAGAACGCCAGGTTCAGGGGGCAAAGTCCGACCGGACTGCTCAGGGGGTGAGCGAAAGGTCGGCGACGATGAGGGTTGGATCGAGGTGGTCCGTGGGGGAACCGCCGAACCGGAAACGGAGATCCCGACGATTTCGTCACGCGGCGCCCGGAGCCAAGGGAGGCTCCGGGCGTTTCGTTTGTTGGCTTTCCTCTTGAATGCCATGGGCGCGCGCCTCGTCGAGGACGCGCGCAAAACACGCAATCATGACGCTACGCGCTCCGGCCTGTTTGAGCGCTTTGACACAAGCCGTTCTGGTGGCACCGCTGGTAAGAACGTCGTCGACCAGCAAGATATCGCGGCCTTCGATTCGCTGCCTTGCCGCAGCCGCAGCGATGAATGCACCGCTCACCGTCCGTCGTCGCGCACGCGCGCTCAGGCCGCCGAGCGCCGGGGTTGCTTTGCGACGGATCAGGGCGTCGGGATAAAGCTGCCCTTTGCCAAGGCTCTCAAGTTCGCGACCAAGCAGCGCGGCCTGATTGAAGCCACGCTTCCACAGGCGCCAACGATGGAGGGGAACCGGGACAATCAACCGTTCCTCGCTGCACGAGGGAAGCCTCGCGGCGATCAGGCGCGCCAAAATCGTCGCCAGGGCTATGCGTCCACCGTGCTTGAAGGCCAGCACCAGCTTGCGCGAAGTCACATTGTATAGCGTGCCTGCGGCGATCCCGTCATGAACCGGGGGAGAGGCCATGCACGGCGCACAAACCGCTCCGGCACCCGGACCATGCTCTCCAAAAGGTCGTTGGCAAAGCACGCAACTCGGGTCGGTTGGAATGGCCAGCGTATACCAGCATTCCAGACACAGGCCCGATTGCTGTCCGATCGCCTTTTCGCAAGCAGGGCAGCGCGGCGGGTACACGAAGTCGATCAGCGGCGCGAGTGACGAAGCGAGAAAGCGCGTGCCTGTCACCATCGACGGCCTCGACCCTTGCCAACTGCCCGGCGGAACGTCACGGGAGCGCCATGACCGATCATCAGGTGCCCGAGATATTTTCGCGCCAACGGCGCCGGCTGCGCGACCAGCGGGCAAGCTATCGCCAGGCACGGGTCAGCGATCCGGCAAACTGGTTGAGCCGGGTTATGGCGGAGGACGCGATCGAACGCATCGATTTCGTCCGTCTCGAGCCGAAGCGCGTCTGGCTGGCGGGCGATTTGTCCGGGACGCTGGAGCGATATTTCAATTCCACAGGCGCCGATGTGGTCGCGCCGCCGCTTGCAAGTGTCGATGAAGAGCTGCCTCTCGATGGCGGGCCATTCGACCTTGCCATCAGTCTTGATCGCCTCGGGAGCGTCAATGACCTGCCCGGCGCGCTGATCCATTTGCGCAACGCGCTGGCACCCGGCGGGATGATGATCGCCATGATGGTCGGTGGCGGGTCCTTGCCTGCGCTGCGCAGCGCGATGCTGGCGGCGGATGGCGACCGCCCCGCCCCGCGCCTGCACCCGCAGGTGGAAAGCCGATCCGCGACAGGCCTGCTTGAACGCGCCGGCTTCTCCCGTCAGGTCGTTGACGAGCACGGGGTGACCGTCCGCTATCCCGATCTGGGGAAACTCGTGAGTGATTTGCGCGATCAGGCGCTGACCGCCGTACTCGCGCGCGGCGGCCCCGCGCTGAGCAAGGCAGCGCTGAAACGGGCCGAAGCTGCGTTTTCCGCGCAGGCCGATGACGAAGGCAGGATCGCCGAGCGTTTTGAAATCCTCACGCTAACCGGCTGGCGATGATGCGTTATTTCGCCCCGTCTCGCAAGCTCGCCTGCGCTGCCGCCAGTCGCGCGATCGGCACGCGATAGGGCGAGGCGCTGACGTAATCGAGCCCGGTTGCCTCGCAGAAGGCGATCGAGGCGGGATCGCCGCCATGCTCGCCGCAAATGCCCAGCTTGATCTGCGGGCGCGATTTCCTTCCCCGCTGGGTTGCCAGCTCGACCAATTGCCCGACACCCTCGATATCGAGGCTGACGAACGGATCGCGCGGGAAGATCCCCCGTTCGACATAGGTCGTCAGAAAGCGCCCCGCATCGTCGCGGCTGACGCCCAATGTCGTCTGCGTCAGGTCGTTGGTGCCGAAACTGAAGAATTCGGCCTCCTGCGCGATCTCACCCGCCATCAGCGCGGCCCGTGGCAGTTCGATCATGGTGCCGACCAGATATTCCAGCGCCACGCCGGTTTCACTGAAAACCGCCTTGGCGACATCGTCGACCAGCGCCCTGAGGATTTCCAGCTCGCGGCGCGTGGCGACCAGCGGGATCATCACTTCGGGCACCGGAGCATCGCCATTCCCGGCGACGGCGCAAGCCGCCTCGAAGATTGCGCGCGCCTGCATCTCGTAGATTTCCGGGAAGGTTATACCGAGGCGGCACCCACGATGGCCGAGCATCGGATTGAATTCGTGCAGCTCGGCTGCGCGGCGCTTGAGCTGCTCGGCGCTGCGCCCGGTCGCCTGCGCCAGCTCGGCAAATTCCTCGTCACCCGTCGGCAGGAACTCGTGCAGTGGCGGATCGAGCAGGCGGATCGTGCAGGGGTGCCCCGCCATCGCGCGGAAGATCGCTTCGAAATCGGCGCGCTGTTCGGGCAGCAGCAGTGCGAGCGCCTTGCGCCGCCCCTCCTCGCTCTCGGCCAGGATCATCTGGCGCACAGCGCTGATGCGGTCCGCGTCAAAGAACATATGCTCGGTGCGGCACAGGCCGATGCCTTCCGTACCGAAGGACAGCGCCATGCGGCAATCTGCCTCCGTCTCGGCATTGGTGCGGACTTTCATCCGGCGGTGGGTGTCGGCCCATTCCATGATGGTCCCGAAATCTCCGGCAAGCTCGGGTTCGATGGTGGCGACTTCGCCTGCCATGACCTGCCCGTTGGCGCCATCGATGGTGATGACATCGCCTTCCTTGAACTCGCGATTGCCGATGGAGGCCGTGCGCCCGTCTCGCTGGATCGAGATCGCCGAGGCGCCGGAGACGCAGGGGCGGCCCATGCCACGCGCCACCACGGCAGCATGGCTGGTCATCCCGCCGCGTGCCGTCAGGATACCCTGCGCGGCGTGCATTCCGTGAATATCCTCGGGGCTGGTTTCGACGCGCACGAGGATCACCTTCTCGCCCCGCCCTGCCCAAAGCTCGGCGGTGTCCGCGTCGAGCACGATCTTGCCCGAGGCCGCGCCGGGCGAAGCAGGCAGACCGGTGGTCAGCACATCGCGCGGCGCATCGGGATCAAGTGTCGGGTGCAGCAACTGGTCAAGCGCCATCGGGTCGATGCGCAGGATCGCGGTTTTCTCGTCGATCAGCCCCTCGCCCACCATATCGACCGCCATCTTGAGCGCGGCCTTGGCGGTGCGCTTACCGGTGCGCGTCTGTAGCAGGAACAGCTGGCCCTGCTGCACGGTGAACTCGATATCCTGCATGTCCTTGTAATGCTGTTCCAGAAGTTCGAACACGCGGGCAAGCTCGGCGTAGGCTTCGGGCATTGCCTCTTCCATGCTCGGCTTGTCCGCGCCGGATTGCTCGCGGCGGGCCTTGGTCAGAAATTGCGGTGTGCGGATGCCGGCGACAACATCCTCGCCCTGCGCATTGACCAGCCATTCGCCGTAATAGGCTTTCTCGCCGGTCGAGGGATCGCGGGTGAAGGCGACGCCGGTCGCGCTGCTGTCACCCATATTGCCGAACACCATGGCCTGCACATTGACCGCCGTGCCCAGATCATGCGGAATGTCATTGAGGCGGCGATAGACCTTGGCGCGCTCGCTGTCCCAGCTGTCGAACACCGCGCGGATCGCGCCCCACAGTTGTTCGTGCGGGTCCTGCGGGAATTCGCGGCCCAACTCCTCGCTCACAATCCGCTTGTATTCGCCGACCAGCGACTGCCAGTCCGATGCCTCCATCTCGGTGTCCGAATAGAAGCCCTTGTCTTCCTTCGCGATTTCGAGCGCTTCTTCGAACAGGCCATGATCCATGTCGAGCACGACATCGCCATACATCTGGATGAAGCGGCGATAGCTGTCCCAGGCAAAGCGTTCGTCTCCGCTGGTGGCGGCAAGGCCCTTCACCGTCTCGTCATTGAGGCCGAGGTTGAGCACGGTATCCATCATGCCGGGCATCGAGATCGCCGCGCCCGATCGGACCGAAACCAGCAGCGGGTCGCCCTCATCGCCAAAGCCTTTGCCGACCGATTTTTCGATATGCTTCAGCGCATTGGCGACCGCATCGCGCAAATCGTCAGAGAAGTCTGCGCCCTGCTGGAGATAGCGCAGGCATTCTTCGGTCGAGATCGTGAATCCGGGCGGGACCGGCAGGCCGATGCTGGCCATTTCAGCGAGGTTCGCCCCCTTGCCGCCAGTGATGGTCTTGTCCTTTTGCCGCGCATTCGTATGCGGAGCGTCGCCGCCGAAAGTGAAGACCGTGTCGTTCATGCTATCCTCTGACTGGTTGGGAGTCCGCAAGCCGATGAGCCGCCCCCGGTAGATTTGTGCTATCCCTCGATGCGCGAGAAATCGGCAACTTTGTGCACTGCAGCACGGAATTGCGCAAGCAAATCGAGCCGGTGTGCACGCTTGTTTTCTTCCTCCGCATTTACCGTCACTTCTTCGAAGAAACGGTCGATCGGCGCGCGCAGGCTGGCGAGCGCCGCCATCGCGGCGGAGAAGTCTTCCGCCTCAATGGCCGAGGCAGCGCGCGGTTCCGCGTCTGCGAGCGCATCCATCAGCGCCTGCTCGGCGGGTTCGGGCGGATAGGACATTTCGCTGGTATGACGCTCGGCCATCTTGGCATCGACCACCGCCTTCATGTCGGGATCGTCGACCAGGGCGAGCGGGTCTTCCTCGCCTGTGCGCGCGATCTCGCCCTCTGCGCCGCGCCAGTCTTCCTTCTTGAGAATATTAGCCGCGCGCTTGTAGCCCGCGAGTAGATTGGCGCCATCCTCGGTTTCTATGAAGGACTGGAGCGCGTGGACGCGGGCGAGCATACGGACGAGATCATCCTCGTCTCCAAGCGCGAACACCGCATCGATCAGGTCGTGGCGAACGCCCGCTTCGCGCTGCTGGATCTTGAGGCGGTCGGCGAGAAATTCGATTATTTCAGGAATCCGCGAAATGGTATCGGCATGCGCATCGAGATCGGGGGCGGCGGCGGAGACTTCCCGGTTGATGAGCTCTTGGACCTGGGTCTCGGACAATGAACCAATCTTGCTCCAGATTTCTTCGTCTGCCCCAACCAAGCGTCCAGAAATACGATCCAATCCTTGACGCCACTCATTGGTTAGCGCGGCGAGGAAACTCAATCGCAGCCCTCGCTCCAGAATGATCGTATTTATTCCAATACCTGCTCTTCTGAGCGCAAAGGGATCACGAGAGCCGGAGGGTCGTTCACCCACGAAGAAAAACTGCGAGAGGGTATCCAGCTTGTCCGCCAAGCTCACAGCCACCGTCACCGGAGCAGTCGGGACTTCGTCGCCCTGCCCGACCGGCTTGTAGTGGTCGCAGATAGCATCGGCGACAGCGTCGGGCAAACCTTCGGCGCGGGCATAATACCCGCCCATAAGCCCCTGCAATTCAGGGAATTCGCCGACCATTTCGGTGACGAGGTCGGCCTTGCACAGACGCGCGGCCTGTTCAGCGAGGTCGGCGAGTTCCCCCTCCCGCCTGCGGGAGGGGTCAGGGGTGGGTATGGGCTCGCCAGAGCCCACCCCGCTGCGACTAGGCTCGCTACCGCTCGCCAAGTCTCGCCCCCCTCCCGCAGGCGGGAGGGGGTTGTCGGTTACAATGCCCTCTTCGACCAGCCACCTTGCCAGCTTCGCCACCCGTTCCACCTTATCAGCGACGGTGCCAAGCTTCTCGTGGAAAGTGATCCGCTCCAGCTTCTTCGCGTGGTCCTCCAGCGAGGTCTTCTGGTCCAGCTCCCAAAAGAACCGCGCATCGCTGAGGCGCGCGGCGAGCACCTTGCGGTTGCCATCGACAATCGCAGCGCCGCCATCCTCCGCCGCGATATTGGCGGTGCAGACGAAGGCGTTGGCGAGTTCTCCGGCGGCGTCTTCACACACGAAATACTTCTGGTTGACGCGTGCGGTGAGCTGGATGACTTCGGGCGGTACGTCGAGGAATGCCTCGTCAAAGCGGCCCAGCAGCGGCACCGGCCATTCGGTCAGCCCGGCGTTTTCGACCACCAACCCTTCGTCCTCGACCAGCGAAAGCCCGGCCTCCGACGCCGCCTTGCTCGCGCCTTCGCGGACCATCGCGGCGCGCTCCTCGTGATCGACGATCACATGCGCCGCGCGCAGCTTGACCGCGTAATCGTCGGCATCGCCAATGGTGACGTCGCCCGAGTGATGGAAGCGATGGCCCAAAGTCACCGCGCCGCTGGTGACGCCATGAACCTCACAATCGACAACCTCATCGCCTAGCAGCGCGACGATCCCCGAGAGCGGGCGCACCCAGCGCAGGCTCTCGGTGCTCATCGAGGCTGCACCCCAGCGCATCGATTTGGGCCACGCAAAATCGCGGATGATCGCCGGGATCGCTTCGGCCAGCAGGTCGCGCACCGCCCTGCCCGGCTTTTCGATCACCGCAAAATAGGTCGCTCGTCCCTTGACGTCGCGTACTTCGAGTTGGTCGCGGCTGACCCCGTTCTTGCGGCAGAAGCCCTCGACCGCCTGATCGGGCGCGCCCTCTGGCGGCCCCTTGGCCTCCTCGCTGACGGCGTCCGTCGCTTGCGGCAGATCGCGAGCGATCAGCGCGAGGCGGCGCGGCGTCGACCAGACAGTCAACTCGCCAACCACAACACCTGCTGCGTCCATCTCGCGGCGGAACAGCTTTTCCAATTCGGCGCGGGCACCGGCCTGCATACGTGCAGGAATTTCTTCGCTGCGCAGTTCGAGGAGGAAGTCAGTCACAGGCTCCACTCCGGGTATTTCTCGGCCCATTCGGGGGCCATCTTCTCGGCATAGGCTTCGCAGCTCGACCGCGCGAGGTCGCGCACGCGGCCCATGTAGCTGGCGCGTTCCTGCACGCTGATCACGCCGCGCGCCTGCAACAAATTGAATACGTGGCTCGCTTCGATCGCCTGTTCATAGGCTGCGATAGGCACCTCGTTTGCAAGCGCATTGCGGCATTCCGCCTCGGCCTTGGCGAACAGGTCGAACAGCGCATCGGTCTCGGCGACTTCGAAGTTCCATTTCGACATCTGCTTCTCGTTTTCGAGAAACACCTGACCATAGCTTACGCCGCGACCGTTGAAATCGAGGTCGTACACATTGTCGACGCCTTGAATATACATCGCGAGACGTTCCAGCCCGTAGGTCAGCTCGCCCGCCACCGGCTTGCAGTCGAAGCCACCCATCTGCTGGAAATAGGTGAACTGGGTCACTTCCATCCCGTCGCACCAGACTTCCCAGCCCAAGCCCCATGCGCCGAGCGTCGGGCTCTCCCAGTCGTCCTCCACGAAGCGGATATCGTGCTTCAGAGGATCGATCCCGATCACCCGCAGGCTTTGCAAATAGAGGTCCTGGATATCGGGCGGGCTCGGCTTCAGGATCACCTGATACTGGTAATAATGCTGAAGCCGGTTGGGGTTTTCGCCATAGCGCCCGTCGGTCGGGCGGCGGCAGGGCTGGACGAAGGCCGCGTTCCAAGGCTCGGGGCCGAGCGCTCGGAGCGTCGTCGCGGTGTGAAACGTGCCTGCCCCCATGCGCATGTCATAGGGTTGCAGGATCAGGCAGCCCTGCGCGCTCCAGAAATCGTGGAGCGCGAGGATCATGTCCTGGAAACTCTTGGTCGGCTCTCGCTGCATCGTAGCGGGCCATGGCGAAGGCTGCGAATTGCG
Source organism: Qipengyuania algicida (assembly GCF_009828025.1). Lineage (GTDB taxonomy): Bacteria > Pseudomonadota > Alphaproteobacteria > Sphingomonadales > Sphingomonadaceae > Qipengyuania > Qipengyuania algicida. The sequence goes on along the minus strand of NZ_WTYA01000004.1, from coordinate 39,698 downwards.
TCAATGGTGGCTGAACGGTATGCCTTGCCAATTCGTCGGACCTCCATCGACTGTTAAGCCTCCGCCCGCTAGTCATGGAGCGGTATCCAACAGGGACTGGGAAAGGACCCGCATGATCCGTTTCAAATCGCGTTTTACCGCTGCTCTTGCTGCGACGACACTGCTGGCCGGCTTCCAGGCCTCACCGGGCTTTACGCAGGCCGCTGCGGCCAAGGCGGAAAGCGCTCCCGCAACGGAAGAGGCACCGACACTTGCGACGCCCGCGCTGTGGAAGCTGAGCGACAAGGACACCACGATCTACCTGTTCGGCACCGTCCACGCTCTGCCCAAGGGTATTAACTGGGACCATGGTGCCGTCGCCAAGGCGATGGAATCGGCGGGAACGCTGGTGACTGAAGTGCCAATGAAGGCGATGGATGCGCCCGAAACGCAGGCAATGTTCCTCCAGCACGCCAAATTGCCGGAAGGGCAAACGCTGCGCGGACTGCTCGATCCGGAGCAGCTCAAAACCTATGAAGCGGCGATGACCAAGCTCGGACTGCCGGTCGCAACGTTCGACAAGTTCGAACCCTGGTTCGCCAGCATCACGCTGACAATGATCCCGTTACTCAAGCAGGGGTACAATCCGGCCAACGGGGTCGACAAGACCATCGACGCCAAGCTGCCGGACGCGGTCAAGCGGGAATCGCTCGAAACCATCCAGTACCAGCTGGGGCTGTTCGACCAGATGCCGCAGGACATGCAGGTCAAATTCCTCGTATCAACCGCCGAGCAGGTTGACGATGTCGGCAAGACGATCGACGCAATGGTCGCGGATTGGACCAAGGGCAATGCCGACGGTCTGGCCGAGCTGATGAACAAGGATCTCGACGACCCCGCCGTCGCCGATCGCCTGCTGTACCAGCGCAATCGCAACTGGGCGAAATGGATCGAGCAGCGGATGGATAAACCGGGCACGGTGTTCATCGCGGTGGGCGCAGGCCATCTCGCGGGCGACAAGAGCGTCCAGGCTTACCTCGGCAAGGACGGATTGAAGGTAACCCGCGTCCAGTAATAATGCGGCTGTTCGCGCTACTCTTCGCCTGCCTGTGTCTCGCCTCCTGCGGTTCGCGGGAACCTGCCCCTATGGGCAAACCCGCGCTGTGGGAGGTTTCGACGCAGGACGGGCACGTCGCCGGCTGGCTGCTCGGCACGGTGCATGTTCTGCCTGCCGGAACACGGTGGGAGACGCCAAGGCTGGATGAAGCGCTCGCCAAAGCAGGCGTGCTGGTCGTGGAGGTGCGAGATCTGGGCGACTCCGAGGCCATCGCCGGGATATTCAGATCGCTCGCGACCGACAATCCGGGGCCGCCACTCGATCTGCGTCTCGCTCCTGCGGAACGTGCGCGGCTCGACGCCTTGCTCGAACGCGACGATGTCGACCCGGACCGTTTCGACGGATTGGAAACCTGGGGCGCGGCGCTCGCCATCGCCCAGCTTGACCAGTCTGGCGATGCTGCAAACGGAGCCGATCGCGTGTTGCTGAGCCAATTCAAGGGGCGTCCGATCGAGGAGCTTGAAGGCGCGCGGGCACAGCTTTCGATCTTCGACCGCTTGCCAGCCAAGGACCAGCATGACCTGCTGATGGGGGTGATTGATGAGAGTAACGCCGGACCGCAGGCACAGGAACAACTCGCGCAAGCGTGGTTGAGGGGGGATACCGCCGAGATCGAGGACCTGTCACGCCGGGGCATCCTGTCCTATCCCGACCTCTACAAGGCGCTGCTGCTCGACCGGAACAAGGCATGGGTCGGCAAGGTGGCTGCGCTGCTGTCTTCGGGCCGCCGCCCCTTCGTTGCCGTTGGTGCCGCGCATATGCTGGGCGATGATGGCCTCCCTGCCCTGTTGCGGGCGCGCGGGTTCAAGGTCCGTCGTGTGCAGTAAAGCTTGCGTTTTGGCCCACCCCTGCTAATGGCCCGCGCTTCGGCGTCATGGTCATCCCTGGAGGCGTGGCGGACCGAAGATCCAAAGTACACTCGAAAGGCAATATTATGAGCGACGCTCTGACCCTGCCGGCTGAGGCGCGCGATCGGGCTGGCAAGGGAGCCTCCCGTCATCTTCGCCGCGAAGGCCGTGTTCCCGCCGTCATCTATGGCGGCAAGGAAGAACCCACCATGATCCATGTCGAGGCGAAGGAGCTGACGCGCCTGCTCGACACCGGTCACCTTATGAATTCCATCGTCACGCTCGAGCTGGGCGGCAAGAAGATCCGCACCCTGCCCAAGGATGTCGCGCTCGACCCGGTCACCGACCGTCCCGAGCATGCCGACTTCCTGCGTCTGGGCAAGGACGCGAAGGTCGAAGTGATGGTCCCCGTCGTCTTCATCAATGAAGAAGCGAGCCCGGGCCTCAAGAAGGGCGGCGTGCTGAACGTGGTTCGTCACGAGCTGGACCTCATCTGCGAAGCCGACAAGATCCCCGGCGAGATCGAGATCGACGTCACCGGCAAGGAAGTTGGCGATTCGATCCACATCAGCGAATTGACGCTGCCGGAGGGTTCGGCCAGCGCGATCACCGATCGCGACTTCACCATCGCAACCTTCGTCGCTCCGTCCGCGCTCAAGAAGAGCGAAGGCGAAGCGGGTGCGGAGGAAACCGAAGTCACCGAGCAGGATGCCGAGACGGTTGAAGGCGAGGACGAGCAGTCCGACGACTGATCGCTTCGATCCCGAAGAACATGAACGCCGGTTCCTGTGGGAGCCGGCGTTTTTGTTTTTGAGGTAATTCCATATGATGCGGGCGATGGAGCGCGTACTGGTCATCGGATCGCCGGGATCGGGAAAATCGATATTTGCGCGAAAGCTCGCGCTGCGCACCGGCTTGCCACTCATCCATCTCGATGCCGAATATCACCAACCCGGATGGATTGAGCCTAGCCCCGATAAATGGGACGCCACGCTCTCCGGAATTCTGGGCGGAGAAAGCTGGATCATCGACGGCAATTACGGCAGCAGTCTGAAGCGCCGCCTTCTGCGCGCAGATACGGTGATCGTGCTCGACTATCCGACTCGTCTGTGTCTGTGGCGGCTGCTCAAGCGCATCGCCCGGCATTACGGCTCAGTGCGTGAGGATGCCGCACCGGGCTGCCCCGAACGGTTCGACTGGGAATTCATTCGCTACGTTGCGGCATTCCGTCGCACCAAGATCCAAGGTCAGGATCGGCAGCTTGCCGCATTTACCGGAAAGACTGTGCGCTTTCGCAAACCTCGCGAGGCGAAGCAATGGCTTGAGGGCATCGCGCCGCTCGGTTAGCAGGCGCCATGCAAATCTGGACTGGCCTCGGAAATCCTGGACCCAAATATTCGCTCCACCGCCATAATGTCGGCTTCATGGCGGTCGATGTCATTGCGGAAATGCACGACTTCGGGCCGGTGCAGAAGAAATTCCAGGGCTGGGTTCAGGAAGGCACGATCGGCGGTGAAAAAGTCCTGCTGCTCAAGCCCGCCACATTCATGAACGAAAGCGGTCGCTCGGCGGGCGAGGCGTTGCGCTTCTACAAGCTCGGTCCTGAGGCGCTGACCGTGCTCCACGACGAGCTTGATCTTGCCCCGTTCAAGGTCAAGGCGCGCATGGGTGGCGGTTTGGCGGGTCACAATGGCCTGAAAAGCATCGACCAGCATCTCGGCCCTGACTTCCGGCGGGTGCGGATCGGGATCGGTCATCCGGGCCATAAGGAACGCGTCAACGGCCATGTGCTGGGCAACTTCGCCAAAGCCGAAATGGACGACCTGGTGGATATGCTGGCGGCGATCGGCAGCGAAGCGGACTGGTTGGTCAAGGGCGACAACGAACGCTTCATGAGCGATGTCGCGCTGCGGCAGCAAGGATAGGCAATGGCAGATCGGACTTATATCGAAGTGTCGTCCGAACAGGGTGCGCGATTTTTCGAGACACCCGGCGACGGCCCGGTGGTCATGCTCAACCTGCTGCGATTTCGCCAGCGCGCGCAATATGCCCATGCGCCGCAGCTGGAACCGAAAGGCGGCGTGACCGGGGCGGAAGCCTATGCACTGTATGTTGCGGGGATCGAGCCGCTGCTCGAGGCAAGCGGTGGACGCTTGTTGTTCCAGGGTACGGCCAGCCATTTCCTGATCGGTCCGGCCGATGAGCACTGGGATGCGGTGTTGCTGGTCGAGCAGGCGAGCAAGGAGAGCTTTCTTGCTTTTGCATCCGATCCAGAGGCTCAACGCATAACGGCCCATCGCACTGCAGCGGTTGAGGATTCCCGCCTCTTGCCGGTAACACCGACCTGAAGCTGGCCTTGCCTGCGGTCACACGAAATGGAGCACGCTCAGCAGGGTTATGCTGAGGGCGCCAAGCGCCACCAGCGATAGAGTTACAGCTGCCGACACCCTGACCCCGGCCGATGCCACCGTTCTGACATCGACCCCCAGCCCGAGTGCCGCCATCGAGATCACCGTCAGTATCCCCGCGGTATGGGAGATCGGCGAGATGGCCTGCTGCGGAATGAAACCAAGACTGCGGCACACGACCAGCAGGATGAAGCCGATGATGAACCACGGCACCATCTGAGCCAGGCCGGGGCGCTTGCGGACAGGCTCACCGGCAATCGTTTCGCCATGAAGTTCGGATTGCGGCGCAATTCTCGGCGCGATGAACGACAACACGAGACAGACCGGGCCCAGCATCAAGACGCGCACCAGTTTGACGAGCGTCCCTGTTTGTATTGCCAGCGCACCAAACGCGGAGGCGGCAGCAATGACTTGCGGGACTGCGTAAACTGTGAGGCCTGAAAGCGCGCCAAAACCCATCGCGCTCATACCAAGACCGTATCCCACCAGCGGCAGGCCCAGCACCACGACCACTCCAAGAACGGCAGTAAAAGCAATCGATGCAGCGACATCGTCGCTATCCGCTCCGATAACGGGGGCGACTGCTGCAATCGCGGAATTGCCGCAGATCGAATTGCCGCAAGCCACCAGCAGCGCCATGCGCACCGGCAACCCGAGCGCGCGCGCAATGACGAAGCTGGCGAGTATCGCGGTCGCCACTACGATGGCTATGCCAGCCAGCAAGCCGGGGCCGGCTGCCAATATAGTCGCCGCACTCACGGAAGCACCCAACAGGACCACTGCAATTTCCAGCAGGAATTTGGCACTGAAGGCAATACCCCTGTGCCATCTTGGAGATGGGGTCCACGCCGTGCGGATCGCAGTCCCCGCCAGGATGGCCAGAACCAGCGCTTCGATCCAGGCCTTGCCGGTCAGTGCAGTTTCTGCAGCCTCCAGTACATAGGCCAGCGCTGTTACCGCACCGCAAAGGAGGACCCCAGGCGCTATGGTGAGCACCGAGGCGCCCCAATTGGATGGCTGGTGACGGCGATGAAGAGCGACGGTCTGCAAGCGAAGTTCCTTTCGTAGAAACAGCTAGGCCTGCACTTTTCATCGATCAAACCGATAGATATAATAGTTTCAATCGTATTTGCTTGTTGATTGAGGTATGGTTCTGCGATGACGCTCGAACAACTTCGCATTTTCGCCTGTGTTGCCGAACTGGAAAATATGACCGCTGCTGCGAGGAGGTTGAACCTCACACAATCCGCAGTATCCGCGGCTATTGCGGCCCTTGAAGATCGATACGGGGTCAAACTGTTTCATCGCGTAGGACGCGGGATCGAATTGAATGAAGCCGGTAAGGCTTTTCTGGCCGAGGCCGGGAATGTGCTGAAGCATTCCAATGTGGCGGAAACCGTCCTCAAGGAACTTGGGGGTCTGGAACGCGGCAGCCTCCGCCTCATCGCCAGCCAGACGATAGCGGCGTACTGGCTACCGCAGCGCCTCGCGCTGTTTCACGAACGATACCCTCGCCTGCAAATCGATGTTGGGGTCGGCAACACCCAGCAGGCGGCGAACTACGTGCAAGAGGGCATGGCCGACATCGGTATAGTCGAAGGGAATGTCGATAACCCCGCCCTCGCACAGTGGGAGATCGGGCGGGACGAGCTTCAGCTGGTGGGAAATCGCGATTTCACAAGCGAGGCGATCGACACTGCGTGGTTGCAACAAGCGAGCTGGATCATGCGCGAACCGGGCTCGGGAACGCGCTCGACCCTCGAACAGCACTTACGGGAACTGGGTGTCGATCCGGAAACGCTGGATATCGCGCTGGTCTTGCCGACCAATGAGAGCGTACGAACGGCGGTTGAGGCGGGTGCTGGCATAGCGGTCATGTCTTCCCTGGTGACTGATACCGCAGTTACCTCAGGCAATTTGAAAGTAGCGCCGTTGCGCCTTTCTCCCCGTGCATTCTATGGTTTGAGGCACAAGGAAAGATACCGAACCAAGGCGTCCGATGCCTTCCTGGAGCTTGCGCAGGAAGTTCGCGACGATCTTTGAATGACTACAGTGCTGTCCCAGAGCCCTAGCTTTTCGCACGGTCTGCGCCTATTCGCGCCCCGACACCATAATCTCCGGAGTTTTCGATGGGTTTCCGTTGCGGGATCGTCGGGCTGCCCAATGTCGGCAAGTCGACCCTTTTCAATGCATTGACCGAGACGCAGGCCGCGCAGGCCGCGAATTATCCGTTCTGTACGATCGAACCCAATGTGGGCCAGGTCGCAGTGCCGGACGAGCGTCTCGATAAGATCGCGGAAATTACCGGTTCCGCCAAGATCATTCCGACGCAGCTCGGCTTTGTCGATATTGCCGGCCTGGTTAAAGGCGCCAGCAAGGGCGAAGGTCTGGGCAACCAGTTCCTCGGCAATATCCGCGAGGTGGACGCCATCGTCCATGTGCTGCGCTGCTTCGAGGATGACGATATCCAGCATGTCGCCAACAAGGTCGATCCGATCGCCGATGCCGAAGTGGTCGAAACCGAACTGATGCTGTCCGACCTCGAAAGCCTCGAAAAGCGGGTCCCCGCCGCGGCCAAGCGCGCCACCGGCGGCGACAAGGAAGCGAAGATCGCGGCAAGTGTGTTGGGACAGGCGCTCGAATTGCTACGCGATGGCAAGCCCGCGCGCCTCACCGAACCGAAGGACGATGAGGAAGCCCGCATCTTCGCGCAGGCGCAGTTGCTGACTGCAAAACCTGTGCTCTACGTATGCAATGTCGCCGAAGAGGATGCGGCCGAAGGCAATGCACTGTCGGCTCAGGTATTCGAAAAGGCCAAAGCCGAAGGGGCGGAGGCGGTCGTCGTTTCCGCTGCCATCGAGAGCGAACTGGTCGCGATGCCGGCCGAGGAACGCGGGGAATATTTGTCCGAACTCGGCCTTACGGAAAGCGGCCTGAGCCGGGTTATCAAGGCGGGATACAAACTGCTTGGTTTGCAGACTTTTTTCACTGCAGGCCCAAAGGAGGCGCGAGCTTGGACTTTCCCTTCCGGCGCCAAGGCTCCGCAAGCGGCAGGCGAAATTCATACCGATTTCGAGAAGGGCTTCATTCGCGCCGAAACCATCGCCTATCACGACTATGTCACATTGGGCGGCGAGAGCGCAGCGCGCGACGCAGGCAAGCTGCGCCAGGAGGGCAAGGAATATCTCGTGCAGGACGGCGACGTGCTGCACTTCAAGTTCAACGTCTGAGGTCCGCACAATGATAAGCCGTCGCTCGCTCATCCGCACCGCCGCCACCGGATTCGCCGCCGCCAACCTTGCTGCACCGGGCATCCTGCGCGCGCAAAGCTGGTTCCGCGATTATCCTTTCAAGCTGGGGGTGGCTTCCGGTGAGCCAGCGAGCGACGGCTTCGTTCTCTGGACCCGGCTCGCGCCCGAGCCGTTCGAGCGTCATGCCGGTGTGCCCATGTCGGCCCTGCCAGTCGATTGGGAAGTGGCTGAGGACGACCGTTTCAAAACCGTCGCGGCCAAGGGCACGGCTCTCGCACGTCCGGAATTGGGCCATAGCGTCCATGTCGAGGTTTCCGACCTGAAGCCGAACCGTCCCTATTGGTATCGCTTCACCATTGGTAGCGATCGTTCGCTGACCGGACGTGCCCGCACGCTGCCCGCAGCCGGTGCCGTAGTCGATCAGCTGCGGTTCGGTGTATGCGGGTGCCAGCATTACGAAAGCGGCTTCTTCACTGCCTATCGCGATATTGCGAAAGACGATCTGGCCTTCGTGTTCCACTACGGCGACTTCATTTACGAATACAGCTATGACTACAACTATGGGCCGGATCGCCTGCCTGTCCCCAAAGTCCGCCAGCATCGTCTGCGCGAGGTTTATTCGCTCGACGATTATCGTCAGCACTATGCGCAATATCTGACCGACCTCGATCTCCAGTCGGCTCGCGCCATGCAGGTCTTCCTGCCGACCTTCGACGACCATGAGATCGAGAATAACTGGGTCGACGACTATTCCCAGGATCCCGGTGTTCCGCAGGATGTTTTTGCCCTGCGCCGTGAAGCCGCAATGCAGGCTTGGTACGAGAACATGCCGGTGCGCCGCACGATGATCCCCAATGGCCAATTGATCCATGCCAACCGTCGCCTGGATTACGGCAATCTGATGTCGATGAATCTCCTCGACACGCGCAGCTTCCGTTCGGACCAGCCTTGCGATGACAAATGGGGTATCACGCCCTGTGCCGGGGTTTACGACAAGAATGCCCAGGTCATGGGCGCGGCGCAGGAGAAATGGCTCGACGACAATCTGATGCAGAAGGACGCGAAGTGGAACTGCATCGCTCAGCAAGTCATGGTTATGCCGCTCAACCGCCGGACCAGCGATAGCCAGCCGGAACTGATGTATAATCTCGACAGCTGGGCCGGTTATGCCGTCCCACGCGAACGGTTGATGGCGCGTCTTGCAAAGGTCGACAATGCAGTCGTTCTGACCGGTGACGAACATCAGAACTATGCAGGGCTGTTGCTGTCCAAGGACAAGCCGGTGGGAGTCGAATGCGTACTGACCTCCGTCACCAGCGGTGGCGACGGTCAGGACAAGCGCCCCGGAAGCGATCGCATCCTGTCGGAAAACCCTCAATTGAAATTCATCAACGACCAGCGTGGATATGGCGTCTGCACGGTCAAGCCCGAAGCGTGGCAAACCGATTTCATGGTGCTGGACAAGGTTTCAACGCCCGACGGCAAGCTCACTCGCCGCGCCAGTGCGGTGGTCGAAGCCGGACCGGTCAATCTGTCGATCACATAGTCCGGGCACGATCGCGCCCTCGCTTCGTATTGAATGAAAGAATTCAGCGAGGGCAGGTATGACGATCGACAAATCCGAGAAATTCACCTGGCTGGTACGCGTGGGGTACTTCAGCCGCGCTCTGCTCTACGGTGTGCTGGGCCTTTTGGCGCTGACCAGCGCGCAGAAGATTGCAAATGGAACCAGCGGCGTGCTCAAGGCGATAGAGGACTACCCCGCGGGCAATGTCCTGCTGTGGATCATGGTCTTGGGGCTGATCGCCTATGCTTTGTTCCGGTTCAGTTCATTCGCTTTCGATATCGAAAACAATGGCTCGGACGCGAAGGGATGGATGCAGAGGATCGGTCATGCGGGAAGCGCCATCGGCCATCTGGTGTTTGCCTATATCGCCTATCAACTTGCGTCGTCGCACGGACACTCACAAGCCGGTGGAGGGGCGCAAAAGGCGGCCTCGGGTTTACTGTCGGTAGAATTTGGCGGCGTTGTTTTGGGCCTGCTCGGCGTCGCATTCATCGCAACCGCATTCTTCCAGGCAAAGAAGGGTATCAGCGGAGAATTCATGAACCGTATTGCCGGAAACGCACCATCCGGAACCCGCTGGCTGGGCCTTGCCGGATATTGCGCGAGAGCGGTCGTCTACGCCGTCGTTGGATGGTCGTTATTCAAGGCTGGCTTCCTATCGGGTGGCGCTGATCAGGTAAAAACACTCGGCGCCGCAGTCGAGAGCCTCGCGGGCAACGGGGTTGTTTTCAAACTGACTGCGATCGGCCTGCTGCTGTTCGGTGTATTCAGCCTGATCCTTTCCCGCTATCGAATCATCCCCGACCTTGATGAGAGTAAGCTCAAACCTGCCTTCAGGAGTTGAGCCATTGCTGATCGGTGATGTCGTCCGTCAATTTCGGTATTGCCCGGCAAGACCTACTGGGCCATTCCTATTATCATGATCCATTACGAAGAGATCGAAATCGGTCACAAGCAATCTTTCGGTCGTTATGAAGTGACGCGCGAAGAAGTGATCGATTTTGCCAGCAAATACGACCCGCAACCGTTCCACCTGGACGATGATGCGGCGGCGCAGACCTATTTCGGGCGGCTCTCGGCAAGCGGGTGGCACACCTGCGCGATGACCATGCGGATGTTGGTGGAAAACATGAGTGTGGTCGAGCAAGCGGGGCTGGGCAGTCCCGGTGTCGACAATCTGCGTTGGATCAAGCCTGTCTATCCGGGTGATACGCTGCGCTGCGAAACCGAGGTGATCGAAAAGCGCCGCAGCAAGTCACGCAAGGACATGGGCCTGTTCAAATCACGCTGCCGAACCTTCAACCAGAACGACGAAATGGTGTTGGAGATGGTCAGCAACGGCCTGATCCGCGTGCGCGATCCAGCTGCACCGATCAAAGATTAGCTGTCCAAGCCAAGAGTTTCGAGAACGAAATCGGCTCGGCCCGCCACCGTAGTTCGCGGGATTTCAACTGGATCGTAACCAGCCTCTATCCAAGCGCTGTTCACGCGCTCGAAATCCGTGAGCGCCTTGTCGTAACTGTGGCGGCGATCTTCGTCATTCTCGTAGATTTCCGCCCACGGTGGCACGATGAACAAACGGTCGTAGCGTCTGTGGGTCACCTCGAACGACGGGTAAGTGCCGCCGGTAGCGACGAGCGCCACTGCAGCGTCCACAATCCCGCGATCGAAGAAAGTAAGTCCGGTTGCCGTATCGTAATCGGCTACGGACATGGCCAATGCCCTACGGGCAAAAGCGGCAGAATTTCTCCATGGCAGCGCTGCCCCATCGGAAACACGTTCCTCGGCGATGATGCGCCGCCCGGGTTCGGGGACAACGGAAAATCCGCGCTGTGCCAGTTCGGCAAGCAAGGTCGACTTGCCGCCGCCAGAGCAACCGGAAATCATGACGAACTTCCGTATGATTCCGTCTGCTTCGCTGGAATGCGTCAGCTTCCACAACGAGCCGTACCCGTCAGCTTGGCCTCAACCCGACCCTTGCCGTCGCGAATGGTCAGGCTGGCAGGATAGTCGGTCGTATCGCTTACGATACTTTCCCCTTTGTCGCCCATCACAACGTGCAGTGATTGACGTTTTCCGTCGTAATGCGTGCGCGTATCTATCGGACCAGACTTGCTGCCAGCATCGGATGCCAGCCGTTCCACATCGCCGTCCAATTTTAGATAGGCTGCTTCGGGTGTCAGCAGGCTCAATACCTGCCTGTCATTTACGGCACGATAGAAGCTGCACCCTCCACCGGCGAGGCCAAGCCCATCGATTTCCGATGAGCTTAACGGCTGGATTTCAGGCGTGTCCGGGGGCGGTGTCTGATTGGCTTCGACTTCGGCGATCGCCTTGTTATCGGCTGCCTCTTGTTCTGCCCGGGTCATCTTGTGACCGCATGACGATAGCGCGCAGCCCAGCGCAAGAACGGCAACAAACCGACGCATCAATGTCTCCCAAAGAGCTTTTCGACATCACTCATGGAGAGCTTAACCCACGTAGGCCGCCCATGGTTGCATTGGCCCGAGCGCGGTGTTCTTTCCATTTCGCGCAGAAGGGCATTCATTTCTTCGATCCGGAGCACACGCCCTGCCCTGACCGATCCGTGACAGGCCATGGTCGCCAGCACCAGATCGAGCTTTTCCCCGAGCAGTAACGCTTCGCCATGGGTGACAAGATCGTCGTCAATATCGCGCAGCAATTTGGCCGGGTGGCCCTTGCGCAATGCATGGGGAACGGCACGCACCAGCATGGCCGATGGGCCAAAGCGTTCGATCTCAAGGCCCAGCCGCGCAAGCCCCTCTGCAGCTTCTTCCAGCCGGTCACAGGCGGTTTCTTCCAGTTCGACGACCTCGGGCATCAACAAGGCCTGGCTCCGCGTGGTTGCCTCCCCCGCTCCGGCGGCGCGCAGACGTTCCAGCACGAGGCGCTCATGGGCGGCATGCTGGTCGACCAACACCAGCCCGTCCTCCGCCTCTGCGACGATATAGGTGTCAGCGATCTGCCCACGCGCAATGCCGAGCGGATAAGCGCTGGCATCTTCGGGCATGGGTGCTGCTTCCTCAGCCCGGCCACTCGGTGGAGCAAAGGCCGTGTCGGTAGCTTGCGATGGCGCCCATTCGTTGCGATTTTCAGCGACGTGGGCTGATGGTGCAGACCAGTCGCGGCCTTCGAACATTGAGCGCAGGGCTGCAGCAGGCTCCGCCCGCACGGGCTCGCTGATCCAGCGACCCATTGCCGCAGCGTCCGGGGATTGTGCGCTTCGCCGATCGCCCGTGGCCAGCGCCTGCCGCAGACCTGACACGATGAATCCTCGCACTGCCGCCGCATCGCGAAACCGCACCTCGGTCTTTGCAGGATGGACGTTGACATCGACTTCCTCAGCCGGAAGTTCGAGAAACAGCGCCAAAACCGCATGGCGATCTCGAGCGAGCATATCGGCATAGGCTCCGCGCACCGCCCCCGTCAGCAGTCGGTCCTTCACCGGGCGACCGTTGACGAACAGATACTGGTGGTCGGCAACACCGCGATTATAGGTCGGCAAACCGGCGATCCCGGTAAGCCGCATCGCGCCGCGTTCCATATCGATCTCCACGGCGTTGTCCTTCAACTCGCGCGCGATCAGCTGGGCGACACGGTCCGGCAACGCATCGCTGGCTTGCAAGGCAAGGATTCGCCGGGCGCCATGCTCAAGCGTGAACGCGATATCAGGTCGCGCCATGGCCAGCCTGCGCACCACATCGAGACAGGCCGCATATTCGCTACGCGCGGTGCGCAGGAACTTGCGTCGAGCCGGAATGCGTCCAAACAGATTTTCCACCCGAACGCGCGTGCCGACCGGCAGCGCGGCAGGTCCTTCCTCAACTGGTGCGCCGTGGTCGATTACCTTTCGCCACCCCTCTTGAGCGCCTTGCGGGCGGCTTTCGAGTGTGAAGCGCGCGACACTGGCGATCGAGGGCAAGGCTTCTCCGCGAAAGCCGAGCGTCGTAACCTTCTCGATCGCTTCGTCGGGCAATTTGGAGGTCGCATGGCGTTCGAGCGCCAGGGCCATGTCTTGCGGCGTCATCCCGCAGCCGTCGTCTGTTACCTCAAGCGAATCGAGTCCGCCTTCGACCAGCTTCACCACAATCCGGCCAGCACCGGCATCGACGGCATTCTCGACCAGTTCCTTGAGCGCCGCCGCCGGACGCTCGACAACCTCGCCGGCAGCGATGCGGTTGACGAGTGTTTCAGGCAGGCGGCGAATGGTCGGCATGGCGTTGATTTGAGCTCTAGCGGCGAAACGCACTCCATTCGAGACAGATTTCCACCTTTTCCCCCCAAGCGTTTGCGAAATTTTTGGCATTATCTGCGACGCTTCGCTAAGGAGCAGCCTTCGCCACCACCACCCGGTACCGGCGGGCGCATATTGCTGCGCTCGATGGACTGCAAACATTCACGGAAAAGTGCTCAGAATGGGATTCTGGAACAACCTCTTCAAATTCGGCTCGCAAAACATGGCGATCGACCTTGGTACGGCCAATACGCTGGTCTACGTTCAGGATCAGGGTATCGTCCTCAATGAACCGAGCGTCGTCGCAATCGAGACGATCAACGGGATCAAGCGGGTCAAGGCAGTTGGTGACGATGCCAAGATGATGATGGGCAAGACGCCCGACAGCATCGAAGCGATCCGTCCGCTGCGCGATGGCGTTATCGCCGACATCGAAATCGCCGAAGAGATGATCAAGCACTTTATCCGCAAGGTGCACGGCCGCAAAAGCCTGATGCGCTATCCCGAAATCACCATCTGCGTGCCGTCGGGCTCGACCAGCGTTGAACGCCGTGCAATCCGCGATGCGGCAAGCAATGCCGGTGCCAGCCAGGTGTTCCTGATCCTCGAACCGATGGCCGCTGCCATCGGCGCAGATATGCCCGTCACCGAGCCGGTCGGTTCGATGGTGGTCGACATCGGCGGCGGCACCACCGAAGTCGCCGTGTTGTCGTTGCGCGGCCTCGCCTACACCACCAGCGTCCGCACCGGCGGTGACAAGATGGACGAGGCGATCGTCAGCTATGTCAGGCGACACCACAATCTGTTGATCGGCGAAGCGACGGCTGAGCGGATCAAGAAGGATTATGGCATCGCGCGCCAGCCTGAAGATGGCATCGGCGAGCAGATCACCATCAAGGGCCGCGATCTGGTCAATGGCGTGCCCAAGGAAATCACCATCAATCAAGGCCACATCGCCGAGGCACTGTCCGAACCGATCGGCGCGATTGTAGAAGGCGTACGCATCGCCCTGGAAAACACTGCGCCCGAACTGGCTGCCGATATCGTCGACCAGGGCATCGTGCTGACCGGCGGCGGTGCGCTGATTCAGGGGCTGGACGAATATCTACGCGAAGAAACCGGCCTGCCGGTAACGATCGCGGAAGATCCGCTCACCTGCGTTGCCATTGGTACCGGGCGCGCAATGGAAGACAGTGTCTATCGCGGCGTATTGATGACCGCCTGAACGGGGAGGAGCCATCATGGCGCCGAACGCACAGCGGCGCTCGAGCTATTCTCGCAGGGCGCAATACACGCAGTTCACCGGTTATATCGTGGCCGGGGTGGGAGCGCTTGTCGGCGCGGTATTGCTTGGCGTGTCGCTGTGGCATCCTGCGTTCATGTCCGGGTTGCGCGATACCGCACATGACGGCATCGAACCGGCTGCGTCGGGTGTCGCGGTTGCAAGGGCAAGCAGCAGGAACCTGATGTCGAGCATCGAAGGCTACCTCCGCGCAGGCTCGCAGAACGCGGCGCTCAAGAGGGAAGTCGAGATCGCTCGTATACGTCTCAAGGAAGCGTCTGCTCTGCGACAGGAAAACGAGACGTTGAAGGCGCTGCTGGGTTTGCGGGACCAGCAAATCAAGCCGGTAACCGTCGCAAGGCTGGTCGGATCGAGCGCATCGAGCAGCCGCCGTTTTGCATACCTTGGTGCAGGACGGGACAAGGGCGTCGAGATCGGCATGCCGGTTGTGAGCGCTCGCGGTGTGATCGGGCGTATCCTTGAGGTAGGCGACGACAGTTCGCGCGTGCTGCTCCTGACAGACAGCGAAAGCGTGGTCCCGGTGCGCCGGTCCTATGATCAACTTGTCGCGTTTGCCGATGGTCGCGGAGATGGGCTCTTGCGCATCCGGCTCATCAATCTCGGGATTAATCCGCTCAAAATCGGCGACATGTTCGTCACCAGCGGTGCCGGCGGATTTTATCAGCCCAACAAAGCGGTCGCCATCGTGGTCGAAAAGAACTCGGATGGCGGGCTTGCGCGCATCGTAAGCGATCCGGCTGCGACCGATTTTGTAGCAGTCATGCCCATATTCGAACCGAAAGCATCGAAGACGGCGCAGACTCCGGTCGAGCAGAAGGTTGGCGAATAGTGGAACGCTATGCGCCCGAAGCCCGCAAGGATGCTTACGGGAGCCGTATCAATCGACAGCACTCGCCGATTGTTGCTCTGGCGATACCTTGGTTGTCGATCATGTTGGCATCGGTGCTGCCCGTGTTCGCAATCGCGACCGCCCTGCCCATTGTCCCGCCGCTAGGTTATCTGATGCTGTTGGCCTGGCGCCTCGTGCGCCCCGGTCTGTTGCCGATCTGGGCAGGGATTGCGCTGGGTCTGTTCGACGATCTATTCAGCGGGCAGCCGTTCGGATGTGGTATTTTTCTGTGGTCGGTCACACTATTGGCGATGGAAGTTCTCGACACTCGCATTCCCTGGCGCACCTTCGTGCAGGATTGGTTCACCGCTGGTTTAGCAATTCTGGCGTATATCGGCGCACAGCTGTTGCTATCGGGTGGACCACCCTCGGTTGCAGCGCTCGTCGCTTTGGGGCCGCAGGTCGTGCTGTCGATACTTCTCTTTCCCGTAGCCGCCCGGCTCGTTTCCGGGCTGGATAATTTTCGTCTCCGGCGATGGCGAGCCCTGTCGTGAAACTAGGCAAGAATCGCCGCAAGCCCTTCACGAGCGCGGCAACACTGGAAGCGTCTTTCTCGCGCCGCAGTTTCGTGGTGGCTGCTGGCATGGGCGGCATCGGCACGCTGCTCGCGTCGCGCGTCGGCTATCTTGCAGTCATAGAGAACAAGAAATACTCGCTCGAGTCCGAGAGCAATCGCGTAAACCTGTCTCTGATCCCGCCGCGGCGTGGGTGGATCTTGGACCGCAATGGCGCGCCGCTTGCGTCAAATCGCGCAGATTTCCGCGTTGATGTTGTTCCCGAATTGATGACTGATCCGCAAGGGACAGTCACCAAGCTGGGGAATATCCTTGGAATGGACGCAACGACTATCGCCGATGTCCACCAGCGGGTCGCCGACGCGGTTGGCGCACAGCCGGTAGAGGTCGCATCCGGGCTCAGCTACGACCAATTCGCAGCAGTGGGCGTTCGTCTGCCGGATTTACACGGAGTCGTGCCGCAGCGGGGTTTTTCGCGCTATTATCCGACAGGCCCATCGGTCGCGCATCTGATCGGCTATGTCGGGCAGGCCAATGCGGAAGAATACAAAAAGGACCACGATCCTTTGCTGATCACGCCGGGCTTCAAGATCGGCAAGGATGGTCTCGAAAAGTCCTTCGAAAAGGAATTGCGCGGCGTTCCCGGCGCAAGACGCGTCGAGGTCACCGCATCCGGGCGGATCGTCAAGGAGCTTGAAACCCGCGAGGATGTGCAGGGCCAGTCGGTCAAACTGACAATCGACGGTCCGCTTCAGGATTTTGCGGCGCGGCGTATCGGCCTGGAATCGGGCTCGGTCGCGGTGATCGATTGCCAGACCGGGGGAATACTGGCCCTTGTCTCCATGCCCGCATTCGATCCCAATAGCTTTGTCGGGGGCATCGGTCGGTTGCGCTGGAAAATGCTCAACGAGGACGATCATATCCCGCTCCTCAACAAGTCGGTGCGTGGTCTTTATCCACCCGGATCGACCGTCAAGCCGATGGCCACGCTGGCATTGCAGCAACATGGCGTTTCGCCCGACGAACACGTCTATTGCGGTGGCGGTTACCAGCTTGGCAGGCGCTATTTCCGCTGCGATGCCGTCCATGGTTCAGTCGATATGCGGACCGCTATCGAGAAGAGTTGCAATACCTATTTCTGGACCATGGTTCACCGCGTCGGATACGATGTACTGGCTCCGATGGCCCGCACTCTGGGACTGGGCGATGAATTCGATTTGCCCGGAACCTCGCAGCGCTACGGCACCGTCCCTACGCCTGACTGGAAAATGCGTCGCTTTCACCAGGAATGGACCGCCGCCGACGGACTGAACGCCTCCATCGGGCAAGGCTATGTCCTCGCAAACCCGCTTCAGCTTGCCGTGATGACATCTCGCATCGCCACCGGCAAGAACCTCCTGCCGTCGCTTATCTACGGCAACAAGCGCCCGGTGGGGCCGCCGCTGCCATTTACGCCGGAACAGCTCCAGGTGACCCATGACGGGATGTTCAGGGTAGTCAACGGTTCGGGGACCGCTTCAAGCGCCCGCCTCAACCTCGACGGAATCCAGATGGCTGGCAAGACCGGCACGGCACAGGTCCGCAAGCTTGTCGCGCGCGGCCACATCAGTGACTGGGCAGCGCGCGATCACTCACTGTTCGTGTGTTTCGCGCCCTTCGATAACCCGAGATATGCGATTGCAGTGGTGATCGAGCACGGAGGGTTCGGCTCCGTCGCTGCGGCACCGATCGCACGGGACGTGATGACTTACCTGTTCGCACCGGAAAAGGCGCTCGATACGCTTCACAAGCTCGAACAGGGATGGGGCGGTACACCCGATGAACGTATGCGGCGGCGTTACCTGACCTTTATCGGCGACCAGGGCGTCGACGATCCACCTCCGCCGCCGCCGGATCTTGACATTTCATCGCGGGTGGACGCCGAAAGCCGCGTCGCCGGAATGAAACCCGGTAGCGCAGAGATGGAGACGCCTACGCCCTCGCCTGGCGCGAGCGGCGCCCCTATAACCACGACATAATGAGCGTCATCCCGACCTCTATTGCACGCCAGCCGTGGCAGATGCTGATTCCGCTGACGGCGCTTGTCTGTTTCGGTGCGCTCGTCCTTTATTCGGCCGGTGGTGGCGGATGGATGCCCTATGCGGCACCGCACCTCGTCCAGTATTTCGTGTTTCTGATCATGGCTTTCGTGATGACGCGTTTCCCGCGTGATTTCGTCGCGCTGATAGCCTTTCCTGCCTATGCCGTGGTCCTCGTGCTTCTGGTCCTCGTCGAGGCGGTGGGTGCGATGGGTGGCGGCAGCCAGCGCTGGCTCAATCTCGGTTTCATGCAGCTGCAACCGTCCGAACTGATGAAGCCGGCAATTGTGCTTGTCATCGCTCGTTTCTATGCTTCGCTGCCGGTCGGTGAAGTGCCCAGTTGGCGCTCGTTGATCCCGGTGGTCACTCTGCTCGCTGTTCCGATGATCCTCGTGGGTCTCCAGCCCGACCTCGGCACAGCGCTTGCGATCGGCTTCGGCGGCGCGGTAGTCATGTTTCTGGCAGGCTTGCCGCTGCGCTGGTTCGTGGGGGCTGGACTTGCCGGCGCGGCGATGGCGCCCGTAGCGTTTTTTTTCGTGCTCAAGCCATACCAGCAAAAACGCGTCTTCACCTTCCTGACGCCGGAGAAGGATCCGCTCGGTGACGGTTATCACATCACCCAGTCGAAGATCGCGATCGGGTCAGGCGGATGGTTTGGAAAGGGCTTTGGGAACGGCACGCAAAGCCATTTAAACTACCTTCCCGAGCCACACACCGATTTCGCCTTTGCGACGATGGCGGAAGAATGGGGGTTTGTTGGCGGGTTGTTCGTGCTGGTGGTTTTCGCACTGATACTGCGCTGGGGATGGAATGTGGCGCGCCGTTCGAGGGACCGCTTCTCGCAATTGCTTGCGGCCGGAATGGTGGCGACGATCTTCTTCTATGTGGCGATCAATCTGATGATGGTGATGGGTCTCGCACCGGTCGTAGGCATCCCCCTTCCCTTCGTCAGCCACGGCGGATCTTCCATGATGACCAATATGATCTGCGTGGGCACGCTGATGATGATCGATCGCTGGAACCGGATGGCTCCGCGCAGTGGTCTGCGCGGCTGAAAATCTCACAAGAAACGAAAAGACCCCCTTTTCATTCGTGAGGCGATAGCTATATGCGGCGCCTCCCGAGTCGAGTGCAACGCATCACTCGGATGCCGTAACCGGCCAGGTGGACGCATAGCTCAGTTGGTAGAGCAGCTGACTCTTAATCAGCGGGTCCTAGGTTCGAGCCCTAGTGCGTCCACCAAATTTCTCAAAGACTTAGCGCTGATATTACACCCCTGCGGAGCGGGTGTCGAGGCCCGTTTAATCGCCACGTAATCAAGTGGCTTCGCACTGTAGCGTCAAACCCGCGCAAACTCTGGCGTAGCGCTGCGCACTCTCGGTGCTGCTTGTCGTAATTTCGTTCTCCGACGCTGCAATCCCTCACATCCCAATGTGCTTTGTGACCGGCAGTTTGCTGGCGTCCGCGCTCGTCCGATAAAGGAAGGTTTTTGGCTTGGTCGGGCGTTGTTGCGACCCCCTCCCCATTTATTGGTATTGACTGGGTTTTCAGCGAGACTGAGTCTTGGTGCCGTTGTGAATGGGTTGAGGTCCAATTTCATTCTGGTTGATTTGGATTGCAGTGGTGCAACTCGCCCAATGGCTTGCTAGGACATAAGCGATGAAGACCGAGCTCGATCATCTTCCCCCGCAAAAGCAACGCGAGATCGAGCGCGTGGTGCAGCTGATCTTCGAGGAGTTCGACGACGCCTTCGCGCTGGCGAGGCACGAGTGGAAGAAGGCCGGACGGATACTCAAGGTGATCCTCTACGGCAGCTATGCCAGAGGCACCTGGGTGGATGAGCCGCATACGGCCAAGGGCTATCAGTCGGACTACGATCTTCTGATCATCGTCAACGACAAGCGGCTGACCGACAGGGTGAAGTACTGGTCCAGGCTCGATGACCGGCTGATGCGCGAGTATGGTGTCACCGGTACGCTCAAGACCCCGGTCAATTTCATCGTTCACACGCTTCAGGAAGTGAACGATGGTCTTGCCCATGGGCGCTACTTCTTCATGGATGTGAAGCAGGACGGCATCGCGCTTTACCAGTCCGACGATACCGAGCTGCATACACCCAAGCCCAAGACGCCCACTCAGGCGCTCGCCATGGCGCAGGAGTATTTTGAGGATTGGCTGCCGAGTGCCCAAAGTTTCATGCGTGGATACGGCCATGCAATTGACGATGGCGACCTAAAGAAAGCAGCATTCGATCTGCACCAAGCATGCGAGCGTCTATATCACACGGTCCTGCTCGTCTGTACCTTTTACACCCCTCACGTTCACAACCTCGGCTTTCTGCGAACCCAAGCCGAGCGGATTGATCCCCGCCTTACCTATGTCTGGCCGCGCCAGACTAAGCGCGATCGAACAAGGTTCGAGAAGCTCAAGGAAGCTTATGTGAAGGCGCGATACTCGAAGCATTACCGCATCACCAAGGACGAGCTTGAATGGCTTGGGGAGCAGGTCGAAGGGCTGGGCCGCGTGGTTCATGAGGTGTGTTCGGAGCGACTGGAAAAGCTCAAGGCTGACGCAAAGGCCCGACCGGATAAGCGGTAGAGGTTCGCCGCGATCGCTACGGCTGCTTATTGAGATAGCCCCCTAGAAGTGGACTGGCGGCTAGCGACCCCAATTAAGAACGTTCGCCGCTGGTAGCGCCCTCTACAAAGCCGACGTTTGGCAAGTTCGCAAATGGTCTAGCCCACGTGAACAAAGGGCGAGGCCGCGAGGGCATGACGCTACTCAAATGATGTCGCTGCTCGCTTGCTCGTCTCCGTTCACACTCCTACAAGGTCGTCAGTAAATTGGGGGACGGTATTTGACCTACAGTCGGCAGTCGCGTGATGTATATTACTTCGATGTCCATATTGAGAGGAGAGCGAAGCACGCCACCTTTCCTCCTATGGGAAGGATTGCAGACCTTCTTAAGGCGGCGGCTGATGATGATGACTTTCCCGTCAAAGAATTTGAGAACGGCGATATGACCTACATCATCAAGGAGGTCGATAAGGACGATGGCGACGACACGGTGACCATCCTGTTGGAATCAGCCGACAAGAATGCTCCGAATACGCGCTATGTGAATCATGCGGCCAAAACTAAGCGAGATTTTAATAAGCAGAAGGACGAAGGGGGCGGACATAGTGCTCACATCGTCATTTCTCTGACGCCTGAGGCCACTGGGGACAATGTTTACCTTGGATTGGTCGAGAAGGTGCCAAACTTCCCGGAGCATCGCGTAAGGTCTGTTCTAAACACAGCCATTCGACTGCTCTGCCAAGAAGATAACCATTTCCTGTACAAGATGCCCGGCGGCTCCAAGAGGGAGATTCCGTTCGTCCCGCACTTAGATTTTCACGGCCATGCATCCTATGCCTTGCAGACCGACCTCGAAAAGGGCGCGATCAATAGCATTACGCTTGTCGAGCCGGACACCGCCAAGCCCTTGGGTCAGGGCAAGTATTTTTCGGGTGTAGAGAAATACATGAAGGTCAAGATGCTCCGGAAGCCCAAATCCGGTCAAGTGCTCTCCACTATTCGTGCTGCCGCGAAATCTCAGTCCAAAGATTATTCGCAAATCAGGATCAGCTTCAAACCAGAGTCTGGTGGCAGATCAACTCATGTGGACCTAGACGCTGATAGCGGAAAGCTCATCAGTGAAGGCTATGTGAAGACGAAGCATTTTGGAGGGATCACGCCCCCAATCACGACCAGCGCAGTGGACCATTTCGTTCCGCATTTAGTCAGCCGGATGAAGCATGAGCTCATCAAGGAACGCTCTTGAGCTTTCTGTATCAACTCGCGCGCCCTTTCGCCTATCTGTCTGTCCAAGGCCCGAGTTTGGGCGTTTACCGCATATGGGGGCCGCTCGCGCTTGCGGGTCTCTCAGTGGTAATCGTATGGCTTTTGCCATCGGGCTTGAACACCGTCGGAAGCGACTCGCTGTCCTCCTATCTCGCACAGCTTTTTGCGACATTGCCCGGTTTTTACATCGCCGCTCTCGCCGCAATTGTAGCTTTTCAGGGTGGCGATCTCGACAAGGATATGCCCCACACGACAGCGATCATCACCGCAAACCGAGATACCTCAAGAGTGGGCATCACATTCCGCGTCTTTCTATGCTATCTCTTTTCTTACCTCACAGCATTGTCATTTATCGGATTCGGCATCTGTGTGATTGGATCGTTACTTGTTCCTAGCGTCGAAACCGAGCTGGCCGGATCACCAGAAGCGTACGGTTGGGTTGAGCTAGGCTTTGTGTTCATCGTGGCCTTCGTGACTTTCGCGGTCATCCTTTGCACTATCCAAGGGCTCTATTTCCTCGCTGAGCGGGTTCATCAAACCTTACTGGATGATGGCGAAGGCTAAGGTGTAAAGGAATTTTCGTTTCAAGCAGGAGTGTAGCTAATTTTTGGCTTGCCATGCCGGAACCCACCCCTTCCTCATTGTACTTTGAGCACAACATGCGAGTGGCAGCTCTCGCCTCGCAAAAGCCGACTATCGCTAAAACCATCCCAATATTGGCCGCTCGATCCTGCTATCGAGCGATCTATCAGCAGACAGGCCGCTTTCGCTACAACCTGCTCAAAAGCGGTCCAGCCGCTAACGACACCTTTGCGGACATTCATCCCGCCGTTAGGTTAATCGCATGATACCTGCTGGTTACTTATTGAAGCGAACCGTGCCGCCACCCGGCTGGCTGCTGCCGAGCACGTCGCACGTTAAGGAAGTTTGCAGCGTAGCGGACTGCGTGAACGACAATGTTGTCGAGCCTCAAGACGGTTGGATGCACAATGGATTTGGGCTGGCGAACAGCCCCGAGGTGCTGTGGGAGCTTGCGCGGGAAAGCGGAGCGGCGCTCTCCAACTCTAAGCTCTTCTTCTATTCTGCGTATGAACGCGAGCTCGAATCCGATGGGTGGCAGTTCGACCCGAGCCAGTGGCAACCCCTGTCTCGCGCCGCGTCATCGGAGATACCTGACGAGGTCACTGTGCCGGGACCAGATGTCAGTCTGAATCCCCTCGGCTACGATGTTGTCGTGTTTGGCGATTTTCTGGAGCACTCCCCGCTCTCATGCAACTCCATCGCAGCTGACGTGCCAGTTAACAAATACTGCCTCTTCGACAGCTTCAGCGAAGCCAAAGACGCAGTGGAGGCTGGCAAGTTCGGCGGCGGTTGCGAGGAGGGAAGCTACAAAATCTTCTCAGTTGCTTTGGTGAGCGAGGTCTACGTCCGCTAACCCCAACATTTCAGCCATCCAAGAACGCATATCACCTTCCCGAAACTCGACGACAGCTCTATTGATCTATTCGGCGGATACCCCTGTCAGAGCTCCTACTATCATGCCTGCGAGCGTTTCTTCGGCACGTTTGCGCGTGACCTCGTCTCGGGCAGTCAGATCGCGTCGGAGCCAGTCAGGCATACGCTCGACGACTTGCAGTAGACATGCTTTGGAATCTTCACTCATTGCCCTACCCGGTGCCACTGAGGTGAACTGGCTGCAAGCATTCCGCTCCTGTTTTGAAAGATAACTGCGGCTATCTTCTAACCCGATTGCAGCCTTGCGAGAGGCTCACATCGGCTAGAAAGTTGTGCCCATAGGTGTCTGAATATGAGGATGAATTGGATAGCGAGATAAAAGCACCGCCGTCGCCCGGGGTGCAGGTGGTTGGTTTATTTACGGAACGTGCGGCGGCTTTCGAAGAGAGCGGCTGGCGGTTGATGTCAGTTGTCGTTGAATTTCAGTCGATCAAGCGACGGCTTTCCCATTTCGAGTGGTCGCCTAATCCAAAAGCTGTTCCGCAATGGTCGTTCACCCGCATCCACTGCGCCGCGCATCGGTCCTGATTTGCGTCCTACAAATGGCCTGCTGCGGCGCATCGTACAAACGGCGGTGCTGGCGCAGAAACGTCATGTGGCACCATGTAGCCATCGCGGACGATAAGGGACGCGATGGCGGACCGGTCTGATCATCGCGCAATGTCCCCCCCCAGGCCGGTCCGTCATCACCCGATAGAGGAAAGGATCGACCGACATGCCATCAACCAGCACGACAGAACACCTTTTGCGCGCGATCGACCGGTTCGTCGATCTGTCCGGCATCCGCGAGCACCTGAAGCCGTTCTACAGCGCGATGGGGCGGCCCTCGATCGACCCCGAGCTGATGATCCGGATGCTGATCGTAGGCTATTGCATGGGTATCCGCTCGGAGCGGCGGTTGTGCGAGGAGGTGCATCTCAACCTCGCCTATCGCTGGTTCTGTCGGCTCGATCTGGATGGCGCGGTGCCCGATCACTCGACCTTCTCGAAGAACCGGCATGGGCGGTTCCGCGACAGCGATCTGTTGCGCAAGCTATTCGAGACGACCGTGGAGCGCTGCATGGCCGAGGGGCTGGTCGGCGCCGAGGGCTTCGCGGTAGATGCCAGCCTGATCCGGGCCGATGTGCACCGGCAGCGCTCGGTGCCGGGCGAAGAAGGCCTGCCGCCCGACGTGGCGGGGCGCGCGGTCGCCGAGTATCTCGACGTGCTCGACGATGCCTCGTTCGGCGGAGCGACCCCGGTGACGCCCAAGCGGATCAACCTCACTGACCCCGCCTCGCGCTGGACCGCGGCGACACGCGGTTCGGCCTTTTACGCCTACAGCACGAACTACCTGATCGATCTCGACCATGCTGTCATCGTCGATGTCGAGGCGACCACCGCGATCCGCCAGGCCGAGGTCACCGCCCAGCGTCGGATGATCGAGCGCACGCAAGACCGCTTCGGCCTGTGGCCCGCAAAGTTGGTGGCCGATACCGCATATGGTTCGGCTCCGAACCTTGCCTGGCTGGTCGAGGATCGCGGGATCGAGCCGCATATCCCCGTGTTCGATAAGTCCGCCCGCCGCGACGACACCTTCGAGCGATCGGCCTTCACCTTCGATCATGAGGATGACAGCTATACCTGCCCTGGCGGCAACCGCCTGCGCTCATCGAACCGCAACTTCAGCACACCGCGTCCGCGCGCCAACGCCGATGGCTTCATCCGCTACCGGGCCCGCGAGAAGGACTGCGGCGCCTGCCCGCTCAAGCAGCGCTGCACGCCCAAACTGGCAGCACGCAAGATCATGCGCTCGGTCCACGAAGGCGCGCGCGACCTTGCACGCGATATCGCCACCAGCGATGCCTATCTCGTCTCGCGCCGACAGCGCAAGAAGGTCGAGATGCTCTTCGCGCACCTCAAACGCATCCTCAAGCTCGATCGCTTGCGCCTGCGCGGTCCCAACGGAGCAAAAGACGAGTTCCACCTCGCCGCCGCAGCCCAAAACCTCCGCAAGCTGGCCAGGATGAAGCCGATCCCGGGCCTCGTACCCGCATGAGCGGGACGCAAGGGCCGCTCGCCCACTATCCGCGGCGCAACCCTGGCAGCAACAGCAGCGACTTCTTCAACAGAATAAGCCGATCACCGGACGCTCTGAAAGACAGCAAGTAGCGGCAGGGAGCGCGAATGACTGGGTCGGGAGCAGAATGTTGGGTTTACGGACTTGATAATAGGTAAGCTGCCGCTTGGCCGTGTCCCCGAAAAGCATCACTTCACCTTCAGACGCGCGTCACCGGGACAGTTCCGGTAAATAAATAGGCTATCTCCTCGTGGTACGCGAGCAACTCGCGACTACTCTCCCGAGGCCATCTGGCCAAATCTCCCGAATTTCGAGGGATTCATCGGCGAAATAGGTCTGCTCTCGGGAGCAAGTTAGCCTGGGCGATTATTGATGCTCAACTACGAGTCCCACCACTTGCCAAACCTCTCAATCATACCGCCAAGAGTGCGCCTAATTCCTTTTATACCCGACCGGATCGAATTGCCCGCAAGAACAAGGCTGAACACCCCCATATCGAGCGATATCGTGGCTGCATCCACGCATATCACGGACCCGTGGCGGCATAGTTTTGCTATGTCCAGAGCGAACCGGATCGGGTCTTCAAATTCCTCGATCACGTCGGCTACGCGGCACTCGGCCTCGCGGCAGGTGCTCAGTACGTGAAGGCAGTCGTCCATATCCACTTGGGTGAAGCCAGTCCCCTCGCGTGCGAGCTCCGCGATATCATTCCAGAGATCATTGAGCAGATCGGCCTTGAGGCCGATCAGGGCTAATAGGCGCCTCTCCGCGGCCTTGATCTCCTCCGGGCTCCACGAGATGTCGTCTCCCATGAACTGATTTACCAGTGAGCGTAAAGGGTTGATATCACCGCTCCCAAGGTGTTCCTCTAACTGACGAAACAGCTCGCACGCGTGCCCAGTTAGGCGTTTAACGGTATCGAGCGAATCTGCTCGACCATCCTCTAACTCTGTCGCCACAGAGTCCAGATCGTCAGCCGTTTCAGAGAGCGCTCGCCCAAAAGACAGCAGATCTAGAGCAAAATCCATACCGCTATTTCCCATTCTTTGACGCGGGTTTGGATTTCCGTCTCTTTATGGCAGGAGGCGGCGCGGTGTCGCGCTGTCTCAGAAGCCGCCTGCATATCCGTAAGTTTTGTAAATCATTCAGAATTTTCGACGCGCCATTGATACAGGCGGCGGTGCGCACTAAGCGCGCCCGGCTCATGTCGCGAACAGGGGGGGCGACCATGACGGCAATATATGCACAGGCCCGCAACAGGTCCGCTATCTGTGCTGCGAGAACAACCTGCCTTTCGGAATCATCCTGATCGATGAGGCGGAGTTCCGCGACAAGCATTTTCAAATAACTGATGGTATCAGACGCCTCTTCTTCACTAAAGGAAATTGGACTATTCACGGCCTCTCTGAGGTAATTGCTTTCCATGAATTGACCTACGTTTTCGACCACGCGCGAAAGGTCTTGGGAAATTCCATTGAGAATAAAGTCGCTGTCACATGACAGCTTGTTCCCGTTGAAGCCTTTAACAAGGTCGTCAAAGTGATTTTCATCGCATAACAACGAGACGCATGCGATCGAGCTGCGAATGCCATGTTGCACGCGCGCCTCGGTAAGCGGTGTGGCGGTGCCTTTGTGATTTGTGAACTGCGCGGCGGTGTCCGAGAGGATGCGTGCAGCCGCGAAGAGTTCGAAACGCCTCATTCCGTGCAGGGCGAGTCCGGCAGCATTGTCCTGATCAAACATTTACCTATGCTCCAGAGCAATCACATGCGAGAGATTCAGGTTAGCAGATACTTAGATGAGTCTCACCGTTCCGTTCATAATTAAGCTAAAAGGACTTTGTCCCCGCGCCCGCAAGGAGTGTCCCAGACCTTCTGCACCCGCCAGGACGAGCCAGAGATCACCAGTCAGTTCGGCTCGACGATGCACAATATGTGAATGACGGCTTTCAGGCATGAGCAGTTTCTAGCGGAAACGACCGCTGTGAGGGCGCTTAGCCGATCGGCGGCGGTCCAACTTCTCAAAGACCGTTTCCGACGTAAACCGACATTCCAGCGACCGCACCGGAGCGGCGAGAGTTGATCGACCGCCGACTGTCTGGCCACAACGGCTATGGATCGGCGGTCGTTAGGGACTTTTTGTTTTTCTCGTCCATCAGTCAGAATATCGCTCACTATTTAGGCTCCTCGCCACAGGCTTGGCCACCCAAGGAGTCCGATGCAAAATCAGAGCTGGCACATCACAACAATGGTTGCGACCCTGGGACGGGTAGATCACGGATCACAGAACAGCTCCAGCCGGCCCGTCGCGAAAGCTCAATGAACGAAATAGGAGACATGCGACACGCCGGCATTGTTGCTCGGTGCCATCCAGGCCCTGACTTCGACTTCGTACAGACCCGGTTTGTTGGCCTTTATATCCGTCCCGAACGTCGCCGTGTCTGGGTCGAATGTCAGCTTGCGCCGCTCGGCTACCCCCCCGTCCACGGACACGTACGCCTCGACGTCGGTATCGCTGACGCGCCATGGCCCCATTTCCGAGATTCCGCAGCCGCACATCATCGTGACGCCTGCACGAAGTGGAACGGTGTCGCCGACTTTGAACGCATGATAGGCAACCGGGCTCGCGACATCGACGATCAGCCCCGGCATTTCCAGCAGCCAGCCGTCGCCCGCAGTCAGATCGTGACCCGGCAGGATCCATTGCGTACTGGTGACCGTCGTCTCGGCCTGCGGCTGGCTGAGCGGGCCTGTGGCGCTAACGGTGACGCGCTGCGCGCGGTCGAGATTGAGCGTGGTGCGGAACACCGCCGAATCGGGCGTCGATATGACGCCGCCGCTGTCCTTGCCCTTGCTCAGGATTTGCTGCGTGTCTCCGGTTGTGCCCGAGGTGAAACCGCGCGCAAGGACTTTTCCGGTGTCGGCGTCGGTCATCGTCACGCGAACCGGTGCCCGATACCCTCCTAGGAACTTGGCGCCGCGCGCGATGACGCGCACCTCGACTTTCGTCGGCTCCGCCTGTGCGGCAGAGGCCAATACGAGTAGCGCCGGCAAAGCGCAGACGGGCAAACATAATCGAGTTCTCATCGAAAACATCCTCTATCCAAATCGATCGGAAAATCAGTCCGCTGGGGCGGAGGCGGCGAGTTCGTTGAGCTTCGCCCGCGTGCCCGCGCTTTCCGGATCCAGCGAGAGAGCTTGCGCATAGCTTTTACGGGCCGCAGCAGTCAGGCCCGCGGCCCGGTAGGCGTCGCCGAGACTATCGTGCGCATTGGCAGAATGCGGAAACTCGGTCGTGTTCCATGCGAAAGGCGTAAGCGCCGTTCGGGCGTCAAGAATGTTCAACGCGTCGTAGCCGACGCGGTTTACGATTGCCTGCATGGCTGGGAGCGGCACCATCGCTCGAACCTCGCGCACGGCCTCGACCCAATGATCCGATGCGAGCCCGCGGAACAGCGTCTCCTCCTGCGCCTCAGAAGATCGCGCCGCCCCCGACATGACGCGATCTGCAAGCAGCGTTGCGAGCCGGTGCCGGTCAAAGGTCGAGCGGCCACCGTTATCGAAATACATGACCGTGGCGCAGTCGTCCGGATTCTCTGTTCGGAAGAAGTGTCGCCAGACCAGGCGAACATCGCCGCCATGGCCGACAACTGTGACACCGTCATGCTCGAAATACTCCCATCCGTGGGTGTGCCAGGCGGGCGCACCGGTACTTGTCTGAAACGGTGCCCAAGAGGCCCGCAGGCGATCAAGAGGCACAAGGTCGCCCCGGTGCAGCGCCTGGCTCCAGCGGACCATATCGCCGAGCGTCGTGAAAACCCCGGTCGAACCGTAGGTGTATTCTGGCCAGGACGGGATAGTGTAACGGGGCGGCGGACCATCCCGCTTCGGCAGCGGGCGATAGCTCGTCACCAGATTGAGAAGCGTCACCGCACCGTTGGGATAGCCGGTATGATATCCCGAGTGCGTCATGCCCGCCGCTCGAAACTGGCGCGAAGCGAGCGCCTGAATCTTTTGACCGGTCGCCTGCTCAGCCGCCTCACGTGCGATCAGCATGTTGGTCTGGACGTAGTCGTTTCGTGTGCCAGCCGGGAAGCGAAGCGGCAGATTGCGGATTTCGGCAAATGCCAGATCCTCCGTTGGGGCAACGAAGTCAGGAATATAGTCGGGCAGGCCAGAGACATGAGCGAGTGCCTGCTCGAACGTAATCCGACGCCACGCATCAGGAAGATCGGGACGAATTTTCCCGACCGTCATCGCAAAGTCGAGTTGGCCGCGCTCGGCCGCCTTCAGGAGCTCCACGATGAGGAACAGCTTGGAGATCGAGAACATCGGATAGACCGAGGCATCAGTGATCGGCGTTCCCGCTTCGCGGTCGGCCAGTCCAGCGTGACGCGAATATACCAGAGCGCCGCGGCGAAGCACCGCAACCGAATAGCCGACGGTTCCATAGGCCGATGCGGTGGTGTCGAGGAGTGCATCAATTCCGTCGCTGAGCGTTGCGGCGTCGCTCGCCGTGGGAAGCGTGACGAGCGAAGCGGCGACGCCCGCTAGAGCGAGGCCAAGGATGCCTCGGCGATCAGTGGTGCAGGCGATGTTCTGGTCGGTCACGGGGGCAATGTCCTGTCAGCTGGGAACGACGTCCTCCACCTAAGCAAAGCCATCCGCGGTCGCCAAATGACAACTTGTGACTTGGCCTGACATTTCCCGACATTGATGACTTGCCGGGTTGACTTCAACTGAACTGCCTCGGACGAGCGATACACCCGAAGGGCTCGTTCGACGACCAGGAGCCCGAATGCGTTAAGGGGAAAGGCATGCTTGCTTTCGACGATTTCCGGCTGAAACTGGACGCGTTGCAGATATTTCGTGGCGACGAACGGCTCGAGGCTTCGCCCCAGATTATCGAGGTTCTCGCCTACCTGATTGAGAATCGAGATCGGACGGTGAGCCGGCAAGAGCTGCTCGACTGCTTCTGGGCGCGTTCCGGCACGGGCGGCGATGCCGCGCTCAACACGTGCATCAAGCGCATCCGAGCTTTGCTGGACGACGACGTGGCGACGCCGCGCTACCTCCAGACGCGCCCTCGCTCCGGCTACAGGTTCATCGGCAGTCTGACGGAGGCGGACGCACCGAAACGAGGACAGCGGCTTTTAGGTTACGCCCTCGGGGGTGGCGTGCTGGCTGCTCTTGCTATCGCTTGCATCGCCTGGGGGCATGGCGGCGCGTCCGACCCCCATCACCGCCTTGCGATAGAGCCGGTGAAAGGTATCTGCGAATACGTGCTGTATCCGCACTTCAATGCGGGTCTGCGCGAGAGCTTTGTTGCACAGGCGACCCAGATCCTGCCGGCCGACTACCAGATGGTGGCTCCCGGTGAGAAGGCGGACCTGCACGCGCGAGTGAGCGTTCGCCAGACGACGCAGCGAACCGTCGTCACAGTGACGCTGCGCAACGACAAGGACGGCAGCATCCTTTGGTCAAAAGAGTTCGCCGCTCCCACAGACAACAACGACTACGTTCCGCTGCAGCAGGAGCTTGCCAAGCAAATGGCAGTCTCACTGGAAGGCGCGCTTGATCGACGAAGCTGAGGCTCGCTGCGGCTAAACTGAGCCGAAACACGCTGCGACTTCGGCCCGGATTCATCCGCCTCCGGGACTGAAGCAGAACTGCCATGGAGCTTTGACCTTTCTTTCCGCTTCCAACCTTGCGTCCATGAATTCCTCGAAGGGCTTTTCTGCCAGGAGCGCTCTTCGGAAGAATCTATAGCGGCGGATGCGTAATACCAGAGCACGCTTCTTTATGATCCGCGCAAACCAGCAAAAGTTGGCCAGGATCAACACGCTGATCGACGAACTGGAAGCCGAGCTTCTGGATGGCAAGCCTGAAGAAGGGGAAGAGATCATGTTTACCTTCCTCATGTCGCCACAGCGAAAGAAAGTTTGATTCCGTCCCCCCGCACTGGACCTCCAGCGGCCAAGCCTTTATGAAGGAAATGGCGAGAAAGTCAGGTCATTCCGTTGCCATCGTCCGGTCAAGCCATGCTTTGTAGAAAGCCAACCGTGTCGCTGCGAACGTTTGTCCACACACACACCCATCTTAAGCGAACCGTTCTGCATCTTCTGCACGATTACCCTTGCTTCGGGACGGGTTGCATCGAGGCCGTGGGTAAGACCGGCGAGGTATTGGCGTCCATCAATGGCGATGGTGACTGGTCCGCCGCTATCTCCCCCCGCCGTCGCGCCACTGAGCCGCGGCGCATCAGCGCTACAATCGAAGGCGAAACGAAGCCACTGCCCATCGGTTCGGGTTAGCCGGTTTTGCGCGCGGCGCAATTGCGTGCGATGGCTTGGATCGTCGGGTGCCCCGGTAATGTCGGTGCCCGTGGCCCCCGCGCCATAGACGGTGCTTAACGTTCCAGGTTGTGCGTCACCCCAAAAAACCGGCATTGGCGCAACATCGGTCACCGGCTCCGCGAGCTCCAGAAGTGCAATGTCATGCATCCCGGCCATTGCCGTGATATATTGCCCTGCGAAGGTGTCCGTGTCCGCCGTTTTGAATCCACCGAACAATTTCTGCCATCCGACGCGAGCTGCGGGGTAGTCCGGATAGACAATGATGCGGCTTACCGCTCGCCTTTTGCCGTTGAGTGTGACTTATCTCTCTTCGGGCATCATCTGCATCATGTTTACGGCATGGGCGGCGGTCACGACCCAACGCGGCGCAATGAGCGTGCCATGCCCCTCGTCGGGCAAATCAGCCAGAGCAGGTATGGAGTGCGGATCAACACGATATTGTGCGTCAGTCAGAGTGTGACGGACAATAATCGCATTTGCCTTGGCGGCGATCAACGCTAACGGAACGGCAAGCCAGATCAGCTTTCTCACGATTACCTCTTTACCCTGATTTGTGATGGGTTATTGGACTTGGACGGTGCGAAAGACGTTCGACCCCGCCACTCACCTGTTAATTGACGACGAACGACTACTTTCGTGGACGTCCCTTTATCGCCTATGGCGTCGATTGACGGAATGACAATGATCCCTCATTTCGAGCCATGGTTCGCACGATTGCACTTTATCTCTACGAGGATTTTCAACTGCTCGACGCCTGCGGGCCGATCACCAGTTTCGAGATCGCTGGGCAAATGGCAGGGGGCGCCTATCAACTGACCCTGATCTCGGCCAGCGGCGGGTCGATGAGCAGTTTATCCGGAGTAGCGCTGGACACACTCGCGGCCGATGCTGCCAGTGCGATTGATACGCTGATCGTTGCTGGCGGCGATGGGAGCCGGGATGCCATGCGCCGAGAGGCAAACGTAAGCTTTCTGCGCGAGGCGACCGGCACGGTGCGACGGATATGCAGCGTCTGTTCGGGAGCGTTTCCGTTGGCGGCTGCGGGCGTGCTGGATGGGCGGCGTGCGACGACGCATTGGAGCCGAGCCGGACTCCTGGCACGGCTGTTCCCCAAGGTGCCCGTTGAGCCGGATCGCATTCATATCCGCGATGGCAACGTCTGGACCTCGGCCGGGATCACCGCGGGAATTGATCTATCGCTCACGCTGATCGCGGACGATGTCGGAGAGGAAATCGCCCGCCGCGTGGCGCAGGAGATGGTGGTTTATTACCGGCGTCCGGGGGGGCAATCGCAATTTTCGGCTCTGGCTGAACTGAGTAATCACCACACGCAATTTGCGTCGTTGCTCGACTGGATTCGCGTGAATCTTGACAAGCGGCTGACCGTCGACGTGCTGGCGGCTCAGGCCGCCATGAGTCCGCGCAATTTTAGCCGCGCCTTCACTCGCGGCGTCGGCATGAGCCCCGCTAAGGCCGTTGAACGCCTGATGCTGGAGGCTGCTCGCGAGCGGGTGGAAGGCAGTTCTGCGCCTATCGAGCAGATCGCCATTACCATCGGCTTTCATGACCCAGAACGGATGCGCCGCGCCTTCCTGCGTGCCTTTGGTCAGCCTCCCCAGGCTATGCGCCGCGTAGCCCGAGGAATTTGACGGCAGATTATCGCCAGCAACGCCTATGTTTGGGTCCATTGATAGCGCCATCAAGACCTGTTTTGGCGCACTTGCTTGCTGCACCGCTCTCGATGACTTGGTTACAGCCATATACAATCAGGCGTTTGTCCAAATTTCTCGAAATACATGCTCACGTTTCATGCCGAATAATTTGTCAGCGAGGCCGCAGACGCCCACAAAGCGGACTTTCGCCCCTTCGAAACGCATCGCTAAAACCCTCCGTTGGTTCATCAAGCTGTCGCGGCCTAGCGCCAGAGTCATTAGACGAAAGATTGGTCCGCTTGCTGGATGGCAGTTTTTTATATTTCCACCATTGGAGGTTGCAATTGACGATGACGGCTCACCGCTTGTCGGCAATCACAACGCGCGCCAGACGCAAGATTCCATTCTAGTTGCATGTGGGCGCGTTGTGCACTGTCCCGGACATCGATGATTTGCGCGCGCTTGGCGCTGGCGGACGCAATGTCCTATGAAAGGCATCCGCTTTAAGGTTTGGCATGAAAGATCGTCACAATATTTTGCGTTCCGGTTCCCTGAGCGCACGAACCGTTGACCTGCTGCTGGTCGGTCTCGTCTTCGTAGCGTATAGCGTAACGATTGCGGTCGCACTCCAAGCGTCGATCAGCGCATCCATTGCTGGGGGCGTCGCGAATACAGTGCCGGTGGTGATCTTCGGCGCGCTGACACGCCAGATTATCAGGGAGCGACTGGTGGGCCTGAGCCCCACAGCCCAAATCGCCGGACATGTGGTGTTAGGCGCGGCTTTCACGCTTATGTCTTACTGGCTACTGGTCGTCCTGTTGGGGCTGGTAAACGGCATTTCCCTGACCGAATTCGCGGTCAAACCATTCGCCACTAGCGGGACGGCATGGCAAATGCTCGAAACGGTCACCACCTATGGCATAATCGCTGCACTATCATACATCCCGATACAGCCGCATCACCAGCAGACCGTGACGCCTGAGGAAGAAGTTCACCCGGAACAGGCGCCAGCGATCATCGAACGCCGCGATTCCGGCACATCGCATTATTTCATTCGAAGCGGCGATGATTTGCGCCCCATCGACTTCGAACGAATTATCAGCGTCGCGGGCGCGGACGATTACGCAGAGATCACATCACAGGACGGCATTCATTTGGTGCGGATGACCCTCGCCGAGCTTGAAAAAACGCTCGATCCGACCAGGTTTGCGCGCGTTCATCGGTCATCGATCGTCAACGTGGGACACATCCTGCGTGCCGAACCAGCTGGTGGGGGGCGGCTGTTGTTGCACATGAGCGATGGCCGATTGATCCCTGCCAGTCGAACGGGCACCCGACTATTGCGCGATCGGGTTATCTGACGGCCCCATGGCGTTCGGTGACCGCGCATTCTTGCGCATTCACCGATTTTCTCTCCGCGCCGCGTCTCCACCGCTACCCACCGGGCAAATGGAGACTCTGTCATGCGCAAACTCATGCCCTTGTTGGTTTTCGCCTTCAGCAGCGCCGTGGGGAGCACTCATCCCACGCTGGCTCAACCATCACAAACCCTCGCGTATCTGCCCCTGAACGATCAAATCGCCGCCACTGCCAAGGCGCTGCTCGCAACGACGACCGATCCTGCCAAGCTGTACAAATTGCAGCTTGCGGCAGGGCATTACCGCGACGCGGAAACCACCATCAATCATCTCGACCGTGAAAGCCTACCAGGTCGACGGGGTATGCTTATACCCTGGCGCATCTATGCGCGTGCCAAGCAATACGAGAAGGCGGGCGCGACCGCTCCAGCGGCCCTGCGACGGGCATTTTCCGAACTCTATGGCAGCCTTTCCGACAAGCAGATCGCAGACATTCTGCCCTGGTACGACGCCGATGTTTCAGCGTTGCGGGCCGCTGCAACGAAGCAAGCCGACGCCTGCAAACCCGCCGCACTGATTGCATGCCCCTCGGCAATCGACCTGGTTCTTGCAGATCAGGCGGTTGCCACGTGGAGTTACCTGTTACCGGAATCGAAGTCTTTGATCCGTTCCGATGCTGAACGTCGATTCCTGATCGATGACACGCTCCTCATATCGACGCCCGATGGTGCAAAGATCGCCACGATTCTCGTGCGTCCCCGCGCTGTGAAAGGAAAGCTTACCTCCCTATTGAACTTCACGATTTATGCGAACGACAGCTGGAGCTTTTCCGACGCGGTCAAGATGGCGGCTTATGGCTATGCTGGCGTCGTTGCCTATACTCGCGGGAAAGGACGCAGTCCTGGCCCGGTTGTGCCCTACGTCCACGACGGTGCCGATGCGACGACCGTCATTAACTGGCTGGCCGGGCAGAGTTGGAGCGATGGCCGCGTGGGCATGTTCAGCGGAAGTTACAATGCGTCGACCCAGTGGGCAGCCGTCAAGCATCATCCGCCCGCGCTGAAGGCGATTGCTACCAATGCCAGCAACGCGCCGGGAATCGATGCACCGATGCAAGGCAACGTGTTCCAGAACTTCATCTACCCGTGGCCCTTTTACACGACGGATACCAAAGGTCTGGATGACAAGGTCTATGACGATCGTGCGCGTTGGGAAAAGCTCAACCACGACTGGTATGTCAGCGGCAAACCGTATCGCGATCTCGACCGCATTGACGGCAAACCCAATCCGGTGTTCGACGAATGGCTCAGGCATCCGAGCTATGACGGTTATTGGCAGCGCCTCATTCCCTATCGCGACGAATTCGCGAAGATCGATATCCCCGTGTTCGTCGAGACCGGATATTATGACGGCGGTATGGTAGGCGCGCTCTACTATCTTCAGCAGCACTATAAATATCGCCCCTCGGCCGATCATCGGATGCTGATCGGGCCTTACAGGCACACTGCGATGCAGGTCGGCGTATCCGCCAGTGTCGGTAGCGAAGTGATTGATAAGGCGGCGATGATCGATTTACAGGGCGTTCGGCTCAAATGGTTCGACCATGTGTTTCATGATGCGCCGCTGCCAGATATCCTGAGCGGCAAGATCAATTTCGAGGTGATGGGAGCGAACCGCTGGCGCCATGTCGCCACTCTGGCCGACATGGCGACGACACCTTTGCGCCTGTATCTCGGCTCCCGGCACGATACGAACGGTATGGTGTTCGACACCGAACGGACAGCCACGTCTGCGCCGGACCTGCGCGTTGATTTCGCTGATCGATCCGACGCCCACTACGAGCCGCCTGTCGATGCGCCCGACACACGCAATGCTCTGGTGTATTCAACGGCTTCTTTTACTCATTCGATGGAAGTCGATGGCCTGTTCACAGGGCATTTCAATGTGATCGTGAACAAGCGCGATCTTGATCTGGCGGTGGAGTTTTACGAACGCCGGGCGGACGGACATTATTTCCCCCTCGCTTCGTATCTCGGTCGGGCGAGCTACATGGCGGATCGAAGCCACAGGACCCTGCTGCAACCCGGTGTTCCCCAACTCCTCGACTTCCAGAGCCAGACTGTCACAGCCCGCAGGATCGCGGCCGGGAGCCGGATAGTGGCGGTCATTCAAATTCCGAAGAGCCCGTATTTACAGATCAACTACGGCACCGGACGCGATGTGAGTGACGAATCCATCGCCGATGCCAAGGTGCCGCTAGATATTCGCTGGCTCGCGGGCAGCTATCTGGAGCTCAAAGTCCGCCAGTAAAGCGTCGATTGCAGAACGCCTTCAACTGGTTCGACCATCTCTTCGCTGAATAACCACAATGAGCATGCATTGCGAACGCCACGCTTGGGCGCAATCCCTCGTCAGCTTCTGTCATTAGAAGACCTTCGCAGTGGTTGATCTGAGCGACCGGGCTTGGTCGGCCCAAGCCTAACGGCATTGCCTCCGCGCACCAGCAGACGTCCTTCAGATGGCCAATTCTGGCCATTGGAGAATGAACATGGAGACGCCTACAATCGCGCACGCATCAGCCAAGCGGCAGGTCTGGAACGCCGGTCGCACTGTTGGCGCGAAGCGAGCACTGAAACCGAAACATATTTGGGAGATCCGATTCTACCTCAATCAGCGACGCCGATTGCGAGATCGTGCGCTGTTCGACCTTGCGATCGACAGTAAGCTCCGCGGTTGCGACCTCGTGCAGATGAAAATTGGTGACATTGTCAGCGGAGGACAGATCAGAACGCGAGCAATCGTGATGCAGCAGAAAACAGGCAGGCCTGTTCAGTTTGAACTGCTGCCGGACGCGCGGGCAAGTCTGCTGGCCTGGCTCGAGCGGCGTGGCGGCACAGTGGACGATTTCGTTTTTCCAAGCCGGGTTGATCACACTGGTCACCTCAGTACCCGGCAGTATGCCCGGCTTGTCGATGAATGGGTGACGGGGATCGGCCTGATGCGAAGTGAATATGGCACACATTCGCTTCGCCGAACCAAGGCGTCGATCATCTACAGGGCGACTGGCAACCTGCGCGCCGTCCAGATTCTGCTCGGCCATAGCAAGATCGAGAACACGGTTCGCTATCTTGGGATCGACGTGGAAGATGCACTTGCGCTTGCTGAAAACACTGAGTTCTGAACCCATGGGCTCCCGTCTCCGGTGAGAAACCGGACACGGGCGCCTGGGACAAAACGGTCGTTCGCCAGCGAGTTATCGAAAGGCAGGCCTGGGTCAGGAGCCGACACCAAGCGTTTGCCGATAGCATTGCAGCACGAAAAGAGGCGTCTGCTATCTGTGGGCTCCGACGTTGACGTTGTAGCCCTTTTCCATTGCTCGCGCGACCTCTTCGCCTTCGCCCGCGCTATCAATCATTTGCTCGTTGTGACGGAGGTCTTGATTGGAAAAACCTTGTTAGCACTTCGGATTTAACATGTTTGAATGGTTACGCCCCTACACGATCAGCTTACCGCATATGCTGGACCAAAAACTAATGTCTGTGCCTGCGGCGGCAACACCGAAGTGCTACATCATGACCACCTACTCAATTTCGCTAGAGATTATCTTCGAAAAATAATGACGACGAAGGGTCAGGGCGGACGTTTTGCATATGCATGGGGCCGTGACGGTCATCTCTTCTTTCCTCTGCTGCCGGTTCAGCCCGAGTGGCTGTGCCGAACGTGCAATGCGGTTGATGGCGATCTCAAGAAGCGAGGTTGGTGCGGTATAAATCGCCGGATAAGCAGCAAATACCTGACGCTCTCAGGGACAAGCATCCAATCGATACGGTTACTGCGGCGACACAAACGCAGAGCAGCAGCTGTGGTAGAATACAACAAGACGAAAAAGCTACATGCTGCAGCTATCCGCGACATTGTAAAACTCGCTCATAGAATAGCGTAGTGATAATGCTTGCGAGAAACGCCTATTCGGTCCGCTTTTGTTCGCACCAAAGCGCTATGAACTACCGCGCACAGAGCGCTTCTCAACTCAGCGCCTTTAAAATTTGCGAATGACAGGTTCAGGCGTGAGCCGGCATTGCTGCGGCATCAGCGGAACGGCGTCTGTTGGTCGCCAGCCGCTATCGCTGAGTTGTAGATTGGATGGCAGCTATCTGCCTTTCGTCACTCACAACCCGACATTCTGCAAACGGCCCAGTTTTTGTCATTCCGAACAGCACTACTCTCTTGTTTGATGTGGGCTGCCCTTGCGGGCAACCTGCTCTATCCGCTGCGCGGACCGGGCCTGTAGTCCCGGCCCATTCGGGTGACGATCAGGAGTATTTGGAAGTTGAGCGGGATTTTCTGGAGGACGCGCTCTGTCCCGCGCTTCGCGCTCCTTGTATTATCGATCCGTGTTATTTGCGTGCTGTTCCGTAAGGGACCGGCCTTGGTGGGATGGCCATCCCACCAAGGCCAACTGGTCGCTGGATCGAGTGCTCCAAAGCCTTCGAGGGCTGTCCCTCAGCGCGATCACGGCCAGTTCTTCACTTCGGCCCGAATGGTTGACTGAACCACAGGGTTCGTATCGCAAGGAAGGGCAAAGCGAAGATGACATACAATACCATAAACGTCGCAGGGATCGATACCGGCAAAGCGAAGCTCGACATTGTGCTTTCACCGGGAGGTCAGGAGCTGCAGGTCGACAACACGCCAGACGGCCATAT
>NZ_WTYA01000003.1 GCF_009828025.1 Qipengyuania algicida | reverse complement strand
CATCTACGCAAACACAGTCGTGAAACGCGACCAGCCCTGGATCACAAAACCTAGATCCTGCTAATGGTTGCTGAGGGTGCGGCGTTTATCGGTTTTGGGGCCCCGCATGCACTTGCGAACCGACGCCGGGTCGGACCGGCGCGAAAGCGGCGGGAGCGACAGGCCCCGCTCCCTTGCTTCGCACGCGGACCTTGGCCGACGCCTTGTCCGCAGGTGCAGTTTGTGTCGGCCCCGCGCGGCGGCAATCTTTCTCGGTCGGCGATCGGATGTCCGCAGTGCCGCGCGCGGGGGGGCGACAAATACGAACCCGCAAATCCGTCGCTCCTGCGCCGCTCCCCGCATGCGCCATCACCCTCTGCGACCGGCGGCAGCTTGCCGCAGCCGCCGAAGCCTTGCGGAGAGTATTCATGTCAACCGTCCCCGACCCGGTCCGGCCCCGGTTTCTGCGCACACCCGATGCCGCGGTGCATCTGGGGCTGTCGCCGCGCACGCTCGAGAAACACAGGTGCTATGGCACCGGTCCGGTCTATCACAAGCTGGGCGGACGTATCGTCTACCGGCGCGAGGATCTCGATGCATGGGCCGAGCAGGGCCTGCGCCATTCGACCAGCGATCCCGGGCGGGGCATCGTCCATCCCGCCAAGCGGATCGACGGCTACACCGGCCCAGTCCGGCGCTGAGGCTCCATGCGTGCCCGCCGGACCTTTGCCCGCGCCGCCGAGCAACTCGACCTTTTCGTCGGGGTCGGAGGCGACATTGCCGCGCGCGATGCGCAGGACCTGATGGCCTGGCCCTTTTTCAGCCTCGCGAAATCGAAGCGGGTGAAACCGATCGACTTTCGCATGGGCGCAGTCTCGATCCTGGTCGAGGCGACGGCCGAACACGGCATGGCGACCATCTGGGACGCCGACGTGCTGATCTGGGTGGCCAGCCAGATCGTCGAGGCCCGTGATGGCGGCAGACCGACCTCGCGGCTGATCGCCGCAACGCCGCACGAGATACTCGCCTTCACCGGGCGTGGCACCGGCAAGGCCGGATATGAACGGCTGAGAGCAGCGCTCGACCGGTTGCAATCGACGAGCATCGCCACCTCGATCCGCCAGTGCGGTGCGCGCCGGCGCCATCGCTTCTCCTGGATCAACGAATGGCGCGAGCGGCTCGACGAGGACGGCCGCGCCCTCGGCATCGAGATGATCGTGCCCGACTGGTTCTACGAAGGGGTGCTCGACCGGGCGCTCGTTCTGACGATCGATCCGGCTTATTTCCTGCTGACCGGCGGGCTCGAACGCTGGCTTTACCGCATCGTGCGCAAGCACGGCGGCAGGCAGAAGGGCGGGTGGAGCTTCGACATCGCTCATCTGCATCTCAAATCGGGCGCGCTCTCGCCGCTGAAGCGGTTCGCCTTCGACATCCGCGAGATCGTCCGGAGGCAACCGCTCCCGGGCTATCGGCTCGCGCTCGACCATGAGCTCGGCCGCGAACGCCTGACCTTCACGCCGTTGCCGGTCGATCCCTTCGACGCCGCCATGCGCCGGATCGGCATGGCCCCTGTGGAAAAGTGCGGGTGATGTTCGGACTATCAGGAACCGCGCCGTTCGGACTATCGGGAACCGGAAGTTCGGACTATCGGGAACCGAAACCGTGCGCAAAGCCCCGGAATTGCTGCACTTCCGGGCCCCTTAACTATCCTAACAAGGAATCCTATGGATTCCTGCTAACGACACGACGCCTGTGCGCCGACGACAGTTCGGCTCCGCCCGCGGCAGGTGCAAGCACGCACTTTGCCAATCCGCCACTGACCCACGTCACGCTGGTGTGGCAGGAGGGGGTTCGCGAGGACTGGCTGCGCTTCGGCAAACCGGTCGCCGAGCGCATCATCGACCGCCGGACCCGCATCGAAAGCTACGCTCCGCGCCAGCTCTTCGCGCTCGCGCGCTGGGCAGCGAACGATTTCGGAACCGTGCGCTCGGCGCTGGACATCGTGCGCGCAGTCGGTCGAACCGAGCCCTATACGACAGTTCCGCAAGTCGATCCGGGCGGAGAGCTCTTGCTCTCGGTTCGCACCTGGCCACGCGTGCGCCGCGTCCTTGCGCTGATCGATGCGGTCGAAGCGGGCGGCACCGACCCGTGCGCAGCCGCGCCCGATTACTGGCGCCATGCCCACAATCGCCTCGCAGCGGGCCTGCCGCCGCGCGCCTATGCGCCAGGACGGCATCGCGTCTGGCTCCGGCGCCGAAAGCTCTGGCCGTGAAGCGCGGCACGGTCCTTGTGGCTGGCGCGGCCGCCGCAGCGGCTCTGCTGAGCGTCGCCGCGCCGCTGCCGCGCGTGCTCGTGTGGAATGTGACGGCCAGCGTCCCGACCGGGCTTTATCACATCGGCGATCCAGCCGGACTGCACATCGGCGAGCGCGTCGCACTCGATCCTCCGCCCGGGCTGCGCGATTATCTCGCGGAGCGCGGCTACCTTCCTGCGGGCGTGCCGCTTATCAAGGAGGTCGCGGCGCTGCCCGGCGACACCGTATGCCGCAACGGCCTTGCGATCACGATCAACGGAAGCCTGGCCGGACGGGCGCGGACACGCGACCGGAGGGGGCGCGTCCTGCCCGCCTGGCACGGGTGCCGGACCGTCGCCCATCGCGAGATCTTCTTGATGAACCTGCGCGCGCCGGACAGCTTCGACGGACGCTATTTCGGGCCGCTGCCGCGTGATCGCGTCATCGGGCGCGCCCGCCCGGTCTGGACCGACGAGGCCGGTGACGGCGCGCACGTCTGGTTCGCCGGGCCACCACGAAATTCCCACCCCACCGTCAATGAAGGAGATATTCCATGAACTGCATCGGTACCTTTGTCGCGACCCCGGATGGCTTCGAGGGGCGCTTGCAGACGCTCTCGATCGACAGCGTGCTGACCTTCGTCGCTACCGAGCCCGGCGATGTCGGCAACGCGCCGGATTACCGGATCATGGCCGGCGAGGGCGACGCCGCTTACGAGGTCGGGGCCGGCTGGAAGCACGTGGGCGACAAGGCCGGGCCCTTCGTCGCGGTCGTGATCGACGATCCGGCCCTGGTTCAGCCGCTGCGCGCCAATCTCTTCCGGTCCGACGCGAACGCGCATGTCCTGATGTGGTCGCGTCCCGCCCGCCGCAAGGCGAAGGACTGAGCCGGTGCACGGGTCACGACGCATCCTGGCCGCGTTCGCGCTGCTCGCACTGAACTGCCCGGCGCCGGCATCGGCACAGCCGGCCGCCATTGATCGGCGCGCGCGGCGCATCGACATCGCCACGCACGTGCGCGAGGCCGCGCGGCGCTTCGGCCTTCCCGAGCGCTGGATCTATGCGGTCATTCGGACCGAAAGTGCCGGGCGCACGCGCGCGGTCTCGTCCGCTGGAGCGATGGGCCTGATGCAGCTTATGCCCGGAACCTGGGCGCGCCAGCGCGCCCGGTTCGCACTCGGCAACGACCCGTTCGATCCGCGCGACAACATTCTGGCGGGGGCATCTTACCTGCGCGAGATGTTCGATCGCTACGGCAGCGAAGGATTCCTGGCGGCGTACAACGCGGGTCCCGGCCGATACGAGCAGTGGCTCGCCGCACGGCGTCCGCTCCCGCTCGAAACCCGCAAATATGTCGCGAGAGTGGCGTCGCTGCTGCAGGCGGATCGCATTTTCCTGGCAGGCGCGGAGCCGGCGGCGAACGCGGTCTTGCCGATCGAGGTAAGCCTTGCGGGCGCGGCGCCTCGACCTCTCCAACACGGCGAAACCGACCACCCGGCAAACCCTTTCGCCCGTCCGGCCGAGCCGACACACGACCTCTTCGCACCTGTCTCGACGGTCAGCGACCGATGACGCCGGTCTGCGCAGCGCAGTGCGGGACTTCGTCGACTGGCGAAGCTTGGCGAAGGACGAGCAGGACCATTGGAAAGGGAAAGGGGGGATGGCGAGATAAAAGCAGCGCCGCCGGGCGGGCTGCAGGTGGTTGGTTTTCTTCGACATTCAGCGCCGTCGCGCCTCTGGCCCTGCCGTCGCTACACCGCAATTCCCCCGTGAATTCAACGGCTCATGCGCCGTCGGCCGGGTTTGCTAGTCGTGCCCGGCGATGACTTCGATATCAGGCCGGGCCGCTCGCGCGACAGCGGAGCGCGGTCATGGCGCAAGGCCACTTCGCTTGTCGGGCGCGTGCTTCAGGTTTCGCGACGGGCAGGGTTTACGCCGCTCGGGCGCGGGAGAGCCGGGCGGGGCACCGGGCATCTCGGACGCGGCGGGCGCGCCGCGCTCCGGTCCCGCCGCAATGCGTTTCGTAGGCGCGTCGTCGTCAAGGCTCGGGTCGTGCGCCACCGGGGTGCCCGGTTTCGTTCGGCGCCGCTCGCCCGCCATGTCGCCTATCTCGAGCGCGACGGGGTCACGCGTGACGGCTCGCAGGGACAGATGTTCGACGGGCAGTCCGACCGTGCGGATGGAGATGCCTTCGCGCAGCGTTGCGAAGACGACCGGCACCACTTCCGCTTCATCGTCTCGCCCGAGGACGCGAGCGAGCTGGCCGATCTGCGCGCCTTCACCCGCGAGCTGATGGAGGATATGGCCAGCGACCTCGACACGCGCCTCGACTGGGTGGCGGTGGATCACTGGAACACCGGCAACCCGCATATCCATGT
This sequence comes from Qipengyuania algicida, assembly GCF_009828025.1. Taxonomy (GTDB): domain Bacteria; phylum Pseudomonadota; class Alphaproteobacteria; order Sphingomonadales; family Sphingomonadaceae; genus Qipengyuania; species Qipengyuania algicida. The sequence continues at coordinate 287,992 of NZ_WTYA01000003.1, read as the reverse complement.
CCTCGTCCGTGGGACAGCTGAGGATGGGCGGGATCTCGTCATCGATCGCGGCTATATCAGCGAAGGGCTGCGCGCGCGCGCCGAGGAGCGCGCGACCATCGAGCTGGGGCCGCGCAGCGAGCGCGATATCAGGCAAGCGCTTCGCCGCGAGGTCGATGCCGAGCGCTGGACCGGTCTTGACCGCCGCCTGCAGAAGCAACGTGACGCAAACGGGGTGGTCGATCTCAGGCCCGAGGGCGCATCGGGCAGGCGCAAGGATCGTACATTCCTGATCGGCCGCGCGCGGGTGCTGGAGCGCATGGGGCTCGCCGAGCAAGTCGGACCCGCAAGCTGGACGCTGGCGCAAGAGCTGGAGCCGACGCTTCGCGAGCTCGGCGATCGCGGCGACATTATCAGGACCATGCATCGGGCGATGGCCGCACAGGAGCATGGCGGCGATGTTGGACGCTTCTCGGTGCATGCGCGATCCGGCGACGAGCGCGTGACCGGACGGCTGGTCGAACGCGGATTGCACGACGAACTCACCGGCGGCGCCTATGCCATCGTCGACGGTATCGATGGCCGCACGCACCACCTGCGCTTTCCCGACATCGAGCGGACCGGAGATGCCGCTCCCGGCGCGATCGTCGAGACCGGCACATGGACCGATCGCAAGGGACGTCAGCAGACCAGCCTGCTGACGCGGTCGGACCTCTCGATTGCCAGCCAGATCGAGGCGGGCGGCGCGACATGGCTCGACCGCCAGCTCGTGTCGCCAGAGCCGCATCCGCTGGCAGGCGGATTCGGCTCGGAGGTTCGCGATGCCATGGCCCGGCGAGCGGCGGTTCTGATCGATGGGGGCCTTGCCAGGCGACAGGGGCAGCGCATCGTCTTTGCGCGAGGGTTGCTCGATACACTGCGTGATCGCGAACTGGCAGAGGCAGGGAACGCTTTGGCCGCTCGCCATGGCGGTATCGTGCAACCGGTCGGTGCCGGCGATCATGTCGCTGGCATTTATCGCAAACGCGTGACGCTCGCGTCGGGCCGTTTCGCCATGATCGACAACGGCGTGGGATTCCAGCTCGTGCCCTGGCGGCAGGACCTCGAGCACCGTCTGGGGCAGGACGTGACAGGCAGGATCAACCAGCGAGGCGGTGTCGACTGGAGTTTTGCCCGCTCGCGCGGCCCGGCCCTTTGACGATACGTCCAATGACCCAGATCTTGACAATCGCGTCACATGATGCATATAGACGCATCAGGAGATGCGGTATGGCCAGTGCAGCATTCGAGCACATCGAAGCCCGGCGTGGACTTCAGACCTTTGCAGGCGATGATGATCGCCGCCGCCTGACGGGCGCAGCGGTCAAGGCTGTGCTTCGACTCGTCGATGCCTGGGACGGCAGCAATGCCGAAGGCGCCGCACTGCTCGGTGTCTCCGAAAGCACCTGGGACCGGATGAAGGCCGGGACATGGGACGGCACGCTCAGCCAGGATCAGTTGACCCGCGCTTCGGCGCTGATCGGCCTGTTCAAGGGGCTGCACCTGCTGTTCGCCGACGATATGGCCGACCGCTGGCCGAAGCTGGCGAACAGGGCGCCGGTGTTCGACCGGCTCTCGCCGGTGCAGGCGATGATCGCCGGCGGCATCCCGCGCATGCTTGAAACCCGGCAATATATCGACGCGCTTCGTGGCGGGCTCTGAGGGGCCGGCCGACCTGCCGTTGACCGACCTTCCGACGATCCGCGAGGCCTTCGAGCGGACCATCAGGCTCGTGCCGAGCGCGCGGCTGCGCGGAGCGGTCATGGAGCCGCTGGCCGACGATGACGCCGACCTTGCCCTCCTGGCCGAGATCGAGGGCGCGACCAGCGGGCGGTTGATCGCCGAGGAACGCGGGCTCGGCGCGTTGACCGCCGATGAGCTCGTTCACGGCGTGCCCCATGCCCGGTTCATCAATGCGAGCTTCGCCTATGCCAAGCCGCGCGAGCCGGGCCGTTTCAATCCCGCCGATCGCGGCGCGTGGTACGCAGCGCTGGCGGCGGAGACCTGCATTGCCGAAGTCGGCCATCACCTGACGAGAGCCCTGGCCGATGCGGGCGATTTCAATGCCGTCGTCGAATATGGCGAGATGATCGCCAGCATGTCGGGAGTGTTCGTCGATCTTCGCGGCCTGCCCGATCATCCCGGCCTCGATCCCGATAGGGTGAAGGGCTATCCGGCGGGCAATGCTCTTGCGGCCCGGGCGCGCGGCGAGGGGCACAACGGGATCATCTATCCCTCGGTCCGCCACGCGGGCGGAACCTGCATTGCCGCCTTGTGGCCCAATGTCGTGCAGTCGGTCGCGCAGGGGGCCATGTACCGCCTGACATGGTCCGGTGAACCGGCGTTCGCTTGCGAAGCGCTCTAGCCGACCGTTTCTTTGCCTGCGCCAGACTGCGATTGGCCCGGCACCGCGCTTGAAATGGCGTTCCCGTTCGGCCTGCTGCCTCCCCGAAAAGGAGACAGCATGTCGGCAACCAGAATATTGTGGGGCCAGATCCTCGCCGTTTTCATCCTGACGCTGGCCGGCATCTGGGCCGCTACGCAATGGACCGCGGCAGCCCTGGGTTTTCAGCCGCAGCTGGGATCCGCCTGGTTTTCGGCGTTCGGGACGCCGGTTTACCCGCCCTATGCGATCTTCTGGTGGTGGTTCAGCTACGAGGCCTATGCTCCGCGCATATTCGAAACCGGCGGCATGATCGCAGCCTCTGGCGGGCTGGCTTCGGTGGTGGTCGCCATCGCCATGTCGGTGTGGCGCGCCCGCGAACTGCGCCACAGCGCGACCTATGGCTCGGCGCGCTGGGCGACGCGCTCCGAGATCGCCGATGCCGGTCTCCTCGATGGCAAGGGCGTGGTGATCGGCCAGTGCGCCAATCTCTACCTGCGTCACGATGGACCCGAACATGTACTGTGCTTCGCGCCGACCCGCAGCGGCAAGGGCGTCGGCCTCGTCGTGCCGACGCTGCTGACCTGGCCGCACTCGGCCGTCGTGCACGACATCAAGGGTGAGAACTGGGATCTGACCGCTGGTTTTCGCGCCAGGTTCAGCCGCGTCCTCCTGTTCGACCCGACCAACGCGGCTTCGGCCGCCTTCAACCCGTTGATGGAAGTGCGGCGCGGCGTCGGCGAAGTGCGCGACGTGCAGAACATCGCCGACGTATTGGTCGATCCGGAAGGCTCGCTCGAGCGGCGCAACCACTGGGAAAAGACCAGTCATGCGCTGCTGGTCGGCGCGATCCTCCATGTCCTCTATGCCGAAGAGGACAAGACGCTGGCGGGTGTCGCGTCCTTCTTGTCCGACCCCAAGAGGTCGATCGAGGCGACCCTGGCCGCGATGATGCAAACGCCGCATCTGGGCGATGAGGGCGTGCATCCGGTCGTGGCGAGCGCCGCGCGCGAACTGCTCAACAAATCGGAGAACGAGCGCTCGGGCGTGCTCTCGACCGCCATGTCGTTCCTGGGCCTCTATCGCGACCCCGTGATCGCCAAAGTCACACGGCAATGCGACTGGCGGATTGCCGATCTTGTGGACCCTGAGCGCCCGGCGACGCTCTACCTCGTCGTTCCGCCCTCCGACATCAGCCGGACCAAGCCGCTCGTTCGCCTGATCCTCAACCAGCTGGGGCGCCGCCTCACAGAAGACCTCGACGAAGGATCGGACCGTCGGCGCCTGCTGCTGATGCTCGACGAATTTCCGGCGCTGGGCCGGCTCGACTTCTTCGAAAGCGCGCTCGCCTTCATGGCGGGCTACGGCATCAAGGCGTTCCTGATCGCGCAGTCGCTCAACCAGATCGAGAAGGCCTATGGCCAGAACAACGCAATCCTCGACAATTGCCATGTCCGGGTCTGCTTCGCGACCAACGACGAGCGCACCGCCAAGCGCATCTCCGAATCCCTCGGCACGGCGACCGAGCTGCGCGCAATGAAGAACTATGCCGGACACCGCCTGTCGCCCTGGCTCGGACACCTGATGGTCTCGCGGACCGAAACCGCCCGGGCGCTGCTCACCCAGGGCGAGATCATGCAGCTGCCCGATACCGACGAGATCGTCATGCTCGCCGGTGCCCATCCGATCCGCGCGAAGAAGGCGCGCTATTATGCCGACCCGCGACTGAAGAAGCGGGTCGAGCGGCCGCCAGTCCCCGAGCTATCGGCCTACAGCACTCGAAGCGAAGACTGGGATGAGGTCATCGCCCGGCCGAACGCGCCGCCGGATCCGGTAGCGGCGCAGGACGAAGAAGAAATGAACGAGGCCGCGGGCGAGGGCGGCATTCGCCGTGAGCCCGATTTGCCGGAACACGAGGATGTGTTGCCGTCCCAGTCGCCGCCACCGAACGAGTTCGATTTTACCGAGCGACGGGATGACGACGCCGCTGTCAGAAACAGGCAGACTGCGGACCGGATGCGCGCCAATGCGCGGCGGGCCGCGCTCGATCCCGGCGATGGGATCGACCTGTGAGCAAGGGTAACCGGATCAAGCACACATTCCGGCTCCCGCCCGATCTGTCTCGGCAGCTGGCCGACTATGCCGGCCGCAAGCGGGTATCGCAGGCATCGGTGGTCGAGGCGGCGATCGCCTCGTTTCTCTCGCCCGACGGGTCCGAGCGGATGGAGGCCGCCTTCAGCCGGCGCCTCGACCGGATCACGCGGCAGTTGCAGAAGCTCGATTATCACGTCGAGGTCGGCAATGAAGCCTTTGCGCTTTATCTTCGGTCATGGCTCGCCGCGACGCCGCCGCCTGCAAGCGAGCCTTCGGCGGCGGCCCGCGCCGCCCTCGAGCAACGGTTCGAGAACTTCGTCGAAGCGCTGGCCCGGCGCATGGAGCGCGAGACGCATCTGGCGGACGATCTGGTGCGGGCGAGTGAGCCTCGTGAGGAACCTAGCTGAAGGCGATCTCCCGCACGGGAAACTGAAAGCGACATCGGCAAATTGCTTTGGGTCTTCAATCCGAAGTTCCCGCTCGTCGGGTTTCGAAGAGCAGAGGGCGCTTGGGTGAAGTCGGTGATTGCACCGTGCGGCAATGTAAGGGTGCAACCATTCCAGCTGCTTGCTAGGGGTAAATCAATGCGCACCGATCTCGATCATCTTCCTCCGAACAAACAGCGCGAGCTGGAACGCGTCGTCGAGATCGTGTTCGACGAGTTCGGCGATGCGCTTGCGCTGGCGAACCATGACTGGAAGAAAAAGGCCCGGATCCTCAAGATCATCCTCTACGGCAGCTATGCGCGGGGAGGATGGGTCGACGAACCCCATACCGCCAAGGGCTACCGGTCGGACTACGACCTCCTCATCATCGTCAACGACAAGCGGATCTCCGATCGCGTCAAGTACTGGCTCAAGCTGGAAGAGCGGCTCGATCGCGAGCTGGCGATCACCGGCGCATTGCGCACGCCGGTCAATTTCATCGTCCACACGTTGCAGGAGGTGAACGACGGACTGGCGCACGGGCGCTATTTCTTCATAGATATCGCGAAGGACGGGATCGCGCTGTACCAGAGCGACGACACCGAGCTGCACCAGCCCAAGCCCAAGACGCCCAAACAGGCGCTGGCGATGGCGCAGGAGTATTTCGATGAGTGGATGCCCGCTGCGTCAGGGATATTAGAAACGGCCCGCTTCAGTATCGAGCAAGGCCGATTGAAGGACGCAGCTTTCTTGATGCATCAAGCGACGGAACGCCTCTATCACTGCGTACTGCTGGTCTGCACCTTCTACACGCCCCACGTGCACAACCTCGGCTTCCTACGGACTCAGGCCGAACGCATTGATCCACGTCTAACCTATATCTGGCCGCGCGACACGCGCCGCGATCGTACGCGCTTCGAGAAGCTCAAGGAAGCCTACGTCAAATCGCGCTATTCAAAGCATTATCGGATCACGACGGAAGAACTCGAATGGCTCGGAGCGCAGGTCGAGGAGCTCGGCCGGGCCGTACACGAAGTGTGCTCCGAGCGGATCGAGGAGCTTCGCTGCGAGGCGCTTTAATCATTGGTTCCCAGAGAGCGCATTTCGCTTTGTGCCCTCACGTTGGTCATTCTGAGGCAACCGTGACCGATCCCGTAAGCTGCCGTTCGTTCGGAGGCACTCAGGTGGCTGGGTTGTTGGACAGTCCGGAACGGCTCCTTTCAGGAGCGCCGATCGGGATAGCGGACACCACGCACCGCGAACCGGCTGGTCGGCCTTCCGTCCTAATGTCGTCCGGCCTGATAACTCTAAGCTGAGCCCGAAAGCCACCGCCTGTTCGCCAATTTTCAAACAACACGTTTAATGGACTTTAGAGTGAGCATTCGAAGCGAGTCGTTTCGTCGGCTCCCCTCGATCCGGCTCGTTCGCTCGCCGCCTGAACTGAGCGAGGCCTAGTAGCCCTTGAGCCATTTGCTAAGTTCGATGGCAGTATTCTTCTTTTCGTCGATCACCATCCAGACTTCTTTCTGATAGTTTTGGAGCTTTCCCCAGACGATACGGTCGTAGAGACCGAGATACTCCCATGATGCCCATGCTTGGTCGTAGCTGGAATCGGATGCTGGAAAGAGTGCAATCTTCGAAGTGCCTTTCACGCCATCCGCGATACCTAGCTCCCACGGAACCCACTTGCTTTCCTTGCTGTTCTTGCTGGCTAGGAGGACGAACCGGCTCGTGTCGCGGATTCTGGTCTTCAAAAGCCCCGCCGTCTTCTCGCTCGTATAGGGAGGCATCTCCGGATCGATCTCGTCGATATAGACCTTCGCACCGTGATTTTCGAGAACGCGGATTGCACCCGCGACCAAATCATCGTCCTTGCTCGAATGGGAGAGGAAGGTGGAACCTTCGAGCGATCTTGAAGTGGCTGCCTTCCTGACCCTCGCCGTTTCGACAGCACCCAATTCGGCTGCGAATCTGCGAAGCTCTTCGCGCGTAATGTATTGCGCCATCTGAGTTCAGGCTCGCTTGTCGATGCGCGTGAGAACCTCGGTGATCAGTTTTACGATCTCCTCGACCGAGATATCAGCTCGTGCGAGCTCCCTCAGTTCATCGTCCGTGGGCCGCATGGCGCTATGCCCCGAGGCATCTACGTCGGAACCGATCAGGCTGTCAGAGATCTGAGCCGCGGCACCGCCGGTTGAACCGATCGGAATGACAAAGCACTCAGCCGCCTTGGCGACTTCGAACTCGTCTAGGACGCCGCCTGCGATCACCGGCGAGCCGGTGGCCGGATCGATCTTAATACCACCTACAAAGATCACCACTCCTGCGACCCTGGCCAGCTCGGCACGCAGGGCCGCCCACTGCGCCCTATCAGGCGCTTCTCCGGGTCTCGGCTGGGGAAAGGGACGGGCGATGAGGCGTCGCTCCAGATCCCAGCCGCCACACGATCGCAGCGCATCGAGGAAGCCAGCGATGGAGGCCGATCCGACGACGAGTCCAGCTCCACTAACGAGGTCGCGACCGCTGTCTCCCACAAGCTGGCCGATGGCCTGCGCGACGTTGTAGACCCTCGCGATCTCGCCACCAGCCTCGGGCGGCCAGCTGCCGCTTACCCACACCCGCCGCGCCGCCACACGCCGTTCGACCTGCCGCAGAAGTTCGGGCACTTCGGCATAGTCGCCGATCTCGACCACGACGAGGCCGTAGCGCTTCAGATCTCGGCTCCAGAGCTTGTGCTGGGTGGTGCGCGCCTCGAACTCGGTGTCCGTCTTGAAGTCCTCCCGCTGCGGTGGACGGACGATGGCGAAGTGTTCCGGCGGTGCCGACGTGAAGCTCTCTCGAATCAGTGAGAGCACGTGCCTGATGTTTGGATCCGTAAAGCTGATGCCGAGGAACAGCATCGACATACTGGAGAGGTGCGCCTGCAGCAGGGGCAGGAAGGCGCCGCGCTTCGATCGGTAAAGCTCATAGTCGTCGGTGGAGATGACAACATCGTCCAGCCGCTCGACCGACCCATGCATCTTGAACAGGCGGGTCGCACCCGGCGTCGCGCGAAGGGCGAGGTCGGCGGTACCGGAGACCGTATCAATCGGCCGATTGATGCCGCCAAACGCGCGCTCGACCAGCTTGTCATAGTTGGTGGTCCAGATGAACTTGACCGGCAGGCGGGCGATGATCTCGAGCGTCGCGGGAACAGGGTGCTCCACCCCGATTTGCTCCTTGATGACGTTCCGGACCTGCGTCGAGGATCCGTTCTCCTGGATACTCCACTGGGCGAGTGCAGCCAGGTCGTGGAGTTCGCCGGGCTTCACCCCGAGTTCCTCGCCAACCTCAGTGAGAAGAGACGCCCATGATGGATAGCCGGCACCCATGGAGACGCCGGCACCGACAAACACGGCGCCGCCTCCGCCGATGAGGGCTTCGGGATAGTCCTTCAGGAACCGCCTCGTCGTCGCCGCCACCACCATGTCACACCTCTCTGACGGTCAGTTGCGGCCGCGGATGGCAATCGCGTCCTCGATCCACTTCTCGATGCCGTTCGAGATCGAGGCGTAGATGTCCTTGCTGTCGCTTCCGGTCGGAGTGATCAACTGGACGACTTCAGACAGCTTTTTGCCAGAGTTGAAGGTGATCGCTTCGAAGGGATTAGCGCCCGCGAGGGACGTCTGACCATTCCGGTCGAGCAGCTTGTTTACCCGGATACCTAGAACGCCCTTCTTATCGTTCCATGCCTTGATGATCTCATGCTGGACCCAAGGGCGGTTTGCGGTTTGGGAGCCGACGAGCACGACGACACAGCTCTTTCCAGACATATTGTCGGCGATCCATTTCTCGATGGAGGCCTTTCCCTTGCGCTTCACTTCCTCCCAGGCGTTGGGAGTGCACAGCGGCTGCCCCTCGAGCGCCCCCATGTTCCTGACCTGCTGCGTCCGCCAGTAATCATTGTTGAAGTGGAAGCTGAAGAAGACACGACGTGCCACACTGTTCTCCGTAATATTGATCGACGATCATTTCTCGTTCTGAAAACCTAGACTGCAAGCGTCAGGGCGCTAAGGCGGCGATTGTGTAGAGACTGAGGTAGCCACCCCGGACAGGTAAAGTATCTGAAATGGCAGGGTTCCCCCGTCGCTCACTTGTTGTTCTCAACGAAAAAGACGCCGGCCTTTTGGTGATCGACAAGACCATCGGGGCGGTACAGACCGCGATGATCGTATTGAGGCACCATGGGGGCGGAAAGCCGATCGAAGACGCTTTCGTGCAGAACCGCCTCGGGATGCACGGAGCGATGTGATCTCGCCCATCCGAACCTTAGCCAACGAAGCCACCACCTGGGCCATAGTTCTAGGCTTGCCTTCACTTCGTCGTGCTGAAGCCCCAGTGGGTCCGGGAAGGTTCGCACGAACCTTTGATCGATTTTCGGGGGATCGGGTATCGCCATCAGTTCGTTGACCATCCAACGCAAGGCGATGTCCGACAGGCGGGACTCGCTCTCAGGATAACTTCCGCCGATGTCCGAGTGGTTGCCTGCGAACCATTCCTGCTTTAGCCACGCGAGATCGCCGCGGTTCTGTTCGCCGGTGTCATTGCTTTGACCCCAGCCCACGCGCGGAAACCGCTTGCGGTTCTCATCGATCGAGAGGGCGTGCCGCGCATAGCCTACGCTGCTGTCGAGGAAGCGGTCGTAGTTCTTCAGGTTCCAGGCCGCAAAGTGCCAGTTGAACCGGCCTCCCTGCGGCGGGTCGGTGATGCACTTGAACTGCTTCTTGATCGCCCACAGGAAGCTGGCGACGAGAAGTCCGGCCGGCACCCATGCAAGGAAAGACCAGGGCGTTTCCCAACCAGCCCAGATCGATGCCATGCCAAGAATGATGCTCATTAAGGAGAGAGCAGCAAGGATGCGTCGAACGATCACGGTGCCGAGCGCAGCCACAGTGTCGAAGACGCCGATGAATGTCGGGGCTACATTCCCCTGCGGCTCTCCCCGCTTCCCAGTGCCCTCACTGTCATGCTTGGCTCGAAACCGCTTTGCCTTCTCCTCGCGCTCGAGTTCGTATTCGGCGCGGTCATGACCAGACCCGTGTTCGTAAACGCTATAAACCGCTTCCTCGGCGATCTTGCGCAGTGCGACCCCGCCAGCAGGGAGGGGACCGCCTCCAACATCCTGACGCGGGATGCCGCAAAGATTCATGACGTTGGCGACGCAGCGCGCGGTGTATGCTCCGCGACTGAAGCCGAAGATAAAGACGCGATCGCCGTCTCGGTAATGCTGCAGGATGGCTTCGTAGCAGTCGACGATGTTTTCGCTAATGCCGGTTCCGAACGCGGAGGCGAGGATGTTGCGAACCCGTCCACCTAGTTCTCCCGACCCCAGGCCGGGGTCGTAATATGCGATCTGCTCCGAGGGGTCGATGCCGGTCTGGGTGCCTGGCCGCATCGCCCGATACATCTTGTAAATGTTGGATAGTCGCTGGTCTGGCATGACGCCACCGTATTGGCCGGTACCGTCCGAGAATATGATGATATTCTTGCCTAGCGGGCGAGCATAATCATCTACAAACTTGTTATCATCTTCACGCTGCACGCATCCCCCCACCTAGATTGCCCGACACAGAACGGAAACACCGGTTCCGTACGGGGAAGCACGCTGCCACAAAACGACGATCTACCCTGAATGAACATAGCAAGAACGAACATTCATTCAAGCGTGCGAGAACGATTTAGACAGTTTTGAACAATCTCGGCGATCTCGAAAGCAGCCGTTCGTTCATGCCGCATCTTGGCCGTTATCCGGCATCGGAGATGTAATCTCCATCTGGGCTACATCGGCTGTCGGCACAGCCTCTGTGCCCATCATCATGTGATAGTGCTGGGTATGGCCGGTCTCCTCGAAAATGCGTCTGAATACCCCAAGATACGCTCCCACTGTAGTGGCATCACTGGAGACATAGAGATCGTCATGGGTGCTGTGCGAGCCGTCGTTCACCCATGAAAAGAGCGAGGCGCAGATCACCTTCTCGCGGCCCTCAAATCTCTCGATGATCTTGTCCTTGTCCATGTTACCAAGGATTTTGAAATAGTTCTCCAAGATGCGGCGCAGCGTGTTCTGGATGGTAAGGTTGGATCGGTTCTCGTTACGCACCTCGGACCAGAGCAGTTCGTAGGATGTCCTGATCGGGTTGTGATCGAAGGATTCCAGTGTCGAGACATCGTCGATCTTCTTCACGATCCAGAACGTCTCGTGCGCGCGAAGTCCCCTTTTCCGGTCGGGGTCGAATGACACCTCCTTGTGGAAATAGATGTTGTGGGTGAACACGAACACCTGCCGGATCAGGCTGTTCTGCGCGTGGCTCAGCTCGAACACACGTTTGATCAGGCTGGAAACGATGAACAGGATATCGCTGTCGAGGCTCGAAACCGGATCGTCGAACACGATGACCCGGTTGCTCGTTATGCCAGACTCAGAAACGCTGCCACGGATGAGGTGGTAGAAATACAGGAAGGTGACGAACGTCCTCTCGCCCTCGCTCAAGCTCCTGACAGCATTGCTCCCATCGAGGCGGACGATCTCATATAGATTGCCCTGATCGCCCGCCGTTGCGAGCTTAAAGCCGCGAAAACCGAATGAGGCGAGCAGCGCATTGATCTCGTTCACGGTCGGCTGAACGCTCGTGATTCCCTTCTCGAGATCGCTTAGCGTCTGCTGCGCCGTGGTGAGGTCGCCCCGCTTTGTCGTCAGGTCTGACTCAATGCCGCTGATCGCGGCATCCACCGCCGTCTTGCTGGTATGGTAGGCATCGAGGACGCCTTTGGCCTCTTCCAGCAGGTACTTCCAGATTTCGGCCGTAAGGTTCGCCCGCTGATTGCCGATATCGTCAACGGCCCCGTTGTGTTCGGCCACGGCCGCGTTCGCCGCCGTGAGGAAATCCCGCACCTCCGCGAACAACTCGGTGTTGTCCTCGAGCGTAACGACGGCGCTCGGCTCCTTCTGCTTCCGCGCAATGTGCTGTCCGTTGAGCGCCAGCCGCGCGGTCACGCGCTCGATCAGTCGGGTCAACTCGTCCGCGTCGATATAGCGAGAACCGGCCTGCGAGATGTCGGCGAGGGACTGAAGATAAGCTGCGCCCGCCGCCTCGTATCCGGCAACGAGACGCCCGATATCCGCGATGTCGCGATCATAGGCTTCATCGAAATAATCGCCGATGCGCTTGGCAAGATCGGCTTCGACATCCTGCTGACAGAACGGGCATTGCGGCGTGCTCTGCGCGAAGTAGCCGATACCCTGCTTCACCCAGTCACTGTTGCCGAGCCGATCGATTAGACCGGCAATATTGACATCGCCTTGACCGACGACCCTTTTTGCGAGGATCGGCAACGCTTCCAGCCGCGTCAGCTCGGCGCTGTCGGGCACCCGGACCGCGCTTTCTCGCGTGAGGCCCTTTTCGAAGATGACAGCCGCACGCTTTTTTAGATCTTCGAGCGGATGAATCGCGGCTTGGTTGGAAGCCCACTCACTGAGGATTTTATCGCAGAAGCTCGCCTTGGAGCCGCGCACGCCTGCGAAGGCGGACTGGAAATCAGCGTCGTGGCGGTTCTTGAGTTTCCAGCATTCGTTCTCGATATTCTCGCGCAGGGCAGCACGCTCACCCAGCTTGCCGGGAGCGTCATCCTTCCCGTTCAACACGATATCGCGTGCGCTGATATCACGCTCGATGTCCGCAACGTCCTTCCGTGCCTGCTCGATCTGGTTCAGTACCGCAGCATCGTGCTCGCCCAGAGTGAAGATGCCTGGGAGGCTGGATCGGAAATTCCGCTCCACGAAATCGGCGTTGTAAACGAGGCACTCAAGAGGCCGTTGGTTGGCCCAGCGGATCGCGCAGGCGGGGTGATCGGCCGGAGCGGCGATCACTCGCGAGATGCTGGTCTTACCCGAACCGTTCGCGCCGTAGATGAAGTTGATCTTTCGGAGTTCGGTAAGATTCTGGCCTTCCGCGCTGTAGCTAGCGCATCCCGCGATTTTTAGTCCTTCAATCAACGCTGCCCCCCTTTGCCGCGTCAATGATTTCGTTTGGTGGCAATAATGGGAATACCTTTAGTATGTATTGATCGGCAAGACTAACTAAGATCGCACTGCCGGTCTCGGTTCGGATATCGGCCAGTCCGCTAACGGCAACCAAACCTGACTTTTACGGCCGTGCCCGGAACGGCGGAAAAGTCCCATATCCTGGATGAATGGACGACGGCTATCAGGTGCTTGCAAATGCGCCTCGAACGTCCGAGCTTCAGGCGGCTGCTGACCCCGGCATAGGGGCGCCCGAATGTCAGCTTCCCGAATTTCTGTGCCTAGAACCGGACAGACAGAAGACGGCCCGTTTCGGCCGCGAATATTTTGCAGTATGCTCGCAGCGTGGCTGATACCCTGAATCCGGCTTCGCGCTCTATCCGAATGAGCAAGATCAAGTCGAAGGATACGAAACCCGAGCTTCGGGTCCGCCTGTTGGCCCATCGCCTGGGCTATCGTTATCGTTTGCATCGGAAGTCACTTCCGGGCAGCCCTGACCTTGTCTTCGGCCCCCGTAGGAAGGTCATTTTCGTTCATGGATGTTTTTGGCATCGACACTACGATCCGGATTGCAAGCTAGCGCGTCTCCCAAAGTCACGCCTGGATTTTTGGGTTCCCAAGCTGGAGGCGAACAAGGCGCGAGATCAACGAAATGCGCTTGAACTCCGGAAATTAGGCTGGGATGTCTTGGTAATCTGGGAGTGCCAAACTAGGAACGATGACACGATGGAGCGACAAATCACTCAGTTTCTGGATAACGTATCATGAGGGCAATCGAGCTTTTCGCGGGAGCTGGTGGCCTTGGCATTGGTATCGGCCGGGCTGGGTTCAGGCCCGAACGGATTGTCGAGTGGGAGCCGAATTGTCAGCGGACCCTACTGGCCAATCGTCGCGCACGCCAGTGCGACACCAAGGGATGGCCATTGGATATCGAGAGCGATGTCCGTGACGCGGACTTCAGGGCGCATGAGGGGAAAGTCGAGCTGATTTCGGGAGGTCCGCCCTGCCAACCCTTCTCCGTCGGAGGTCGTCACCGGGCGCATGCTGACAGGCGCGACATGTTCCCGGAAGCGGTGAGGGCCGTACGCGAGGCGAAACCACGAGCCTTCATTTTCGAGAATGTGCGAGGCCTCACACGGGAGCGGTTCAGCTCCTACTACGAGTATATCAAGCTGCAGATGCAGTATCCCGAGCTCGTGGCGAAAGGTGATGAGGACTGGTCCGCCCATCTACGCAGGTTGGAACGGCACCATACCGGCTCTCGCGCGGACCCCGGCCTTGAGTACAGCCTTGTCGCCGAGGTCCTGAACGCGGCCGATTACGGGGTGCCCCAAAAGAGGCATCGAGTCTTCTTCGTCGGCTTCCGCAAGGACAAGGCGATCGAATGGTCCTTCCCGGAGGCGACGCATTCGCAAGATGCCTTGCTCTGGGACCAGGCGCATGGTCAATATTTCGAGCGCCATGCGGTTTCGAAGCGGGAACGGTGGTGCAATGCCGAGCGCATGAAGGTGCGAGCGGAGAGAATGACCGAGCGACCAAGTGCGTTGCCTTGGCTGACCGTGCGGGACGCGCTCGCGACCCTGCCGGATCCAGAACGTGAAACCGCAGAGGGCTCGAAGTTGTCGGGGCATCGGTTCCAGCCGGGGGCCAAAAGCTATCCGGGACACACCGGCAGTCCTCTCGACGACGCCGCGAAGGCCTTGAAGGCGGGCGTCCATGGTGTTCCGGGCGGTGAGAACATGCTGGCGCGCGCGGATGGCTCGGTACGATATTTCACGGTGCGGGAAAGTGCTCGCCTCCAGACCTTCCCTGACAGCTATCGGATCGAGGGCGTTTGGTCAGAGGCGATGCGGCAGCTTGGCAACGCGGTCCCGGTCACCTTGGCCGAGCGGGTAGCTCGTAGCGTGGCCGTCGCGCTCGAGACCTCCGCTAGCACCAAGCGATAAGCATGGCTCGCAATCCGTCCGTTGCAAAGGCGAGCACCATACTCGCGGAGATTGAGGAACTGCTCGCCGGGACTGAGGCTCAGGGCCTTACCGATCCGGCGCGCAGGCAATTGGTGAGCCGCGTTGATGACATGCGCGACCGGCTGGAGCGGTTGACGCGTAAGATCGATCCTAATGAGTTGCCCGACGCATTTTTCGATCCAGCGGAGCCTAGCCTTATCGGCAACTTCGTGGCTCTTGCTCTTGTCGCCCAGGATAGGAAGACTCTGGCTGAACTGGGGCGCTTTTATGGCTCGGGTGTCTACGCGATTTACTACAGGGGCGATAATCCTCTCTACGCACCCATCAGCGGCAGCGAGACGCCGATCTATGTTGGCAAGGCGGACCCAAAGGGAAATCCGAAGACCGCCATCGATCAGGGCACGAAACTCGCCGATCGGCTTAATGAGCATCGTCGCAACATCGAGAAGGTCGAGGGTATAGCGATCAAGGACTTCGATTGCCGGGCGCTGGCGGTCCAGACAGGATATCAGGCAGCCGCCGAGAGCCATCTCATCCGAATGTTTCGTCCCGTCTGGAACAATGAGACTGGTATTCTATACGGGCTCGGCAAGCACGGCGATGCGGCTACAACCCGGGCGAACAACAAATCGCCGTTCGATACCGTCCATCCTGGTCGCAAATGGGCTGAAGGCAATCCTGAAAATCAAACCGTCGCGGAAATAGAGGAAAAGGTGCGCCAGCACTTCGCGGACGCAACGATTTTCTGCGATAGGAACGCCGTGCTGCAGGCATTCGTGGACAATATCCGGCGACAGGATCGGCTCGACAGCGACGATGAGGCGGCGCGTCCGGATCCGTCCGACTGATGGTGGCGAAGATTCGCACTAGCGCGCAATCTGCCATTCCGTTCTCCGGGCCGGCCCTTTAGTCCCGACCCAAAGTCGAGACATAGTGCGCCTCCCTTCTTGCGCAGAAGCGAAGTGGCGATTCCTGGCCCATTTCAGCCCAAACCGCAGAATCTGACTAATCCTGGGTTTGGCAGGCGTCGGGAACGAATAAACATGCGCCGCATCCCGATGCGAAGTGAAGAAGACAGATGAGCTGCGCACGTCCTTGCATAGGTTGCTTGGGAGCCTCCCATCATCCGCGGATCGGTCGCATCGCCATCAGATTATCGGGCTCGGACGCGAACCAAGCGTAACTGCCCCCAGCAAGCCTGCCCGCAGCCTCCCCAGAGTTTTCCGCTTCGCGATCGAGAACGGCCGCTACCAGCGCGACGTTCTGCGAAGCGAAACCTGCCTGGTGGGCGATCTGCAGCAACGCCGTCGTGCGGGTTTCGTCGATGACACCATCGGAACGAGCGACTTCCACGAACACGAGCAGTGGATCGGCAGGGGCCACATCGAACAGCACAATCTCGGGCAGAAGCTCTTCGGCCGCTGGCGTCAGCCCCATTGCCCTGATGAGTTCTGTTTCCTTGGCGACTGCCTCGTTGCGAGATTGCCTACAGAACATGACGCTTGGTTTGCCGAGAAACGTGGGGGCAAAGACTTCGATCACCGCCTTTGAGATATCTGCAGCCGGCCCAGCATTCATCCTGCGTGTCTCGCCATTCGGAAATCTCACCAGCGCGTATTTCTGCGACAGTGTGCTGCGGGAAGTGTGCTCTGATTTTCGCGGTGTTGATCGCATTGGTCCCTCCGTGTCTTTCACTCTAGCGGGATTGGCGCAGCTACCCCTTTGAGAGCATGTTGCCATTCTGTTCTCAATGCAATGTAGCTCCGATCACGGACACTCGATGGCGTATCGCGATGAGTCCGCACCTGGCGGCCTGGACCACCAGCCTTCTTGTGGTGGGACCACCGAACGCGGCTCGTTACGCCCGACGTTCCATTTGTACGCTGGCGTTCGATGCCAGCGGGTTCCTGTTGCCGTGCCCTGAAATCCTGTCTTCTTGATGCGCCTCAGAACGCGACCGGCCGTCGGTCGCGGTATTCCGAGGCAGGGCATGAGCGTCGTTCCGATCCGATCCCAAGCATCCTCGCGCGGCGCGCGCATGCTGCGCACCGCCCTGGGCGGGGAGATCGCGGCATGGCTTGAAGACCCGTCGGTGATCGAGGTCATGCTCAACCCGGACGGGCGTCTCTGGGTTGATAGGCTGGGCGAAGGACTTGGCGCTTCCGAACGGACGATGAGCGCTGCCGACGGCGAGCGGATCGTGCGGCTGGTGGCGCATCACGTCGGGACTGAAGTGCATGGCGGAGCGCCACGTGTTTCCGCCGAGTTGCCCGAAGGCGGCGAACGCTTCGAAGGATTGCTGCCGCCGGTGGTCGCTGCGCCGAGCTTTGCCATTCGCAAGCCTGCCGTCGCCGTGTTCACGCTCGACGATTATGTCGCGGCGGGCATCATGGCTTCGCGGCAAGCCGAGGCGCTTGCTGCCGCGGTTGCCGCGCGCAGGAATATCCTCGTCGCCGGCGGCACATCGACCGGCAAGACCACGCTTACCAATGCCCTGCTTGCAGAGGTCGCGTCGTCGACCGATCGCGTGGTCCTCATCGAGGATACGCGCGAGCTCCAGTGCGCTGCCCCAAATCTCGTGTCGCTGCGGACAAAGGACGGTGTGGCTTCGCTGTCCGATCTCGTTCGCTCGGCGTTGCGACTGCGGCCCGATCGCATTCCGATCGGCGAGGTCCGCGGCGCCGAAGCCCTCGATCTGCTGAAAGCCTGGGGCACCGGTCATCCCGGCGGGATCGGCACGATCCACGCCGGCACCGCGCTCGGCACGCTGCGGCGGCTCGAGCAGCTGATCCAGGAGAGCGTGGTCACCGTCCCGCGCGCGCTCATCGCCGAGACCATCGACGTGATCGCCGTGCTTGTGCGCGACGGTACGGGACGGCGGCTTGCCGAACTGGCCGAGGTCCGGCCGCTCAATGCGCGGGGCGACTACGTGCTCGCGCCCCTTTGCCCAACCCAAGGAGACTCCCTGTGATCCATGCTCTGTTCCGCGCGCGCCCGCGCCTGCCTGTCTTCGTTGTCTGGGGCGTTACCGCACTGGCAGTCGCTGCCCCCGCGCATGCCGCCGGCTCGTCGATGCCGTGGGAGGCGCCGCTCCAGGCGATCCTGGAATCGATCCAGGGACCGGTGGCCAAGATCGTGGCGGTGATTATCATCATCGCGACCGGGCTCGCGCTCGCCTTTGGCGATACCTCGGGCGGCTTCCGGCGGCTGATCCAGATCGTCTTCGGCCTGTCGATCGCTTTTGCCGCCTCGTCCTTCTTCCTCTCGTTCTTTTCGTTCGGCGGCGGAGCGCTGGTCTGATGGAAAGCTTGCCGCCCGGCTTTGCTGTCCCGGTCCACCGGGCCCTGACCGAGCATATCCTGCTTGGCGGGGCGCCGCGCGGGCTCGCCATCGCCAATGCCACCCTGGCCGGTGCGATCGGGCTCGGCTTGCAGCTGTGGGTTGCCGGCGTTGCCGTCTTCGCTGCCGGGCACGTGATCGCGGTCTGGGCCGCGCGGCGCGATCCGCAGTTCGTCGATGTCGCGCGGCGGCATCTGCGCTTTCCCGCATATTTCGAGGTCTGACGGATGTTCTCGCTTCGCGAATATCGGAACAAGGCCGACCGGCTCAGCGACTTCCTGCCCTGGGCCGCGCTGGTGGCGCCGGGTATCGTCCTCAACAAGGACGGCAGTTTCCAGCGTACCGCACGCTTCCGCGGCCCGGACCTCGACAGTGCAACCCCTGCCGAACTCGTCTCCACGACCGCGCGGCTCAACAGTGCGCTGCGCCGGCTGGGATCGGGCTGGGCCATCTTCGTCGAGGCCGTGCGTCGTCCCGCGCTGGGCTATCCGGAATGCGACTTTCCCGATCCGGCTTCGGCTTTGGTCGAGCGCGAGCGCGCCGCGCAGTTCGCCGAGGAAGGCGCGCATTTCGAGAGCCGCTATTTCCTCACATTCGTGTGGCTTCCGCCCGCCGAAGACGGCGCGCGCGCCGAAAGCTGGCTCTACGAAGGGAAGGCGGAGAAAGGCATCGACCCGCGCGAGCTGCGCGATGGGTTTGCCGATCGCTCCGACCGCCTGCTCCGGCTGTTCGAGGGGTTCTTCCCCGAAATCGCGTGGCTCGATGACGGCGAGACGCTGACCTATCTGCACGGCTGCGTCTCGACGCGGACACAGGGTGTCCGCGTTCCCGAAACGCCGATGCATCTCGATGCGTTGCTCGCCGACGAGCCGCTTGCCGGCGGTCTCGAGCCGCGTCTTGGCACGGCGCACCTGCGTACCCTGACCGTGGTCGGCTTTCCGAACACCACCTTTCCCGGCCTGCTCGACGAGTTGAACGCGCAGGGCTTTGCCTATCGCTGGTCGACCCGCGCGATCATGCTCGACAAGGCCGATGCGACACGCTTGCTCGGCAAGATCCGCCGCCAGTGGTTCGCCAAGCGCAAGTCGGTCGCCGCCATCCTCAAGGAAGTGATGACCAACGAGGCCTCGGTGCTGGTCGACAGCGATGCGGCCAACAAGGCCGAGGATGCCGATACGGCCTTGCAGGAACTGGGTGCCGATCATGTCGGCATGGCGCTCGTCACCGCGACGATCACGGTGTGGGACGAGGACGCGGCACTCGCCGCCGAAAAGCTGCGCCTGGTCGAAAAGGTCGTCCAGGGCCGGGACTTCACCTGCGTTACCGAAGGCATGAACGCGATCGAGGCATGGCTCGGCTCGCTTCCCGGACACCTATACGCAAACGTCCGGCAGCCGCCCCTCTCGACGCTCAATCTGGCGCACATGATCCCGCTGTCCGCCATCTGGGCAGGCCCGGAGCGCGACGACCACTTCGACGCGCCGCCGCTCTTCTACGCCAGAACCGAGGGCACGACCCCGTTCCGTCTGGCGCTCCATGTCGGCGATGTCGGCCACAGCCTCGTCGTCGGCCCCACGGGCGCAGGCAAATCGGTGCTGCTCGCCTTCATGGCGATGCAGTTCCGCCGCTATGCCGACGCGCAGATATTCGCGTTCGACTTCGGCGGTTCGATCCGCGCCGCCGCGCTCGCCTGCGGCGGCGACTGGCAGGATCTGGGCTCGAGCCTTTCCGAAGACAGCGACGAAGGCGTGTCCTTGCAGCCGCTGGCGCGCATCGACGAGCCCGCGGAGCTGGCCTGGGCAGCAGGATGGCTCCAGGCGATCCTCGCCTCCGAAGGGGTGTCGGTCGATCCCGCCACCAAGGAGCATCTCTGGTCGGCGCTGACATCGCTGGGCACGGCGCCCATTGCCGAACGTACGCTGACCGGCCTGGCTGTCCTGCTGCAATCGCAGGCGCTCAAGCAGGCGCTTGCGCCCTACTGCATCGGCGGGCCGTTCGGGCGGCTGCTCGATGCCGAATGCGAGCGGCTCGGCGAAGCGCGCTTCCAGGCCTTCGAGACCGAAGGACTGACCGGCGCGGCCGCCGCGC
The DNA here is from genome assembly GCF_009828025.1 of Qipengyuania algicida. Lineage (GTDB taxonomy): Bacteria > Pseudomonadota > Alphaproteobacteria > Sphingomonadales > Sphingomonadaceae > Qipengyuania > Qipengyuania algicida. Next base: position 267,619 of record NZ_WTYA01000003.1, on the reverse strand, counting down.
CCGCGGTGCTCTCCTATCTTTTCCACCGCATCGAGGGTCGGCTCGACGGCTCGCCGACACTGATCATCATCGACGAGGGCTGGCTGGTGCTCGACAGCCCCGGCTTCGCCGGCCAGCTGCGCGAGTGGCTCAAGACCCTGCGCAAGAAGAACGCGAGCGTCGTCTTCGCGACCCAGAGCCTCGCCGATATCGAGAGCTCGGCGATCGCGCCGGCGATCATCGAGAGCTGTCCGACCCGCATCTTCCTGCCCAACGAGCGCGCGATCGAGCCGCAGATCCTGAGCATCTACCGGCGGTTCGGATTGAACGACCGCCAGATCGAAATCCTCAGCCGGGCCACGCCCAAGCGCGACTATTACTGCCAGTCCGCGCGCGGCAACCGCCTGTTCGAACTGGGGCTGGGCGAGGTCGCGCTCGCGTTCGTCGGAGCGTCCTCGAAGAGCGACCAGCTCGCCATCGCGCGCATCGCCCAAAGCGCGGGCCGCTCCGGCTTCGCCGCCGCCTGGCTGCGGCATCGCGGTCTCGACTGGGCGGCCGAACTGCTCGGAGGCGGCCACAATCCAAACTTTCAACCCGATGACCCGAAGGAGCCTTCCCATGATGCTGTCGAGATGCCTTAGAACCCTTGCCGCAAGCGCTGCGCTCGTCGCCGGCGGTGCGGCGACGGTCATATCGACTCCGGCCCAGGCGCAGTTCGGCGGGATCGTCTACGATCCGTCCAACTACGCCCAGAACGTGCTGACCGCGGCACGGACGCTGGAGCAGATCAACAACCAGATCCGCATGCTGCAGAACCAGGCGACGTCGCTGATCAATCAGGCGAAGAACCTCGAGCGACTGCCGACGAGCATCCTCCAGCCCTTGCAGGACCAGATCCGCCAGACCCAGCAATTGCTGAGCCAGGCCCAGCGCATCGCCTACGATGTGCGCGAGATCGAGACGGCGTTTGCGAGCGGATACAGGAATGTCCCGCTCGGCGCGTCGCAGCAGGCCATGGTCGAAGGCGCCGAGGCGCGCTGGCAGAACAGCATCGCCGGCTTCGAGGACGCGCTGAAGGTCCAGGCGGGCGCGGTCGCAAACATCGAAGGCTCGCGCGAGGCGATCGGCAGCCTGGTCGGCGCCAGCCAGTCCGCCACCGGCGCGATGCAGGCGGCCCAGGCCGGCAACCAGCTGCTCGCGCTGCAAGCGCGCCAGCTCACCGATCTGACGGCAACGCTGGCGGCCTCGAGCCGCGCGCAGGCGCTCGACGCGGCCGACCGCGCGGCGGCCAGGCGCCAGGCGCGCGAACAGCTCCGGCGCTTTCTCGCCGATCGGCCCCGTTACGTGCCCGGCGGATCGGACTGATCCGTCATGGACGGCAAGCTCATCGCGCGGATCGGTGCGGCCGCTTTCGTCGGTCTCGCGGTCGCCATGACGCTCTTGCAGCTGCGCGAGGAGCCCGAACCGCGCGTCGAGACGGCTGTTGGTGTCTGGGTGCCCGATGGCGACCCGCTGCCCGCCCGTCTCAGAGCGTGTTCCAATATGGGCGAGCTGGCGCTGTCCTCGCCCGATTGCCGGGCGGCCTGGATCGAGAAGCGGCGACGCTTCTTCGGTGCCAGGCGTCCCGATGCCTATTCCGCGCTGGATGAGGAATCGGTTCGGCCCGATCCGGCCGTTGGTTCTCCCCCGATGCGCGGGGAGCGTTGAGATGGGCGGGACCGGCGTCGTCGATCGCTTCCTCGCGATGTTTTCGCGCTACATCGACAGCGGCTTCGGCCTGCTCTCGGGCGAGGTCGCGTTCATCGCGACCACGCTGATCGTGATCGACGTGACGCTGGCCGCCCTGTTCTGGAGCTGGGGCGAGCAGGACGACATCATCGCCCGGCTGGTGAAGAAGACGCTCTTCGTCGGGATATTCGCCTATCTCATCGGCAACTGGAGCGCGCTCGCCAATATCGTGTTCAACAGCTTTGCCGGGCTCGGCCTCAAGGCTAGCGGCTCGGGGCTTGGCGCTGCCGACCTTTTGCAGCCCGGGCGCGTCGCGCAGGTCGGCATCGATGCCGCCTGGCCGCTGCTCGAATCGATGCAAGACCTGCTCGGCTATGTGAGCTTCTTCGAGAACTTCCTGCAGATTATCATCCTGCTCGTCGCCTGGGCGGTGGTCATCATCGCCTTCTTCATCCTCGCGATCCAGCTGTTCGTCACCCTGATCGAGTTCAAGCTGACGACGCTCGCGGGCTTCGTGCTCATTCCCTTCGGCCTGTTCGGCAAGACCGCCTTCATGGCCGAGCGGGTGCTCGGCAACGTGGTCTCCTCGGGCATCAAGGTGCTCGTCCTGGCCGTCATCATCGGGATCGGCTCGACCCTCTTCGCCGAGTTCACCAGCGCTATCCCGGGCGATCCGACGATCGAGGATGCCCTGGCCATCGTGCTTGCCAGCCTGACGCTGCTCGGTCTCGGCATCTTCGGCCCCGGCATCGCCAACGGAATCGTCGCAGGCGGGCCGCAGCTTGGTGCCGGCGCGGCGGCCGGGACTGCCCTTCTCGCAGGTGGTGCAGCGGTTGGCGGCGTCGCCGGAGCCAAACTGGCCAGCGGCGCCGTCGCCAGCGCGGCGTCTTCGGTCGCGCGCGGAACCTCGCGCGCGGCCGGCGGTGCGACAATGGCCTATGCCACGGGCTCGGCGGGCAGGAGCGGTGGAGCCGCTGTCGCGGGCGGCATGGCCGGTGTCGGCCGCGCCGCGGGCGGCGCGGCGATGTCACCGCTGCGCGCCGCGACCGACAGCGCCCGAGGCAATTTCCGGGAGGGTGCGCGCTCGGCGGTCGGTCACATGGGCGGGCGTATCGTGCCGGCCCCCGGTTCCTCGTCCTCCGACAGCCGACAGGCAGCCGCCAGCGACGGCCCGCCATCCTGGGCCAGATCCATGAAGCAGCGCCAGAGCCTCGGCCACTCTGCCTCGCTCGCCGCGCACACCGTGCGCGCCGGCGACGGACACGGCGCAGGCGCCTCGATCGACACACGAGAAAAGGACTGACGGCAAATGTTCAAACGCCCTTCGATCCGGTACGGCAAGACGCCGCAGCCCGTGACCCCTTACCAGCGCGCGGCGCAGGTCTGGGACGACCGCATCGGCTCGGCGCGCGTCCAGGCGAAAAGCTGGCGCTACGCGTTCTTCGGGGCGCTCGGTCTCTCTGCCATCCTGACTGGCGGTCTACTGTGGCAGAACGCGCGCGGGACGATCGTGCCCTGGGTCGTCGAGGTCGACAAGCTGGGCGAAGCGCGCAGCGTTGCTCCCGCTGATGCCGGTTTTACGCCCAGCGATACCCAGATCGCTTTCCATCTCGCGCGCTTCATCGAGAACGTCCGGTCGATACCCGACGACCCGATCGTCGTGCGCGAGAACTGGTTGCGCGCCTACGACTTTGCGAGCGATCGCGGCGCGCTCGCGCTCAACGAGTACGCCCGCGCCAACGATCCCTTCGCCATGGTCGGCCGCGAACAGGTGGCGGTCGAGGTCACCAGCGTGATCCGCGCTTCGCCGAAGAGCTTCCGCGTCGCCTGGGTCGAGCGGCGTTACCGCGACGGCGCGCTCGCCGAGACCAGCCGCTGGACCGCGATCCTCGGCATCGCGGTGCAGCCACCGCGCGATCCCGATGCGCTGACCCGCAATCCGCTCGGCATCTTCGTCACTTCCATCAACTGGTCAAAGGAGCTCGGCTGATGTCGTTCTCGAAAATCCCGCTTCGTTCGTGTCTCGCCGCTGCATCCGTCCTTGGATTCGCCTCGCCGGTGGTCGCCACGCCCGCTCCCCAGGCGCGGGCTTCCTTGGCGGCGCTGAGCGGGGGCCACCATGGCGCCGGCACACGCCTCCTTCTTTCGCGGCAGTCTTCCTCCGCTGCCGCGCGCCGCTCCCCCGCCCCTGACCCCGAGGGGCAGGTGGGAGCGGCGAACGCTGCCGCCCGCGTCCAGCCCGACAATGCCGGATTTCAGAATGCCATCCAGCGCTATGCCTATAACGAAGGCGCGCTGTTCCAGGTCTACACCAGGCCGGGGCAGGTGACCGATATCGCCTTGCAGGAGGGCGAGACTCTGGTCGGGCCCGGGCCGGTTGCCGCGGGCGATACCGTGCGCTGGATGATCGGCGACACGATCAGCGGCAGCGGCGCAAGCGCGCGCGTGCATATCCTGGTCAAGCCGACCCGGCCCGATATCGCCACCAATCTCGTGATCAACACCGACCGGCGCACCTATCATGTCGAGTTGCGCGCCAATCCGCGCATCTACATGGCCTCGGTCAGCTGGATCTATCCGCAAGACGAGCTGATCGCGCTGCGCAAGGCGCAAACCGAGACCGCACGGGCCGCGCCGGTCGCCGATGGATTTGCGCTCGAAGACCTGAGCTTCGCCTATCGCTTGTCCGGCGATCACCCGGACTGGCGGCCGGTTCGCGTCTTCGACGACGGACGGCGGACGCTGATCGAGTTTCCCCCCGAAGTAGCGCAGGGCGAGATGCCGCCCTTCTTCATCGTCGGCGAGGACGGCGAGGCCGAGCTCGCCAACTACCGGGTGTCGGGCCGCTACATCATCGTCGATCGCCTGTTCGACAGAGCCGAATTGCGTCTGGGCGCCGGCCGCAAGCAGGTGCGGGTGAAGATCGCCAACCGTGCGCGGAAGCCGTCATGAGCGAGGACCCTCCCGACCGGCAACCCGACGATGCGGAAGCGATCGTGAAACTTCGCGGGGAAGGACCGCGCGTGGTGCGGCTGTCACGCAAGGCCATCGGCATCGCCAGCGCCGCCGGACTGGCCCTCGTGGGCGGAGCCTTGCTGTTCGCGCTCCGGCCGGCGTCGCACGAACAGGACGAGGAACTGGTCAACACCGAAGGCACAGCTGTCGCGGACGGCCTCGCGTCGGCGCCCCAGGACTATTCGCAGGTGCCCAGGCTCGGGCCGCGGTTGCCCGGTGATCTCGGCAAGCCGATCCTCGAGGCGCAGGATCGCGGCGCCATCGCCGCGCTTCCGCCCGTAGGCCCTGGGTCCGCCCCGCAATCGCGAGCGATCAGCGCGCGGGAGGCCGCGCGTCAGCGCATCGCGCAGGAGCGCGAAGCGGCACGGGGCAGCCGCCTGTTCTTCGGCGGCGGGGCGCAGCCCGCCAGCCTGGTGAAAGCAGGGGCCGACGTCGGACGGGAGGCTGACCCGGGAGCAAGAACAATCGCCCCATCGGCACCCACTACGTTTCTCGACCGGTCCGCCGAACGCAGGACGACTTCGATGCAGCGGCTCGCGGCGGCGCCAACGGCAGCTGTCCTGCAAGCGGGTTCGATCATTCCCGCAGCGCTCATAACCGGGATCCGGTCCGACCAGCCCGGTCTCGTGACCGCGCAGGTGACGCAAAACGTCTATGACAGTGTGACGGGGCGGCGCTTGCTGATCGCGCAGGGCGCGCGGCTGATCGGCGACTACCAATCCGATGTCGGCTTTGGCCAGCGCCGCGTGCTGCTGGCATGGAACCGCTTGATCCTCCCCGATGGGCGTTCGATCGTGCTCGAACGCCAGCCGGCCGCCGATCCCGCGGGGTACGCCGGGCTCGAGGACGGCGTCGATTATCACTGGGGCGGCGTGGTGAAGGCGGCGCTGGTCTCGACCCTGCTCGGCATCGGTGGCGAACTCGGGGCAGGGGGGGACAGCGATCTTGTCCGCGCGCTGCGCCGCGGCAGCGAGGACAGCGTAAGCCGGGCGGGCGAACAGGTCGTATCCCGCGAACTCAATGTTCGCCCCACGCTCACCATCCGTCCCGGCTACCCTGTGAGGGTGCTGGTGACGCACGACATCGTGCTGGAGAGCGGATCGTGACCCGTTTGAAGCTGTCCGATGTCACCGACGAAAAGCCTGTCCGGTTGTCGATCGAGATCCCCGCGCGCCTTCATCGCCAACTCATCGAATACGCCATCGTGCTCAACGGCGGAGTGGCCAAGGACGCGCCCAAGCCGGGCGACCTCGTGGCGCCCATGCTCGAGCGCTTCATCGCCGGCGACCGAGAATTCGCCCGAGCCCGATCGCTGTCGCGGAAGGAAGAATAGAGCGCGCGCACGATCACGATACGGGTCGCGTGACCTCGATGTGTAAGTCCTGTTATACAAAGCCACTTGCATTCCCGGCTTTTTCAATCGTAGATCGCGACCCGGGAATGAAATTCCCTGCGACCGGGCGTCGATGCGCATGTCCAGGCATCAAGCTAAAGGTATCGCGGCACTCGCCAACGGGTGTTTCCATCGCCCGGTCGCGCTTCGCGGCCGTGCGACGATTATAATTACATTATAAATTGGCATGATCATTTTCGCCATTCCAGTCTTGGTCTGCGGCAAGTGGAGTCGCGGACCAACGACAGGAGAGTGAGATGAAGGATTTCGAATTCGTCGAAGGCGAGGTTATCGACCTCGGACAGGCATCCGTCGAGACGAAGGGTGACGCGGTGTTCGAGATCGACGCCGATGCCGGCCAGCTCCGGTACATTCCCGGTCTCATCGAAGAGTGAGATCATCGGGACGCGGAGCCTGCTTGGCTCCGCGTCCTCGTGTTCGTTGAAGTTCGAATCGAATGAAAGACAGCCTCGCCTGGTGCGAATGCGATGGTCGCTTGGTATTTCTTGACGTGAGAGCTGATCGGTATTTCCAGCTTTCGTCCGACAGAGAAATCGCATTTCGCCAAGCTCTCGATAACCCAGAAGAAGAGTCGCGCCACCAGCCGTCGATATTTCCTGTCAGGGACGGCTGGCGGCCTCCAGCGCACACGTCCCAGTCCATCGCACGCGGCCCTTTCAATCTGGCGGACATTGCGGCGGCGATCTGGTGGCAAACGAGGGTCGAGCGCCGCCTGGTCACCGGATCCCTTTATCACCTGCTGCTGACGTTGCGAGATGCGCAGGGCAGCGTCGTCACCGGGGTGCAAAGATCTGAAAAGCTCGACCGCACCCTTCGCGCATTCCAGCACGCCCGCGTGCTACGCAGCGCCGCCGACCGCTGCCTGCCCCGATCGATGGCCCTGGCGCTGCGACTGGCCCGAGACGGCCTGGCCGCGCAACTCGTCATAGGAGTGAGAACCAGCCCGTTCGGCGCACACAGCTGGGCCCAGCACGAGGACCAAGTCCTCAACGACAGCGTGGAGGAAGTTCTGCGCTTCACGCCGATCCTGATCGTATGACCACGGCTCCGTTCATTCTGGCGCTGCCGTGCCGAAGCGTGACGATGCCTGGCGACTCGCTAAGAATTGAACCCGACCCCCGCCGGCTGCTGGCGGGCGGTCCGCGACTCTGGATCGGTGAGGACACGCCCGCTGTAGACCTGGGACAAGCCGGACACGCTATCGGTATCCTCTTTCGGCGGGATGGCGCGAAACGGGTCAAGGATGGGCTGGAAGCCGTTGCCTCCTCGGCGCTCGAGGCCGCCTATCGGCTCGTTGGCGAGTTCTGGGGAGCCTATCTCGTCATCCTGCGACTGCCCGGCGACGAACTCGCTCTCATGAGCGATCCGAGCGGGCTATTCCCCGTCTATTACAGCAAGACGCCTACCCACTTTGTCGCGACCTCCGATCCGCGCCTGTTCGCTCGTGTAACGGGCGAATCGAGTGGCGTTGCGTGGAATGCGCTGCGGCGCTTCCTGGCCCATCCCGAGCTACGAACACAGGAAACCTGCCTCTCCGGGATCGAGGAACTCGTTCCCGGAGCATTGCACTTCCCGGAGGAAAATCGAACACAGCCGATCTGGACTCCCTCCGCCTTCTTTCCGCGCGCACCATACCCTCACCTTGATGCTGCCGCTCGTAACCTGCGCGAAACCGCGATCGAAGTGACAAGCGCATGGACGGATGCGCTTGGATCGGTCGCTGTTGCTGCATCCGGCGGCGTCGATTCCTCTCTCATCTGCGCAGCGCTGTCCGAGGGTGCGAAAGACTTCAGCTGCGCAACGCTCTCGACCGCCGACCGCAGCGGGGACGAGCGCGCCTATGTCGCGCTGCTGGCAAACAGCCTGGGTGCGAAGTGGACCGGACGAATTTACGATCCGGCCGGTTTCGATCCGATATCGCCTGCGTCGCAAGGCATGCCACGCCCCAGCCGCAGATCATTCGTCGCCAGCATCGATGCCATGCTCGCCGATTGCGCGCATGAACTGGGAGCCGATGTCGTCTTCGATGGGAACGGCGGCGACAACATGTTCTGTTTCCTGCACTCGGCCGCCCCGGTTGTCGATCGGCTGTACGCCGAGGGTCCTGGGCGCGGCGTCTTCGAGACGCTCGTTGCCATGTGCCGGGCTACCGAAGCCGATATCTCGACTATGGCGCGAGCAAGTCTACGGCGCCTGCGCCGCGGCGCAGCGGGAGACCGTCCCGCTGACACCCGCCTTTTGGCCGCAGACGGATCCGCGCAAGCCGGATCAGACCTCATACCTTCGTGGCGTGGGCTCGATTTCGGCAGGCAGTCCGGCAAGCGTGATCACCTCGACTTGATCATGCGCACCCGCAATCGCATCCATGGTCTGGGCGTGGGACCGCGTCGCTTCTCGCCGCTCATGAGCCAGCCGATCCTCGAATTCTGTCTTGGGATGCCGACCTGGCTTTGGTTCGAAGGCGGCATCAATCGCGCCATCGTCCGGACCGCACTCTCCGGCTTGCTCCCCCAGGAACTGTTGGCCCGCACCTCCAAAGCTGGACCGGACAGCTTCATACGGCGCGCGTTCGATCACCATCGAATCGTCCTGCGTGAACGCCTCTTGGGCGGTCTTCTCGAGCGCAACGGTATCATCGACAGGGAGGAGGTCGAGCAGGCGCTCGCAACCGATATCACCACAAGAGATTCGATCATCTACCGCCTGCTCGATCTTGCCGAAGCTGAGAACTGGGCGCGATCGTGGACCTGAGCGGGCGTGGAACATGCAAGGGCTTCGGACGGCGGTGCGCCGGCCATGGTTTTCCAGCGCCGGTACTGCTCTTCCTTCCCGGGATCGCAGTCCATTGTGTGCATCAGCCAGAATTCGAACCAGTCCACCGAGCGCCGGTAGATGGCCTGTCTGTGGGCGGGCTGCCATTTGACGTGGGTTTCGCCGTTAAGCACGAACAGCTCCATCGGGCGCCCCCGCAGCGCATATGTCGTCACGACGTCGAGACCGCTCTGGTATTCGCTGTCGGCAGCCTGGATCAGGATCGGTGTACGGATCCTGTCGACATTGAGGATCAGCGACATGGGCTTCCAATCCTCCTCCGAGCCGGTCTCGAAGAACCGGTAACCGGGCGTTCGGATTAGCTGTCCGAAGCGCGGTCCGGCGGCATAGGCGAACGAGAACAGATCTTCGCAGCACGACCCCATCGTGGCGACCTTGAACAGCGATGAGTTTATCAGGGCCCACTGGACCGTCGAGGAGCCATCGCTGAAGCCGCTGATGCCCATCCTGTCGGGATCGACCGCACCGGACTCGATCGCCAAGTCGATCGCTGTCTCGAGCGATGCCTGCACGACGCGGCGGGATAACCAGTCGACACGACTGCTTCTGACGAGTTCATCATCGCTCTTCGCCGCAGCCGCCGGCTGCTTGGGATAGGGCCTGGCAAAGCTCAGCACCGCGAACCCGCGGTTCGCCAGGACGTGGATCGGGACTTCATCTCCGGTGCCACCCCGCAGGAAGCCGTCTGAGCGGTACTGGACCACGATCAGCGGGTGCTTCTCGCCGGGGCGGTGATCGGGCGGTAGCACGAGGTCGGCGAACCCTTCGATACCGTTGGGATCGGTGAAGTGCAGCCGCCGCACGCGCCCGAAGGTTTTTCCGAGCAACTGCGGGTTGGGATCGAAAATCACACGCTCGCTGCCAGAGCGGGCATCGATCGCGACCAGCCGCCTCGGGCGGTCGGCGCCTTCACGTGCGCAGAGGACTTCGTTGCCGGCCGGCATGCACCCGATCAGCATGTCGTCCGTCACGAGAATGCGACGAGGACGGTCCTTGGCGAGGTCCCACCGCCAGATCGCGGTCTGGCTCGTCGCCCAACCTGTCCACTGCAACCCGAGCACGGACTTGCCGTCCGCCGACCACCACAGGCTGTGCAATCCTTCGCAGTCCTTCGCATCGCACGCGATGCGGCTGCCGTCCGGCCTCGCAATTATCGGGCGCGTGGCGCTCAGGAGCTGATCGGAGACCTTTGGCTCGATCCACGCCGCGTACCCATCCGGTCCTTTGACGAATGCCCGCGCTCGCGCGGGAACGCCGACCGGCGGTTCGGGAACGAGCCGGGCGAGTTCCTCGCTGGTGGCGGGACGAGCATGCCCGTTAGCGAGGGAGACCAGTTGGTAGCGGGTGGCCACATCGCCGGTCGGAATAGGGCGTCGGGCGAGATTCGGGGAGAAGCGCTCGTCGAACAGGAAGCCTTGCGGCGCCTCCTTCGCGATCGCCTCCGCTTTGCGACGGATGCCAGGGCGCGTCCCGACCACCAGCCCGTTTCCGCCAGGGGCCCAGGCGACGCTGTCCACGTCATCCGGCAGGAAGGAGACCTGGCGCGCGGCCGTCTTCCCGTCTGCCGCCACGATCCACGCCTGTGTCGAGCCGCCAAGCCGCTTGAGAAAGGCGATTCGCGATCCGTCCGGTGACCAGCGCGGAGGATTGAGCCGGCCGTAACCGGCCTTGACGAAGGAGAAATCCCGCAGCCCGAAATCGTCGCGGATGAATTCTCCGCCCTGATCGATCTGGATCTGAAGCCCGCTTCCATCCATCGCCACAACGACCAGCCTGAGGCAATAGCGGTTGGTGTCCGGGTCCGCACTCCTGAGGCTCACCGCCACGCGCGAGCCGTCGGGCGACACGGCGAATTCGGCACTCGCTCCGCGCGGATCGCGGCGACCAATGTCGACCAGACGGACCTGATCGTCGAGAGTGAAACGAGCACTCTTGGCATTTTCAGTGCCGTGCGACCGGTCCGAGGCGGCGGCGCACGGATCGCCTTCCGGCGGCAGGTCGACCACCGGGACGATGCTGCTGGCGAGCGCGGCCGCCGCGAGCAACCCGCTCACCATTGCCTCCGGATGCCGAAGGACACGAACCGCCCGATCGGCGAATAATTGGTGGAGTCGTAGGGTGTATCTGTAGGGCCGGTTTGCCCGATGAGCGGCGGTTCGTGGTCGAACAGGTTCTGAATGTTGATCGCAATGCTCAGGCCCGGGTCCCTGCCATCGCCTCTGATGATATCGTAGCTGAGGCCCAAATCGAATGTGACGCCTGGTTCGAGCCGTTGCTCGACAGCAAACCGGCGATCGACTAGCGGGCCGATGTAGTTCGCGCCCGCGCTGGCCGTGAAGCCGCCTGCTGCGAAGCGCGCCGAGGCCCGGGCACGGTATTGCGGCGGATTGAAAACTACTCCGGCGAGCTGGACCTCGGGCAGGTCCGCGGTCAGCTGCTGCTTGCTGTCGAGCCAGCTACCCGAAATCTCGACCCCCCATGAACGATCTTTGCCCAGCGGCTGATTCCATGCGAGGCGCGCGTCGAGCCCTTCGATTGCCCACACGGCCACGTTGATGTTCCGGTTGTCGACGAACGCAACCACGCTCGCAGGATCGTATGGGCCGCCCGAGAAGTTCTCGAGCCCATTCAACGATCCCGCGATCAACCCGTCGAGCCGTCCCGGATCGGGCGAGAAGTCGATGAGATCCGCAAACCCAGGGTCATGGAAGGCGGCGGCAATCGATCCCGCGATCGGGGATACCACGCGATCCTTGTAGCGGATGTCGTACCATGTAGCGGACATAGTCAGCTCGGGAAGCGCGGGTGGGCTGACGTCGAATCCTGCCGTCCAGCTGCGCGCGCGTTCGGACGTCACGTCAGGATTGCCGCCGCTCGTGTACAGAACGGTTCCGGGGCCAGCGCCGAAGGCGGCCGCCGGAAGCAGGATCGTCTGGTAGGGAATGAACCGCTGGTAGAGCGTCGGTGCCTTGAAGGAGCGCGCCCAGGTGGCACGCAAACGGAGGCCGGCGACCGGAGCATAAACCAACCCCAGTCGCGGAGTGGTGAGCCGGTCGAGGCCGGGGTAGTCCTCGTAGCGCGCGGCCGCGGACAGGCTCAGCTCTTCGATCCCGGCCATGGCGTTGGCTGACGAGACGATGGGCACGAACAACTCGCCGTAGGCGAATCTGGCGCGCTGCACTTCGTTGAAAGCCTGGACCACATTGCTGCCGGAGACGCGGGTGAAATCGAGCCTGTTGCTTCGAAGTCCAGCGCCTACCGCAAGCCGGACATCGCCGCCGGGCAACGCGAGGAGCGGGCCTTCGGCGCCGGCCTCGAGCGAATACATTTCGTTGCAGAAACAGCCTTCGGTGACGCTGACCGGCATGCCCGGTCGAGTAAAAACAGTGCGGTAATTCGTGCGATCACGCCCGAACACGCCGACCACCGAAGCACGCCAGCCCGACCACAGGTCGAACTTGACCGAGGGTGCGAAGGTGTAAGATTCGACCGTCGGCTCGCCTACCGACCGGAGAGTGGGGCTCGCGGCAACCTGGGTCGAGCGCCGGTTGGAATAAAGCGCGTCGAGCGCGATCTCGACCCCGCTGGCGAATACGTGATGGCCCGAGACCGTGATCGCGTGCCGGCGCTGAGCCGGATAGAGCGTGGTATCGGGATCGAGCGAAGCGGCATACGACCGGTCGGCGGCATTGATCGCGGAGTTGTTGGCAAAATCGTAGGCGATAAAAACGCCGCCCCCGGACCACCGTGTGCCCCCGATGATGTCGGCCTGCTGGCGGAAATTTCCGTCCGAGGTGCTAGCGCCGATTTGTCCCGACGTCGCGACACCTTCGAAGTCACGGCGCAGAACAACGTTGATCACGCCCCCGACGGCGTCCGAACCGTAAAGCGCCGAGGCGCCGTCGGGGACGACCTCGATCCGGTCGACTGCGGCAAGTGGAATGGCCGAGATATCGACCCCCGCGAAAGCGGAATCGTAGGGCAGGCGGTGACCGTTGAGCAGGGTCAGGGTCGCATCCGGTCCCAGGCCACGCAGATTCGCGCTCGATGCGGAATTGACGTTGCTGTTGACGAGGCCGGCGCCCGAGCCGACTCCGGGATTCTGGCCGCCCGAGAAATTCTGCGGCAGCGAGCGGATAGCTTCGCCGAGATCTATCTGGCCAGCTTCCACTATGGCCTCTCGATCGACGGAAACGGTCTCGCCGACCACCCGTGCGCCGCGAATCCGCGTACCTGTGACAACAATGGTGTCGCTCTGAGAGGCTTCCGCGTCGTCGGGCTTCGCGTCGGGCTGCTCGTCCGTCTGGGCACGAAGCGGCGTGGCAAATACGGCGAGCGCCGTGCCCGCGAGGAGAGCGGGCAGCCCCCTTGCTTTCAGCATCATCCTGATCTCCCTGTTCGATCCCGGCGTGCCGTTCTGGCTTCGCCGTTGCAGGGGTTGACGCACGGATGGGCTGGCACCCTAGTTTCACACGAAATTAATTCGGGTCGGGCCTCAGAAGCTCTCGTCGGCGAGCTCACGGCGCAGGTGGGCGAGAGCTTTCGTCATGTGGTATTCGACCGTCGATTTCCCGACACCGAGCTCGAGATGGATCTCCCGGTAGGTCTTCTCCTCGAAGCGGCTCATCACGAACACCCGCGCTGTCCTCGCCGGCAGTTCCGCCAGCGCTGCCTCGACCAGCTGTTTGGTCTCCACCGCGTGCAAGCCCTCATCCTGGCACGCGAGACTGGCGCCATCGACATTGTCGGTGAACGGCAGGGTCACGATCCGGCGGCGGCGCCTCCGATCGAAATCGATTACCAGGTTCTTCGCGATACATCGCAGAAAGCCACCCGGGTTGCGCAGGTCCTGCAGTTGCGCGCTGCCTGCCGCGCGCACGAAGACTTCCTGCGCAAGATCGCTGGCGTGTTCGGGACCGACCTTGCGTTTCAGGTAGGCAAGCACCCCGGCCCGTTCGTTCCGGAACAGCGCCTCGAGCACGTGGTCGCGCGGAAGCGACGACCGGGTGCCTGGCGATGACGACGAGGAACGGGATTGAGAAGCGTGGTGCCGGGTTCCGGCAGCAAGATCGGTCATGCTCAGCGGGAGCAGGCGACCGCATCTGCGGGCTCGTCAGCGTGAGCCGGATGCGGAGTCCAGGGCTGTGCCGCCGTTCGGGACGTAGCAACGTCCCTTGACCGGATCGGCCGCCGGGCCGCGACCGGACCGGCGTGCATGATGTCTGGCGGAACTATCCACGCGTCCGTTGCCAGCAATTCGGGGCGCGCCAGCCAATCGTGCCCAATCGCAATGGGTCATGCAAGTCGCCTCTCCTCCATACCCGATGTTTTCCTCTTGCGGGCCTATGGTCCGGAGTGATCCGAGCTCTCGCGCCGGCATTACAAGTTCTGGGGAGGCTCCTGCCCGCAGATGAGAATGCTGCGGGTCGAACCGTTGCGGTAGCCAGACCCTTGAAAGGAGGGGCTCCATGGTCCGCACATCTCAGTGGCAATGCCGCTATGAGGGTTTCGATTATTCGGATTTCGCGCAGGAATTCCTGCGGCGCAATCCGGAGTATCGCGCCCAGTTCGTCCGCTTCCACAGCGGGAATAACGGCGCGACGCAATCCCTCGCCGCAAGGCGATGTGCGCGTTCGTGGGGCCTCGAATTTTCTCGTCGATCCCGGCCGGGAAGCCGATGTCTGCCCGGCGTTTTGGCGCGCCGACCACAATCCCAGTGTCATCCTGGTCGAACACTCAGGGACGCGTGAAATGGGCTTCGAGACCGCGCTTACTGCGCGAACGATAATGGTCGAAGCCGAGACCGAAGCGGGGCGCCACATGGTGCTGGCGGGCACGCGAGCGCGGCACCGTCTCCTGATTTTGCATACGCCCAAACGTGACGGCTATTTCGTCCCGGGAGATGGCTCGCTCCCCGTCCGTCTTGCCGCGCTCGGCGCGTTTCACGATCCCGGAAGTCGGCAGGCTGTCGGTTCGCGCACGGCGCTGAGGCCCACCGCGTACCAGAGACACCGCCTGTCTCTCCTGCTCGCGATCCTCGACCGGATGCAGCAGCCTTCCAGCGAACCACCAACGGTTCGGCACATCGTGCGCGATCTGATGTGTTCCGGCCTCGAGCACGAGCGCGCGATCGAATGGAAGACATCCTCGCATCGGCGCCAGGCCCAGCGCCTGATTGCCGAGGCGCGGCGCATGATGGCGACCGGCTATCGCGATCTCCTGAGGGGTTCCATGCGCCCCGTTTTGGGCGATCGACACAGCGGTGGCCGCGATACCGGCGACAAGCTGCGCTGACGGTTCTCGTGGCTGGACGAGGTACACTTCCCGTGGCTTTTCAAATGCAAGCAACACGTTATGATCTTCTCGCCGGGCCTATCGTTCGGCGTCGCCAAAAGCGGAACCTTCAGGGGGGGGCGCGACAGCAGCAGCCGTTGCCGGGGGCATGGAACCTTCGGCGCGGCATCCAGCAGGCGATCGGGCGGCGGCGCGTTGGATTGCGCCCCCGCGGGTCGGACGGGACTATGTATGCTCATTTCGCGGAGGAATTCGCTTCCGAACTAATCAATGTGCGCACGGACACCGATTTAGACCGGTCGCTCGCGCTGGTCTCCCGCCGTCTGGGGTTCGATCATTTCGCGCTTTCGCTCGAGCTGCGCTCCGGGTCGTGCGAGGCGCCCGGCCTCC
Organism: Qipengyuania algicida; assembly: GCF_009828025.1. Classification (GTDB taxonomy): domain Bacteria; phylum Pseudomonadota; class Alphaproteobacteria; order Sphingomonadales; family Sphingomonadaceae; genus Qipengyuania; species Qipengyuania algicida. The sequence continues at coordinate 251,967 of NZ_WTYA01000003.1, read as the reverse complement.
TGCTTCACGACTATCCGGATGAATGGGCCAAGGTCTACCTCGGCTTCGATCTGGCCGGCCAGGACCCGGTGCGCCGAGCCTGCGACAAGAGTTTCATCGGTTTTGCCTGGGGCACCATGGAGGAGTTGATCCCGCTGACACGGGGTGATCGCCAGATGCTGGCGGTTGGCCGGGAGTGCGGAATCGGTGATGGATACACCGTGCCGCGCCATTTGCCGGGCCTCGCGCGTGGCACCTGCACTTTTGCGGTCTGCCCCGATCGCAAGTTGCCGCAATGCCGGCTCGCGGTCGCCGAGATCGTGGGGACGCTGGCCCTGACCTGCGCGCTCGGGCTGGATGCGTCGCGCCGCGAGGACACCGTGCCGATACTCAGCGACCGGCAACGCGAATGCGTCCTGTGGGTGGCGCGAGGAAAGACGGCTTCCGAAACCGCGACGATCCTGGGAATCGGGACCGAAACCGTCATCCAGCATCTCAAGGCGGCGCGGGAACGCTACCAGGTGCACTGCAAGCAATCGTTGATCGTCGCTGCGCTGTTCGATGGCCTGATCGGCTTTTCCGACATCATTCGATGGCGTGATAGGCGCGGGGGCCCGCCAGCGGTGACAAGAGGCGAAAGGGCCTAGAAGGCCCGAATGGCCCATCCCCAGTTCTTGGGATTTTGGCGTCCGCGCGCGTCTGCTCAGTTGCCACCACTTGTTCAGCTGTCAGGTGGCTATCATGCAGACGTTCCCGGAAACCAGTGGATCGTGTCCTCCCGATGCCGTGTTTCGCGCCATGTTCGAAGCCCGCAAGCGCGTGTTCGTGGATATTCTCAAATGGGATGTTCCGGTCCTGGCGGACACCTACGAGCTCGATCAGTTCGACACGCCCGATGCTGACTATCTGATCCTCACCGACGACGAGAACGGCCACCGGGCGTCGGCGCGTCTGCTGCGAACCGATCGCCCGCATATTCTCGGGGATTTATTCTCCTGTCTTTGCGATGGTCCGGTTCCCGCGCGGTCGGACCTGAAGGAGATCACCCGGTTCTGCATCGAACCGACGCTTTCGCGTTCCGAGCGAAGGGAAGTGCGCAACCAGTTGGTCACCGCGCTGGTCGATCATGCGCTCGCGACGGGACTTTCGGGCTACACGGCTGTCGCCCCGCCGGGCTGGCATCGCCAGATCGCCGAATTCGGCTGGCAATGCCGCTCGCTGGGACCCGAGTTGAATGTGGCCGGTGAGTGCCTGGTCGCATTCGAGATCGCCATCGATCGCACGACACCCTCCGATCTCGCGCGCAACGGGATTTATCGCGCCGGTTCTCATCACTGTGGCGGCGCATCGCTGGAGGTGGCGTCGTGAGCGGCGCGGCGGCCTCGCGCTGGCTCGACCAGCTGGAGACGGACGGCTATTGCATCATTCGTGATCTCTTGCCCCGCGAAAGCGTCGCGGCACTCGATACGGACCTTGCCCCAGCTTTCGATGCAGCGCCGTTGGGCAATGGCGATTTCTACGGTTACCGCACCAAGCGCTTCGGGAGCCTGCTGCGCAGGTCGCGCCGTGCCGCGGACCTCGCGCTGCAACCCCTCGTCCTCGAACTGGCCCGGGCGATTCTCGGCAGCGCATGCGAGCGCATACAGCTCAATGTCGCACAGGCGATCGCAATCCATCCTGGCGAGATCGAGCAATTCCCGCATCGTGACGATGACATGTGGCCTGCGCACAAAGGTGAGCACGAGTATCTCCTCAACGTCATCTGGCCGCTGACGGACTTCACGGCGATGAACGGCGCGACGCGCATCTATCCAGGCAGTCACAAGGCCGTCGTCGAGGACCTCGGGCAGCTCGGTGCACCGGTCGTCGCCGAGGCCCGACCTGGCGATGCCATCTGCTTTCTCGGTTCGACCGTGCACGGCGCCGGTCCCAACCGCACCGATGCGGCCCGGCGCGGCGTCGTCATCGGGTACAGCCTGGGCTGGCTGAAGCCGTACGAGAACAACTGGCTCGCCTATCCTCCGGAGGTAGCACGCCGGTTTTCGCCCGAACTGGCCGAGCTTGCCGGATATACCCAGCACCGCCCCAATCTCGGCAACTACGAGGGACAGTGCCCTTCGATACTTCTCCGCGGCGATACGCCTGAATACCCGCAAGCGACCGATGCGCTTCGGCCCGACCAGCAAGCCGCCGTACGCGACTTTGCCGAGGCGCAACGCAGCCAACCATGAGCCCGGCCCATGTTCTCGAACCGACCTACCGCCGTCTCAAGCGTGCGCTGATGGAAGGTTTGTGGCCAGGCGGTGCGAAACTCGAGGCCATGCGCCTCGCCGAAGACTTCGGGGTCAGCATGACGCCGGTACGCGACAGTCTCAATCAGCTCGTCGGGGAGGGCCTGGTCGATCTGACGCCCGGTGAAGGTTTTCGGGTGCCGCCTCTAACCGAACAACGATTGCGTGATCTTCTGGACGTCAATTCAGCCTTGCTGAAAACGGCCAACACCGCAAACTGGCGCTTGCCGACGGAGGACGGGCCCGTGTTCATAGGCAACGAATATGCCGATCGTCTTGCGGCGGCGTTCTCACTACTGGCGAACGGTTCGGGCAATCGCGTCCTCGCGGACATTGTCGATCGGATCAGCGAGCGGCTTCATTTCCTGCGAAGCTGCGAACCAGAAGTGCTTCCCGAAGCAAATGGAATCCAGAAGCAAATTGAGGCCGGCCTTCACGGTTCGCGAACGGACCGCCACCTGGCGGTGGTGCGCTATCACCGGCAGTGCCAGGGATGCGTCCCTCAATTGATAAATTGCCTGGCCAGGTTGCGCGGCGGAGGAGCCACCTGATATGCGCCGGATCCCGAAGCCTGGATCCATTGCAGGATGACTCGAATGGCGAGGCGCCTTCGGCCGATTGCATTTTTCACCGGTCTCTCATGAGGCTGCAAAAGGTGTCGAACGACGGTTCACAAATGGATCTGCCGCGGCCGTCCTGTCGCTATCAATCCACCGCGAGGCCGGCCTTGTCAGCGTGGGTTTCTACCGGCAGATCCTTGTCCTTGCGCTCCGAATAGCGGTCCACCAGTTGCGCGGCGTGGGGGCGTAGCAGCACGGTGAAGCGGACCAGTTCTTCCATCACGTCGACGATGCGGTCGTAATAGCTCGAGGGCTTCATCCGTCCCGCTTCGTCGAACTCTTCGTAGGCTTTGGCGATCGACGACTGGTTCGGGATGGTGAACATGCGCATCCACCGGCCGAGCACGCGCAGCGTGTTGATCGTGTTGAAGCTCTGCGAGCCGGCGCAGACCTGCATGACGGCTAGCGCGCGCCCTTGGGTCGGGCGCAGCCCCTTGTAGGCCAGCGGCAGGTGATCGATCTGCGATTTCATGATGCCGGTGATCTGGCCATGACGTTCGGGACTGCACCAGACTTGCGCCTCGGACCACAGCGAATGCTCGCGCAACTCGTGAACCGCGGGATGATCGTCGCTCTCAATCTGGTCGGGCATTGGTAGATCGGACGGGTCGAAGATTCGCGTTTCGCAGCCGAACAATTGCAACAGGCGCGCCGCTTCCTCGGTCGCCAGTCGCGAATAGGATCGTTCGCGCAGGGAGCCGTAAAGCAGCAGGATCCGCGGCGGCGGATCGAGGTCGCCAAGACCCGATGCCGGGCGCGCGTGAATGTATTCCCGGCGCAGGGCCGGAATGTGGCCGGGATCGGAGAGGGTTCGAAGACGGTTCATGGGCTCGCTTGATTTTCAGAAAACAGGGAAGCGGTCGCGCGTGCGGTTGGCGAAAGCCACCAGCGACAGCATCACCGGCACCTCCACCAGAACGCCCACCACGGTTGCCAGGGCGGCTCCGCTGGTGAGACCGAACAGGCCGATCGCGACCGCGACCGCGAGCTCGAAGAAGTTGGAAGTTCCGATCAGTGCGCAGGGCGCGGCGATATCATGCGGGACCTTCCATGCCTTGGCCGCGGCGTAGGCGATGGCGAAGATCCCGTACGATTGGATGATGATCGGGATTGCTATCATGGCAATCAGCAGCGGGTTCGAAACGATCGTCTCCGCCTGGAAGGCGAACAGTAGCACCACCGTCGCCAGCAGGCCGACGATCGACCACGGCTTGAGCCGCGCGGTGAAGGCATCGACCGAGGCTTCGTCGCCCTTGTGCGAAGCGATCACCTGCCGTCTGGTCAACGCACCGGCCGCTAGAGGGATTACGACGTACAGGACGACCGAGAGCAGCAGTGTCTCCCAGGGGACGACTATATCGGTAACGCCAAGCAACAGCGCGACGATGGGCGCGAAGGCGACGATCATGACCAGGTCGTTCACCGACACCTGCACCAGAGTGTAAGACGGATCGCCCCTGGTCAGCTGCGACCACACGAACACCATGGCGGTGCAGGGTGCAGCCCCGAGGATGATGAGCCCGGCGATATACTGGTCGGCATCACCTTGCGACATCAGCCCGCCATAGAGGGAGTCAAAGAACAACACCGCCAGTGCTGCCATCGTGAACGGCTTGATCAGCCAGTTTACGACGAGGGTAATGACGAGCCCCTTGGGTTTGCGGCCGATATCCCTGATGCTCGAGAAGTCGACACCGACCATCATGGGAAAGATCATCGCCCAGATCAGCACCGCGACCACGAGGTTCACCGAGGCGTATTCGAACCCGGCCATCACGCCGACAGCGCCAGGTGCCGCCAGCCCGAGCGCCAGGCCGGCCAGAATGGCACCCAGCACCCATAGCGACAGGAAGCGCTCGAAGGTGCCAAGCGGCGAGGCCGCCGGAGCGGGATCTGCAATTGTCTGGGTCATTCGGTGTGTTCCTGAAACTGCGTCAGCGCAGGCGCCTGCCATCGGTATCCACGACCGCTTCGCCATCTTCCTTGGCAAAGGCGCCTTGCTGCTCGGCGGGGGTGAGATCGAGCACTGCTTCTGACGGGCGGCACAGTTTCACGCCGAGCGGCGAGACCACAAGCGGCCGATTGATGAGGATCGGGTATTCCATCATCGCATCGACAAGCTGTTCGTCGGACAGATCAGGATCGCCTAGGCCGAGTTCGGCGAACGGCGTACCCTTCTCCCGCAACAGGTCGCGCGGTGAAAGGCCAGCCCGGGCGATCAGACTTTCGAGCATGGCGCGCGAGGGCGGCGTCTTGAGATATTCCACCACATGTGGCTCGATCCCCGCATTGCGGATCATGGCGAGCGCATTGCGCGAGGTCCCGCACTCGGGATTGTGGTAGATGACGATGTCGGTACTCATTCGGCCTCCCTCGCTTTGGCGCTTGCGCCTTCCTCGCGGCCGATGGCGGCCAACTGGCCGCGCATCGCCATCTCCTCAACGCTGTCATGCGGTAGCATCAGGAAGAGTTCGATCCGCCGTTTGAGGTAGCTCAGCGCATCGACGAAGGCCCGTCGCTGCCCGTCGCCTTCGACCGCTGCGGGGTCCTCGACACCCCAGTGGGCCGTGATCGGCTTGCCGGGCCAGACCGGACAGCTCTCGCCAGCGGCATTGTCGCAGACGGTGAAGATGAAATCGAACTTCGGCGCGCCCGGCTCGGTGAATTCGCTCCAACTCTTCGAACGCAGGGCTGCGGTACGGTAACCGAAGCTCGCGAGCACTTCGAGCGTCATCGGATGCACTTGGTCCCTGGGCTTGCTGCCTGCGCTAAAGGCGCGAAAGCGCCCTTCGCCCATCTTGTTGAGGAGAGCTTCGCCGAGGATGGAGCGTGCCGAGTTGCCCGTGCACAGGAACAGGACATTGTAGACCGCGGTCACGCAGCGACCTTTCCGCAGCATGCGTCGGTTTCGGCACCGGCGACCAGGTCGATGCTCCTTCCATAGACCGTCGAGCTGCCGGTCGTGTGGAAGGTTTCCCACAAGACACCATCAGGATCGGCTACCCAGCTTTTCTCAGACTTGGCGTAGCAGCAGGTCGTGCAACCTTCCTCCACTCTGGGTCGACCGGCAGCCTCTAGCCTGCTGTAGACTTCGGCCAGCTCGACCTGGTCGTCCACCTGAATGCCAAGATGCTCGATGCCCTTGTGCGCGTTATTCGCCGAGATCGCGAAATTCACGCTCGGATCCTCGAGCATCCACTTGGCATAATCCGGCTTGGCCATCGTGGGACCGGCGCCGAACAGAGCCGAGTAAAAGCGGATGGACTGGTCGAGGTCGGCCACGCCGACATGCACATGCAAGCGCTTCATGCGGTTTTCCTTTCCGATTGGTCCGTTGAGATTCCGCCGGCGGCGGACGAAGCGCAGTCCTGGCCGCCGCAACAATTCTCCATCAGGAAGGCGACCAAGGCGTTCATCGCTTCGTAGTCGGCGTTGTAGATGAGAGAACGGCCCTCACGCCGCTGCTGAATCAGTCCCGCACGCGTGAGGTGCGCCAGGTGAAACGACAAGGACGAGTTGGGAATTTCGAGCGCCTCGGCGATCGCGCCGGCTGGCAAACCGTCTTGGCCCGTTTGAACGAGCAGCCGAAACAGCGCCAGTCGGTGCTCTTGCGCAAGAGCGCCAAGCGCTTCGATCGCTGCCGGTGAATTCATTTCCATGAAGATGGAAATATGAGCGACGTCAGCCGACGTCAAGAACTATTTCGACAGTTATCGAAACGTCCGTACCCCGAGAGCCTAACCTTCGGAAGGGGGCGTCAAGTTCGAGCTGTGAGAATCCGGGTCAGATGATCGTTCCAGTCGCCGAGTGCCTGGACCTTCTCCTCTTTCCAGTCGTGGCGCTGATAGACGCCTGCCACCCCGGCGCGCGAGCCGCTGACGTGGTTGAGCACCGCTTCGGTCACCTCGAATCGTACGCCGAGCCGCTGGAAATTCGTCGCAAGGGTTCTTCGCAGATCGTGCAGGCGCCACGGCGGCAGTGGTTCGCCTTCACGCTCCTCGATGACGCTGTCCAGCTTCGCCTTGCCCTTGTGATAGCCGGTAAAGCGCGCGCCGCTCGCCGTCGCAAACACACGGCCCTTGCGGGGCCATTTCTCGCCGCCCGCCAAGGCATCCAGCTCGGCAACCGCAAGCTGGTTCAGCGGAATCGTGTTGGGCTCGTTGTTTTTCGTTCGCTGACTGGGCAGCGCCCAAAGCCGCTGTCTGCGGTCTAGTTCTTGCCACTGCATTCCGCTCACTTCTTCGCGCCTTTGCCCGGTAGTTATCAGCAAGCGGACGATCGGACCGAAGCAATGATGGCACTCGGGAGTGGCACTCCAGATCAAGCGCAATTCATCGTCCGCAAGCCAGCGATCCCTTGGCCTCACCGGAGGCGGCGTTTCCATTCCTTCCATCGGGCTGCGATCGAGATCGCCACGACTGACGGCCCAGCGGAACAGGCGGCGCATGACAGCGAAGACATTGCGCCTGTTTGCGATCTGGTCGTCAGGCATCTGGTCGAGAACGGATACGATGTCGGCCCTGGTGATCGAAGGCAGCGGCTTTTTGTGCAGAACTGGCTCAAGATGAAGCCTGACCACGCGCTCGACCAAGCGCCGCCATCCCTCGCCTTTGCAGGAACGGGTGAAAAGCTGCGCATAATTGTCGAACGCCAGATCAACGGCCTCGCGACGCCTCTGTTTGTCAGCCTCCACAGGATCGATGCCCTGGCCGACGAGCAGGAGAAGGCGTTCGGCTTCCGAGCGGGCGGTCGTAGGTGTCCATGGAGACCCATGTGCGCCGATCGTATAGCGCCGAGCGATTGTCTCGCGTCCTCCCATCCTGAATTGAAGGACGTAAGAGATATTTCCAGAAGGAGTGATCTTGGCGCCAAAACCCTTGAGATCAGTGTCCCATAGAAATTGGCTCGAGCTGCCAGCCTCGAGCGCATCTATCGTTTTTTTGGTGATTTTTCCTGTTGCCATCCGGAACCTCGTGTCCCTTTTCTGGCAATCACCGGGTAATCACGCAAGCGGAAAAAGGAGCGAAATGGAGGCTATTCTGGCGTAAGTCGATTCATCTAAGTACTTGTGATTACAAGAATATCGCACTCTAGCGTCGTCTAAATCTAAAGTACCAGACTTCGTGGCCCTGCCTGCGAGCCTTTGCTTCGTAGCGTGTCTCGGGCCAGCCGGAAGGGCGGTTTTGCCAGTCCTGCGGACCGTCAACCAACCACTCGAAGCTATCGGTAAAGCGGCGCATCACCATCAGCGCATGACGCAGGTAAACGGGATGGTCGGTCCCGAAGCGAAACTCCCCGCCAGTTTTGAGCTTGTTGGCAATCATCTGCAAAGGGCCGTCGTTCATCATCCGGCGCTTGGCATGGCGGGCCTTGGGCCAGGGATCCGGATGGAGGAGGTAAAGCATCGACAGCGATCCGTCCGGCACCCGTTCGAGCATTTCCAGCGCATCTCCATGATGGATTCGCACATTGGCAAGGCGCTGGTCACGCACATGAGTCAGCGCCTGCGCCACGCCATTGACGAAAGGCTCCGCACCGATGAAGCCATGGTCGGGCAGCAGGTCTGCGCGATAGGCAAGGTGTTCGCCGCCTCCGAAACCGATTTCGAAATGGAGTGGACGATCGTCACCGAACAGCGCGCGGGAATCGAGCGGTCCTTCGTGAGGCGGCGCGATCTGGGGTAGCAGCGTATCGACCAGTTCCTGCTGCGCCGCACGCAAGGGTTTGCCCTGGCTGCGGCCATACAGCCGTTTGAGAGTCGTCGGATCGCCTTCCTTATGTGCACTCATGCCGTGCCGCTTGGCAATCCGGTCGGCACTTGTCGAGAGGGCAGGCGCATAATGCCCGACATCATTATCCGAAGTGCTTGGTCGTCGGCCACAGCTGTTGCAGCGAAGGCTTGACCCCGATGCACAGCGCGATGACCTTGTCGTTCTCATAGGCCATTGCGAAGCGCGAATAGGTCTTGCCGAGCAATTTCGTGCTGCGGCAATGCGGGCGCAGCGAAGGCAAATCGAACTGCACCACCATCACATTGACCGGGTCCTGCCCGCGCAGGCCCCAGAGATAATATTGGTTATGGCCGCTGAGCACAGGGGGCAGCCCCTTGCCATAGATATCGAGTGCAGCGGCCTCGCCGTAATTGTCGACCTTGATTGCGGTGCGCGCTCGTTCATCGGTGGGAATTTTCGCCCATGCCGCTTCGACCTGCCGGGTGAAATCATGCCAGCCGAGCTGGTCGGCAAAGGTTTGCGGGAGCACGGTGCCCTTGAAGCTGCGCTCCTGCTTTTGCGGCGAGATACCGGTGCGCTCGATATAGTGGACGAGTTGCGACGGTGAGAGGATTGGCAGTGCAATGGGTGCCGCGGCGGCAGAAACTGCCACACCGCCAGCAACGGCAATTCCTGCGACAATTCTGGCAAGCCTGGCTCGTACCAACCCTGCCAGCGCGACCGTGCCGATTGCGAACAGGCTGGGATAGAGCGGCGAGAGGTAGTAATCCTTGCCATGGCCGATCCTGACGATTGCGAACACTATCAGGCAGGCAATCGGAATGAAGCGCAGGTCTTTCAGCGGTTTCACAATGAAGGGTGCCACCAGCCCGGCAATCCAAAGTGGAGCGAAGGCCGGGTTCATCACCATCACCTGATTCGTGAGGAACGATCCGAGCGGGATGGCGGCATTCTTGCCGCCCGCGGCTTCTCCGAGTTCGAGGAAAGGAAAGCCGTGTAGCATTTGCCAGACGAAGGATGGAGCGGCGATCGCTGCGGCCAGTGCTGCGCCAATCCACAGCGCAGGGCGCAACAGAATACGACGTTGCGGGGTCAACAGCAGACCCAGGACCAACCCCACGATCCAGAAGAGAATCGCATATTTGATTTCAAGCGTGATGCCGGTGATCGCCCCGGCCCAGATCAGCGCACGGTCATTATCTTTTCGCAGGGCATAAACTACCAGCAGAGCAACTGCCGTCCAGCACAGCGGATCGAATGCGGAGGTGTTGAGGGTGGCAGTCAATCCCATCAACATCGGGGCGATGGCGGTGGCCAATGTTGCCACTGCAACTGCGATTGTTCCACCGCCAAGTTTTCGGGCGAAGGTGCCAGTCAGCCATGCGAGCGCTCCGGCGGCGGCTGCTACCGGCAGGCGCAGCCCCCAAGCACCAAGCCCTAGCTTGTACAGTGCGGCAGCAGCCAGAGGTACCAGCGGTGGCTGGTCGACATAGCCGAAAGAGGGATGCTGGCCGCAGACGATGAAATAGAGCTCGTCACGGAAAAGGTCATAGCGACCGGCGAGCAATGCATGAAAAGCGAAAGTGACGATTCCCCCGATCAGGGCGACACGGGCGGGCGTTGCTTCATTGGCGGAGCGCTGCATGGAAATCTGTCTAGGCCCGAGGGCGTGCAGATCCAGAGAAAATGCGAATTTTGCCCGTGCCGCGCTCGCTAACGGTTTCTACGGAGAGATCGGATCGACGACCATCACCGATGGAATCCTGATCGTCCATTCCGGGGTAATCGCACAATGCTGCTCAATTTGACGCGCTGCGCAGGCTTACCACATTGCTATGTCCAACCAGGCCGTCGAGCATGTCCATCAATATATTGGCCGGGATCGGTTTTCGCAGGATGCGATCGGGTTGCGGGCCATCGATATGCGCGGCGATATCGTTGATGTCCCAGCCGGTGACCATGATCGTGAACAGTTCGGGGCGGGCCCGCTTGATCTCGTAGTTCAAATCGAGCCCGGTCTTCTCCCCATCGAGCTTGTAATCGATAATCATACAGCTGGGGGCCGACTGATCCAGCATCTCCAGCGCTTCATGGCTGGAGGTAGCGCAACCGGTGACCTCCCAATCCGCCGCATTGCAGATTTCGGTCAACAGCATGGCGTTGATCGGGTCGTCGTCGACAACGATGACACTGCGTGTGGCTGCACCCGGATTGCACCGCATATCGTCTCCCTTGTCCGGTATATCGTTCACAGGGCCGTTTCCCCAAGGCGTAAGCAACACCATTACTCTGAACGCCTGCCTGACGATTGATGGAACAAACGCACTTCTGAAGCGACTAGAAGGGCAATCGGCTCAGGCAAGAGCGCATTGTCTGTGTCGATCAAATTCAAAGCAGAAACACCCTTTAACTCAAAACGTTCCGGACAAAATGGCCTCGTTCGGTCCAGGTGAAGTGTAGGACGGAAACCTATGCTGGCACGCTCTAAAGCCTCCATTCCGGATTCGGATTGCCATGCAAAAAGGCCGGTTCCCTCGCGAGAACCGGCCCAATCGCCCTCCATATCGGAGCAATCCGTTACGCGGCTTCGGCCTCGTCCATCCCATCGCGCAGCACATAGCCGCGGCCCCAGACGGTTTCGATGTAGTTTTCGCCGCCGCAGGCATGGGCCAGTTTCTTGCGCAGCTTGCAGATGAAAACGTCGATGATCTTGAGTTCGGGTTCGTCCATCCCGCCATAGAGATGGTTGAGGAACATTTCCTTGGTGAGCGTGGTGCCCTTGCGCAGCGAGAGCAGCTCGAGCATCGCATATTCCTTGCCGGTCAGGTGGACGCGCGCGCCATCGACTTCCACGGTCTTGGTGTCGAGGTTGACCGCCAGCTTGCCGGTACGGATGATCGACTGGCTGTGCCCCTTCGAGCGGCGCACTACAGCGTGGATGCGGGCAATCAATTCGTCGCGATGGAACGGCTTGGTGACATAGTCGTCAGCGCCGAAGCCGAAGCTGCGAATCTTGGAGTCCATCTCGGCAATGCCGGACAGGATCAGAACCGGTGTCTGGACCTTGGCGACGCGCAGTTTCTTGAGCACGTCGTAGCCATGCATGTCAGGCAGGTTCAGATCGAGCAGGATGATGTCGTAATCATACAGCTTGCCCAGATCGAGGCCTTCTTCGCCGAGATCGGTCGAATAGACGTTGAAGCCTTCGGTGGTGAGCATCAGCTCGATCGCCTTGGCGGTGGTCGGTTCGTCTTCAATCAGCAATACACGCATGGGTCGGTCCCCCTTGGCCCCTGAGTAAGTCTGACAGTGTTCCGATCCACCGGAACCCCGTGTTAATCTAACCAGCCAACCTCTGAACGGAAAAGGTTAACGTCGCGTAAATTCCTCGACGTGTTTTCCTGCTATAGACTGGTGTGTCATTGATATTATGCGCTGTTTTCCCCCTCTCTGTCGAGTGCGCAATTGCACGGGGCATAATCGGCGGTCGTTCAGCCGAGACCTGCAAGCTTGTTTTGCCGCCTGCGCTGGGCACTCGAACCGATACCAGCCGCCTCGCGATATTTGGCGACGGTGCGTCGGGCGAGGTCGTAACCTTCGCTGTTGAGCTGATCCACCAGCGCCTGATCGGATAAAGGTTTGCGTGGATCCTCGGCGCCGACCAGGGTGCGGATACGCAGCTTGACCGCTTCCGCGCTGGCGCCGTCGCCATCGCCTGACGCGACCCCGCTGGTGAAGAAATACTTGAGTTCGAACGTACCGCGCGGGCAGGCGAGATATTTGTTGCTGGTCACACGGCTGACGGTGCTTTCGTGCATGTCGATCGCCTCGGCCACCTCGCGCAGGATCATCGGCTTCATGGCGATCACGCCCTCGGTGAAGAAGCCTGACTGCCGCTTGACGATTTCGGCGGCCACTTTGAGGATCGTGCGCGCCCGCTGGTCGAGTGCGCGGATCAGCCAGCTCGCCTCGGTCAGCTGTTCGCCGAGCCACGCCTTGCTGCGTTTGTCGATGCAGCCTTCGCGCAGTTCGAGATAATAATCGCGATTGACCACCAGCCGCGGCAGGCTGTCTTCATTGAGTGCGATGTCCCAGCCACCCTTGCGCCCGGGTGCCACGATCACGTCCGGCACGACCGCCGTATCGCTGCCGCCGCCATAGCGTAGGCCGGGCTTGGGATCGTAGCTCCGCAATTCGGCGAGCATGTCGGCGAAATCCTCGTCGTCGACCTCGCACATCCGCTTCAACCGCGCGAAATCCCCGGCTGCCAGCAGGTCGAGATTGTCGATCAGCCGCGCCATGCACGGATCGTAACGATCCGCCTCGCGCGCCTGCAGAGCGAGGCACTCGGAAAGAGTGCGAGCGCCGACGCCAGTGGGATCGAGGGTCTGGACCAATTCCAGCGCGCGTTCGGCTTCGCTGCGGGCGATCCCCATCTCCTCGGCCAGAAGCGCAAGGTCGCCAATGAAATAGCCTGCCTCGTCGATCTCGCCGATCAGGCGTCTGGCAACCAATGCCTCGCGGCTGTCATGGGTAGCGGTGCCGATTTGCTCGGTCAGATGCTGCGCGAGTGTCGGTCCAGCTCCTGCACGGTTCTCGAGATCGGGCAATTCCTCCCCGCTCCCGCCCGTGCTGGCCGCGCGACCCCAGTCGCCGCCGTCGCCCGGCGCACGTTCGGGGTCGAGAGCAGTTGTATCGATGTCGAGCGCCGAGTCCCCGGATTCGAGCGCGCCATCCATCAGCGCATCGGCTTCGCGCTCCTGCGGCGCCTCGGTCGTCTCGCTGTCGCCGGCATCGCGCGAGACCTCGCCAATTTCCAGCAGCGGATTGGCTTCCAGCGCCTCGGCGACATGGGTTTCGAGTTCGAGATTGGACAGCGCCAGCAGCTTGATCGCCTGCTGCAATTGCGGTGTCATCACCAGCGATTGCGATTGCCGGATCTCGAGACGCGGCCCCAGCGCCATTGTTCAGCTCTTCAAGCGGGGACTGATCACAGGGTAAAGCCCTCGCCGAGATAGAGCCGGCGCACGTTCTCGTCCTCGACCAGCGCCTGCGGTGTTCCTGCGAACAGCACTTGCCCGCCGTAGATGATGCAAGCGCGATCGACGATTTCGAGCGTCTCGCGGACATTGTGATCGGTTATCAGGACCCCGATCCCGCGGGTCTTGAGGTCGCGCACCAGATCGCGAATGTCGCTGATCGAGAGCGGATCGATCCCCGCGAACGGTTCATCGAGCAGCATGATCGAGGGCTTGGCAGCCAGAGCGCGGGCGATTTCGCAACGCCGCCGCTCGCCGCCCGACAGGGCCATGGCAGGGCTTTCGCGCAGGCGGGTCAGGCCGAATTCGTCGAGCAGCCGCTCGAGCTCCTGTGCGCGCACGTTCTTGTCGGGCTCGGCCATTTCGAGCACGCAATTGATGTTCTGCTCGACCGTCAGGCCGCGGAAAATGCTGGTTTCCTGCGGCAGATAACCCAGCCCCAGGATCGCGCGGCGATACATCGGCAGCTTGGTGACATCGAGCCCGTCCATCAGGATACGGCCCGAGTCTGGCTTCACCAGCCCCATGATCGAATAGAAGCACGTCGTCTTGCCCGCACCGTTGGGTCCAAGCAGGCCCAGCACCTCGCCCTTGGCGACCGACAGCGAAATATCGGTCAGGACCTGGCGCTTGTCGTAGCTCTTGGCGATCGACACGACTTCCAGTCCGCCTCCGGTCAGGGGCGGGGCGGCATTGGCTACCGCCTCTTCGGCGAGCTCGGTTTGGTCGACATCGGCCATGTAGCGTCATGTAGCATCCGAATTGGCGGTGAAAACCCCGGGGCAGCCGATATTCCGAGGTTCTGGCAGGAATCATGCATGGAATGGCTGGTTCGCGTCCATCGAACAGGATCGAACAGGGACACGATCTATCGTTTATGTTCGGGACAGGCCGCCAACCACTCTGTTGCGCTGACCCGTAAGTTGGGTTTATGATCCTTCCCGGAGAGGCAGTTTGGGGAAAATGCCATGGGCAAGGCGTTGAGCGATACCGCGCATACAAATGCGAAGGGGCGCCATGTAGACTGGCGCAAATCGATGAGCGACAACGTCGCGGTTGCGTTGATCGTTTACACCGGCCTCAATATCTTCCTCACGGTCGGCGCAATCCGCGAGACGGGCCTCAAGTCGCTGGCAATGGTGTGTCTCGTGCTCCTGGTTGCAGGCATTATCCCTGCGTGTCGCAAAATCGATCGGCGCTGGAGTGATCTGCCTGAGGATCAGGCGCATGATCCGGCGCTGTCGCCCGCCTTCCGGCGGGACCAGATTGTGCTGTGGCTGGCCGCGCTTGGCCTTCCATTCGCACTGACCCTGTTTTTCCGCAGCCTCGGCTGAAACCCGATCTGCGGTTTACGGCTGCGAGGCGCACGCCTAACCGGTCCCTCAACAGGTTTTCCGGAGTTTGCAGGGACATGATCGACAAGACCACGGCGCTGGAGCGATGCGACGATATCGTCGCGCTGGCGCGCCGTTTGGGGGCGGACGCGGCCGACGCGGTGATGCGCGCGGACAGTGCGGAAGGCGTGTCGATCCGCTTGGGCAAGCTGGAAGAGGTCTCACGCTCCGAAAGCGAGGCGATCGGTCTGCGCGTGTTCGTCGGCCAGCGGTCCGCATCGGTCAGCAGCAGCGACTTTTCAAACGCATCGCTGGAGGCATTGGCCGAGCAGGCGATCGCCATGGCTCGGCTCGCGCCGGAAGATCGCTATGCCGGACTGGCCCCGCGTGATCGGCTTGCCAAGGGCCCATTCCCCGGCCTCGAACTGATCGATCCGGTCGAGCCGTCTCCGGACGAACTGCGCGAAGCCGCTCTCGAAGTCGAGGAGGCTGCGCGCAGCGTTTCCGGCGTCACCAATTCCAACGGTGGGGAAGCGAGTTTTTCGCAGGCGGTGGTTGCGTTCGTCACGTCGGACGGGTTTGCGCGCAGCTATGGCGGGACGGGCCATTCGCTCGGCGCCAGCGTGATTTCGGGTGAAGGCCATGCGATGCAGACCGACCATTGCTATCGCTCTACCCGCCACCGAGCGGACCTGCCCTCGGCAGGCGAAATCGGCATAAAGGCGGGGGAGCGTGCCGTTGCGCGCGTCGGCCCGGTCTCCATGCCCAGCGGCCCGGTGCCGGTGGTGTTCGACCCGCGTGTCGGCAGCGGGCTCATCGGTCACTTGCTTGGCGGAATGAGCGGGGCTGCTGTAGCCCGCAAGGCCAGCTTCCTGCTCGGCCATGAGAACGAACGCCTGTTCGACCCGGCGATCCGCATTGTCGAAGAGCCTTTGCGTCCACGCGGCCATCGCTCGCGCCCTTTCGATGGCGAAGGGCTCGCTTGTGCGCCGCGCGCGCTGGTCGAGGACGGCCATATTTTCGGCTGGCTCACGAACAGCGCGGCAGCGCGGCAACTCGATGCGCCGCTGACCGGTCACGCAGGGCGCGGCATCGGCGGCGCACCCGGCGTCCAGGCGAGCAACGTCCATTGCGAAGCGGGCGAATGTTCTCCCGACGAACTGATGAGCGACATCATCGACGGGCTCTATGTCACGCAGCTGTTCGGGCAGGGCGTGAATTTGGTGACCGGCGATTACAGCCGCGGTGCATCGGGTTTTCGTATTCGCAATGGGGCGATCGCCGAGCCTGTTGCGGAGATCACCGTAGCAGGCAATCTCATCGCCATGTTCGGCGCGATGCGCGCGGCAGACGATCTGGAATTCCTTCAGTCGGTCAACGTCCCGACACTGCGAATCGACGGGATGACGGTGGCGGGGTCGTGAAACGCTTCTGGATCGTATTCGCGCTGGCGGCGGTATCCCTGCTCAATATGGGCCACCCCGCGTTCGCCCAGCTCGGCCAAATCCTCGGTTCGCCTGCCAGCAGTGCCACGGCATCGCCAAGTCCGGCCGCGCCCGAGCAGGCGATCTCCGAAGTTCAGGACAACAACTCGGACGCCAGAATCGCGGCACGCATTCGCGGAATCTTCGCCGAGCTCCCGGAGTTTTCAGGGGTCAAAGTCGAAGTAGGACAAGGGGTCGTCAGCCTGAGCGGCACCGTCCCGAACCAGCCCGATATCGCGCGCGCCGAAAACATCGCGGCGCGGGTGACGGGGGTAGTGACGGTCAACAATGACTTGGCTCGCGATATCAGCGTCAAGGTCGGCAGCAGCACCATCGATTCGCTCACGCAGAAATTGCAGGCGCTGCTCAAACTGCTGCCGCTCATCGGCGTTGCGATCCTGCTGGCCGCGATCATCATTGCAATCGGCTATGCTATCGCAGGCCTCACGGGACTATGGCGGCGGATCGCCCCAAACAGCTTCCTTGCCGAACTGATCGCCAGCGCGATCCGGTTCGTGTTCATCCTGTCGGGCCTCATCATCGCGCTCGATATGGTCGGTGCCGGCACGCTGATGGGCGCGGTGCTCGGCGGTGCGGGCGTTATCGGCATCGCCCTTGGCTTTGCCATGCGCGACACGATCGAGAATTACGTCGCCTCGCTGATGCTCAGCCTGCGCCAGCCTTTCCGTCCCAACGATTGGGTTGAGATTGATACCTATGAAGGCCGCGTGATCCGCCTTACCAGCCGGGCGACGATCCTGATGACGCTCGACGGTAACCATTTGCGCATTCCCAATGCGCAAGTGTTTAAGGCGGTGATCCTCAACTTCACCCGCAATCCCCAGCGCCGGTTCCAGTTCGACATGGGTGTGGATTCGGACGACGACGCGCTGGCCGCGCGCAACCTTGGAGTCGAAACTCTGGCGCAATTGCCCTTCGTTCTGGGCGATCCCAAGGCTGAAGGGCGGATCATCCAGGTCGGCGATTCGAATGTGCTGGTGCGCTTCCTCGCCTGGATCGACCAGCGAGATACCGACTTCAACAAGAGCCAGAGCCTCGCCATCGTGGCGGTCAAGGTCGCCCTCGAAAAAGCCGGTTTCGGTCTGCCCGAGCCGATCTACCGCCTGCGCTTCGATCCGCGCACGATGCCTCTGCCGTTCGAAAATATCGCGCAGGGCTCACGCACCGCGAATCCGTCACCGGACTCGCACAAGGTCTCAGCCTCGGCTGAAGTCGTGACAACCGAGGATGTCCGACCTGCCGATGAAGTCGCGGATATGGTCGAGGCGGAGCGCGCGAACGATCCGGGCGAAAGCAAGGATCTTCTCGATCACTCCCGCCCGGTCGAATAGCTTACTTTTTCGCGCGTTCGATTGCTTCCATCACGATCTGCCGAGCTTCGGCGGCATCGCCCCAGTTCCCGATCCGCACCCATTTCTCGGCCTCGAGATCCTTATAGTGGGTGAAGAAATGCTCGATCTGCTGGAAGATGATCGAAGGCAGGTCCTTGGTCTCGCCGACATCGGAATAATAGGGGAAGGTCGAATCGACCGGGACGCAGATCAGCTTCTCGTCGCCGCCATGTTCGTCTTCGAGGTTGAGCACGCCGATCGGGCGTGCGCGTACCACGCTGCCGGCGATAAACGGGCTGCGTGCAATCACCAGCGCGTCGAGCGGATCGCCATCGGGTGACAGCGTATGCGGGACGAAGCCGTAATTCGCCGGATAGCGCATCGGCGTGTGCAGGATGCGGTCGACGAACAGTGCGCCACTTTCCTTGTCGAACTCATACTTAACCGGTTCGCCGCCGGTCGGAACCTCGATGATGACGTTGAGGTTTTCGGGCGGATTGTCGCCCACGGGGATTTTGCTGATCTGCATGGCTGCTTTCTATCGGACTGCGGCAGGGGGTGCCGACTTTCCGCGGCCCACTAACCCCAGCGGTGTGTCAGGGCAAGCGCTTCAACCGCCGCCTCCGCTGGCGCGGCCGGTGGCAAGTCCGCCCAGCGCATTGATGACCAGCGCAATGATCCCGAGATTGAAAACGAAAGCGAGAAGACATTGACCTAGTACGATCTTGCGCATCCGGCGCGCAGTGATCGCGACGTCCGACGTCTGGAAGGTCATCGCCAGCGTCCCCGAGAAATAGAGGAAATCGGAAAACAGCGGATCGCCTTTGCCGGGAAAGTCCAACCCCCCGCGATCGGCGCCCTGCTGCCGGGGGTCTTCGCCGTAATAAAGATGGGTGTAGTGCAGCGCATAGAGCGCCATGATAAACAGCCAGGCAGCGACGATCGCCCCGAGCAGTCGCGCCAGTGCGCCCATATTGCCCTGCGTTGCCTCGGGCAATTCTCCCGCCAGCGCGGCGAGCACTGCCACCACGATTACCACCGCCATTACCAGCACCAGCACGCGGTTGGCATCGTTCTGGCGCGCATGGCGGCGCAGGATCGCGGCATCGCCGTCGCGCAACAGCGGAACCAGCGACAGGAGATAAAGCGTGGCGGCAAAATCGAATCCTGCCGCCAGCGCGTCTTCCCACTTGCCGCCCAGCCCCACGTGCCAGGCCAGCGTTCCGCCCACCAATACCGCCAGAAAGACCAGGAAGCGCGCCGACGCGATCCTGTTGCCGATCCCGCCGCGCACCTCGCTCATCGCTGGAGGTTACTTCGTTCTCGGTGCGAGCAGGCGGTCGAGCCCGGTTTCGCCCTTGCCGGTCGGTTCGATCCACGGATAGCGCAGGCCGCCGTGGTAATCGATCGCGATGGTGTCATAGGTATCGCCGCGCTTGACCAGCAGCTTGATCGGTTCCTTGCCGGTCTTAGCAGTGGTGATCGCATCGTCGATAGTCTCACCCGAATAGGCATTGCCATTCACAGCGACGATCTGCGCGCCATTGACGATCCCGGCCTTGAAGCTCGGCCCGTCCCACAGGGTCGAGGCGACCTTGCCGTTCTTGTCGATGCTCATGCCGAGCGAATAATAGAGGTCGTGGCTCTTGCCATAGTCGGACCGACCCTTGTCGTAGGGGTTCTGCGTGTCCTTCCACACCAGATGATAGCCGGCCATCTCCAGCCCCTTGAGCGGAGCGGGCTGTCCCGGATCGTAGAGCCTCGTCTTGAGGAAGCTGGCCCAGTCATACGGGTAAACCGAATTGAGCGCCTTCACGACATCGTCGAAATTGTAGGTGTTGATGCCCCAGTCGCCATCGCGGACACCGAAGAAAGCCTTGGCGAAATCGTCGAGGCCTTTCTTGCCATTTGTACCCTTGCGGATGATCTGGTCCGCTTCCAGCCAGATCAGCGCGCCTTCGACGTAATAGTCTTCGCTGCGGCTCAGTGAGGAATAGGGCAGCGGGCGGCGCGAATTGATGATCGGATCGTTGGTGGTGTCCTCTACCCCGCGCCAGCTGCGGCCCGGCTGGCCTTCGTCATAGAGCGCGGCGGCGCGTGCCCACATGCCGAGCACGGTATCCTTCTTCTGGATGCCCGACCTTGCGGCGAGGACATAGCCCCAGAACTGCGTCTGACCTTCATAGACCCACAGCAGCGAATCCTGCATCGGTGTGCGATAGTCGGGCGTCCACAATTCGGCCGGACGGCGATACTTGCCGTTCCAGCTGTGGACCAGCTCGTGCGCCACGACATTGTGGTCCCAGTCCATCTTGTCCCAGTCGATGAACGCCTTGGGTTCGAACTGGTTTTCGGACGAGCGGTGGTGTTCGAGGCCGATCCCGCCCATGCGGTCGGTCAGCGCGAGCAGCGTATCGTAATGATCGAAGTGACGCGAGCCAAACAACGCTTCGGCCTCGGCATACATCTTCTTGAACTTGGCGAGGTTTTCCGGTGCCAGCTTGAGCAGCTTGGGTGCATCGGCGACCACGTCGAGGTGAATGTTGTCGGGAAAGCTGAACTGTTCGGCATATTTGCCCGCGAAGATCGGCGAATCGACCAGCGTTTCGTAATTGGTCTGGTCCCAGGTCACCGTGTCACCGGTCTGCTTCTGCCCGTCGAGCGCGGTGAACACGCGCCACCCGTCCGGGAATTTGACCGTCGGGGTGATTTCGATCCGGCGGGTGTAATGGCCCGCGGGATAGAAGCTCATCTTCTCCCATTGCAGGTTGAGCATCTCCTGCGTCATCGTGATCCGGCCCTGGCTGGACTGGGTCGGCGAGGTATGGACGAAATTCGCCACCACCGCGCTCGCACCCTCGGGCACGGTCACGTCGATCTCATACACGTCGAGCGGGTTGCGGGTCCATTTCAGTTCCTTGCCGTCGGCGGTGAAATGGAAGTCGGCGATGAGGTTGATCGGCCCGCGCGCGGCGTGATTGCCGGGCAGCCATTCGGGATAGAGCAGCTTGAGCGTGGTCATGCCCTGCGGCACAGGGATCGTCTCGGCAACACGATAGACGCCGCGCTCGGTATCGGTCGCATCGATATGCAGCTGGATCGGTCCGCCGGGCCATGCGGTGTCGGACGGCAGCGGGGTCGCATCGTCGAGCTGCTGCTCAACGGGCATTGACTTGGCGGCTTGTGCGTGGAGCGGCTGGGTAGACATCATCAGGGCGGCGGAGAGCGCGATCGGCGCGGTGCGACTTTTCATGGCCGCAGGTCATGCCGTCCCTTCCGCCGCTTGGCAAGGGCGCTTTATCGGCGGCGCTTATGTCGCTAGAGGGCGCTCACCATGAGCAGCAAGACCCCACAAGCGATCCGCGGAACGCAGGATATTTTCGGCGCCGAAGCGGAAAGCTTCGCCTTCGTCGTCGAGACCTTCGAACGCGTGCGCAAGCTCTATCGCTTCCGCCGCGTCGAAATGCCGGTGTTCGAAAAGACCGAAGTGTTCAGCCGCGCAATCGGCGAGACGACCGATGTCGTGTCCAAGGAGATGTACAGCTTCGAGGATCGCGGCGGAGATTCGCTCACACTGCGTCCCGAATTCACCGCCGGCATCGCGCGCGCTTACCTGTCCAACGGCTGGCAACAGCACGCGCCGGTGAAGCTCGCGACGCACGGCCCACTGTTCCGCTACGAGCGCCCGCAGAAGGGCCGTTATCGCCAGTTCCACCAGCTCGACGCCGAAATCATCGGTGCGGCTGAGCCACAGGCAGACGTCGAGCTGCTCGCGATGGCGGATCAGCTGATCCGCGAGCTGGGGATCGAGGGCGTGACGCTGCACCTCAACACGTTGGGCGATGCCGACAGCCGCGAGGCATGGCGCGCCGCGCTGATCGATTACTTCCGCGCGGTGAAGGACGAGCTGAGCGAGGAATCGCAGGAGCGGTTGGAGAAGAACCCGCTGCGGATTCTCGACAGCAAGGATCGCCGCGACAAGCGTTTCGTGGCCGATGCACCCAAGATCGACAAGTTCCTGTCCGACG
This sequence comes from Qipengyuania algicida, assembly GCF_009828025.1. Taxonomy (GTDB): domain Bacteria; phylum Pseudomonadota; class Alphaproteobacteria; order Sphingomonadales; family Sphingomonadaceae; genus Qipengyuania; species Qipengyuania algicida. Next base: position 230,108 of record NZ_WTYA01000003.1, on the reverse strand, counting down.
AGGCGCGCGCGTTTTTTGCCGCGGTGACCAGCGGTCTCGACGCGGCGGGAGTGAAATGGGCGCGCGCCGAAAGCCTCGTGCGCGGGCTCGACTATTACCGCCACACCGCCTTCGAATTCATCCCCGACGAGGGCAGCGAAGCGGCCTCGCGGCTGGGCAGCCAGAGCACGATCCTCGGCGGCGGGCGCTACGACGGGCTGATGGAAAGTCTCGGTGGGCCAGCGACACCAGCGGTGGGCTGGGCCGCAGGGATTGAGCGGCTGGCGATGTTGGTAGGGGAGAGGGGCGAGCAAGTTGCCGACGTGATTGTCGTCGTGGAAAACGATGGGATGACTGGTGATGCGACGACCGCAATCGGTAAGCTTCGAGATGCAGGTTTCACCGCTGAAATGCTGGCCACGGGAAGTCCGCGCAAGCGGTTCGACAAGGCATCAAAAATGGGCGCAAAAAGTCTCGTGTCGTTTGTTTCCGCTGATAGCGTGCGGGTGCGCGGCGAACGACAAAGCGAGATCGAAGCCCTGCTTGCATGACCATCCCCACCGAACGTCTTGATCAAATCGCCCACCGCTTCGCCGAGATCGAGGCGCGGCTTGCTTCGGGCACGCTCGAGGGCGACGAATTCGTCGCCGCGAGCCGCGACTATGCCGAGCTGGAGCCGGTCGCGCGCGCGGCGATCGAATTGCGCGAGATGCGCGGGGAAATCGCCGGGCTTACCGAAATGCTCGCCGATCCCGAAATGAAGGCGATGGCCGAGGAAGAACTCGCCGAGCTGCGCGAGAGCCTGCCCGAGAAAGAGCGCCTGATCGCCATCGCCATGCTTCCGCGCGATGCCGCCGACAGCAAGCCTGCCATGCTCGAAATCCGCGCCGGGACGGGCGGCGACGAGGCGGCGCTGTTCGCAGCCGACCTTTACCGGATGTACGAACGCTTTGCCGCCGAGCAGGGCTGGAAGGTCGAGCCGGTGAGCATGAACGCCAATGAGATCGGCGGCTTCAAGGAAGTGGTCGCCAATGTCACCGGCACGGGCGTGTTCGCCAAGCTCAAGTTCGAAAGCGGCGTCCACCGCGTTCAGCGCGTGCCCGAGACCGAGAGCGGCGGGCGCATCCATACCAGCGCCGCCACCGTCGCCGTCCTGCCCGAGCCGGACGAGGTCGATGTCCAGATCGATCCCACCGAGCTGAAGATCGACACCTATCGCGCCAGCGGCGCGGGCGGGCAGCACGTCAACACCACCGACAGCGCGATCCGCATCACGCACTTGCCCACCAACACGGTTGTCACCTGCCAGGACGGACGCAGCCAGCACAAGAACAAGGAAAAGGCGATGCAGGTGCTGCGTACCCGCCTTTACGATGCGCAGCGTGCGGCGACGCAGGGGGCGGAGGCCGAGGCGCGTAAGGCGATGGTCGGTTCGGGCGACCGTTCCGAACGCATCCGCACCTATAATTTCCCGCAAGGGCGCGTGACCGACCACCGTATCGGGCTGACGCTGCACAAGCTGCCGGAAATCCTCGCCGGGCCCGGTCTTGCCGAACTGGTCGATGCACTGATCGCCGAGGATGAGGCCAAGCGGCTCGCGGCGCTGGAATCATGACCGTCGCCGAGCGGCTGCGCGCAGCGGTCGTGGAGCTTGGCCCGGCGGCCTCGACTGCAAGGCTCGATGTCGAATTGCTGATGGCCGATGCGCTGGGCGTGTCGCGCTCGGCCATGCTGATCGGGCACATGCGCGATCCGGCTCCGCAAAGCTTCGAAGCGGCTTTCGCAAGGCGGCTGGCGGGCGAGCCGGTTGCCTATATTCTCGGCTGCACGGGGTTCTGGGATCTTGAGCTTGCCGTCACTCCCGATGTGCTGATTCCGCGCGGCGACAGCGAAACGCTGATCCGGGCCGCGCAGGAGGTGTGTGCGGACAATCCGCCTACGCGTATTCTCGACTGCGGGACGGGGTCCGGCGCGCTGGTGCTGGCCGCGCTAACGGTGTTTCCCAAGGCGCAGGGCATCGGCATCGACCGATCGCCCGCGGCACTGGCCGTCGCGGCTGGCAATGCCGTGAGCAACGGGCTGGCCAAGCGCGCCAGCATGATCGCGCGCGACTGGGATACGCCGGGCTGGTCGAACGATCTCGGGCACTTCGACCTGGTCCTCGCCAACCCCCCCTATGTCGAGGACGCCGCCGTGCTGGAGGCCGTGGTCCGCGATCACGAACCGGGCGGCGCGCTGTTTGCGGGGCCTGAAGGCCTCGATGCCTATCGCGTGCTTGTCCCGCAGCTCAGGCAATTGTTGACAAAGGGCGGCGTGGCGATCGTCGAAATCGGCGCGCGTCAGGCAGCGCAGGTCACTGACATTTCTGTCAAATGCGGCTTTACCGTCGATCTGCGTTACGATCTGGGAAATCGGCCACGTGCGCTGATTTTGCGATAGGGGCTTGGCAAAGACCGTCACACCCTCTACGTCTGGTTGCAGACGAGCGGTTCGGGCCTCGCAGCTCCCCGTTTTCGTCTGGCTCCGACAATTGCAAGACCTGCGCGCACCAAGCTTCGCGTGTGTGCCGGGAAGGCAAGGGGCTCCGCATCGGCCATGATGGCGGTGCGGAAAAGGGGTCATGCGGGTGTTCCGCAGGCATGGCGTGATTTAGGGCGCTTCAGGGAACGAGGAAACTATCCCTTTGAACAACAATCGCAACAACAACAACCGCCGTCGCGGTCGTGGCAATCGCAATCAGGGCGGGGGAAACCAGTCCAACCGGATCGATAGCCGTGCACGGGGCAATGCGCCCCAGCTGCTCGACAAGTACAAGAAGCTGGCGCAGGACGCGCAGCACAATGGCGACCGCGTGCAGGCGGAATATTACCTGCAGTTCGCGGACCATTATTTTCGCGTGCTCGCCGACAATCGCGCCCGCCAGGAAGAACAGCGCGCACGGCGTGACGAGCGCGATAGCGACGATGACGACAGCGATGACGATGACGATGGCGAAGATCGCCGTCGCAATTCCAACCGCCATGGCCGCAATCGCCGCGACGAGCGCAGCAATCGCCCGGACGACAACAATCGCTCAGACGACAATGACTCGCGCGAAGGCGAAGAGGCTTCGGAAGGCGATAGTGGCGAAAATCCGTTCTCGCGCTCGGTGGATGCGCGTTCCGGGGATCGGGACAGCAAGCCGAAGCGCAAGCCGGCCCGCGCCCGCCGGGACGACAGCGAAAGCGACGATGGCGAGGCCAAGCCCGTTCGTCGGGCGGCGCCCAAGCCGCGCCAGCGCAAGAGCGCCGATGCAGGCAAGGATGACGCCGGTATCGACGTCGCTGCCCTGCCGCCTTCGATTGGCGCGAACGACGCAGACGCTGAGAAGAAAGCGCCCAAGCCGCGTCGCCGTCGCAGTACAGGCGACGATGGCCCGATGAGCGCGGTCGGCTGATCCGCGCCAGAGCGCCGGAGCAGCTGGCTTGCACGAACCGCAGATCCGTACCCGCCCCGGCCCGTTGATGCGAGCCGGGCGCTGGGTCGACGCCCATCCGCGTATTGCGGCTCCGGTGTTCGGTGCGGTGGCTGCAACTGGCTTCCCGCCGCTGGAGCTGTGGTGGGTTGCGATTCCTGCCGTCGCCGGACTCGCTTGGCTGGTCTGGCGCAGCGCCAACTGGCGACAGGCCGCGCTGATCGGCTGGCTGTTCGGCGTTGCTCATTTCACCGTCACCAACAACTGGATTGCGACGGCCTTTACCTACCAGGCAAATATGCCCGCCGCGCTAGGCTGGGCGGCGGTGCCGCTGCTATCGCTCTACCTCGCGGTCTGGCCCGGCTTTGCCGCCGGAGCAGCGCGTGCGATTGCGCGGCGCGGTTCGCTGACCGCTTTCGGTTTTGCCTTTGCTGCATGCTGGATAGCGGGCGAATGGTTCAGGAGCTGGGTGTTCACCGGCTATGCCTGGGGGCCGCTATCGCTGATGCTGCTCGGGACGTTCAGTCGCCCGGGCGCCGCGATGCTGCTGCCGTGGATCGGCACCTATGCGCTTTCCGGAGTGGTAGTGCTGGTGGCAACATCGCTGCTCGCCTTGCTGATGGCGCGGCGATGGATCGGTGCCGGAGCACTGGCGGCTGTGGTCGCCGCGCTGATGCTGTGGCCAGCGGGGCAAGGGCGGCAGGGAACTTTGCCCTTCACACTGGTCCAGCCGAATATTCCGCAGGAAGAGATCGACGATCCGACCAAGTTCGAATCGCAGTTCGCCACCCTCGCCAAACTCAGCGTGAAGCGCCGCGATGTCAGCCACCGCATCGTGCTGTGGCCTGAAGGCGCGATCCCCGATTACCTGCGGCCCGGCTATCCCCAGCGCTATTACGACGAATTGACGGCCATGGGCGATCCGGCCTTCGCGCGGCGGAGGCTGGGCTATGTCGCGGGGCCGGGCGGTTTGTTGCTGCTCGGTTCGATCGATCTGAAGATCGGGGGCAATGCGAATTACCCGCGCGCCGTGGGGGCCTATAACACCATCACCGCAATCGATTCCAAGGGCAAGATCGTCGGCGGTTACGCCAAGGCGCATCTGGTACCCTATGGCGAATATCTGCCGATGAAATGGCTGCTCAAGCCGCTCGGCCTCTCGCGGCTGGTATCCGGCTCGATCGATTTCATTCCCGGTCCCGGCCCGCGCACGCTCGATTTCGGGCCGTGGGGCAAGGCAGGGATGCAGATCTGTTACGAGATCGTCTTTTCAGGCCGCGTCATCGACGAGGCGAATCGGCCCGATTACATCTTCAACCCTTCCAACGATGGCTGGTTTGGAGCTTGGGGACCGCCGCAACACCTCGCACAGGCGAGGATGCGGGCGATCGAGGACGGGTTGCCGATCCTGCGCTCGACCACCAGCGGGATCAGCGCGGTGATCGATGCGCGCGGCGTCGTTCGCGCGCACCTTGGCCGCCGCGTCGCCGGGCGGATCGACGGGCTGGTGCCCCCGCCTCATGCCCCCACGCTGTTCGCGCAGCTCGGCATCTGGCTCACGCTGATCTGGGGCCTGCTGCTGATGGGCGGATGGCTGGTTGCAAGCAGGCTTCCTGAGCGCTACTGGAGGCGGACATAAAGCTATCTTTATATCGGAATATCCTCACTTATGCGCAGCAGCTATCTCTTCACCTCGGAAAGCGTTTCCGAAGGCCATCCGGACAAGGTTTCCGACCAGATATCCGACGCGATCGTCGATCTGTTCCTTGCCAAGGACCCCGAAGCGCGGGTCGCGTGTGAGACGCTGACGACGACGCAGACTGTGATCCTGGCGGGCGAGATTCGCGGACGCGGTATCATGGACACCGACGGCACCTGGGCCGAGGGGATCGAGCAGGAAATCGAAGATACGGTGCGCCGCACGGTGCGTGAGATCGGATACGAGCAGGACGGGTTCCACTGGGAAACGCTGCGCTTCGAAAACAACCTCCACCCGCAGAGCGCGCATATCGCGCAAGGCGTCGATTCGTCCGGCAACAAGGACGAAGGCGCGGGCGACCAGGGGATCATGTTCGGCTTCGCGTGCGACGAGACGCCCGATTTGATGCCGGCGACGCTCGATTACAGCCACAAGATCCTCCACCGCATGGCAGCCGACCGCAAGAGCGGTGCGGCGCCCTTCCTCGAACCCGACGCCAAGAGCCAGCTCACGCTGCGCTACAAGGATGGCAAGCCGGTCGCCTGCACCGCGGTGGTGGTCAGCACCCAGCACGCCGAAGGCTATGACAAGGGCGATCAGGAAGCCGAGCTCAAGTCTTACGTGAAGCGCGTGGTGGGCGAGATCCTGCCCGATGGATTCATCACGGATGAGACCAAGTGGCACATCAACCCCACCGGCAGCTTCGTGATCGGCGGGCCGGACGGCGACGCGGGACTTACGGGTCGCAAGATCATCGTCGACACCTACGGTGGCGCAGCCCCGCATGGTGGCGGTGCGTTCAGTGGCAAGGACCCGACCAAGGTCGATCGTTCAGCGGCTTATATCACGCGCTATCTCGCCAAGAACGTGGTCGCAGCCGGTCTCGCCAAGCGCTGCACGATCCAGATCGCCTATGCCATCGGCGTCAGCGAACCGCTGTCACTCTACGTCGATACGCATGGCACGGCGGCCGAAGGCGTGACTGACGAGAAAATCGAGGACGCGATCCGCGCAATCCCCGAACTCGGTGGCCTGACCCCGCGCGCGATCCGCACGCACCTTGGGCTGAACAAGCCGATCTACCGCAAAAGCGCGGCCTATGGCCACTTCGGCCGCGAGGCGACCGGCGATTACTTCCCATGGGAACGCACCGATCTGGTGGCACCGCTGAAGGCTGCTTTGGCATAGGCTGACGAAAACGGCGGGCAATAACCTGCAACGAGGACAAGGGAGGATTGCGATCCTGCAAACCTCCCTTGCCACCCGATTTTCACGAGTTCATGCGAGCGCGTTATTTTCGATGGTGCGGCCCTGATCGCTGCTGAAAGCATCTTCACGCAGCCACTGACCGACCTTCCGACCAAACTTGGCAATCGCATTCATATTAAAGAAGTGCATCGCGCCAAGCACAACCACGACCAAACCTATTTTGCTCGACAGGAACTGGATAGCTTCGGCGATACTGTCCGGTGCGCTGCCGAAACGCAGGGTCAGCAAAATCCATCCCAAATTGACGAGATAGAAGCCGACCACCAGCAAGTGATTGGTCGAGCGTGCCAGTACTTCATCGTGACCAAAGCAATCGATCAGGAAGACGATGCCGTTCTTCGATAAGGTCCGCGCAACCCAGACTGTCAAGGCAATGCTGACCACAAGGTAGATCGCATAGGATGGGACCAGGTACATAAATTCCTCCTGTAATTTCTGAAAATTGAGAAACTCATTCTTGTCAGTCTATAGCTTTGCGTCTCCTTGCTGCGACTATTCGTTTAAGATCAGGATTTTACCTTGCTTCCGCCGGGCAATAGCCGTGCGACCCGGCCGCCAAGTTTCATCAGAGTGACCAGTGTCGATTTGGGCAGGCGCCGAACGTCGGCGTACCAATTGGCGAGTGTGCCGATAAAATCGTGCATCCGACTGATACGTTCGCGCACGTGCTCTGGGATGTCGGTCCGGCCGTCGAGGCTTTGCGAAAGCTCCCGCAGCAGTTGGATCGTAGGATCGATTTCACGACGCTTGCGCTCCGCCGTAATCTTCATGAGCATGTCCCAGAGATCGGTATCGGCGATGAAATGATCGCGACGATCGCCCTCCACATGGACGCGACGCACGATTTGGTAAGATTGCAATTCCTTGAGGCCGTTCGATACGTTCGAGCGGGCAAGGCCCAGCTTTTCGCAGATTTCCTCGGCATGACGCGGTTGCGTCGATAGATAGAGCAGGGCGTGAATCTGGGCGACCGAACGATTGACGCCCCATTCTGTCCCCATCTCACCCCAATGGAGGATGAAAGCACGCGCCTCTGGGATATCCATGATGTCGGTCACGAGTCACTCCACAACTTCATTTCTGCAAATACAGAAATTACCGAAAGAGTCAACAAGAGCAGACTGATGAGGGTCGAGATTTGTGCTTACTGCTGGTCCTGCCCCAGCATCGGTGACGGATCGCCCAGCACCAGTTGCGCGTCGGAAAAGCGCATTGGGCTGCGCAGGCCGGTGAGGTTGTCGGCCATCGGGAAGGTCATGCCGCGCGCGATGACCTGGGGGTCTTCGAAAACCTCGCTGAGCTCATTGATCGGGCCGGCGGGCACGCCGGCTTTCGCGCAGGATTCCAGCAGGGCGTCGCGCTGCCATTTGCACGTGGATGCGGCGATGATGCCGTCGATTTCCTCGCGATTGGCGATGCGCGCTTCATTGGTGGCGAAGCGTTCCTCGCCGAGCAGGTCGCTGCGCTCCAGCAGGGTCAAGAGCTTACGGAACAAGCCGTCATTGGCTGGGGCCAAGACCACTGGCCCGTCCTGCGTCGGGAATACGCCATAGGCGCTCACCTGCGCGTGGAGGTTGCCCATGCGCGGCGGATTGTCGCCGGTGGTAAAGAAAGATTGGGCCTGATGCGCGAGCAGTGAGACCGAGCAATCGAACAGCGCCATGTCGATATGTTGCCCGGTCCCGGTCCGTGCCCGCATTGCCAGCGCGGATTGGATCGCGATCGTCGAATAGAGCCCGCAGAACAGGTCCGAGATCGACAGGCCGTGCTTCATTGGCTCGCCCTCCGGCTCTCCGGTCAGCGCCATGAACCCGCTCATCGCCTGGATCACGAAGTCATAGCCGGGTTCGTCGCGGCGTGGGCCGTCCTGTCCGAAGCCGGTGATCGAGCAATAGACGATACCGGGATTGGCCGATGACAGGCTGGCGTAGTCCAGACCAAAACGCGCCAGCGTTCCGGGTTTGAAATTCTCGATCACCACGTCGGCATTGGCTGCAAGGGCGGCGACGATTGCCAGATCGTTGGCATCCTTGAAATTCGCAACGATCGATCGCTTGCCGCGATTGCAGCCGTGGTAATAGGCCGCCTCCCGCTCGCCATTGGATCGTGTCACGAAAGGCGGGCCCCACAAACGTGTGCCGTCGCCATCCGGGCTTTCGACCTTGATCACATCCGCGCCCAGATCGCTGAGCGTCTGCCCGGCCCATGGACCGGCGAGCACGCGGGCGAGTTCGAGGACTTTGAGCCCGGCGAGCGGGCTGTTCGGATTGCGAGGGTGATCGAGCCACATGGAGAGCATCGCTGGGGTAGCGGAGGCAGCGGGTCAAGTCAGTTGCTATAGACTCCGGTATCCTCGTGCGGCCATGCGCCAAGGCGCGGCGTATTGCGGTCCAGGAACAGCGCAGGCAGCTTTGCCAGCATCAGCGATTTGTGGATCCAGTAATCGGTCCAGCGTTCGCGCCGGGTGGCGCGCGGCTGCCGACCGTTTTCGCGCAGCCATTCGTCATAGGGTTGCCAGTGGCTCGGCTCGTCGCGCGCGACCACCTCAAAGATTTTCCGCATCGCATTGTCCGAACGGATGTGGCGGTTGCCAAGCAATTGTTCGACCTGCGCCATGCCGCGCTGCTCGGTAATCATTATGACCCGGCACAGACGCTCGAACGCGTCCGGATCGGCGACGATGGCCGCCGTGTCGAGCTCCTCGATGGTGCAGCCGAACACACTTTCGATGAAGTGATCAATATGGCCGCAGGTGCGGTTCACCTTGAGCGGCATGGTCCGGCGTAGCTCGAACCAGCGGCGGAACATGTTGTAATGCTTTTCCTCGTCCGCGCGGTTCTTTTCCACCGCGGCGATAAAGGCGTGATTGTCCGGACAATGCGCGCGGACCGCCTCCAGCACGCGGTCGAGCGAGGTGTATCCGCGATGCTCGTTATAGATATAGATCGACGCCAGCACGTCGAGGAAGCGGTTCCGGAAGATAGTGTTAAGACCCATCCATCTTGTATCGCATGGAATTGAGTCGCGACCTAGAGGTTGTGCAGCATTGGGGAACATCGTTCCGGGTCGATATTTGTTCGATGGTAGCTGCAAGGAGTTCCATCGATGTCGGATAGCCCCTCGATCAAGGTGACGCAGGATGGGCCGTATCTCGTCAGTGGCGGGGCTGTTCTGCTCCGCCAGACGATCGGTATCAACGCCGATGAAGAGGCGGTGGAATGGGACGAGGGCGCCGAGGTCGCGGCGCCCACGAAATACGCATTGTGCCGCTGCGGGCATTCGTCGAACAAGCCGTTCTGTGACGGCTCACACCAGACCAGCGGCTTCGACGGCGAGGAAACCGCTTCGCGCCAGCCTTACGAGTTGCAGGCCGAGCGGATGAGCGGCCCGGAACTCGACCTGACCGATGCCGAGGAATTGTGCGCCTTCGCCCGGTTCTGCGATCGCAACGGCAAGGTCTGGAACCAGGTCGATCATACCGACGAGGAGGACGTTGCCGAAACTTTTGTGACGCAGGTGAACCAGTGTCCCTCGGGTCGGCTGCGCGCATGGAAGGCCGATAGCGACGAGGCGATCGAGGAGGACCTGCCGCAAGACCTGTGCCTGGTCGAGGATCCCGGCGAGGAATGCTCCGGGCCGATCTGGGTGCGCGGTGGCATCCCGATCGAGGCCGTCGATGGCGAGACATACGAAGTCCGCAACCGCGTGGCGCTATGCCGCTGCGGGGCGTCGGACAACAAGCCGTTCTGCGATGGCACCCACGCCAAGATCGGTTTCAAGGAGCGCGACTGAACCGCTCTTTCCAGTTCAGCTCACGTAATGCGCCGTCGTCTTGGCGGCGATCTCGTCCGCCGTCACGCCGGGAGCCATCTCGATCAGCTTGAACGGGCTGTCGTGATCCGGCCGCTGGAACACCGCCAGGTCTGTGATGATCATGTCGACCACGTTTCTCCCGGTCAGCGGCAGGGTGCATTCGGGGATGAACTTGGGATCGCCGTGCTTGCTGGTGTGCTCCATCACCACGATGATCTTCTTGACCCCGGCGACGAGGTCCATAGCCCCGCCCATGCCCTTGATCATCTTGCCCGGGATCATCCAGTTGGCGATGTCGCCACCCTGGCTGACTTCCATCGCGCCGAGCACGGTCAGGTCGATATGCCCACCACGGATCATCGCGAAGCTGGTGGCGCTGTCGAAATAGGCCGAATGCGGCAGTTCGCTGATCGTCTGCTTGCCCGCGTTGATGAGGTCGGCATCGACCTCCTCTTCCAGCGGAAACGGCCCGATGCCGAGCATCCCGTTCTCGCTCTGCAGCGTCACCATCATGCCTTCGGGAATGTGGTTGGCGACCAGCGTCGGGATGCCGATGCCGAGGTTGACGTAATAGCCGTCCTCCAGCTCGCGTGCGGCGCGGGCGGCCATTTCGTCACGGGTCCATCCGGCCTTGGTGGCGGTATCGCTCATGTCACTTGTCCTCGTCTTTGGTGCCGGGTTTCCAGCGGGCGTCGGGTGGGAAGACCTCGCCGACGGTGCCTTTGATCGAATCGCCATAGACCGGGTTGGGCAGGGCGAACCACCCTGCGCCCCACAGCCGGGCGAATTTTCCGGTCGCAGCGAGTTCGCGGCGCGCCTGCGGAGCAAGGCCGGAGGTGTTGAACACATCGGCAAAGTCGCCGAGATTGTCACCGCCGAGCGCGATTACGCAATATTTGGCGGCAATCGTGGCTCGGCGACCGTCCTTGCGGCTGCCCATCGCATCGTCTCCGGCGAGGAAAAGCGTTTGCCCATGGACCACCTTGCCCAGACCCGCGGCGGCGATTGCTTCTGTCGTCCCTGCGGCTGTGTCGGATTTGCGATTGGTGTTGAAAACAACCGTTATGCCCGCCTCGCGCAGCCGCCTGATCCCGGTGACCGCCCCGGGGACGGGTGCGACAGAGGGCGCGCCGGTACGAGCGTAATCGGCCCATTCCCGGGAGTCGTACCCGTGCCCGGAATAGGCTTGCCAGAACTCGTAGCCGCGGTTGAGGATCACTGTTTCATCGACATCAAACACCACCGCGAGGGGCTTGATCGACTTGTCCGCGTTGAGGCAGGATACGGTGCCGACCCCGCCGGGCGCATCGGGCAGCCCCATCGGGACCGATTGCGGGATGGAGCGCCGCCTGCTCATCGCGACCGCGTAATCGCTCAGCATTCGATAGGTCTGGATCGAGGCGCCGGCCGCTTCGCCGGAGCCGTAGAGCCAGCGCATGGAGTCCGATGCAGGCCGGGTGAGGGGATCGACGGATGCGGCCGCGTTAGCCTGTGCATCCGCGGCCGCCATTGCTGTCTGGGCCGCGGATTCGACACGGTTGCCTGCACCTGCGGCATCGACGTTCACGCAACCGGCCAGCAGGGCCGTCGTGATAAGAAGGGATGCCGCAGCGGTTTTCATCGAATATCTCCGGTTCCGGCCGGAATGCCGGTTGCAGGGAACGGACTGGCGATAAACCATCCGTGGTTGATCATGCTCTCAAGTGCAACCGCAGAGGCTGGATCCTTGAGATAAAGATAGAGATCGTCGAAATCGCTGCGACTGTCGCCAACGATGGCAATCGGGCAATACCTCTTGGCGAGCATAGTGCGGACTGCCTCCTTGTTGCCTTGTGATGCGTTCGGCAGCGCCAATTCGTCGGCGCCTTCCGGGTCGAGGCCGGAGGCGACGAGCTTGTGCTCGATCGCAGTGGCTTCACTCTCGCGGGCGGCGGAAACCCATACGATCTTCGCGCCCTGTCCGCGCAGCACCGCAAGCGTTTTCGCCAGCGCGGGGTTGGCATCGCCAGCGGTCTGTGGATCGAAGGCAGTCTTGCCCGGATCGAGATCGACGAGCACCGCAGGCGGCAGGGAAGCGCAGTCCATCCGGGTCGGCTGGAGCGAGCCGGGATCTGCCAGCAAGGCGCTGTCGCGCGGTTCGTCGGCACCCTTTGCCATTTCCGCACCGGCAAAAGTCGCCAGCGCGTCGATCGAGAGGCTGTCCGTACTTGTCGCAGTGTCGGGCGGAGGCAGAGCGGTGAGATCGGTGCGCACCAGCTGGGTGCCTGCGGGCAAGGCGGGATCGCTTGTATCCTGTTCCGCGTGCTTTGACGCGTGGTGTCCGCGCAACAATGCGCCGCCTGCAGCCGCCGGTATTGCCATCGCGACGCAGCCCGAGAGCAGCGGCGCGGTGGCGATCAGGCTTGCGATGGCTCGCAGGCGGGACGGCATGGTCAGGCCGCTGCTGGCTCTCGAACGGTGCGGAATTCGATCTGCTTGTCGTAGGGCGCGCCCAGCACCAGCCGATTGACGAAAACACCGGGCAGGTGGATCGCATCGGGATCGAGGCTGCCGATTGGCACGATTTCCTCGACCTCAACTACGCAGACCTTGCCGCAGGTTGCGGCGGGCTGGTTGAAATTTTGCGCGGTCTTGCGGAACACGACATTGCCGGTTTCGTCTGCCTTCCACGCTTTCACGATGGAAAGGTCGGCAAAAATCCCGCGCTCGAGGATGAAGTCTTCCATCTCGCCATCGCGATTGGGGAACTGCTTCACTTCCTTGCCCTCGGCGACCTGCGTGCCGACGCCGGTCTTGGTATAGAAGCCGGGGATACCCGCACCGCCCGCGCGCATACGTTCGGCGAGCGTGCCTTGCGGGCAGAACTCCACCTCCAGCTCGCCGGAAAGGAATTGCCGTTCGAACTCCTTGTTCTCCCCGACATAGGAGCTGATCATCTTCTTGACCTGCTTCGTGCGCAGCAGCTTGCCGATGCCCCGATTGTCGATCCCGGCATTGTTGCTGGCGAAGGTCAGGTCCTTCACTCCCGAGTCGCGGATCGCGTCGAGCAATCTTTCAGGAATCCCGCAAAGACCGAAACCGCCGCTGGCGATCAATAAGCCGTCTTTGAGCAATCCTTCGAGGGCAGCGGACGCATCGGGGAAGATTTTCTGCATGGAAACTCCTGTCTGTCGCGTGTCCACTAGGCAATCGAGGCCGGGCTGTCACCCGTCAATGGCGAGGTGCGGCATCCCTTGCTGCACCGCAACAAACCGTTCGATGAGAAAGCGGGAAACAGTTTCTCTATTGCGAGTCGACGATAAAAAATATTGAAAACAATCAGTTGATGCTACGTTGCGTTTTGTGCAACCGTGAATGTTTTTTCCGCACTTGCGAAGTGTGAGCGACTGCAGCATATCTTTCCTTGCCTTTCAGGCATCCTCTCCCAAACTTTCATGCCCGGTCGGCTTGCCGACCGGGCATTTTTCTTGCCTGCACACTAGGGATTCCCAACCTTGCCGGGGATTGGCCGGAGCCAAATTCTGCCTCGCTCATTGGTAAAGCGCGTCCGGCATCCTATCTTGCCGGTCCAACCGAAGATTACGGTACGCGAAGCAGTATAAGGACGGCGGAAAATATGGCCGACGCGCAATCCGCGACAGACGAAAAGACGGTACGTTTACAGGTGGCGGCAGCCCGGCAGGAAGAAAGCGGGCAGGGAATCGCGCGATTGCCGCGCACCGCGTTTCAGACCCTTGGCATCACCGAAGGCGACGTTGTCGAACTGGTCGGCAAGCGTAGCACGCCCGCGCTGGCCATGCCCGCCTATGACGAGGATCAGGCGCTGTCGGTCGTCCGCCTCGACGGGCTCCAGCGCGCCAATGCCGAGGTCGGCTCGGGCGAGCATGTGATCATCAAGGCGACCGAATCGCGCCCTGCCACACGCGTCGTATTCGCCCCCGCAAACCGCGAGATGCGCCTGCAGGGCCCGACACAAGCACTCAAGCGCAACTTTTTTCGCCGTCCGCTGTTGGCAGGCGATCTCGTCGCCACCACCGGACAGCAGCCGGTGCAGAACATGCCGCCCGAAGTGCGCCGGATGTTCAACGCCCCGGCCTATGCGCTCACGCAAATCCGCCTGACTGTGGTTTCCACCAGTCCCAAGGGTATCGTCCATATCGACGAGAAAACCGAGGTTGAGCTGCGCGCCGAGTTCGAGGAGCCGCATGGTGGCCGCGCGGTGGTCAATTACGATGACGTCGGCGGTATGGCCGATACCATCCAGCAATTGCGCGAGATGGTCGAACTGCCGCTGCGCTATCCCGAACTGTTCACTCGCCTCGGGGTCGATCCGCCCAAGGGCGTGCTGCTGCATGGGCCGCCGGGCACGGGCAAGACGCGGCTCGCGCAGGCAGTCGCGAATGAATCGGACGCCAGCTTCTCGATCATCAACGGGCCGGAAATCATGGGCTCGGGCTATGGCGAGAGCGAAAAGCGTCTGCGCGAAGTGTTCGAGGAAGCAGCGCGCAACGCCCCCGCGATCGTGTTCATCGACGAGATCGATTCGATTGCGCCCAAGCGCGACAGAGTGATGGGTGAGGCGGAAAAACGCCTCGTTGCCCAATTGCTCACCCTGATGGACGGTCTGGAGGCGCGCGCCAATGTCGTGGTGATCGCGGCGACCAATCGCCCGGACGCGATCGATGAGGCCCTGCGGCGTCCGGGCCGGTTCGACCGCGAAATCGTGATCGGCGTGCCTGACGAGAACGGGCGGCGCGAGATCCTGGGCATCCACACGCGCGGAATGCCGCTGGGCGACAAGGTCGACCTCAAGGAATTGTCGCGCATCACCTATGGGTTTGTCGGGGCCGACATCGCTGCGCTCGCGCGCGAAGCGGCCATCGAGGCGGTGCGCCGGATCATGCCGCGGATCGACCTCGACGAAGGGACGATCCCGCCCGAAGTGCTCGACGACCTGTTCGTCAGCCGAGAGGATTTCTTGTCCGCATTGAAGCGCATCCAGCCCTCAGCCATGCGCGAGGTGATGGTGCAGGTGCCCAATGTCGGCTGGGACGATATCGGCGGTGTGGGCGAGGCGATCGACAAGCTCAAGGAAGGGATCGAGCTGCCGCTCAAGCATCCCGATGCATTCCATCGGCTCGGCATCCGTCCGGCGCAGGGCTTCCTGCTGTATGGTCCTCCGGGGACGGGCAAAACGCTGCTCGCAAAGGCGGTCGCGAAGGAGGCGGAGGCCAATTTCATCTCGATGAAAAGCTCCGACCTGCTGTCCAAATGGTATGGTGAGAGCGAGCAGCAGATCGCACGCATGTTCCAGCGTGCCCGCGCAGTGGCACCTTGCGTGCTGTTCATTGACGAGATCGACAGCCTCGTCCCCGCACGCGGAAGCGGGCAGGGCGAACCGCAGGTCACTGGGCGGGTGGTCAACACCATCCTTGCCGAAATGGACGGGCTGGAAGAGCTGCAATCGGTGGTGGTGGTCGGGGCGACCAACCGCCCAACGCTAGTCGATCCGGCGCTGCTGCGGCCCGGTCGGTTCGATGAGCTGGTCTATGTCGGCACCCCCGACAAGCCCGGGCGCGAGCGTATCCTTGGCATTCACACTAAGGATATGCCGCTGGCAAGCGATGTGTCGCTGGCCGACATTGCTGCCAAAACCGAGCGCTTCACCGGGGCCGACCTCGAAGATGTCGTGCGCCGCGCCGGGCTCAACGCGCTGCATCGCGCCGGTGGCGATGTGCAGCAGGTGACCGATGCCGACTTCCGGGAGGCGCTGGAAGACTCACGCGCGACCGTGACGCCGCAGATGGAAGAAGAGTATCAGCGGATGCGCGGCGAGTTGAAGAAGCGCGCAGCGGAGGTCCAGCCGATCGGTTTCATCTATGATGGGATGGTTGAATCCACGCGCGCATCCAAGCACGAATAGGCTGCCCACCATCGTCGGATCGACGTGATTGGCAAACCCGAAGATCAAGCGGGGCGGAACCGGCTATCGCAACCGGTTCCGCCCCAATTTTTGGAATCGACAATCAAACGTAGCTGAGCGTCGCGTTCTGCCTGCCGCGCCGACGCAACGCGCCCCCGACAAAAGCGAAGCCGAAGATCAACATCGCCCAGGTTGCGGGCTCGGGCACACCGAGATAGCCGTCGATGAAATTCTTGTTGTAGGACACGAGCGTGTTGCCCGCGATCTCTCCGACAGAGGAATTCGTGCAGCGTCCGCTCGACGACGCGTAAGGGTCGATATAACCCGCGCCGCAACCGCCTTGGAACGCAGCCGCCGATATGCCGAAGGATGTGACCGTCGCAATCGCGCCGTTGATGAATTCCGGACCGCCGGAATCGCCCGGCGATGAATTCGACTCTCCCGGAATGCCAGTTTGCTGGTTGCCGCCGAGCTGCCCGAACACGTCGTGCGCAGCGGTACCGTCGTCGAAGTCCGACATCACGACGCCGTGAGAAACGTCGTAGAAAACCTCGTCGCCGTAATATTCGTAGATATTGGTGCCGACGCGCTTGTAATAGTCGCTCAGGCTGGGATCGGTGCCGGTCGGACCGCCGATCGAGCCGGCGCCCACTTCGGTATATTGCTGCAGAGGGTCGCCATAATACAGGTCATAGGTGTCGTAGCCGGTCGCCTGGTTGCCGAGGGTGAACAGCGCGACGTCATAACCGGACAGGATATCGCCGTTGTAATCGGGGTTGAACGCATAGTTGATCGCGCCGAAACCTGCCGCAGTGCCGTCGATCGCCGCTCCGAGCGAAGGCAGGAAGAAGCTGATCGAAGTAACCGGGTCATAGTTTCCGGCTTCATCGTGATCGTACAGGCAATGCGCTGCGGTCAACACCGTGGTGGAATTGATGAGCGACCCTGTGCAGACCCCGACGAGCCCGGTCGATGCGGTCTGGATGTAGACACTGCCCACGCCCGAATAGCCGCTCGTCCTGGCGGTCGGTATGTCCGAGGCATTGGCATAAGTCATCCGGCTTTCGGCATAGCCCGAGGCGGCATATTGCGCAGCTTGCGCCGCACTGGCCGCGAAAACGGACGCGGCAAGCATCATACTCAATTTGATCTTCATGAAATCCCCCTCATTGGATCGGACCGCGATTTCGAGGGCAGCGACCCACGCACGATCTGAAGCGGAACGCTATTGCGTCCGGCGGCGATCCTCAACCCGAAATTTACGAAAAATTAAGCATTTACCGTTTCAGATTGGGACAGGTCTTGCCCGAAATCCTGTTTTCATCGGGGGTGGCGCGGTATTGCAACAGCCTGTCGCGCCGGATGACTATATGCGCGGCAGCCGAACAGCCGGTCGATCGCAGACAGCGCGATGCCGCCGGCCGCGAGGGCCGACGGCACTTGGCGTCACCGGTTAGCCGCTCTCAGGCGAACTGGAGCGTTACGCGCCGGGTGCTGCGGTGCCGCAGCTTCAGACCGACGCCAGCGAAGCCGAGAATCAGGATGGCCCATGTGGCAGGCTCAGGAACCGGCGCGACATCACTCACCGCCCTGGCCGAAAAAGTCGTGCTGGCCGAGCAGGTCTTGCCCGGAATGCAGGTAAGCAGCTGCGATCCGACGCTGTAAACATTGTAGAGCTTCGGCCCGGCCGTGAACGCCAGCCCGCCCAGCGTGAACGGCGTGCCGCTCTCGGTGAACTTGTTGTCATTGCTGGGCCGGAACGGCGCGGTGCCGGGTGCCGACAGAACCATATCCTTGCCGCCGAAAATGCCCGCCAGCGAGGTGATGACCGAATAGCTCGTGCTGGCATCGCCAGCGGTTTCGAACGTGCCGTTGCCCGTAATGCCATTGATCGAAACATCGAACATATAGTGCGCGGCATGGGCAGGCGCGGCCATACCCAAACTCAGTGCAGCTACAGCTGGAATGTACTTTTTCATTTCAAATCCCCGGTTTCTGATCCAAACCTGCCGGGGAGATAAAGGGGCACTGGTAAACGCCACGGTAAATAATCTCGGCGATTTACCTACGTGTATCACCGGGGGACACTTTTTTGTCCGCGCGCATTCTGCAGCCGTTCGCTGCTTGCTCGCGCTGTATCAAAAGGCGGAATACGGCCCTGCAACCGCACCGCAAGCTATTCCATACCCCCCAGTATAGAATTGAAGGTCGGATATTTGACGTCGTATCATCGATAGATGAAGCGCATCAGGTCGCGATGATGCGAGTGTGTTCTGTGCAGATCGACTATCTTTGCCTGACGAGAGGGTAATGACGCGATCCTTAATATGACGAGGCAATGGCGTTCGGTGCCACTTGCCGAAACTTTAAGTCAGACCTTCGAAAAGACCAGCGAACCGGCGTTCGTGAGGCTGCCAGGCGACGTCGTGCGACGCCAGCCACGCATTGTCGTAATACGTGCAGCCATATCGCTCGCCCCCGTCGCACAGGAGGGTAACGATCGATCCCGCTTCCCCGCGCTCGCGCATCTCCTCGACCAGCGCAGCAACCGCCACCAGATTGGTGCCGGTCGATCCGCCGACCCGACGACCCAGTCGGGTGGAAAGCGCGCGCATCGCACCGATGCTGGCATCGTCGTTGACCGCGATCATCCGGTCGATGACCGAGGGAATGAAACTTGGCTCTACGCGCGGACGTCCGATCCCCTCGATACGGCTCGCGCATCCTTCGGGCAGCGATGTCACGTCGCGATCGTGGAAATGGCGATGGAATACCGACTTCTCAGGGTCGGCGACGCAAAGCCGGGTCGCATGACGCAGATAGCCGATGTAGCGACCGATGGTTGCGGAGGTCCCACCCGTGCCGGCACCGCAAACGATCCAGCTGGGGATCGGATGCTCCTCGGCCTCCATCTGTGCGAAAATGCTTTCCGCGATATTGTTATTGCCGCGCCAGTCGGTCGCGCGTTCGGCATAGGTGAACTGGTCCAGATAATGCCCGCCCGTCTCCGCTTCGAGCCGGTATGCGACGTCATATACCGTGCGCGGATCCTCAACGGCATGGATCTCGCCACCGTGGAAGCGGATCGCATCGAGCTTGGGGGCGGCGGTTGCGGCGGGCACTACTGCGATGAAGCGCAACCCCAGCATCCTTGCGAAATAGGCTTCGCTGACCGCCGTCGATCCAGAGGATGCCTCGATGACGCAGGTGTCCGGCCCGATCCAGCCATTGCACAGCGCGTACAGGAACAACGACCGCGCCAGCCGGTGCTTGAGGCTGCCGGTGGGGTGGCTGCTTTCATCCTTCAGATACAGGGTGATACCCGGATAGCGCGGCAGATCGACCCGGATCAGATGCGTATCGGCGGACCGGTTGAAATCCGCCTCGATCTGCCGGATAACCTCGGCACGCCACGTCCGGACGGAGGCTTCACTGGAATTAGTGAACATTGTCGACCGCTCCCTGTCGAACGAACATCATACGACGCCCATTAAGCACATGATCGATCGCAGATGATATCTGGTCGGCGCGGACATCGTCTGATCGCGACGTTTAAAAAGGAATATCGTCGTCGAGATCGTCGTAGTTCGAGCCACCGCCAGAGCCAGAGCCGCCACTCGAGCCGCCACCGCGCCAATCGTCTCCACCGCCCGATTGCTGTCCGCCGCCCTGGTTGTTCCAGCCGCCTGAACGTTGCCCGCCACCACCGCCACCGCCTGAAGCGCCGTCGAGCATCGTCAGCGTCCCGTTGAGGCCGCGCAGCACCACCTCGGTCGAATAGCGGTCCTGACCGTTCTGGTCCTGCCATTTGCGCGTCTGGAGCTGGCCCTCGATATAGACCTTGCTGCCTTTCTTGAGGAACCGTTCGACCACGCCGATCAGCCCTTCGGAGAAGATCGCTACCGTGTGCCACTCGGTGCGTTCCTGCCGTTCGCCGGTATTGCGGTCCTTCCACGTCTCGCTCGTGGCGATGCGCAGATTGGCGACCTTGCCGCCGTTCTGGAAGCTGCGAATCTCCGGGTCCGCTCCGAGATTGCCGATCAGCATGACCTTGTTGAGAGACCCAGCCATTTCAAACCTTCCTTCGCCTAAAATCCGAGCGCGATGGCGCTCCAGTAAGTGATTCCGGCAAACAGGTAGGCCAACCCGAACAGGTAGCCAACCATGAAGGCAGGCCATTTCCACCCATTCGTCTCACGCCGGGTGACGGCGATGGTCGAGAGGCATTGCGGGGCGAACACGAACCACGCGAGGAAGGCGAGCGCAGTCGGCAGGCTCCAGCTCGCCTGCAAGCGCGCGATCAGTCCGCGGTCGTTTTCCGCCTCGGTCCTGGCATCCACGGCATAGGTGGTGGCGAGCGCTGACACGGCGACCTCGCGCGCAGCCATCGCCGGGATCAACGCAAGCCCGATCTCGCGATTGAAGCCGATGGGTTTGAGCACCGGGGCGATACCGTCGGCAATCTTGCCGGCGAAAGACGCATCGAGCTGGCTTTGTCCCGGCTGGGCCTGCGGGAAGCTCAGCAGGATCCACAGGGCGACGGTGGCCGAGAGGATGATCGTGCCCGCGCGCCGCAGGAACACGAAGGCGCGTTGCCACAGACCGATCGCGACATCGCGCAGGCGCGGCAGCTGATAGCGCGGCATTTCCATGATGAAGCCCGACGCGGCGCCCTTGGTCAGCGTTCCGCGCAGCAGCAAAGCGGCGACCATCGCCCCGACGATTCCCGATACATAGAGTCCGAAAAGCACCAGCCCCTGCAGCCCGATCCCCGGTCCCACCGTAGTCGCCGGGATAAACGCGCCGATAATCACCGCATAGACCGGCAGACGTGCTGAACAGGTCATCAGCGGGGCGATCAATATGGTCGTTAGCCGATCCTTTGGGTCCGAGATCGAGCGCGTCGCCATGATCCCCGGCACCGCGCAGGCAAAGCTGGAGAGCAGTGGGATGAAGCTTTTGCCCGACAGGCCCACGCCCGCCATCAGCCGGTCCATCAGGAAGGCGGCACGCGCCATGTAGCCGCTCGCTTCCATGATCAGGATGAAGAAGAACAGGATCAGGATCTGCGGCAGGAACACCACCACCGATCCCACGCCCGCAATGATCCCCTGCGTCAGGAAATCGCGCAAAATCGATTGCGGCATCTCGCTGGAGACGAACGCCGACAGGGCGGTGAAGCCGGCATCGATCGCGTCGGCAAACGGCGTTGCCCAGGCGAAGACCGCCTGGAACATCACGAACAGGAAGGCGAACAGGATCAGCGGGCCGATCCACGGGTTCAGCAGCAGCCGGTCGAGCCCATTGGCAACCGTGTGCCGGGCGCTGCGCGAAAGGATCGCGGCGCGGGCCATCGTTTTGGCCGCCAGCCGCCTTTCGGGCAGCGTTAGGTGCCAGTTGGGGTTGGGGGCGTCATCGGCATGGGTCTCGGCCGCAGCGATCGCCGCGGTCAGCTCGTCCAGCCCGCGCCGCCGCACCGCGACCGTGGAGATCACCGGTACGCCGAGCGCTTCCTCCAGTGCATTCGAATCGAGCGTCAGCCCGTCCCGCTCGGCAAGGTCGATCATGTTGAGGGCCACCACTGTCGGTCGGCCAAGCTCAAGTACTTCCTGCGCGAACACCAGATGCTGTTCGAGATTGGCGGCATCGAGCACCAGGATCAGTACTTCCGGCCGCACTTCGCCTTCGAGCCGCCCTTGTACGGCCTTTTCGGTGACGACTTCGTCCGGGCTGGCCGCGTCGAGGGAATAGGCACCGGGCAGGTCGATCAGCTCGACCGGTTCGCCGCTCGGCAGGATCAGCCGTCCCGCCTTGCGCTCGACAGTGACGCCGGGATAATTGGCGATCTTCTGGCGTGCCCCGGTCAGCGCGTTGAACAGCGCGCTCTTGCCCGAGTTCGGGTTGCCGACCAGCGCGGCGGTACGATGGCGGGTCACAGTGCCTCCACTGCGATGGCGCGGGCGTGGCTTCGCCGCAGCGCGATCGTCATATTGCCCAGGGTAATCGCGATCGGGTCGCCGCCGCCGAAGATTCCGCGATGGCTGACGGTCAGTTCGCTGTCGACGTCCACCCCGAGGGCGCGCAGGCGCTTGGCCTCCTCGGGCGCAATCAAGTCCCAGGTCACCGATTTGATGCGAGCCGGTGCGCCGATGCCGAGTCGGTCGAGCGTCATTCCCGCCCGCTGCCAGACCGGAGCATCAATTGCAAGCGCCTCGCAATAGCGTTTTATGAAATGTTGCTCATGGAGGCGGTCAGCGTGCGGGGTAGCGCAAGCGGCCGAGGAAGCGCATCGGTGAGAAGTGCTCGCGATTGCTGCCCAGCCACTTCGCCTTGACCTTCTCGAATTTCATCACGCCGTCGATCCGGCGGTCGAGGAAGGCGCGCGTTTCCTGCTTACCCTCGCTCTCGTCCTGGACGAACACCGCCAGCGTTGCGGCGTAGAGCGAAGCGAGAATCGCGCGTTTGGTGTAGTGGTTGTAATCGGTCGCCGTATCGCCGGCGAGCCGCCACATTACATCCGCGCTGCCCCAGCCCAGCTTGAGCGCGGTGGTCGCATTGCGCGGCATTGCCATTATCGCCAGCGCGCGCCGCAGCGCCTCTTCCTGACCGGCGACATGATCGAGCCGGAACTGCACAAGGCTGCGAATGCGCTCGCGGATTTTCATCTCGGCAAGCTTCGATGGCGGCAGGGCGGCGGCCATCGCACGGTCGATTGCTTCGATCCACGCGGAAACCATCGCCATCTGGAGCGACGCCGATCCCGCCTGCCTGAACGCCAACCGCGCCACATCGCGATCCACACCTGCACCATCGGCGGCCTGATCGAGCGCGGTCTCGCTCCAGCCATCGAAGATCGCTGCATCGGCAATCGCCGGAGCCAGCGCCACGCGCAATTCGTCGAGCGTCAGATCATCCATGGCCTCAGGCACCGGGGCCATAGGAACCGGCGGCCTTGGCCTTTAGCTTGTCGGCCGCCTTGTCCATCTCGTCGAGCACGATTTCGCTGCCCGTGCCCATCAGCTTGGCATAGTCGCGCGCCGAGCGACCCGAATTGTCCGAGCGGTCGGGATCGGCCCCGGCGTCGAGCAAGGTGCGGATCATCGGCAAATCGTGCCGGTGGACGGCGAACATCAGCGGCGTCTCGCCGGTCGAATCGGTCTTGTCGACATCTGCGCCAGACTTGGTCAGGATCGCAACACCGTCCTGATAGCCCAGATTGGCGGCGAGTTGCAGCGGGGTCAGTCCGCGGTTGTCCGCAATGTTCGGATCGGCACCATGGCCGAGCAGGAACCGCAGCCACGTCGTATCGCGGCGTTGCACAACGATCAGCAGAGCCGTCTCGCCCGTGCTGATATCGCGTGCATTGATCAACGTGTTGCCCGGTTTGTCGAGCGCGGCGGTGACCTTGTCGCCGTCGCGATCCTTCACCCCCTTGAGAAAATCGTATCCCGGTGAGGTGCTCTGGGCGGATACCGGCGCAACAAAGAGCGCGCAGGCTAAAATCGCAGCCATTGCCAGACCGAAAGAACGCAAAGCTTTCACGCTGAAGTTTCCCTTGTTTATGCGCGGATGGGCCTGCGTCCGCTCTTGCTCTTGGCCGGTTAGCAGACCATGAACATTGACGCCATGCCTCGAACGAAAACTACGCTTGTCGCCTCCGTTCTCACTCTCGCACTCGCCGGGTGCAACGCGCCGAGCACGTCACCCCGCCAGCAAGCGCAGGACAGCGGCAGCGCGGATCTGCGCGGCAGTGCGATCGGAGGGCCGTTCACCCTGATCGACAAGCATGGCAAGACCGTTCGCTGGTCCGATTTCGCCGGGCATTATCGGGTGGTCTATTTCGGCTACACCTATTGCCCGGACGTATGCCCCACCGACATGCAGCGTACCGTCAAGGGAGAGAAGATTTTCGCCAAGGACCATCCGGAACTGGCAAAGAACCTGCGCACGATCTTCATCAGCGTCGACCCGGAACGCGACACCCCTGAAGTGGTGGGCGAATTCGCCGCGGCATTCTCGCCCGATGTGATCGGGCTGACCGGCTCCGAGGAACAGGTGAAGGCCGCCGAAGACGCGTTCAAGGTCTATGCCAGCAAGGGTGCCAAACAGCCGGGTGGAGGCTATCTCGTCGACCATTCGAGCATCACCTACCTGTTCGACAAGCAGGGCAAGCCGCTTGCTACCCTGCCGACCGACCAGGGGCCGCAGGCGGTCGCCGCCGCGTTGGCCAAATGGGTACAGTGAGGGGGCAGTGAGGGCGCGTTTCTGGGAGTTGCCGCTGGCCGCGCTGACCCGCGAAGAGTGGGAGGCTTTGTGCGATGGTTGCGGACGTTGCTGCCTGCACAAGTTCGAGGACGAGGATACCGGCGCGATCGCCGAGACCAATGTCGCCTGCCGCCTGCTCGATTGTTCGACCGCGCGGTGCAGGGATTACACGCACCGCAAGGCCTTCGTCCCCGATTGTTTGACGCTGACGCTGAAGCTGGTCGACGATATCGAGTGGCTGCCCCACACCTGCGCCTATCGCCTGCGTGCCAATGATGAGCCGCTGCCGGACTGGCACTATCTGATCAGCGGCGATCGCGAGGCCGTCGTGCGCGCGGGGGTTTCGGTGGCAGGGCGCGTCATCAGCGAGACGGTGGCGGGACCGCTCGAACATCACATCGTCGAATGGGAAGACGTCGAATGAATGCGTCGGGGCGCAGCGCGCGATGATCGAGTGGTTGCGGCAGGGCAGTGCGCCGCCCACGATCGCGCTCGACGGGCGCGAACTGCCGATCGAGCTCAATCGCCATCCCCGCGCCCGGCGGCTGACCCTGCGGCTGGCCCCCGACGGCACTGCTGTGCGGATCACCCTGCCGCGCTGGTGCCGCAGTGCCGATGCAATTGCCTTTGCCCATGCGCGGGCCAGCTGGCTCACCGCCCAGCTCGCCAAAGTCCCGCAGCAGGGCGATCCGCTGGGTCGGGGTAGCCTGTGCTATCGCGGGGGCGAACTGGCGCTCGACTGGAAGCCGACCGCCCCGCGCCGCCCGCGGCTCATGGGCGAAACGTTGTTCG
Organism: Qipengyuania algicida; assembly: GCF_009828025.1. Taxonomy (GTDB): domain Bacteria; phylum Pseudomonadota; class Alphaproteobacteria; order Sphingomonadales; family Sphingomonadaceae; genus Qipengyuania; species Qipengyuania algicida. Next base: position 204,914 of record NZ_WTYA01000003.1, on the reverse strand, counting down.
CAGGCGGTCCGCGCGAGGGGCTGGAACGCCGATTGCGACGCTGGCTGGAGAGCGAGGCCGTGCGACTGATGGGGGCGGATCTCGCCGCCTGCTGCGCGCGCGCAGGGCTGGAAATGCCTGAATTGCGGCTGACCCGGGCGCAGCGCCGCTGGGGCAGTTGTTCGAGCAAGAGCATCGTGCGCCTGAACTGGCGGTTGGTGCAGGCCCCCGACGCCGTGCGGCTGTCGGTGGTGGCGCACGAAACCGCGCATCTCGTTCACTTCGACCACAGCCCGCGTTTCCATGCGCTGCTGGCAGAGATCTACGAAGGCGATCTGGATGCCGCCGAGGACTGGCTGCGCACCCACGGACGCACGCTTTTCGCCGATTTCGGGTAGGCGGCAGGTGGCCAGATTGCAGTGGGCATTATGGTGGCTGCTTTGCGCTGCGTTGATCCGGGCGCTACCTGTCGGCTGACGACAAGGTGTAAGAACTCGCCAGATGGTAGAGATCAACCCAGTGGCGGGCTCTTCAGCCAAACCCCATCGCACCGCATCGGCGAGCATGGTGCCGAGCTTGTATTCTGGTTTCGATACCCCATTTCATTAGTATCGAAGCGGCTTCCTTTTTCTGTGAGCGCCCTCGACTGAGAGACAGAGAGCTCCCGCTTACAGCAAGGGAGCTTTTTTATGTCCCAGCCCAAAGCCGATCCAGCCGAAGCAAAATCCTGGGAAAATGAAGGGGGAAGTCTGGCGCCGGGACAGGTTGCGGCTTCGCTTGGCGTGGTCCGCCACCTCACGGAAACCTATTCGGTGGGCGAATTTCAATACACCAATCTTACCGATGCCGTCGCCCAGGCTCGCCGGATGGCCAAGGCTGAAAAGGGGCTGCAGTGAGTAGCCGGCAGAACATCACCCCGAATTACCTCGCCTTCATCATCCCGCTCGCTGCGCTAGCGGTCTTAATTTACTGGATGATCGCTTGAGTGGATTTCACATACCGCGCCAAGGCACCCCCGTATGACCAGCGAAAGGGCCAACCCAGCGCCATCGCATTGGCGTAGACGGGCCAAGTTCGTCGCCATCCCGCAAGATCAAGCAGTCCGCCAAGGAAACATCACGCGTCTGGCGTTCATCGTGCTGGGGAAGGAAGCAGCCATTGCCTTCCTTAACACCGAATGCCCTGATCTGGGTGGTCGCCCCCTTGCGGTGGCGACAGCGAGCGAAGCCGGTGAAACGCAAGTGAGAGCGATGCTGGAAAAGCTGGTTGGAACCCGGGCTAACGCTGCCCTCACCGATGCCGGGACGTGAAATGCACCACGCGAACCAAGGTTGAGCGCACGTGAACTGGGCGAGGCGACTTAGGCAAGGGAACGACCGCTATCCAGTTAGCCAAAGCGGGCAAACAAGCACACCACGATAGGAGCGCCGAAATGGATCTCAATGAACTGCTTCATGCCCACCAGTTGGAGGTAATGAAGGCGAGCTCTACCGCAGACCAAGGTCACTTCAACAGGATTGCGACCTATGCCGCGCGGATCAAGGAGCTCAGAACCGTCGAGGCGGCGAAGCCCATCGCGCAAGATATGTCCGCACCACCCACGATCATCTATGGCAGCTACGCAGGTGGTGATCCGTCAAACGGAGATGCAACCACCCATTCGCGGAGTGCCGACGACGCCGCTCGCAACGAAAGCGAAAATCCGGACCGGGGTCATACCGACGATTAACTGCGCCGACGACAAGTCAGAGTTGGTGATCGGCCAAGTTGATTTTCAACATCCAACCTTTGGAGAAAGACAATGGCCAAGAGTCAGAGACGTTCAAACCGAGAAGTGCGCAAACCAAAGGCGGAAAAACCCAAGACCAATGCGTCACAACCTTCCCAGAAGCCCGGATCGGTGAAGGGTTTGGAGCACATCAAGAATAGCTGACAAATCGTCTGGCGACATCGTAGGCAACAAAGAGAATCCCTGGCATCGCCAAGCCGCCAAGATCTGCACAGCGAAGATAAAATTTTTTCCCGGTATCGCCGTTCTGTCCGAATGGAAATTTCACTGGACGGGTAGCTGCGGACGAAGGTCTTCTTCCCACAATATTGTGTTGAAAAACTCCATCGTCCGTTTTGGTCGGCAACAATAGAATTTGGATGCATCTCTCGACACAGCAATGATTCAATCAGCGAACTCACTCTGTATGAATGTTGCTAGAAGTTAGGCTCCAGCTTGGCGGGTCCGACTTTTTCAACAGAATACACAACATTCCAGACATTCACGCCACGAAGCACATTCACCGATAGCAGACGCTCAATTACACCGAAATCAGTCAATCCTGCCCAAGTCCTAACCGCTTCTTAACCTTGTTATCCGAAAACGCGGGCATGGCACGCGCCCTGGGATTTTCGGCTGCAATCGCCGCGCTGTGTATGCTCCCGCCTTCCACACTGGAGGCGCAAGGGCTGTGCCCGAAGTGCCACCTGCCACCGGGTTGCCGCGGGAAGGGCAACCAGAAGAAGTTCGACAAGCCGCAATGCCGACCGTTGTTGCTGACCATCGAACAGCCGATCGATTTCGGCAAGGTGATCGTGATCGGCAATGGCATCGGACAGGTCCGGCTCGATCCGGCGAGCGGCATGACCACTGTTACAGGCAATTTGCGCGACATGGGCGGCTGGTCTTTCCACGGCCGCGCGCTGGTCACCGGAGCGCCGGGACAGGCCTTCGTGGTCGACATGCCGCGCATGATCACCATGAGCAACGCCACCGGCGGCACGTCGCAGGTGGTGAACTTCACCACCGATCTTGGCAATGCCGTGCTCGATTCCAACGGGCGGCGCGAATTCAATTTCGCCGGGACGCTGTCGACGAACAGCTCGGTCGTGACGGGCGGAACCTTTCGCGGGCAGTTGCTGATTTCGGTCAGCTATCCCTGACAGAAGCTGGCCGAAAGCCGATGGACTGGCGCTAGACGCCATATGCCCCTATCTTATGCCCATGCGATTTCTGTCCCGACTCAATCCCACCACCGGGATTCAGGACTTCTGGTCCGAATTCAGGCGACCTAATCCGCATCGCTGGCCAATCCTTGGCGTGTCGCTGGCGGTGACCTTTGCGTTGTTCTACGGCTTTGTGGTCGAGAAGTGGCGCGTGCCGCCCGAACAGCCCAAGGTGATCTATATCACCACCTATGCGCCGCATCGCACCGACGCGCAGATCATGGCTTCCAACATCGCGAATCAGAAAGAGCAGGACAAGCTCCGCGCGATTCAGGCCAAGCGGCAGGCGGATATCGCGAATATGTATCGCGAACTCGGCCGCGCGACTTTCGTCGATGTCGATGCGATCGACAAGCAGATCGCGAAAGACAAGGCGGCGGAGGCCGCACGCAAGAAAGCGCTCGTCGAACGGCTAGAACAGCAGGACCGTAAGAGCGCGGATACAGGCGTTGCACCAACAACCCGCTGACGCGGACTGGCTGGCGGCGGCGGCGCGACTGGCGCTGCGCGGACGCCCGCAGAGCACGCCGAACCCTTCCGTTGGCGCAATCATCGTCAAGCATGGCCGCGTGATCGCGCGCGGCTGGACGCAGGCGGGCGGACGTCCCCATGCCGAAGCGATGGCGCTGGAGGCTGCCGGAGCTCGAGCGCAGGGCGCAACGCTCTATGTCACGCTGGAACCCTGCGCGCACTGTTCCGAAAGAGGACCGGCCTGCGCCGACCTGATTGCGGCATCGGGCCTTGCGCGCGTGGTGGTGGGTCTGGGCGATCCCGATCCACGCACTGCGGGCGAGGGTATGGCCCGCATTCGCCAGGCAGGGATCGCAGCCGAGGCGCTCGACCATACGCCCAGCCGCGCAAGTCTCGCAGGTTACCTCCTGCGCCGGACGCAGGATCGCCCGCATGTGACGCTTAAGCTCGCGACGTCGCTCGACGGGCAGATCGCGCTGGCCGATGGCACCAGCCGCTGGATCACCGGGGAGGCGGCACGCGCGCATGTCCATTCTCGCCGCGCGCTGGCCGATGCGATACTGGTAGGCGGTGGCACCTGGCGTGCCGATAATCCGCGTCTCGACGTGCGGCTGGCAGGGCTGGAGGATCGCAGCCCCGAGCGCTGGGTGCTGACGCGCGGATCACCACCAGAGGGCGCACGGGCGATTGCCTCGCCTGCCGGGACTACCGCCATCGACGGCGCGCTATATCTCTATGTCGAGGGCGGGGCGCAGACCGCCGCAGCCTTCCTCGCCGCCGATCTCGTCGACCGGCTCGAACTCTACCGCGCGCCCATCGTCATCGGAGCGGGACGCGCCGCCATCAGCGACATCGGCCTGACCGATCTCGCCGCCGCGCATGGCCGCTGGGCCTGTGTCGAAAGGCGGCAATTGGGCGAGGATATGTTTGAAGCTTACGCGCGGCGGCGCTAGCAAGCAGCCATGTTCACCGGAATCGTCACCGCCATCGGCACCGTCACCCGCGTCGAAGAACGCGGCGATCTCAGGCTCACCATTGCCTGTCCGTTCGACCCCGCGACCATTGCGATCGGTGCGTCGATCTCGTGCTCGGGCGTGTGCCTGACGGTGGTCGAGAAGGGCGGCGCCACGGGCGAAGCATGGTTTGCGGTCGACGTTTCCGCAGAAACCGTCAGCCGCACTGCGCAGGATCGCTGGCGCAAAGGCGCAAGGCTCAATCTTGAGCCTGCACTGCGGATCGGCGACGAACTCGGCGGGCACCTCGTCACCGGCCATGTCGATGCGGTGGGACGCGTGTCATCGCTCGCCAAAGAGGGCGGTTCGACCCGGCTCGAAATTCTCGCGGGCAAAGACGTTGCGCCTTTCGTGGCGGAAAAGGGCTCGGTGACGCTCGACGGCGTTTCGCTCACGGTCAATTCGGTGCATGACGAAGCGGGGGGCGATGTGCGCTTCGGGCTCAACATCATCCCACACACCGCCGATGTGACGACGCTCGGCACGCTTGAGCAGGGCGATGCCCTCAATATCGAGATCGACGTGCTGGCGCGCTACCTGAAACGTATGGAAGCCTTGCGCGGCTGACGCGCCCCTTGCCGATCATGCCCTTGGTGCCCTAGCGTGGTGGCATGAGAAAACTGCTCGTCGCATCCGCCTTCGCGTTCGCCGCCTGTGCCAGCGCGCCTTCCTTAGCCGACACGCCAGCTCACCACGCCACGGCCTCGCCGATTTCGGCGCAGCGTCTGTCGGACGATGTGAAGACGCTGGCCTCCGACTCGTTCGAGGGCCGTGCGCCCGGCACCAAGGGAGAGACGCGCACGGTGGCGTGGATCATCGCGCAGCTCAAGCAGATCGGGCTGCAACCGGGCGGGCCGGACGGGAAGTGGACGCAAGCTGTGCCGCTGGTCCACACCAAGCTGTCTGCCGGGCCGATGGAGGCCGACGTCAATGGCACTGCGATGCCGCTGGTGCAGGACAAGGACATTTACGTCAGCACGTTGCGCCCGGTCGATGCGGTCACCATCGCCAAGGCGCCGATGGTGTTCGTCGGCTATGGCGTGAACGCGCCCGAGCGCGGCTGGGACGATTTCAAGGGCGTCGACCTGAAAGGCAAGATCGCCGTCTTCCTCGTCAACGATCCCGATTTCGCGGCCAAGCCGGGTGAGCCAGCCGCGGGCAAGTTCGGTGGCAAGACCATGACCTATTACGGTCGCTGGACCTACAAGTTCGAAGAAGCCGCGCGGCGCGGCGCGATTGGCGCGCTGATCGTGCACCAGACGGCGGCGGCGGGCTATGGCTGGCCGACCATCGTTGCGCCGGGGGGCGAGAATTACGACATCGCCGATGCGCCGGGTCGCCTGATGGTGCAGGGCTGGTTCTCGGGCGATGCGGCGAGCAGGCTGTTCGCCGCCGCCGGGCTGGACCTTGCGAAAGAGGAAGTCGCCGCGCGCTCGCCTGATTTCCACCCCATCCCGCTCGATGCACAGTTCTCGGCGCAATTGCCGGTGACCCACAGCACGCTCGAAAGCCAGAACGTGCTGGCGAAAATCCCCGGTACCAAGCGACCCGACGAGATCGTGATGTATGGCGCGCATTGGGACGCCTACGGGATTGGCGCGCCCGATGCCGAGGGTAACACGATCCGTCGCGGTGCCAATGATGACGGGCTGGGCGTTGCCGGGATGCTGGAAATCGCACGCGCCTTCAAGCACGGCCCAGCGCCCCAGCGCAGTGTGGTGTTCGGCTTCTGGACGGCGGAGGAACGCGGGCTGCTGGGTTCGGAAACCTACGCCGTCCACCCGGTCTATCCGTTCGATAAAACGGTCGCCAATATCACCATGGACATCCTCCAGACCGGAGGGTTGTCGAGAGACGTGATGCTGGTGGGCAAGGGGCAGGACAGCCTGGAGGACGATCTCGCGCGCGCCGCGGCAACGCAGGGCCGGGTGGTGACGCAGGAAAGCCTGCCACAGAACGGGTTGTTTTACCGCGCCGACCACTTCTCGCTCGCCAAGCGCGGCGTGCCGACACTGCTGTTCATGGCGATTAGCGGCGCGCCTGACCTCGTTAACGGCGGGCGCGAAGCGGGTAAGAAATGGCTCGACGCCTATATGCAATGCTATCACCAGCCATGCGATGCGTGGAGCAAGGACATGAACTTCGCCGCCGCCGCGCAGGATGTGACGCTGGCCTATGACGTGGGCCGCGGCCTTGCGTTTTCGGATCGCTGGCCGACGTGGAGCAAGACGTCCGAATTCCGTGCGGTGCGGGAAAAGAGCCTGGAGAAATAGTCGCTGACGGGTATCCAATTCCCCGAAATTGCTCGGACGCATTTGATCGGAATTCTGCAAACCCTATAGGACCGCGATGAGACGTTTCGTCGCCGACCATCTTGCATTCGCGCAGAAAAACGCTCGCTGGATCGGCGGCGGGTTCCTGCTGACGCTGTCTTCGAGCTTCGGACAGACCTTCTTCATCGGTCTGTCGGGCAATGATATCCGTGCGACCTTCAACCTTTCGGGCGGAGAGTTCGGCGGGCTGTACATGCTTGCGACGCTGGCCAGCGCGCTGACACTGCCCTGGTTGGGGCGCACTCTGGACCTGATGGCGGGCTGGAAAGTGGTGCGCTTTACGATGCCCCTGCTGGCGGCTGCCTGCATCCTCATGGCGGTTGCCCCAGGCGTTATCCTGCTCGGCGTTTCTCTCTATATGCTGCGCCTGTTCGGCCAAGGGATGATGACCGAGATTGCCATCACCGAAACGGGGCGCTGGTTCGTGGCGAGCCGGGGAAAGGCGATGGCGTTGATTACGCCGGGGCTCATGCTCGGCAACGGTTTGTTTCCGGTGGTGTTCGTTCTGATCCACGGCGCATTCGGCTGGCACGACGCATGGCTGGCAAGCGCTGCACTGGTCCTGCTGATCGGCTGGCCCGCGGTCATGGCGCTACTGCGCGTCGAACGCGTGCCCCATGCGTCCGAAGCGGGTCACAAGAGCGCCCGGGTCGCGCGAGACTGGACGCGAAGCCAGGTGGTGCGTGATCCGGTGCTGTATCTCTTGCTCGCGGGCACGCTAGCGCCGCCATTCATCGGGACGGTGATCTTCTTCCATCAGGGGTATCTGATTTCGTTGCGCCATTACGATCCGCTGGCTTTCGCTGGCGCGTTTCCAGTGATGGCGGTGACAACGGTCGTATTCGGCTTCGTCTGCGGGCATTTGGTCGACCGGTTCGGCGCGCTGAAATTGCTGCCCTTTTTCCTCGCGCCGCTGACACTGGCTTCGCTCGCGGTCGGATTGGTGACGCCGGTGTGGGGCGTTTACCTTTTCATGCTACTGCTCGGCGTCAGCAACGGCTTCACCCAGAATTTGATGGGCGCACTTTGGCCAGAGGTTTACGGGCTCGCCAACCTCGGCGGCATCCGCGCGATCACCGTGTCGGCGATGGTGCTTTCGACCGCATTGGGGCCGGGGATTACCGGCTCGCTGATCGATTGGGGCGTGCCTTTGCCCACGCAGATGCTGTGGATGGCGGGTTGGTGCGTGGTTGCATCGCTCGCGCTCGGCTTTGCAGCGAATAAGGTGCGGGTGCGTGAGGCAGACCGGCGCGATTTGAGCCAGCATATCTGACATCCTGACCGTTTTGGCAAAAGTCCGTGGCCGGTCAGCGTTTCTCCGCAACCGCTGTCCTACATTCTGTTCCTCTGCCAGTCTGGCGCCCGCTCTTTGACGTGGTCGGTCGTTTCCTTCTGCAATGGGTTGTCTCTTGCGTCACGCCACCATTGCCGCACGATGTGCACGAAAGTCACATCGCCCTTCTCTAAAGATGGGCTATATATGTATTATAAAGGCATAAATATCGGAAGGTCACAGGGTTCATAACCCGCCACAGCGTCCCACGATTTGTGGACTTATGCGTTTGCCAGCGGACCTATTGTGAAATCCTCGCGGGTGATCTCGTAGACCAGATGGACCACCGCCTGCGCGCGATGCGCAACGGTTGCGGTGCGATCCGTCAGCCGTCCACCGATCTTCTCCATCGCGCGGCGCGAACGGACATTGCGATCCCACACGAGAAATTCGACTTGCGCGACATAGGTGAAGGCGTGGCGCAGCATCAGCCGCTTGATCGTGCGATTGACTGGGCCGCCCCACATGCGTCGGGCGAGGAAGGTCGAGCCGATCTCGATCGCGCCGCCGCTCTCTGTTCGCAAATTGGAATAGGTTGAACTGGCAATCAGGCCCTCGCCCTCAAAGTGCGCCACCAGCGTTCCGCCATCCGCCAGCTTGCCGCCTATCCATTCCTCGAAATGTGCGCGCTCGCTGCGTTCGGGCATGGGGTGCTGGTCCCACACCAGCGGGTCGCCCGCGATGGCATAGAGCGGTTCGATGTCGTCCGCCGTCAGCGGGCGCAGGCTGAGCGGCCCCTCGGCAAGGAGCGGCTGGCGATCGAAATCAGCCAGTGACATCCGCCAAGGCGGCGATGAATTTCGGCGTGTTCGCCTCGGTCAGCCCAGCGACGTTGATCCTGCCCGACCCGGCCATATAGACCCCGTGGTCGCGCCGCAGCGCCTCGATCTGTTCGCGGTTCAGGGGCAGCATCGCGAACAGGCCATGCTGATGGGCGAGCGCGGAAAGGCCAAGGCCTGGCGCCTTGTTGTCGGCTGCCGCCAGCCGCTCGCGCACACGGCGCACGCGCGCGCGCATGTCGGCCAGCTCGTCTTCCCAGACCCTTGTCAGCCCCTCGTCGCGTAGCACGGTGCGCACCGCTGCGCCCCCGTGATCGGGTGGCATCGACCAGTTGGCGCGCGCCAGAGCGTTTGCGTTGGAGACTATCGTGTCGAGCTGCCCACGATCCGAGGCCATCATATAGAACGCGCCCACACGGTCGCGATAGAGGCCGAAGTTCTTGTCGCAGCTATAGGCCACCAGCGCCTCGGGCACCTTGGCCAGCACATTGCGCAGGCCCGCCGCATCTTCCTCCAGCCCGACGCCGAGACCCTGATAGGCGATGTCGATGATCGGCAGGACCGGGCTGTCGCTCAATGCCTCGGCGATCGCGTCCCATTGTTCGGGGGTGTAGTCGATCCCGGTCGGGTTGTGGCAGCAGGCGTGGAGCAGGACAGCATCGTCTTCGCGCCCGTTGCGGATCGCGTTGAGCACGCCATCGAGATTGGCGGTCCCGTCCTCCAGCGCGTGCGGAAAGCCGGCGAACTCCAGCCCGACGTCGTCGAGGATCTGCTTGTGGTTGGGCCAGCTCGGCGTGCCCATGAAGACGCGAGTGACGCCTGCGCGCGCCGCCAACGCTGCGGCGAGCCGGACCGCGCCGGTGCCGCCGGGCGTCTGCATACCCTGAATGCGCCCGCCCATGGTGGCATCGTCCCCGAACACATAGGGCATCAGCGCGTTGACGAAGCCCATGTCGCCTTCCGGGCCGAGATAGGCCTTGCTGTCCTGGCTATCGACCATCGCCTGCTCGGCCTGCTTGATCGCGGCAAACACCGGGGTAGCGCCGTCGGCGGTGCGATAGACGCCGACGCCGAGGTCGATCTTGTCGTCGCGCTCGTCGGCGGCGTGGAGCTTGATCAGCGCGAGCAGCGCGTCGGCGGGCTGGGCTTGGAGTTTGTCGAGCATTGTGCCGCCCCCATGCCGCGAGAAAGGAAGGGCCGCAACCAGAATTGCTTGGGGGGAATTCCCGTTGCGGCCCCCGGCAGCCCGAGGTTCTTTATGTTATCGACCCGAAGGGCTGGCCTGTCCCTTGTTCATGTGCCGGTTTCCGGCGCTTGTGCGTGCTTGACGATCAGAATGGCAACCATTTCTGCTTCTTTGAAAACTTCATGTATCCTGCATTGACTCCCAGCCGCAAGCCCGCGCCGACGCGGATGGGAATGAGCACGATATCGCCGCGCCGCAGATAGCTCGCGGTCAATCCGCCCACGACATAGGCCTGGCCCTCCGCGGCGGGGAAGCGGTGGAACAGATCGTTGGTATCGTAGAGATTGTAGACCAGGATGAAGGTGCTCCCGGCATTGGCCCCAACATCGAAGCCGACCGACGGGCCGGTCCAGTACACCGGCATCTTGCCTTCGATCTTGTGGTACAGCGTGCCCGAGCCATAGCGCAGCCCGACGACGAAGGCGCCACCTGCCTCGCGACCGACGATATAGCCGTTCGGTTCGCCCTGCTTCTTGAGCAGGCCGCGGATCATGTCGGCGACGCCCTTGGCGCCCTTGCCGAACACGCCCTCGGCAGCGCCGATAAGGTCGTCCTCACGGTATGTCGCCGAGGTGTCGCCCGTGGGTGCGGGCGGCGGGCCGTCCGCGGCCGTTGCCGGGGTGGTCGCTGCAGTCTGGTCGGCGGCAGGCGCGGATGTCGTCGTGTCCGGAGCCGGTTGATACGTCGGCTCTTGTGTGGCGGCAGGCTGCTGCGCCTGCGGTTGAACCGGCGGAAGCTGTTCGGAAGGCTTGGCCAGGTCGCCATCGATCGGCGCGTTATAGGTGTCGTTGGGATCGACCGACTGGACCTGCGCGGCCAGTGGCGCTGCGATCAGGCCGCATGCGGAAACGACAGCAATGGCGAGGCGGCGAAAATGAGCGGCCGCTTGATACATATCCGGTGCCCCTCCCTCGGGCTTCCAGTGATGGTCGGGTGTGGGCCGTGCGATGCGCGTCGGGCAATGAGCGCGCGATGAACCGAATCCGAAATGCGGTGAGACGAATCGGTTTGCGGCGGCGAATGGAAGATGATTGAAAGCGAATGGTGTTGCCCCTTGAAGGCCTGCCAAACGCCGTCTATAGCGCGCGCCTTCGCGAACATGCCGCGATCCGGAGACGTGGGTGAGTGGCTGAAACCAGTTCCCTGCTAAGGAACCGTACTCTATCAGGGTACCGAGGGTTCGAATCCCTCCGTCTCCGCCACCTTTCCTTGATTTAATTGATATTTTTTCAAGATCGGGGGAGGGTTCCCATAACCGCTCCCCAATAACGTGCCTCCTTGGAGTCCGAATCGCGACGGCGCTCTCGCTGGTCGAGATTCCATGTTAGGCGAGGGTATGACGATTTTCGCTATCACCTTCGCACTGATCGCCGGACTGACTGGCTACTTGTATTTTAAGGAACGGCGCGAGCGTCGCATCGTGCGCCATCTAGCGATCCACTATTTGGACTGGTGCGCTCGAAAGATTGAGGAGGTGGCAGGTATGGCTACCGCTCAGATTAATGCGCTCGCGATGGAGTTGGCCAAAGCGCGGGGACAAAATCTGACGCTAAAGCAGGCGATGGACGAGGTGAGTTTTTCGACCCTAGACGCCGTTCGGGAAAGGCGGTCCGAAAAGGAAAAGTTCCAAAGTCGGCTAGAAAGAAACGGTATAGAGCCGCTCGGCGTCGCCGATCTGGGTGATTTGATTTGGAATCCCGGGAGCACGAGTCTTAAGCCTTGAGTGCCACCATTCGCGCAATCTCTCTTAGGTATCGAGTCGCCGCCAAGGCTTCAGCCGAGCGGCCCCCATGCTTCCATGCGTTTCGGTTGCCCTTAGGCGCGCCGAGATTTGTCCCGCCGTGCATCCGGCACCGCTTCTGCCCCCTCACCGCTGGAGATTGGCACGCCATCCCCTTGCGGGTTCGGGCTAGGCAGCGAGGCGCTCGCGCCATTGCAATCGGTTGCATGGGATTGTTTGTCTGCTTTTCCATTTGAACCCCTCCCACCGTGCTGGTGTATCTCGTCGGCAATGACCGCTTGCCCGCCGTCATTCACATGAACGTGCTTCACGATTTGCTCGCGCGGCTGGTGCAGCTTGGCCAGCGCTTCCAAAGTCGCCCGGCAGTTGGATTGGGATTTGAGCGCCAGCCGGGCATAGCGTTCGCTGGCTTCGGGATAGTCGGCCATGTTGAGGGCATACCGCCGGGCAGGATCCTGGTAATGGTTTCGCACTCGCGATGACGGCGGGATCGCTGGCCGCGTTGGGGGACGTTCAACGAACACGCCAATAGATCGAGCGAGCGCTGCTGATCGATCCCGACAACTTGCGGCTGCGCTACAACCTTGCCTGTGCGCTAACTGCTTATCTGCATGACAACGCCGGAGCAGTGGAGTTGCTCAATCCCTATTTCGACGGCTGCAGCGCGGAAGAGTGGAATCACTGCAAGACCGACCCCGACATGGACGCATTGCGTGATGATCCGCGCTTTTGTGAAATGCTTTCAGCTGCATCTGAGAGACTGGGCATCGCCAATTAGATACGCGATTCCAATAAATATTGGCCGTTGGCAGCCGGATCGACCCACGAGATAACCTGCTGCAAAATACCCCATCGGACCATCGTGCTTGCAGCGTTTTCAATACGACGCCTGATTGTCATGTGCCTTCAGAGGCCGCTATCCAGTCCGTCTATACAAACTCCGATCCGAACGACAGATCGCTCTCAAGATGGCGGGTATCACATTGTCGAGGCTCTCGCGGTATCGCTGATGGTTGTGGTTATCGACGAAGACCTCGATCTGGTTCTCGAGATCGCCGGGCAGGAAGTAGTTTTCCAGCAGGACACGGTTCTTCAGGGTCTGATGCCAGCGTTCGATCTTGCCCTGGGTTTGCGGATGCAAGGGCGCACAGCGCATATGGGTCATTTTTCTTGCCTCGATGTATTCCGCCATTTCGTCAGCGATGTAGCTGGGGCCATTCTCGCTGAGCAAGCAAAGTCTGTGCAGCATATTGGCGTGATCGCAGCCTGAGGCTGCCAGCGCCATGTCGAACGCACTGGATGCGAAACGCCGACTGCCGACCCCGCGAAAATCAGCCCGAGTTCTGCGGCTTGCTGCCAAGCGCGGCGCTTCATCCCCTTTTCCTATTGGAATAGCGATGCTTGGCTGATGCACTGGCAATTGCCGTAATATCGAACTTCAACCGTCTATTCACGGTGCTCCAAAATCGGGGTTGGTTGCGTAATGCGTCCACGACGAGCGATCAGTCCGAGAATGATGCCGACGATCATCAGCGCCACGATCAAAAGATAGGCCTTCAACGGCGCTTGCAGTGCGGCATAGACTGAAAATGCGACCGTCACTGCAGCGACAGCAATCCAGAACGGCAGCAGTCCCCCGGTGCCTTCCTTGCGTTCGTGAAAACATAACACGACAAAGCCTGCGATCGTGCAGTAGCCGACAAAAAGTGAGCCGAGTGATGTAACCTCGGCGAGAAACGCAAAGGTCCCGCTCAATGAGATCACGGCTACAACCAGCATGAACAGCATGATAGCAGCGTCTGGAGTAAGGTGGCGTTCCGACACATGCGCAAGCCATTCGGGCAAGAGGCCGCGCTCTGCCATGCCATATATAACCCTTGGGCCATTGACGAAGAACGCCAGGGAATTCGTGGCGATCGAAAATATCGCTGCGAGCGTAAGCGCGACGGCGCCGGCAGGCCCCAACACGTTATTCGCGGCCGCAGCCAATGGAGTGCCATTGCCGCTAGAGGGGGCACCGGCGGCAATGTAGGCCCATTGCACAATCATGTAGAATAACACGATGGTCGCCAGCGACAGCAGCATTGATATTGGCAAAGTCCTTTGAGGGTTTCGCACCTCGCCGGCGGAAAAGGCGGCGTTGTTCACTCCCGAGTAGGCAAAGAAGACAAGTAGCGCGACGGAATCGAACGTGCCCAAGTCGGGTGGCTTGAAGCTGACGGATATGCCTCCCTTGGCGAATGCGGCGATGCACAGGATGACAATAGGTGTCACCTTGAGCACAGTGCCTACCACCAGCCCCTTGATTGCGCGGCGCATCCCCGACAGCGAGAGACCGCCCAGCGCCAACAGCAGCGCTAACACGGCTACCGGTCGCGCAACCGGTCCATCGAGTGCCGGGAAGAACACAGCAAGATAGGACACCAGTACATGCAGCGTCGCGGCCCGTCCGGCTGCCATGGCGATCACCAGCAGCCACCCGACCTGGAAGCCAAGCGTCGGTCCAAATGCCGCCTGAACATAAAGCTGTGGTCCGCCGGACGACCTGAACATCGTGGCCAATCGTGCCGAAATCAGCGTGCCGCAGGCAAAGAACGCGCCGAAGATCAGGAACATCCATGGAGCGAAAGCGCCCATCTTGTCATTCAGCAGCGCCGGCACGGCAAAAATGCCCGCGCCGATCATTCCGTTGACGCTCATCAGGCTGGCGCCAAAGGTTCCGACCACCCTTGGCGGTTTCGCTTTCTCACTCATGCGGTTAGCCCTCTCAAAGGGCGCGGCGCATTGCGGATGAGCATGACAATTCCAACAAGGCCGACAGCCGCCGCTAGCGTCATGTACCAGGCAGGTGAAATGGGGTTGCCCGTCCACGCTAACAGACGGTTGATGATGGGCTGAGCGCTACCGCCGAAAATCGCGATCGCGAGTGCGTAGGCGCCGCCTACCAAAGTTGCACGCGCAGTACGGGGCAAGGCTCCGATGAACACAACCAGCATCGGTATGAAGGTCAATTCGAGCACGATGCCAAGAAATGCGGTGATCGCCAGCAGCGCGCCCGGTGTCCTCAAATCCGTCAGGATCATGAACGAAGGGATAATAAACACCAGCAGGACCGCCCACGGCAGCACCAGCCACCAAGCCGGTATGCCGCGATCCATCAGTCTGGCGGCGACAAGATCGGTTGCCGCTGCAACGAGGCCCAGAACGAGTATCGAGTGGAAGGCGTTTTCTGCAGGCAGATTGAGGACGGTCTGGGCATAGGTGCCGAGATACTCGATCGAAAGAAACGCAACGTTTCCCGCGGCCAGGGTCAGGAAACCGCCGATGACAAGGCTGCGCGATCTCCTCGGCAGCAAGCTTGCCTCTGGCGCGTCGGGCATGGTCGGCTCCACCAATGTGCGGCGGATCCAGGCCGCGACAGGAACGATCGCCGCGCCGATCAGGAATGCAATCCTCCAGCCATAGGCATCGAGTTCCGCGGGCATCAGCCAGGCTGAGAGTATAGCCCCGACCGCGCCCGATGCCACCACCGCCAGGTTCTGCGTCACGCCCAGCATGGCAACATACAGTGCACGTCGACCACGAGGTGCGGCTTCATAGAGGAACGCCGCATTGGGCCCGACCTCGCCGCCCAGCGCAAAGCCTTGCAGCAGACGGAACGTAACCGCGAGTACCGGCGCGGCCATGCCGATGGTTGCATAAGCCGGAGTCAGCGCCAGCCCGACAATCGACACCCCCATTAGCGAGAACGACATTAGCATTGCAGGCACCCGCCCGCGCCGGTCGGCAATCCGGCCAAACGCGATCCCGCCCAGCGGTCGGGTCAGGAAACCCGCTCCAAACGTCAACAGGGCATAGAGAAGACCGTTGCCGCCATTGTCCGGAAACAGCGTGCGCCCGATCTGCGTGGCGAAGAAGGCGAAGGTTACGAAGTCATAGAAATCGAGCCCGTTGCCCATGCAAACTGCCGCGAGCTGCTTGCGATTGATCCGCGGCGGGGCGGATGGCCAGGCATCGGCAGCCGTCATGCCGGATCGGGCTGCTGCCCAAGGTCTGGCGCAGCAGCATCGGCGCGCTCGATTGGCAGCGGTTGCGCTCGCCGTGACACCCTCGTGTTGCGCATCAACAGCGTGAAGAGACTCGCCGTGACGAGCGTGGAAATCGCCAGGCCCCACAAGGCGGGCGTGAAGCTGCCAGGCGCGTCCTTCGCCAGCCCCCAGCCATACGGCCCGGCAAATGCGCCGATCTGCGAGACCATGCCGATCGTCGCTCCCCCAAGTGCCAGTCGGCCGGGATGGAGCAGGTCCGGCCACATTGCTGCAAACAAAAGCGCTTGCGACCATCCGCAACACGACAGCAACAACCATGCTGCAACTGTAATGTGGGTTGAGAGATGCATCGCGACAAGCACAATACCGGCTGATGAACCGAGCGCGCAGGCGATAGCGGGCGCGAAGCGACTTCCGCTTTGATCCGAGATTCTCCCGGCAACCACCATTGCCAAGATCGCCAGCACACCGCTTACACTGACAACGAAGCCGATCTCATAAGCGTTCAATTTCGTAGTCGCTTGCAGAACCAGGGGAAAATTGACCGAGAGCGTTATGCCGGTTCCAACCAGCAATGCGCCGATCAGGGCAAGCTGAATGACAACCGGATCACGCATCGTCGCAATGATACCTTGACGGGCGGGCGGGACGATCGCGGCTGACTCTCGTTCGAGAATCGATTGCAAACCGGCTCTTTCTTCGGTTGTCAGCCATTCGGCGTATGCCGGTTCGTCCGGCAGGAAGCGCCATATGAAGAGGCCGATGAATACTGCTGGCAAGCCCTGCAACATCAACAGCCATTGCCAACCATGTAGGTCGTGGATGCCATCCATCGACAGCATTGCACCTGAAACGCTGCCAAGCACTACCGAAGCGAGGGGGCCGAAAAGATAGAAATAGCTGATCGTTCGGCCTCTGGCCGATTTCGGAAACCAGAATGCCAGATAGTATATGACCACGGGGAAATAGCCTGCCTCGGCCACGCCAAGCAGGAAGCGGACGGTGTAGAATTGCAACGGCGTCTGAACGAACATCGTCGCCGTGGCGCAAAACCCCCACGTGATCATGATGCGCGCGAGCCAGCGCCTCGCGCCGAAGCGCGACATCAACATGGATGACGGGATTTCAAACAATGCGAACGACAGGAAGAAAATTCCAGCGCCGAAGCCGAAAACTGTCGCGCTGAAGCCGAGATCGCTGTTCATCTCAAGAGCTGCAAAGCCGATATTCACCCGGTCCATGAAGGAAAACAGGTAGCCAAGGCCAATCAGCGGAAGGATACGCCGGGATGCCTTGGCAATGGCGCTCTGGACATGGGCCTGCTTGAGGTCGTCTCGCATCTCGAAAGTCCGAGGCGAGCTGGATTGGTGGTCTGACATGCCTGGTGTCCGAGCGGTGCCGCTCATGGTGCCACCGCTTTCGCACCGATATCTGCTTGCTTGAGCGCGAGCTCGCGGTCGGTGCCGATCAGGAAATGGAGCGGAACGGCGACAAGCATTAGCAACATGCCGAGGCCGCCGGCCTCGATTCCCGTGCCGTAAAGCAGCCAGGCGCAGAACCCGAGGCCGACCAGCGAAAAGCCGCGCCTTATGCCATTCGCCAATCCGGCAAGGCATATGCCGGCATAGAACCAGAGAGACGAAGCGGTGGTCAGCCGCAGCATGAAATCGAACACACGTGCACCGAAGCCGGTGACCCCGAGCAGGATCAAGGCGATCGCCAGCGTGCTCGCCAGGATCAGTGCTGCAGCCGGCACTTGACGCGCAGTCGTCCGGGCCATCCAGCCTGGCAACTGGCCGTCGCGTACCATTCCCAGAGGAACTTCGGCGCTCCCCAGAATGGTTCCGTTGAGGCACCCCACGGCTGAAATCCCGGCGAATAGCGCCATCATCACCCCGGCTTTCGATCCGAGAAAGCGCGACGCGAAATCCGCCAGCGGAGAGTCGCTGGCCGACAGCTCGGCGAGCGGTGTAAGCAGCATGATTCCCGTGCTGATGACAATATAGACGCCCAACACGATGATAAGGCCGACGAGCGTGGCGCGCACGACGTTGCGCTGCGGATCACGTACCCGCTCGGCAATGATCCCCGCCGAATCAAAGCCGATGAGCGCAAAGAAGGCGATCGCTAGCGCAGGAGTGAGTTTGCCCACTTCGAATGTCGGGATGTCCGATATGACAAATGAGGCCGGTGACGTTACGGCGACGAAAACAATGATGGCTATAACTGCAGCAAGCGGCAGGATTTTGAGCCCGGTTGTCATGACTTGAACGCGACCGGCCCAATGCACTCCATACAATTGCACGGCGGTAAGGATGGCAATAATCGCCGAGCCGCCAAGAGCGCTGGCCCAGTTGCTCGAGACCGGAGCAGGCAGCGCGCGCAGTAGGTAACCGGCACCAACCAGCGCAACCACGGCGGCGCTGCACCAGATAGAAACCCAGTAGGACCATGCGATCAGCCGTCCAGGCAGCAGGCCAAGACTGTCTCCGCAAATTGTCAGAATGCTCGGTTTCTCGGGCTGTGCCGAGGTCAGGCCGACAAGGACCATGGCGACAGCGACGACGCCAATACCTCCAACGAACCAGCTTACCGTTCCCGTCCAGCCCGAGGTCGCGAGCGTTGCCGGCAAGACAAAGATGCCCGAACCGATCATCGAGCCGACGACCATGCAGATCGTGGTCCAGAACCCAAAAGGCCTTGCGAGTTCGCCCATGAATTGGCAACCGTGCGGACAGCGGCGGCCAAAGTGAACTATGGCCGCCGCTGCCGATGCGGGTTTTACCTCAATGCACGATCACTTCGCGCAGCACATAGGTGCCCTTGATCTGGCGGATCTTGTTGTAGAGTTTTCGTACCGTCTCGTCGCCCTGATCGATATTGGCTTTGCCGTAAGCGTCGAGGAACTTCATGTAGTTGGCTTTGCTGCCGGCCCAATCGTCGACCGATGGATAGACGATCTCCAACACAAGGTCGAAGGTGCCGGCCGTTGGCGCGGCATTCCAGTAGATGTGGTAATCCTTGATGATGCCGAGTTTCTTGGCCACTTCATTGCTTGCGATCCAGGTCGACTTGAGACCTTCCAGATAGGTTTCAAACTGCCCGTCATCGACTTGCACAGTGGTCATTTCGACAACCTGCGGACTGGGTTCGTAGTCCTTGTAGAGTTCCATTTCGGCCGATGCCGGCGCACAAAATGCTGCCATCGATACTGCTGCCGCCGCAGATATAACCAGTTGCTTCCATCTCATCGCGATGCTCCCTTCATCCCTGTTCATCGCGGCCCCGCCCAACGGTCTGCCGCAACACCAGTTGTGTCAGTAGCGGTGGGAGAAATCCTGATGGAAAGATGATGGCGGCGGGTTTGTGAGGTGCTGCATTGATTATTCGCAATATTCAGGCAAAATAGCGAATAAACAAATTCATCTGTTTCGGGGGATGCAGATGCAGTTGTCGAGATGACTTTTCCACCGGCCGACAGGGCTTACGGGATCGAAGATGCTCAGCGCGTTTTGCCGGTTTCTCCGGTCCGTTTTCGCGTGGGAGCCTTCATCGCCGATGCGGCAAGCAATCGACTGGACTATGCCGGCGTTAGCCACCCGGTCGAGCCGCTGGTCATGGATGTGCTGTGCTTCCTTGCCCAACGGCCGGGCGAGACGATTTCGCGCGACGAGCTGATCGAGCACGTCTGGTTCTTCAACCCCTATGCCGATGAGAGCCTGACCCGCGCGGTCTCCCTGCTTCGACGGATATTCCGGCATGATCCAGACGCAAAGGAATATATCGCCACTGTATGGAAGCGGGGCTACACGCTGATCGCCCGAGTGGCTTCGGCAGAGCCTGGGCAACATCCCGCGTGGGTTCGTCAGAAGATACCCGCGCGCGAGAATGAATTCGCGGTGGCCGTGCTCCCCTTTCGCCGCCAGTCGGCTGAAGAAGACGATGCCTTTCTTGCCGATGGTCTGACGCGCGATCTGACCATGCTGCTATCGCGCGTGCCGCGTCTGCGTGTGGCGGCCTACAGCTCGGCCCAGACTGCGCGCGAGGGAAGGGATCGCGTACCGGCCATTTCGGATCAGCTGGGCGTGCGCTATCTCGTTTCGGGTTCACTGGCCCGTCAGGGTGACAATTTCCAGTTACGTGTCGCGCTGATGGACGGGGTCGACGATGCACAGCTGTGGGCGCAGCGGATCGATGCGCGGCTGGACCAGTTCTACTCGGTTCAGGACAAGATCGTGCTCGATGTCTCGACCTCGCTGTCATCGGCACTGCATTTGTCGCATTCGGTCGCGCTTCGGGGGCGCAGGCCGTTCCAGCTCAATGCCTATGAGCTCGTCCAGCGAGCCGAGGCCTTGCGGCTCGATTACAATAGCCAGACCGCGCATCAGATCGTCACCTTGCTGGAGCAGGCGCTGGAGTTCGATCCGGAAGATGGCGCAGTCCATGCAGCGCTGGCGGTTCAGCACACACAGAACGTCACCAGCAAATTCTGCAACGCGCCGTTGGAGACATTCTCGCTTGCCAAGCGGCATATCGATGTCGGGCTTACTCTTTCCCCTCATGATCCCGACGTTCTTGCGGCCGCAGGAATAACCGCAACGATGATGGGAAATGCGCGACTTGCCGTGCGCCACCTGCGCGCGGCTCTCGACCTCGATCCCAACAATGCGCATACGCTGGCCGTGCTGGGTTGGCAGCAATGCTGGCTGACCGGCGAGGTCGAGGGTTTGCGGATGATCGAGACTGCGGAGGAACGCGCGCCGCATCACCCCAGATTTTCGGTCTGGGCGCACTATCGAGGCCATTGCCACATTAGGCTTGGCCAGGTGGAGCAAGCGATTGACGCCTACCGCGACGGCGAGGCGCGCAATCCTGGTTATAGTCTCAATCTAGTGACCTTGGCCGCGGCTCTGGCCGTGGCCGGCAAAGCCAAGGAGGCCCAAGCAACGCTCATCCGCTTGCGCGAGATCGCGCCCGATTACACTTTGGAGGACTATAACGGCCTGGCTCATCGCATGGCGTACTGGTTTAGCGAGCAACTTCCGCGCAACATCGTCGCTTCGGCTTTGGCCAAAGTGTGGAACAATTTGCCCGCAAATTGACCTAGCCTCAATTGGTTCGTCGACCCATGCGTTGCGAAGAACTGACGATATCGACTTCTCACGAACAGGAAGATGCCAGATTGGCTTACAGAATCTCCATAGACCAAATCGCATAGGCGCCATCGACCAGCGCAAATGCCTTCCCGTTGGACCAAAGCCAACGGCAGCTTTCAGGAAAAATGGCGACCGTTTGAATGGCTGATATGAGGGCGCGACCCAAATCCGATGAGCCAAAGCTTGAAACGTCCGCTATCCCAATCGCGCTCCCAAAAGCAGACTTTCCGGACTGTTGTCTAATTGATTTTCTCATGGGCCTTCCTTCTCCCGGTGCCAATGGTTGTCTTCGAGGTCATCGGACGGCGTTTGGTAGCGTTATGTCCGAGCCTTCATGATCGCGGCCGGGCGAAAAGGGGTGGGCGTCTCTGTGTCCAACTCGAGGTTTTAGCCTCTACGGTCCGGGCGAGATCGCCCTGGCATGGCTGACCGGGAAGAAGGCGCTGGCATCATATCCAGCGAAACTCCGTCTCATTCAGCCATAGCGAATGAAGCAACACTGCCAGCTTGCGGGCGACCGCGATCCTGGCGCGTTTGTTGCTTTTGGATTCGGCGATCCGCATGCCCCATGGCTGGATTGCAAATGGGCGCTGCACGCGGCACAACATGATGTTGGCCGCCTCGTAGAGCGATCGCCGTAGCATCGGATCGCCCGCCTTTGAAATATTGCCGCGGACGTCGCGTTCGCCTGACTGGCTACGTCGCGGGACCAGCCCGGCATAGGCCCCGACATCTTCGCTTCGGGCAAAGCGATGTGGATCCTCGATGCTTGCGGTGAATGTAAGTGCGGTGATCGAGCCGACGCCGGGAACGCTCATGAGCCGGGTGCAAACAGCATCTTCAGCCGCCCGGGTTTCGAGCAGCTGATTGGATACACGCAGTTGGTCTTCGATGACCTCGATTGATGCCACGAGGGGATCAAAAAGTGGCTCGAGATCCGGCCGTTGCTGGTACAACGCAATGAGCCGCTCGCGGCGCTTCCCTGGAGTCCGGGCGGCTCCGAGGCGCAAGCCGAACAACTTCAGCAGCCCCCGCAGCTGATTGCCCATCGCGACCCGCGTTGTGATCAGTTGCGCGCGGATGCGCAGCGCCGCCCGATCGATGTGCGTCGCGGATGCCTTCATATGCACGCGCTTGAACCAGCCCGTGCGAGCGAGCTGAGAAAGTCCTTCGGCATCGTGCACGTCGCTCTTGTCAACCCGGGCCGCCAACACACCCTTGGCGTGACGCGCGCAGATGCACTCGACCGCGATGCCTCGCTCAACCAGGCCATGATACAGGAACGTCGACAGCGGGCCGGTCTCCAGCACCACGCGGGCCAGCCCCGAGGCACTTGCCGAGCCAATTGGCAAGTCCCTCGGGATCGCTCGCTACAACATCCCTCCTCACAACCGCGCCGTCAGCATCGACCACGCAAAGGTGGGTGGTCTTGTCACTCATATCCAAACCAGCAAATATCGTCATCGGTCACCCTCCTGCATTGAAGCGCCAAGGCGACTTCGTACCATCCAGGAGGGTGGCTAAATCAATTACGCGGTGTCCAAAAGCTGCTTGTCAGGACACGACAACTTGCTGCCATTCCCGCCAATTGCACGCCAATCGCCTCCCAGTAGATCGTGATGAACCGCGGATAGCTTGGTAGCCATTCGCCTAAGCTGCGTCGATGGGTAACGAATGGGATCGGCGTTGGATACAGCTAGAGAATTTCAGTATCCCCTTGCTGGCGCGGATGGCGGTTTTAGTCCACTCGTGATGTCACGTGAATCGACCAAGGTAATTTGCGCGTGTTTTTTGTCGGAGAATATAAGTATCAGGACAAATTGCCGCCCAGATTGCGAATTGCAAATGGCAACCATATTCACGTCAAATGACGGTGATTGAGAAAGTGCAAAAGGGGTTAAGTGTGGCAAACACAAAGAAACGTGAACCGTCCCACACGACAATTTCGCGCACGCTGGGTGTCGCTATCGTCACTGGAGAGTTCGAACCCGGCAGCGTGCTACCAGGTGAAATCGAGATTGCCGAAAGCTATAGCGTTTCTCGCAGCGTGGTGCGGGAAGCTCTGCGAATGCTTTCGGCGCGCGGGCTCATCGAGAGCAAACCCAAGATCGGTACACGCGTTCGTGCGCGCGAACTATGGAATCTGCTGGACCCGACCTTGCTGGAATGGATGTTCGAGGCAGCGCCGCCCCCTCACTTTGTCAGAAGCCTGTTCGAGCTGAGGCTGATCGTGGAACCTGCCGCTGCCGAACTTGCCGCGCGTAAGAAGACGGCTCGGCAATTGGCAAGCATGGGCCATGCGCTTGAGGAAATGGCCAAACACACCCTGTCAAAACCTGAAGGCCAGTTGGCAGACCAGGAGTTTCATGCTGCCATTCTTGAAGCGACTGACAATGAAATGCTGGTGAGCTTGTCAGCGAGTATCGGTGCGGCGGTTCGCTGGACGACCTATTTCAAATTCCGCAACAACAAGAAGCCGCATGATCCGATCGAGGAGCATCGGGCTTTGTTCGAGGCGATCGCGGACGGTGACGGTGAGCGCGCTCGTGCGGTTACGATCAAACTGATCGAGCAGGCCGAACGCGATACGCAACGCGTACTCGAACAATAGAGGGCAATCGGAACTGCGCCCGTATCGCGGCAAGGAGACTGGCTGATTTAATGACTGTCACGGGGGATGCCGCGCGTTTGGGCGATCCGCTGATATTTTTCTGCCCCTTCCAGAATGGCTCCTGACGACATCTGCCCGACGATATTGCGTTGGATTTCCTGCCACGGCGTCTGGCTGTCGGGGTAGGCGTATCCACCAGCATTCTCCAGCTGCTGGCGACGGGAACTCAGCTCGTCTTCGGATATGAGGATGTCGGCGGTCCGCTTGCGCAGATCAATCCTGACCCGGTCGCCCGTGCGCAGCAGCGCTAGTCCGCCCATTGCAGCGGCTTCGGGGCTGGCATTGAGGATCGATGGACTGCCGCTTGTGCCTGACTGGCGACCATCGCCCACGCAAGGCAGTGCATGCACGCCCTCCTCGAGCAGATAGGCCGGCGGTCGCATATTCACGACCTCTGCGGAGCCGGGGTATCCGATAGGCCCGGCCCCACGGATGAACAGGATCGTGTTAGCGGTGATATTGACCGATTTGTTGTCAATCTTGGCGTGGTATTCTTCCGGCCCATCGAACACGACAGCGGAGCCTTCGAAGGCTCCAGGATCATCGGGGTTGGACAAGTACCGATCACGAAATTCCTTGGAGATCACGCAGGTTTTCATGATCGCGGAATCGAACAGATTGCCCGAAAGGACGATGAAGCCAGCGTTCTCCATCAGCGGATCGGCATATGGCCGGATGACTCGTTCGTCCTCGATCTCCACATCCGCGCAATTTTCACCGATCGTCTTCCCGTTGACGGTGATGGCGGCTTCGCGGATCAGCCCATTCCTGATCAGCTGCGCCACCACGGCAGGCACGCCGCCTGCCCGGTAATAATCCTCGCCTAGATATTCGCCTGCCGGTTGCAAGTTGACGAGCAGCGGGATCTCATGACCCAGCCGTTCCCACTCGCCGATCGGCAAATCCACCCCGATGTGGCGGGCAATTGCGGCCAAGTGGATCGGGGCATTGGTCGATCCGCCAATCGCCGAGTTCACGCAAATCGCGTTCTCGAAAGCTTCACGGGTCAGAATATCCGATGGCTTGAGATCCTCGGCAACCATTTCCACGATGCGCTTGCCCGTGAGATAGGCGCATTCCTGCCGGTCGCGATAGGGTGCAGGGATGGCCGCGGATCCGGGCAAACTCATCCCGAGCGCCTCGGTGAGCGAATTCATCGTCGTTGCCGTGCCCATCGTATTGCAATAGCCGGTCGATGGTGCCGAACTGGCGACAAGCTTGATGAATTCCTTGTAGTCGATCTCACCGGCCGCCAGCATTTCGCGGGCTTTCCATACGATCGTGCCAGACCCGGTACGCTGCCCCTTGAAATGGCCGTTCAGCATCGGACCGACGGACAATGCTATTGCCGGGATGTTCACCGTTGCCGCTGCCATTAGGGCAGCCGGAGTCGTCTTGTCGCAACCGATGGTCAGGACGACGCCGTCGAGTGGATAGCCATACAGCACCTCGACCAGGCCGAGATAGGATAGGTTGCGATCCAGCGCTGCCGTTGGCCGCTTTCCCGTTTCCTGTATCGGGTGGACGGGGAATTCGATAGCGATGCCGCCAGCCTCACGGATGCCTTCGCGCACGCGTTCAGCAAGGACGATATGGTGCCGGTTGCAGGGGCTGAGGTCGCTTCCGGTCTGGGCGATGCCGATGATCGGCTTGCCGCTCTGCAACTCTTCCAGCGACAGGCCGAAGTTCATGTAACGCTCGAGATAGAGCGCCGTCATATCGGCATTGTCGGGATTGTCGAACCACGCGCGACTTCTCAATCCTTCGGGTTTTACGCTGTCGTTCACGCGATAGCTTTCGTCACTTTTCGACCGACACGCGGTAGATCATCCGGTGGTGGTAAACCTGGCCGGGATCAAGCCTTGCGGAGCCGAACTTGGGTTGGTTGGGGGTGTCGGGAAACAGTTGTGGTTCGAGCGCGATGCCGTCGCTCATGCGATAGACGTGGCCGTGTTTGCCGACGATCGTTCCGTCGAGGAAATTTCCGGAATAGAATTGCAGACCCGGTTGGGTGGTCAGCACCTCTAGCACGCGGCCCGATGCCGGATCTTCGAGGCGAGCGGCCAGTTTGGGCGTGGCCGTTTTGCCCTTGTCGAGCACGAAATTGTGGTCCCACCCGTGAGCGACGGCGATCTGGGGATCGTTCCCGTCGCGCAGGCCATCGGACAGCAGGCGGCCCTTGCGGAAATCGAACACCGTGCCTGCCACCGACCGAATCTCGCCGGTCGGAATGAGCTTTGAATTGATTGGCGTATAATGGCTGGCATAAATTGTCAGGCGCTGCAGGTAGGTGCCGTCTGGCGAGCCTTCTCCAGCCATGTTGAAAAGCGCATGATTGGTCATGTTGACGATGGTGGGCGCATCCGTCGTCGCCGAAAAATCGATCGTCAAGGAACCGTGATCGTCCAGTGAATAGGTCACGGTCGTATTCAGCGTGCCGGGATATCCCTGATCACCATCCGGGCTGGTAAGCGTCATTGATACCGAGGCGGTCGGGCCTTGGTGGACCGAAACGATTTTCCAAGGCTTTTTGTCGAAGCCAACGGTGCCGCCGTGGAGCGAGTTGGTCCCGTCATTCTGGGCCAATTGGTAGGTCTTGCCATCGAGCGTAAAGCGGCCACCGGCGATGCGATTGGCATACCGCCCTATTGTCTGACCCCAGTAGTTAGGATGATCGACATATTGCTTCAGAGTGTCCTGGCCGAGCGTGATATCGGCAATCTTCCCATTGCGATCAGGAGCGTTGAATTCATGGAGCGTGGCGCCGTAGGTGGTGATGACAGCGCTGACGCCATTGGCTCCCTTAAGGGTCACGGCCTCGATCGCCGTCCCGTCGGGCAAGGTGCCATAGGGCGCGCGCTGCGCCGTTGCGGCAAGTGCGGGTGAGGCAAGGAGTGACAGGGTAAGCCCCAGACAGCCGCACAGTGCCAATTGCCTTTTGCCAGTCATATGCTGTCCTCCTCCCGGTGCGACCATTCCTTGGCGCTTGTGGTTTTAACGACCGCCGGTTCTGTTGCTGGTTGCAGCGTTGACCGGGTTCTGAATTTTCATATAGTCAGACATATGAAAATTTGGCAAGAGGCCAAAAAAGCGGCGCGACACGTGCCGTAGAGGAGATATGGGATGTCTGATCCAGCGCGTTCTGGAAATGCCGCCGCCGATGACGCTGTCCCAACGGCTGGCAGTTACAGGCCTGCGCTCGCGCTGCTGGCCAGTCTCTTCTTCATGTGGGGCTTCATCACGGTCATCAACAACACGCTGTTGCCGCATTTGCGCAGCGTGTTCGAGCTCAACTATTTCCAGACGACGATCATCGAATCGGTCTGGTTCATCGCCTATGGCGTGATGGGTATGCCGTCTGCATTCCTTATCGAACGTATTGGCTACAAGAACGCTCTGATCCTCGGGCTGGCGATCATGGCGCTCGGCGCACTCGGCATGGTCGGCGCAGCAGAACTTGTTTCCTACGGCGTGACCCTGGTATCCCTGTTCGTGATCGCCAGCGGGATCACATTGCTGCAGGTGGCTGCCAATCCCTACGTGGCGGTGATCGGTCCGCCCGAAAGCTCTGAATCGCGGCTGACGCTGGTGCAGGCGTTCAATTCAATGGGAACATTCTTCGCGCCCTATTTCGGCGGCTATCTTATCCTCAGCCGGACGGTCGGCGGCAATTCCTTGGAGGGTACGCAACTGACGGTGGCGCAACGCCTGGCAGACGCACAAGCCACCGAACTGCCTTACGTGCTCGTAGCGGTCGTGCTCGCGATTATTGCCTTCATCATCTGGCGAGCACGCCTGCCGCGGTTGGGTGCAAGCACGCAGAAAGCCAATCGCGAAGAACGCAAGGGCCTTTCACTATGGTCGCACCGTAACCTCGTTTTCGGCGTGCCCGCCATCTTCATCTATCTCATCGCTGAAATCGGCGTCGCCAATCTGTTCATCAGTTTCGTCATCCTGCCCGAAATCGGAGGGATTACTCCGGCAAAGGCTGCCAATTACCTGATTCTGCTGTGGGGCGGCATGATGGTCGGGCGCTTTGCCGGCAGCTTTATCATGCAGCGCTTCGTCGCCAGCCGTGTGCTGGCCGCTTTCGCCATATTTGCGACAATCGTGATGATCGGGGCAGCGACACTGCATGGCATGGTGGCGATGTGGTGCCTGATCCTTGTGGGTCTGGGACATTCGATCATGTTCCCGACAATCTTCGCTTTGGGCATCAAGGGATTGGGGCCGCTGACCGAGGAAGCCTCCGGCCTGCTGATCACGGCCATTGCGGGCGGCGCGCTGGTCGCGGTCCAGGGCTGGTTGGCGGATGCCTATGGCCTGCAGAACAGTTTCTGGCTGACAGTCGCGTGCGAGATCTATGTGCTGTGGTATGCAATTTATGGCTCGCGGCCGACCAACCCCCTGCCAGATGAACCGGTTGTTCCCGCCGCGCAGTGACCATGCAGCAAGCCAGCTTGGGAATTTTTGGGCCAATTGGTCGAACCTCGTCGTGCCACTATGCGACCCCAAGCGTTTGTCTCCCCGCCGGTCACAGGTTGAGCGGGTGAGCGGCGGTGATTGCATTGCGATCGATTGGGGCAGTACCAACCGGCTTGTCCTCGTGCTTGGCGAGGACGGGCAGGTTCGTTGGTCCGGGCGCGACGATCGCGGGGTGCTGGCAGTGGACAGGGAAAACTTCGCCGACGAACTGCGCGAGCTGCGCAATACGCACGGAGATCTGCCAGCCATTGCTGCGGGCATGGTGACGTCGAGCCGGGGATGGGTCGAGGTGCCCTATTGCGATATTCCTGCAAATCTTGAGGCTGTTGCCAAGGGCTGCATCACTTTGCGTGACAGCGATGTCACGCTGGTGCCGGGGTTGGCACAGCGTTTGCCTGGACGGGCGGACGTCATGCGCGGCGAGGAAATTCAGGCGTTTGGCGCGATCGCTGCCGGTCTTGCTCCGCCTAGTGGGCTGTTCTGCCAACCCGGCACGCACAACAAGTGGATCGATATCGTCGATGGGCGAATAATGGGCTTTTCAACCGCCATTACTGGCGAGATATTTGCTCTGCTGCGAACGCAATCGCTGTTGGCTGACATGCTGAAGAGCGAAGTACGGGATTGCCTTGCATTTCGCGAGGGATTGAAGCGGGGTGCCGCCGCTACCGATCTTTTGAATGCGCTGTTTGAAATCCGGGCGGCGGCCTTGCTGGGGCAGCGCGATCCGGGACAATCTGCCGCCTATGCGAGCGGCTTGCTGATCGGGGCTGACATCGGTGCGCGGACCGATCTGGCGGCGCGCGCGGTGTATGTGCTGGCATCGGGAGCATTGGCAGAGCTTTACGGGGTTGCGATTAGCGCGCTTGGGGGGATCGTTCGTCCGCTCGACAGCGAAGCGTCGTTTGCCGCCGGAATGCATTGTCTGCGGAGTATGCTGCGATGACCAGCGCCCGGAAATTTGCCGAAGCCATGCGAAAATGCCCGCTCGTCGCGATCCTGCGAGGGATCACGCCGGTCGAGGCACCTGCCGTGGGCAAGATGCTGGTCGATGCCGGTTTCACCCTCATCGAGGTGCCGCTCAATTCGCCCGACCCACTGGCCAGCGTTGCGCGTCTTTCGGAGCTTTTCGGTGATCGCGCCATGATCGGCGCAGGAACGGTACTGGCGCCAAGTGAAGTCGCTCAAGTGGCCGAAGCAGGTGGAACGTTGATCGTTTCACCCAATACGAACGCTGCAGTTATCGAGGCAACATGTGCGCAAGGGCTGGTGTCGCTGCCCGGCTACTTCACCGCAACCGAGGCGTTGGCGGCGCTTTCGAGCGGGGCCCACGCGCTCAAGCTGTTCCCGTGTGATGGCGCGCAGCCGTCAATGCTCAAGGCCCATCGCGCCGTTCTCCCTCGTGAGACGCCAATTGTCGCGGTCGGCGGAATTACGCCTGCCAATATGCAAGAATGGCGCGCCGCCGGTGTCGACGGTTTCGGCATCGGCTCCGCCCTTTATGCACCCGGCAAGAGCGCGTCTGACGTGCGGCGCGATGCCGACGCAGTAATTGCCAAGATAAAGGACATTGCATGACGAACCCACGCTTGCTGCAGCACCTTTCGTCGGACGGGACGCGGCGGGTCATTCTGGCGGAAGGCGACACTTCGGTGTTCCTTCGCGAGGTCGGATCGACGCGCGACCTTGCGCTGAAAGCGATCGGACATGGGCGTAGCTTGCTGGAACTGGCCCGCAGTTTACGGGGTGAGAAGGCAGTGGATCTGGAAGCCGAACTGGGGGCGGGGCATCTGCTCCCCGCGATTGACCATCCCGATTGCGCGCGCGTCACGTTGTCTGGCACGGGACTGACGCACCTTGGATCTGCGGAAGGACGCGACAAGATGCACCGCGCTTATGCCGAAAGCGATCAACAAACCGATTCCATGAAGATGTTCCTCGAAGGGGTCGCGCGGGGCAAGCCTAATCCAGGCGAAACTGGCCAGCAGCCCGAATGGTTTTATAAAGGGGACGGACAAGGGCTCGTGGGACCCGGCGACGCGCTGGTCTCACCCGCATTCGCGCAGGATGGCGGGGAAGAGCCCGAGCTGGCCGGAATTTACCTGATTGGCGAGGATGGGACACCATGGCGACTGGGTGTGGCACTTGCCAATGAATTCAGCGACCACGTTACCGAGCGGCACAACTATCTGTGGCTGGCCCATTCCAAATTGCGGCCAGCTGCCCTCGGGGCCGAGCTGCTGTTGGGCGATCCGCCCAATGATATTCGCGGTACCAGCCGCATTCTGCGTGATGGCGATGTAGTGTGGGAGAAGGAGTTCCTCACGGGCGAGGCAAATATGTCCCACACCATCGCAAACCTCGAAGCGCACCATTTCAAATATGCAGGCTTTTGCCGACCAGGCGATGTCCATGTCCATTTCTTCGGCACCGCCACCCTGTCTTTTTCTGACGGAGTGACGACGCGCCCGGGAGACGAGTTCGAGATTTCTGCCGCTCCCTTTGCGCTGCCGCTCCGCAACCGGTTGGCAGTCGCTTCTGACGTCGCCGCAAAAGTCCTTTCACTGTGAGCGATCCGATCCGTCTCGCGCTGGTCGGCATGGGCAAGATCGCCAACGATCAACATTATCCCGCCTTGACCAGCGATGCCGATTTCGACCTTGTGGCCTGTGTCGATCGGGATGGATCGTGCCTTGCGCACCTGCCGTACTTTGTCACGATCCAAGAACTGGCCGAAAGCGGGCTGACGGTCGATGCGGTTGCGATTTGCACGCCCCCTCAGGTCAGGCATGACATTGCGCAGTTCGCGCTTGAGCAAGGCTGGCACGTCCTGCTCGAAAAGCCTCCCGGGGCCACTTTGGCAGAAGTCGTGGCACTGCGTGAAACTGCGCAGGATCGTGGGCTCGCCCTGCTGGCCAGCTGGCATTCGCGCTTCGCTCCTTGTGTGGATCAGGCCCGAGAATGGCTTGCAGGACGTGAGATTAAAAGCGGGCGGATCGTCTGGCGCGAGGATGTGCGCGTCTGGCACCCGCGGCAGCACTGGATTTGGGAGCCGGGGGGCTTCGGTGTGTTCGATCCGGGGATTAACGCGCTCTCGATTGCCACCCATATCCTGCCCGACCCAATGTTCGTCGAGCAGTCGGAGTTGTTCTTCCCGGGCAATTGCTCCGCCCCGATCGCTGCTCAGGTACGCTTTCGCGATCGCAAGGGCGCGCTTATCGCGATGGACCTCGATTTCCGGCAGGAGGGCAAGCAGAGCTGGGATATTGTGATAGAGACCGCGGGCGGAACGCTGACACTTTCGAATGGCGGCGCGGATATCTCGACCACTGGTGCTCCGCCGCCACCGCGCGACGACGTTCTGCCGGGCGAATATTCCGCGCTCTACCGCCGGTTTGCCGAGCTGGTTCGCAACTCGTCCTGCGATGTCGACGTCCGCCCTTTGCGCCTGGTTGCCGATGCTTTCCTGTGCGGCCGGATCACACGCGTGGACGATTTCATCGAATAGTCAGAACAGCTTGATTTCGACCAGCCTGATATTGCCCTGACCCGCTCGCGCCATCACCAGACGCATCCTGGTGAGCGCTACGGGTGACCATCGGACGTGCGTGATCCCGTTCGGCAAAACAGGATCGGCCTGAGCCGTAAGAGTCTGCCATTGGGACCCGTCCCACCGTTCCAGATGATAGGCCGCCGGTGCGGCGAAGCGTTTGCCATCGGCGAAGAATGCCAGTTCGGCGTGCGAAAGGGTCTTGGCCTGCCCAAGGTCGATCTCGAACCACTGCTGAGAAGCCGTTCCGGTTGGTGTCCAGCCGTTGACAAGTTCCGGGAAGAACCAGACCCGTCCATCGACGGCTTCGTGCAATGCCGTTTGGTCGTCGTTGCTCGACGCGCTCAATTTCGGGCCGTTGTTCGGTGCCAGTTGCACCGCCTGATCGATCGGTCGCGCGATGGGGGTGTTGGGCAAGCGCGCTAAGGGCACGGTTATCCGTGCCAGGCCGGGGCGTGAGGCGATCTGATGGCCGTCGACCGACACGCGCAGGCCGGGACCCTGGCCGAAATGGTCCCCATGCGCATCATAGGTCACCGAAACCAGATGCCCGTGATAGGGAATGCGTTCGGCGCGAAACCATGACAGCCCGTTGGCGGGAAGCAGCGGATTGATTTCCAGCATATCGTCGGCGCGCGGCTGGATGCCGACGATCCCGCGCATAATCAGATCGATATAGCCTGAGTGGAAATAATGATGGCTGCGCGCAAGACCGACGATCGGCTTGCCCGTGGCGGGATCGTAGTCCTCCTCCAGGTCGAGCTTGCCGTCATTGTAGTGAAGCTGGGCATACTGCCGCATCAGACGCAGGAAATCCGACCGCGTCACGATCTGCTGGTGGTAGTGATCGAGCAGATTGATCATCCCCTCCAGGACCTGCGTCGTCTGGAACGGCCAGACCGGCCCGTTCCACTGGCATTCGGGGTGTGTGCCTTCGTAGCGGTATTGCTGCATGTAATGCGGATAGCTCGGTTCCACCGTCCGAAGCCCCGCGGGCCCGGCCAGTTGGTCAGGAGATAGTATGTGCCGCCAGGCAGAGGCATAGCGCGCGCTGTCATCGGGCAGGTCGAAAGCCCAGGGGACATAGCCGACAAGTTCGCGACCGCGAATCCGATCCCAGTAATGGACATATTGGTTGTCGACCTTGTAGCGGTCGGTGAAGTGGTCCAGTTCGGGGTTCCACAAGGCTTGCTCGACACGCTGCTTGATATCGGCGGCGCGCGCGGCGAAATCGGCCGAGGCCGCTTTGTCGCCAGCAAGCGCCGCAAGCTGGGAAATCGCACGCGCATTGCCGTACATGTAACTGTTGATCGATGGCCGGAAGACATCGCCGCCCCAAAACCCGTCCTTTCCACCCGATGCATCGATCGAGGCGATGGTGTATTCGGTCGCATCGAGCAGCGGCTCGATCCAGTAGAGATTCTTAGACCAGTCGTAATGGTCGTACCATGCGTCATACAGGCGACGCATGGCGGACAAATGCCGCAAGGCGGGCTGCGTGTCGCCATCGACGAGATAACGGTGCCAGACCGAATCGGCGAGATAGTCGGTGAAATGGCGATCGTTGCCGCCATCTTCGTACATGTAGTTGATGTAGTCGTCGGCGAAGCGCCTGTCGCGCATCCAGCGCAGTTCGTCGAGGTGAAATCCGGTCGCATCGTTAAGGCTTGCGTAGGGCTCGCGTTGCCAGCTGACGTCATTTGCGAATTCGGTGGTGATATAGCCGATCTTGCCAAGATCGCGCTGGTGCGCCCGGACGATCTTCCAACGATAGTAATAAACGTCGTCGAGCAGCGCATCGGAGGATTCGAAGAACGCAATGCGATCGCGATACCACGGCGCGTCATTGCCGAATCGATCTACGGCGATCCGATCGGCATCCATGGGCTCGGGCACGGCGGGGTGTTGTTGTACTTTAGCCTGCGCGTCGGCTGCGGGGGGCGCGCCCATAAGCGAGGTCAGGATCAGACCGCACAGCAATCTTCCTACAGTTCCCCTCACCGCATTCCCCTTGCTCTCTACAGTCTCGCCAAGCTGCCGATCTGTGCCAGCGCCGGTTTCGCCAAACCCGTTGACCGGTCAACGTGGCCTTAATATGTATGAGTAATATGCTCAACCGCACCCAAGGCAAAGCGTTGCGGCCAAACCGACGGTAAGGCACGATGGGCCGTCGCATTTTGGGGAAAATTATACAATATAATCAGTAATAGATGGATGTTCCTACTCTCTGATTTCAGATCTGGAGGAGAGTGTCGCCGTTGAGAAGGACCTGAAAAATTTGGCTATGTCCACCACTATTGCCGGGAATGATAACTCTTCAAAATGGTATTAATCGAACAAAAGGCATCGTGTTTGCGGGACATCGAGAGAGCGTGCACCCTGTCGATGGAAGACATGAGCGGTACGAGGCGCCTTAATGGCTTTGCGCAAATTGATGAGCGAAGCGCGGATCGGATGGGAGTGAGATAGGTCATGAAAAGGATTCTTGCCGCAACACTGGCTGTGACCGCGACACTCGCTCCAGCCCTCCAGTTGCATGCGCATGAGGTCGCAAAATTCGACGATTTCACCTATTCCGGCAAATCTCTTGAGCGTGTCACGCTCAAGCCTGGCGAATATCGCAATCCGATCCTTGACGGTTTCTATCCCGATCCTTCGGTTCTGCGGGTTGGGGATGATTACTATCTCGTCCTGTCATCCTTCGCCTTTTATCCCGGCCTGCCGATTTTCCATTCGAAGGATCTGGTTCACTGGACCCAGGTCGGCAACGCGATCAATCGGCCCGGCCAGCTCGACTTTACCGGGCGCAAAGTCTCCGACGCGGTTTTCGCGCCGGACATTTCCTATCACGATGGGCTGTTTTACATCGTCAACACCTGCGTGCGGTGCAGAGGCAATTTCGTCATCACCGCCAAGAACCCGGCCGGTCCGTGGTCGGATCCGATATGGTTGCCGTTCGAGGGCATCGATCCGTCGATCTACTGGGAAGGCGACAAGGCCTATATCGTCAACAACCGCGCGCCTGACGAGCCACCGCGTTATGACGGTCACCGTGCGATCTGGATACAGCAGTTCGATTGGCGCAAGGGCAAGATGATTGGTCCAAGTACCCAGATCGTCAACGGCGGCGTCGACATCACCAAGCAGCCGGTGTGGATCGAAGGCCCACATATTTTCAAGAAGGACGGGTGGTATTATCTGAGCGCAGCCGAAGGCGGCACCAGCGTCAATCATTCACAAGTCATCTTTCGCTCGCGCAATTT
The DNA here is from genome assembly GCF_009828025.1 of Qipengyuania algicida. Classification (GTDB taxonomy): domain Bacteria; phylum Pseudomonadota; class Alphaproteobacteria; order Sphingomonadales; family Sphingomonadaceae; genus Qipengyuania; species Qipengyuania algicida. Next base: position 169,851 of record NZ_WTYA01000003.1, on the reverse strand, counting down.
GCGCGGGCCATTCGTGCCTTGGTCCGGCAATCCCATCCTGACCCAGCGCGACCTCGACCCGCAACGACCGCACCCCATTACATCGGCAGGGCACGCCAAGCTGATCCAAACGCAGAATGGAGCGTGGTGGGCTACTTTCCTTGCGGTCAGGCCCTATGAAGGCGACTATTACAACACCGGACGCGAGACGTTCCTGCTTCCCGTAACGTGGAAAGACGGCTGGCCGGTGATCCTGCCTCATGGACAATCGATACCTCTGGCCGTGCGCAAGCCTGACCTCCCGCAGCAACCGCCGCCCAAGCTGCCGACCAGCGGCAATTTTTCCTATGTCGATAACTTCAACGGCGACAATCTGGCTATGCAGTGGATCGGGGTGCGCATCCCCAAACAGCCGTTTTACAAGATCGCCAAGGGGGAACTTATCCTCAGCAGCAGGGCACCGCTGGGCGATACCGATGGCGTTCCCGCCTTCGTCGGACGGCGTCAGCAGCATGCCGTCGCCAATGTGGGCACCACGGTGCGTTTCAACCCTGCACAGGATGGCGACCGGGCCGGCCTGGCCGCAGTGCAGAGCGATCAGTCCTATCTGTTTTTCGGTCTGACGCGGATCGATGGCAAGCCAATGGTCGCGCTATATACGCGTAATAAAGGTGCGGAGAAGCTGGTCGCTTCTGCACTGTGGACGCAAAGCGGTCCCTTGACGCTCAGCATCAAGGTTGATGGCGCCCGGATGGCTTTCGATTATGGATCGGGGAAGACAGCGACCCGGACGCTGGCCTCCGGCATCGACGCGCGGTTTCTGAGCACGCATGAAGCAGGCGGTTTTACCGGCACAGTTCTTGGACCCTACACGTGGTCGCACTGATCGTTTTGAGACAGGGGGCTTGGGTCTGTGGTCCCGTCCGCTGCGCGCCGCCGGGGTCGCTCATTGCACAATCATCACCCTGGTTAGGCTGAGGGGAGCGGCGTAGTGGTCTCGCGGCGTGAATTGATGGAAGGGGCGGCCCTGCTTGCCGGCAGCGTCCCCTTTGCATCCGGCGTGCTGGCACAAGGCGTGAAAACCACGTCCCGCGAAGATCGCCTGTGGTACTGCCAGCCTGCCGCGAAATGGACCGAGGCACTCCCGGTCGGCAACGGGCGGATCGGCGCGATGGTATTCGGCCGCACGAGTGCGGAGCGGTTGCAGCTCAACGAGGACACGCTGTGGGCCGGTGGACCCTATAACCCGGTCAATCCCGCAGCGCATGACGCCTTGCCGCAGGTGCGCAGGCTGGTGTTTGCCGGGCTTTATGCCGAAGCGCAGAAGCTGGCTGACGAAAAGCTGATGGCGGTGCCGCTTGGCCAGATGCCGTATCAGAACTTCGGCGATCTGTTGTTGACCGTACCGGATGCGCAGCCGGGCGCGCCGGGCGATTACGAGCGCGACCTAGATCTCGACGGTGCTATCGCGACTACGCGCTTCACCTTGAACGGGGTTGCCTATCGGCGCGAGGTCATCGCCTCGCCGCTGCATCAGGTGATCGCATTGCGCATTACAGCCGGACGGCGTGGCGCGATCGACCTCGACATCGCGCTCAGGCCTGCGCAGCCGGGAGTGACCACCGCACAGGATGATACCATTGCGTTCGATGGGACCAATCTGCCTCATGAGGACATCCTGGCCGCGTTGCGCGTCGCTGGACTGGTGCGCGTCTTGCCGCAGGGCGGCACGATGTCACCGCGCGATGGCATGCTGGCGCTGCGCGGAGCCAATTCGGTCACCATCCTGTTGGCGATGGCGACCAGCCACCGCGACTATCAGGACGTCGGCGGTGATCCCGCTCGCAAGGTGCGGGACTGGATCGCCGCCGCATCGTCCGTCGGTTTCGAACAATTGCACAATCAGGCCGCCAATGAGCACCGGCGACTTTATCGCCGGGTTGCGCTCGATCTCGACGCCGGACCGGGCGCGGGGTTGCCGACCGATCAACGTATCCTCGCAAACCAGCAGGCGGACGATCCCGGGCTGGCGGCGCTCTATTTCAACTATGGCCGTTACCTGCTGATCTGCTCGTCGCGTCCGGGCAGCCAGCCGGCGAACCTTCAGGGAATCTGGAACGACAGCAACGATCCGCCGTGGCAGTCCAAATACACGATCAATATCAACACCGAAATGAACTATTGGCCGGCCGAGATCACGGCGCTGCCCGAATGTGTCGAACCGCTGGTCGATATGGTGCGGGAACTGGCGGTCAGCGGCGAGCGGACCGCGCGCGAGATGTACGGCGCGCGCGGATGGGTGGCGCATCATAACACCGATTTGTGGCGCGCCTCTGCACCGATCGACGGATCGCGCTGGGGCCTGTGGCCTACCGGCGGTGCATGGCTGTGCACCGTGTTGTGGCGGCATTGGGATTACGGCCGGGACCAGGCGTATCTGCAATCAATCTATCCCGTGATGCGCGGGGCAGCGTTGTTCTTTGTCGATACGCTGCAAACCGATCCGCGAACCGGCTTTCTGGTAACGAACCCATCGCTGTCGCCCGAAAATGCGCATCACGGCGATCTCAGCATTTGCGCCGGGCCAGCGATGGACGAAGAGATTTTGCGCGATTTGTTCGACCAGACTGCCAGTGCGGCCGATATTCTGGGAATTGATCGTGCCTTCGCACGGCAATTGCGCGAGACCCGTGCTCGGCTGGCCCCGAACACGATCGGTGCCGAGGGGCAATTGCAGGAATGGCAGGAAGATTGGGATGCGCAGGCGCCCGATCCGCATCATCGCCATGTGTCGCATCTCTATGCCCTGTTCCCGAGCCACCAGATCAATCTGGACCAGACGCCTGAACTCGCCCGGGCAGCGCGCAAATCTCTGGAAATGCGCGGGGACGAATCGACCGGCTGGGCAACCGCATGGCGCGCCAATCTGTGGGCGGAGCTTCGCGAAGGGGATCACGCCCATCGCATATTGCGCTTCCTGTTCGGGCCCGAGCGGACCTATCCCAACATGTTCGATGCGCATCCGCCGTTCCAGATTGACGGCAATTTCGGCGGCACTGCGACAATTGCGAACATGCTGGTTCAGGGACGCGACGATCAAATCCTGCTGCTTCCTGCGTTGCCAAGCGCGTGGCCTAATGGATCGGCGCGTGGGCTGCGCCTGCCGGGTACCTGCACGATCGATCTCTCGTGGTACGATGGCGCGCTCACGCACATGCACCTGACCAGCGCCATTGGGGGACGCAAGCGGCTTCGCTGGCAGGGCAGGACAATCGAAATTACGCTCGAACCCGGTGTGGCGATTTCGATCTCCGGCAGCGATTTTCATTAGCTGGTCAGCCCGCCCGCCGGGGCGAGCGCTTTCGTGCGAAACCGTCTGATAAACCGGCGTGCAACTTGTCACCAAATGTTTTGCAACGTTAAAAACTGTTGGTGCTTGCGCTAAGGGTCGATTTAACGAATAAGGTAGCGCTACCACAGAGGGCGGCGTGACCGCTGAACGGGAGAGATGGACCAATGCAACCCAATGAGGGTCGCGCCAATATGGCGCTCATTTCCGGCATCGTCGCGGTCGCGACGATTGGCGGTTTGCTATTCGGCTACGACAGCGGCGCCATCAATGGCACCGAAGCCGGGCTTACCAAGACCTTCGATCTCAGCGTGGGTGGACTGGGATTTACCGTTGCATCATTGCTGATCGGCTGCGCGATAGGCGCATTTTCGGCTGGCGCACTGGCTGACCGGATCGGGCGGCGCGCCGTGATGCGCATTGCTGCGTTCGTGTTTGTGATCGCGGCCATCGTTCAGGGCCTGGCGCACAGTCACCTCGAATTCCTGATTGCCCGAATCGCCGGTGGTTTGGCGGTCGGCGCGGCCAGCGTGCTGTCTCCTGCCTACATCTCCGAAGTCGCCCCTGCGAATATTCGCGGTCGGATGACCACGGTGCAACAGATCATGATTATTTCCGGTATCACTGCCGCTTTCGTGGTCAATTACGTGTTCCAGCAGTCCGCTGGTCAGGATTCGACGGCGGTACTGGCGCTGGGGCTAGAAGCGTGGCGGTGGATGTTCCTCGCTCAGGCAATACCGGCGGCGGTGTTTCTCGTCGCTCTGTTCTTTATTCCCGAAAGCCCTCGCTTTCTGGTGTCGAAGGGGCGTCACGATGAAGCCGGCGGTGTTCTGGGCCGCCTGTTTGGTGAGGTCGTCGTCAAGGCCAAGATCGAAGAAATTCGCGCAAGTTTCGCTGCTGACCATCGTCCGCGTCTCCGCGATGTGTTGGTGCCGACGGGGAAGAAAGGTTTTCTGGGTGTTCGCCCGATTGTCTGGGTGGGTATCATGCTGGCCGTGTTTCAGCAGTTGGTCGGTATCAATGTTATCTTTTATTATGGCTCGACCCTTTGGAAACTTGCGGGCGTTTCAGAATCGGCTGCCCTGGAAAGGAACATTATTTCCGGCCTGGTTTCGATTGCAGCGTGCCTGGTTACCATTGGGGTGATTGACAAGATCGGGCGCAAGCCTCTGTTGCTGATCGGTTCGGCTGGTATGGCTGTGGCATTGTTCGTGATGGTCTATGCCTTCAGCCAGGGCAGTCTCGACCTGGCCGGCAATTTGCAGCTGACGAAGTCAATGGGACTCGTCGCTGTGATCGCGGCAAATCTTTACGTGATTTTCTTCAATGTCAGCTGGGGGCCGGTGATGTGGGTGATGCTGGGGGAGATGTTTCCCAACCAGATCCGCGGATCGGCGCTGGCAGTGGCCGGTCTTTTTCAATGGGTCGCCAACTTCGGCATAACGGTCAGTTTCCCGATCATGGCGACCAGCCTGGGGCTGACGATCAGTTACACCTTCTACGCTGTCTGCGCTGTCATCAGCTTTTTCCTGGTTGGTCGCTTCATCGAGGAGACGAAGGGCAAGGAACTGGAGGAGATGGAGGGCTGATCAGGATTGAGCGTCAGCCACTCCGGCACTAGCATCCAGTCTATGGGGGAACATGAAATCAAACCTGTCCGTGTCGTCGTCCTCGGCGGCGGCACGGCAGGCTGGATGTCCGCCGCAGGCATCGCCGCCCTGCTACCGGGCCTTGCGACAGTCGATCTCGTCGAGAGCGAGGACATCGGCATCGTAGGCGTGGGCGAGGCGACACTGCCGCATATCCGCGGATACGTCGAGCGGTTGGGCATCGACGAAGCGGCGTTCATGAAAGCTACTCACGCGACGTACAAGCTGGGTATCGACTTCCGGGATTTCGGCAGCATCGGCACCAGCTATATTCATCCTTTCGGAAGTTTCGGCGAGAGCGTTGCCGGGCTCGGCTTCCACCACTACTGGCTGGAGCTTGCGCGTCAGGGGCTGGCCGGACCGATCGGCGATTATTCGCTGGCCGTGGCCGCTGCGCAGGCCAATCGCTTCACTCCGCCGCTCCACGACAGCAGCCTCGCCTCAACCTATGGCTACGCCTACCAGTTCGATGCGACATTGTTCGGCCCGTTTATGCGCGATCATGGCGTGAAGCTGGGCGTTACCCGGCACGAGGGGCTGGTGACCGCAGTCGAGCGAGATGTTGAAAACGGGAACGTCACGGCGCTGTTGTTGAGCGACGGGCGGCGGCTGGATGGCGATCTATTCATCGACTGCTCGGGCTTTCGTTCGCTGCTGCTGGGGCAGGAACTGGAGGAAGACTGGGAAGACTGGTCGCAGTGGCTGCCGTGTGACCGCGCCGCAGTGATGCCCTGTTCGCACAAGAAGGGTATGCCTCTCAAACCCTATACCACGGCTAGCGCCATGCCTGCTGGATGGCGCTGGGAAATCCCGCTGCAACACCGCATGGGCAATGGTTACGTCTTTTCGAGCCGCTTCCTCGACGAAGATGCCGCGTGCGCGGAGATTGAGGCCAATGCGTGTGGAGAGCCGCTCGCCGATCCGCGGATATTGCGCTTTCGCACAGGGCGCCGCCGTCGTTCGTGGTCGCATAATGTTATCGGCGTTGGCTTGTCGAGCGGCTTTCTCGAACCGCTCGAATCCACCTCAATCTACCTCGCTCAGATGGCAATCACCTATCTGATCGAACTATTCCCTACCGATGGTGGGATCGATGCGCGCGACAGGGACGAATTCAACCGGCTGGTCGACATGGAATACGACCGCGTGCGCGACTTCCTTATCCTGCACTACCATGCGACCACGCGCGACGATTCGGAATTCTGGAACCACGTCCGGACCATGAAAGTACCGGACAGCCTCGCGGCAAAGATGGACCTTTGGCGCCGGACCGGGCGGGTCGAGAAATACGCCGATGGGCTGTTCTATGACGCCAGCTGGATTGCAGTGTATCTGGGGCAGGGCTGGGTCCCGGAAACGCATGACTCTCGCGCGGCGATACCACCACCCGAGCAGATCAAGCGTGCACTGGATCGGTTGCGGGAAGCAATCACCCAACAGGTCTTGGCGATGCCGGATCACCGCCAATTCCTCGAAAGCGAAGCTGCACGGTTGGCCGAGGCTGCATGACCGAACCGCGCGAAGCCTTGCGACGCATCGTTATCGCGGGAGCTGGTCAGCTGGGCGTTCTCGCTGCGATTGCGCTTAAACGCGCGCTGCCGTCGGCCGAGGTCGTTGTGCTGGGTATTCCGATCGACCCCGGAGCATTGGCCGACCGCGCGGCAACGGCTCTGCCCTTTACCAACCGCCTGCACGATCGCCTTGGCATCGATGAATTGGCGCTCGTTGCGAAGGCCGGGGCCAGCCATCGCCTGATCACCCGATACGTGGGGTGGGGTGGACCGGGGCAGCAAGCCGCGGTGCCTTATTCTACCGGGACAGAGCCTGCGATGGCATCGCGTTTCGCTCGCGAATGGGGCGGGGGGCGTCAGGGCGCTAGCATGGTCGCATCCCCCACTTCGCCGGCGCAAGCGCTCGCGGAAGCTGGTCGATTTGCCGTAATTCCTCCAGGCGAGGCGGGGCCGCTTGCTGAAATCGATTACGCTTTGCGCTGGAACCCGCAAGCCTATCGCGACCTGCTGATCGCCATAGCCCAGCAGTTGGGGGTGTCCTATCTTCCCGGAAACCTTCTTGGTGTGGAACCGGACGGTCACGGCGGTATCGCATCGGTCTCGCTCACCGGGACGGAACCCATTGCGGCCGATCTCTTCGTCGATTGCAGCGGCCCGAGCGCAGCACTGCTGTCGACCTTGCCCGATTTCGAAACCTTGGACTGGTCGAACAATCTGCCGGTCCGCAAGCTCATCCTATCCCGTCCCGGACGACCGTTGGTAGCGCTGGAGGATCGTGTGACTCTTCTGCCGGAGGGATGGCGGTACGAACTGGCCGGCAGGGATGGGCTGCAGGTCACTCTCGGCATTGCGCCCGGCGCAGCCGAAGAAGTAGCGCTGCGTGCGCTCGGTGCACCTCCGCTCATAGCGTTCGACCTGGAACCGGGCCGCTGCATCGATCCGTGGATCGGAAATGTCCTCGCACTGGGCGATGCTTCCGCCAGGTTCGAACCGGTGGCCGCGCTCAATCTCGACCTTGCGCACAGACAGCTCGATCTGTTGATCGAGATGCTTCCCGGTCGCCGGATCGAGCCGCTCGAACGGATCGAATACAATCGCCGCGCCAGCCTCATGATGGATGCGGTTCGAGATACGCTTGCGCTCCATTACATCGCCCCTGCCGCAGCTGTGCAGTTCGGACCGATTGCGTTATCCGATGACGTGGAACGGTTACGTGACCAATATGAACGGCGCGGGCGGACGATCTTTCGGGAAGAGGCTCCCTTCTCCAATTCGGTTATGACCAATCTGTTGATAGCGTTAGGATTTTGTCCTGGAGTACCGCCTCAGGAAAAGACGCAGAACACGCAGGCCGCGGTTTCAGCTTTGAATGCCAAGGTGCAATCGGCGCTCGCGTTCGCGCCACAGTACACCAGCTGGTTGGAGGGGGTGCTGGCTAACCTAGCGCGCGCTTGAGAGTGGCGCGCATCATCGCGAAGAGCTTTGCAGACGGCGGACCGAGCACCCCCTTGGCGTGCGATGGTAAATGGCTCACAGGGTCACCCGCCTGTTCGAAAACATAAAAGTCCAGCATACTACGCCAAATCCCGCGCTGTTCGGGGGGCAGGTGACGATAGGACATCAGCGCGTGGAGCATGGCATCGTAGCCATTGCCGACGTCATCGGTTCTTGCGGCAGTCCACCAGTAATTGACCAGGATGCTGATGGGTTCGAGCGAATCCACCCCGTGCCACCAGCCAAAGGGAATATAGAGTGCATCTCCCGGCTCTAGAGTGGCTTGGCTCGCCGCGGCCCACGCTTCGGCAAACCTAGGATAACGGGCGAGATCGGGATTCTTTGGATTGACCATGCTCACCGGCGTTCCCGCAGGCGTGAGTTCCAGAGGTCCGGGGTACAGGTTCGCCAACTGATCGGGTGGGAACAGCGTGAACCGGCGCCGTCCGGCAGCGCAGCAGGCGATGTTCTCTTTCAGGTCGTAATGCGGTGCAACCTCGATCCGGTTGCCGATCCAGATCCGCGGCCGGATACCGGGCAGCAGCGCGAGCGCATTTTCTGCGGCAACCGTCGGCAGGATTTCATCGATCAATGTCGATTGCAGGGCCATTGCAAAGACTTCGCTCTGCTTGTTCTCCTGCAGCAATTGACGGAGAAAGGAATCGAGGCGGCCCGACACCCGCTCGAAGTTGAACCGGGTCACGTCGTCATTATAGAACAGTCGCCGGTTACCAACTGTGTCGCCGATAATCCCAGTGATCCCCTGGCCGTTGTAACGCTGCGAAAGGTAGCCGACCACCGCAGCGTCGCCATCGTTTGCCGCCGCGACCAGCGGCCATGCTTTCACCAGGCCACGCAGAACCGCAGGGGCTCCAAGTCCGCGAACGTCGTTGTCGAAATCGGTCAGGTCCGCCGCATCGATCTCTTGGATTTCAGATGCGGTTCGAAGCCTGGCAACCGCATCGCTCACGCAGTTCGTCCTTGCGCGCGAATTTGATCCAGCCACTCATCCTGAGGCAACATCGCGTCGGCAGTGTCGCGAACCACGGAACGGATGTTCTGCAGCCGTTCGAGCGTTTCCTGATCGGAGAGCAGATCGGCCACAGGGTGATATCCGCGTGGTTCAATCCCTTTGCCGGTCAACACCGCCAGCCAGCTGGTTTCGGTGAAAATCTCGTTGTGTTCACGGAAGATGCGTCCGTTGGTCCTGAACATGTCGAGCTTCTGTTGCACACCGGGCGGAGGGGTGAGAGTTCGGCAACGTTGCCAGAACGGCGTGTCGGTCCGCTGTGTCGCGATGTAATGCAGGACAAGAAAATCCCGGATATCGACGAACTCCTGCGCCATTTCTGCGTTGAACCGGCCGATCTCGCCCTCGTCGAAGCGTAGCGTCGGAAAATAGGCAAGCAGCTTTGCGATCGCCACCTGCACGAGGTGAATACTTGTCGACTCAAGCGGTTCGAGAAACCCTGCGGCAAGGCCAATCGAAACAACGTTGCCGATCCACTGCCGCTTGCGATGCCCGGCTGTGAAGCGCAACATTCGGGGTTCACCTAGCGGTGCACCGTCGAGGCGGCTCAGCAAGACTGCGCTAGCCTCGTCATCGGAGACATATTCGCTCGAATAGACGTATCCATTGCCGATCCGGTGCTGGAGCGGGATGCGCCATTGCCAACCTGCTTCGCGTGCTGTGGCACGGGTAAGGGGAAGGCGGTCGCCACCATTTTCGCACCCCACCGCGACCGCGCGATCGCATGGCAGCCAATGGGTCCAGTCTTCGTAGCCGGATTGCATCTCCTGTTCGATCAGCAGGCCGCGAAAGCCCGAGCAGTCGATGAATAGGTCGCCCTGAACCTGCTCGGCTGAGCGCAGTTCGACGCTATCGATCCTCTCCGGTTCGCTGCTCTTTTTAACTGCAACGATCCGGCCTTCAATCCGGGCAACTCCTGCCGCTTCAGCCCGACGGCGCAACATCCGGGCATAAAGCCCGGCGTCGAACTGGAAGGCATAGCTGATCTTGGACAGCGGAGAGTTTGGCAAGTCGGGCCGGGGGTGGGCGAAGCGCCCGGCAAGGCCAGCGACAATCGCCAGCGAATAGTCATTTAGCGGCGTGGCATCACCGAGTTGGCGGCCCTTCAGCCAGAAGTGGTGGAATTCGATCCCCATCATGTCGAGCCCGTAGAAGCCGAAAGGATGAACGAACCGTTCGCCAAGCCGGGTCCAGTCGACAAATTCGATGCCTAGCTTGTAAGTCGCGTTGGTTTCACGAACGAAGTCACCTTCGTCGATCCCCAACATGCTGTTGAACAGCTGGATTTGCGGGATGGTTGATTCTCCCACGCCGACCGTTCCGATTTCATCGGATTCGATCAGGACAATTTCCAATCCGGGTGCCGAGCCCAGTACCCGAGCCAATGCAGCGGCGGCCATCCATCCGGCGGTCCCGCCACCGACGATAACGATCTTGCGGATGCGGTGTTCGATCATCGTTCGCTCTCAGATTGCCGATGCGACCGGATCGGCCCAGGCGCGGGACATCCTGAGAAATTCTGCGTGGGTCGGCAATCTGGCTGCTACATCGGCATAGCGGTTGCGCATGTCGCGCATGGCCTCTGCCACTTTCGCCCCGTCTAGCGAATCCGCCATAGGGTCGTAGTTTTCGGGCCAGATGTTCTGACCCAGCATCACCGCGACCCAACTCGGCAGCGAGAACAATTCTGCATTTTCCCTGAAAACGCGCGCGTGAAGCCGCCACAGTTCCATTTTACGCGCTAGTGTTTCAGGCACATCCATGTCGCGAACATAACGCCAGAATTCAGTGTCATCGCGCTGGGTTGCCTTGTAATGCAGAATGACGAAATCGCGCACATCCTCATAAAGTTCGCGCATCCCGCGATTGTATTCATCGCGTTCCAGCGGACTGATCGGTTTGTCCGGGAACAGTGCGAGAAGGCGCTGGATGCCGTTCTGAATCAGATGGATGCTGGTCGATTCGAGCGGCTCGAGAAAGCCTGAAGACAGGCCCAGCGCCACGACGTTATGGCTCCACGCTTGGCTTCTCATGCCGGTTCTGAAGGACAGGGTACGCGGCTCCGTGATTGGCTCACCGTCGAGGTTGTCGAGCAGTATCCTGTGCGCGGCATCTTCTTCCATATAGCGGCTCGAAAAGACATGGCCATTTCCTGTCCGGTGCTGCAGCGGAATGCGCCACTGCCAACCTGCCCCGTGTGCGGTGGCGCGCGTGTAAGGCACAGGTGGGGCGACATTGGCCGTCTGTACGGCGATTGCCCGATCGGTGGGCAGCCAATGCGACCAGTCTTCGTAGTCGACGTTGAGGGTTTTCCCCATCAGCAGCCCGCGAAAACCGGAGCAGTCGAGGAAGATGTCCCCGGCGATCAGTCGACCGCCTTCAAGCTCGACCGCCTCGACGTCGCCACTTTCTGCGTGGCGGCGCACCTTGACGATCTTGCCCTCGCAGCGCTGGGCACCATGTTTTTCAGCTACACTCCGCAGCAGCCGGGCGTAGAGGCTAGCGTCGAGATGAAAGGCGTAGAAGATCTCGCGAAGCGGGGGCTTGGCTTCGGGACCAGGCCTGGCAAAGCGGCCCATCGTGGCAGCAACGGTGCTTATCGAGTGCTTACCAAGATCGCCGGACTCACCACGGCGGTGCGCTCGCAGCCATAATTGGTGAAATGAAATCCCATGCAGATCGTGACCGAACGTCCCGAATGGATGGAAGTAGCGGTCGCTGACGCGTCCCCAATTGACGAACTCGATCCCCAACTTGAACGTCCCGCGCGTAGCGCGAAGAAACTCGTTCTCGTTGATCTCCAGCATCTGATTGAAGTTGATGATCGGCGGGATGGTCGCTTCTCCCACTCCGACCGTCCCGATGTCATCGGATTCGACAAGGATGATTTTTCGTCGACCGTCATTAAGAAAGCGCGATAATGCAGCCGCTGCCATCCAGCCAGCCGTGCCCCCCCCTACAATGATCACTCGCTCAATTTTGTTACCGCTATCGTGCATTGTTGCAAACCTGCCACCACTGTCGGCTCTTTTTATGCCTGCGTATTGGATGCTTGCCAACTGCCCCAGCACGAGATAGTCAGATAAGTCATAAAGCGCATCCAGCGACATTCAAAAGTGGTAGCGCTAACATCAGGGAGGGAACATGCTTGATCTGTCGGCAAAACTCTATTCGCGCTCTGGGTCGCCTTCGGTTTGGTTGAGGGCGGGCACTTCTGCGCTGGCATTAGGCGTGTTGCTTGCAAGTGTGCCGGTCTTGGCTCAAGAAAATTCGCCACAGGATGGCTCGGTCGATAGTTCTCAGCAGGCCAACACCCAATCCTCAGGCGTCGATAGTGGTCCCTCGTCCAGCAATGTCATTGTCGTGACCGGCATTCGCGCAAGTCTCGCCAACGCTCAAGCGATCAAGCGCAACTCCGACACGGTTGTGGATGCAATAACGGCAGAAGACATCGGCGCGTTGCCGGATCGCTCGGTAACGGAAGCGCTTCAGCGAGTGCCGGGTGTTCAGGTCAGTCGCTTCGCAGGATCAAATGACCCAGACCACTTTTCGGTCGAAGGATCGGGCGTGACTGTTCGCGGTCTCAATTTTGTTCGTTCCGAGTTCAATGGTCGTGATGCGTTTTCGGCAGGTATTGGTGGGCAGTCATTGAATTTTGCTGATGTGCCAGCCGAATTGCTCGGTTCCGTGGAGGTCTACAAGAATGCCACGGCCGCTATGACTGAGGGTGGTCTTGCCGGCACTGTCAATCTCAACACGCGCAAGCCTTTTGACAACGGTGGCGGGCTCCATATCGGCTATGACCTTGAGGGCAATTACGGTGATTTCGAAAAGAAATGGTCGCCGACGGCATCGTTTCTGATCAGCGACACCTGGGACACGGGGGCCGGCCGATTTGGGCTGTTGGCGGATGTCTCCTATTCGCGTATCCGCAGTCGCGCGGACGGCATTCAGATCACCAATTATCAGCTGCGCGACAATCAGGGCACGGTTTATCAAAGCCAGGGAGGTCAATTCATATGCCGCAACCCGCTGCCGGGTGACACTGACACTACCACCTTGCCAGCATCGCATTCACCCTGTGGGACCGCGGAAACGCCTGGCGCGGACGGTTTCGCCGACACGCAGCCGGGACTTTATGCTCCTCTCGGTGGGCAATACCGTAGCCAGGACTACGATCGCAAGCGTGACGGCGTTGCGCTGGCTGCACAATTTGAAACGAACGATGGGTCGTTCAAGTTAACCGGTCAATATATTCGCTCGCATACGACCAACGCTTGGGGCGAGCATACTTTCGAGGCCGCTCCTGACCTCTCGGAATACAATACTTACCCGATCGGCTGTCAGCAAAACACGAATGGCCCGTTGGTGAATCCAACGGACACCAACACCGGCACGACCCGCGCTGAATGTCCAGTCGGAAGCTTCACGAACTATACTTACGATTCGAACGGCCTGTTCCAAAGCGGTTACATCACTTTGCCTGGCACGGGTTATCGTACCGGTGCAAGCGGTAATCCATCGACGACGTTCATTCCAACAGGCGGAATGCCTATCTCACTCTCGCGTCGGCAGGTTTATGAAACCAATACCAATTCCGACTATGGTTTAAATGCGGAGATTCATCCGAGCGATCGCTGGCATATCGCCCTTGATGCCGACTACACTCATTCCAAGCATACTCAGCTTGATTTCAGCGTCTTCGGCTCAACATATGCAGATCAGGAACTTGATACTACGGGTCGTCTCCCAACAATTATTTCGCACAAGCCAAACACTATTTCCGCGACTTGGGCCAATCCTAAGAATCCTGTTTTGGAGGGCCCCAATGCTGAAGGGGATGCTGCATATTTTGCTGACTCACGTGTCCAATTCTGGCGGGCGGCGATGGACCATGCCGAACACAGCGAAGGTGACGAATATCAGTTCAAGGCTGACACGACCTATGATTTTGAAGACGACAGCTTCCTGAAGAAGCTCGACTTCGGTTTCCGTTATGCCGGTCGCGATGAGACGGTGCGTTACTCTACCTATAACTGGGGTATGTTAAGCGAAGTTTGGTCGAACAATGCTCAGCCGGTCTCGATCAATCAGTACGGTTCCGGTCAGGCGTCATTGTACGACTTCCAGAATTTCTTCCGCGGAGCGACGAATGCGCCTCCTGCAGCGTACTACTATTCTGGAGATCTGATAAATAACTATCAGGGCACAGTTGATTTCCTGAACCAGATCGAAAACCAGTTCTCTGCAAACGGAGGAACTTCGACGTGGGTGCCACTCGCGGGTCGGGAGGGTGTGATCCCCGGCACCGATTACCTTCCGAATGAAGTCCAGCGCGTGAAGCAGGATGATTGGGCAACCTATGCGATGCTCAGTTTCAATTCTGATGATGTGTTTGGAGGTGCGAGGCTTGCAGGCAATGTAGGCGTTAGGTTCGTCAACACTCGGTTGAGCAGTTTCGGCAATAGTCGAATTCCAAGTCAGGCCGACCTCAATGTTACGCAAACTTACGCTGAACGGTGTCCGACACCTACGCCAATACCCGGAATTCCGGTATCGAGCTCTCCCAGTGGCGTGTGTCTCTTGGGCGAAACCGGGTATAACCAACTGCAAAACTTCTTAGGGCAAAGCCCAACTGTCATTCCGACGCAGGCGGTTAACCATTACTCCTATTGGCTTCCCTCCCTCAACGTGAAGCTTGGACTTTCCAACGACTTCCTGATCCGGTTCGCTGCGTCCAAGGTTTTGACGCGGCCTGAACTTTCGCTTGTGCGTGCTTATCAGTCGATCAGCATTGATGGTAACGGCAATTTCCAGAGCCAGGTAGGCAATCCCTATCTCAAGCCTGCGACGGCGTGGCAGTTCGACTTGACTGCGGAGTGGTATTTCTCGCGTGTTGGGTCACTGACCATCGATGCATTTTATAAGGACGTGCAAGGATTCTTCTACCAGTCGGTCGTATCGAGCCCAATCGAGAACAATGGTGTTGCGTTCGACTTCCTAACTAGAGGGCCGGCCAACTACGATGGTCACGGCAAGATCAAGGGAGTCGAGATCGCCTATCAGCAGACTTTCGACTTCCTGCCGGGTATCTTGAGTGGTCTCGGCTTTACCGGGAACTATTCCTATATCGACAGTTCGGGACTGCCGAACTCGTTCCTCAACGGCGGGACTCCTGTGACCAATGTGTCGTCACAAACTGCTGTCGGAAATTTGCCATTCGAAGGATTGTCCAAGCACAACGTCAATGCGACCTTGTTCTATGAGAAGGGCCCAGTATCTTTGCGCGCCGCCTATAACTGGCGCTCGAAGTTCCTTTTGACGGCTGCGGACGTGATATTCCCGTATACTTCGATCTTCCAGGACGCAGGCGGACAGCTTGATGCCTCGGCGTTCATCACAGTTAACAAGCATGTGAAAGTCGGTGTGCAGGCCGTCAATCTGTTAAATCAAGTTACCAAAACCCTGCAGGCTTACAGCGGTGACCCGAACAATCTTGCACCCAGATCGTATTTCATGAACGATCGCAGGTTCTCGTTCATCCTGCGCGGAAGCTTCTGAAGACACCATCATCGAGGTCGCAAACGAAGGCCGCCATTCCAAAAGGGATGGCGGCCTTATCGTAGCGGTGACGTGATCGATCGCCGTCGCAGGCACTTCGAGTCTGCCGCTGCGCGAGATCAGCCTGTGGCGAAAGCGGTTGCTATCGCCTCGCGCAGAGGCTTTGGCTGATAGGCATCGTCGTACGGGCATCCGCGAACTTCCAATCCGTCCGGGCGCTTGGCTGGCGCGAAGTTCTGCAGCCAGCTGAACTTGTCGACCAGCCCCCATGCGAGAATATCGTCGAGATGGTCCCCATAGGAAAGCATCACATCGAAGTAGCGCCTAGCATAGTCGGCCACTTTGGCATCGCGAATGGCGATGTCGGCGGGCAGCGCCTTGTCCTTCACGTCGAATTCGGTGATTAACAGGCGGTATCCCATGCCCACCACTTCGTCGAGAAAGCTTCGCCACTGTTTTTCGGCATAGGGTCCGACGCCGGTCGCCGGATCGATCGAAAACATTTCGATATGCGATTGGATGCCCAATGCATCGACCGGAACGTCGCGCTTTCTGAACCCTTCGAGCAGCCGTAGGACGTCGGCACAATGGGCCATGTGTTGCGGTTCCCAGCTCATGTAATCGTTATACACCAGCTGCCCTTGCGGGAGTTCCTCGCGGGCGGTGTGGAAGGCCAGATCGAGCGCGGCTTCGGCGCTACCCATCGCGGTTCCAAGGCTGGTCTTCATCAACCCGTGCGTGTCGTGATCGATCGCCTCGTTCACCACATCCCAGCTATGAATTGTGCCGCGATAGCGGTCGACCACAGTACGGATGTGCGTGGTCAGCAATTGCTCGGCCTGCATGCGTGGATTTGCGCCGAAGTCGTAGGTGTTCAACCATTCAGGAAACCATTGTGGCCGAAACCACAGGAGATTGTGGCCGCGAACGGCCAGCGCATTGTCTTTTGCCCAATGAACGATCTCATCCGCGCGCGCGAAATCGAAATGCTGGGGATCGGGACGCAGGGCCTGCCATTTCAGTTCGTTCTCCGGCACCACGATCCCGCTTTGCGCCCTGACCAGCTCGGCATAGCGCGGGTTCTGGATTGAGCCCCCTTTTGTGTAACCGGGAGTTGAGGCAATCGCGCTACCGAACCGTCGGCCGCCGCGCTGTGCAAGACTATCGAGCGATCGGTCGGCCAGCGTCTGTTTCTGCGGTTGAGGGGTGGATGCGAGCGGCGCAGCGCCAGTCGTCCCGTCAATTCCGCATCCGACCAGCGGAAGAGCTGCAATTCCGGCAAGCGCCGCGCGGCGGCTGAGCGGGAAGCCACGATCCATCAGACAATCTCCACTTTGACATGTTTGAGCGTAGCGCTGCTGTTACCGACCGAGATCGTGACCGGTCCGGGCTCGTTCATTTCGTGCATATCGACATCCCAGAAGGCAAGTTGGCGTGGTTCGATGGTGAAGCTGAGCTTGCGGCTTTCCCCAGCATCCAGCGTTACGCGTTGGAACCCCTTTAATTCTAGGACGGGCCGGGTCACGCTGACATCTTCCCGCGTGATATAGAGTTGAACTACCTCGTCACCGCTCCTGCTCCCGGTATTGCTGATGTCGACCTCCACCAGAATGGGTTGGTCTACTGCATAGCTGGTTTTGTCCGGGTGCGGCGATGAAATCGCGAAGCTCGTGTAACTCAGCCCATAGCCAAAGGGGAACAGCGGCGACGTGTCGGCAAACAGATCGCCGCGCCGGGCGCTGGGCATGTGGTCGTAGTAGAAGGGATCCTGGCCGACATCGCGCACGACCGTCACTGGCAGTTTGGCACCTGGGTTGAGGCGGCCCAGCAGTGCTTCGGCCACGGCGGTGCCGCCTTCCTGGCCGAGATACCAGCATTCGAGCATGGCATCGGCCTTCGCTACAGCGTTCGGCCAGCTTGGCGGGCGACCGTTGATGGCAACGATGACGAGCCGCTTGCCCAGAGCCGCCATCGCGTCAACCAGATCGTTCTGTTGGCCGACGAGATCGATTTCGTCGCGATCACCAAGATGGTTCTTGGCGAAACCTTCGCGGCTGGTCTGTTCGGTGTCCCCGATCGCCAAAACGATTATGTCGGCAGTCTTAGCGATTTTGACCGCTTCGGCGATCAGTTCCAGGTTCCGGGCTTTGGGGGCAAGCTCGACATCGTCAACCGAGCGGTCTTCGCTGGTGGTGATGAACACGCCCTGCGCGGTGACGAAATCTGCTTGCGGTGCGATAGCACGCAACCCTTCAATCAGGCTGATGGTCTGCTTGGGCACCGAAGAATAGCCGCCCAGCCGGGCGATGGCGTGGTTCGGGCCGATCACCGCCACGCGGCCCATGCTCTCCGGATCGAGCGGCAGGATATCGCGATCGTTCTTGAGCAGGCAAACCGCCTTGCGAGCAGCTTCGAGTGCGACCGCACGTGCCTCTGCGTTGCCGGTGAGGCGGGCAGTCAGCGCGGCGTCGCCATAAGGATTTTCGAACAGGCCGGTGCGCATCTTCAACGCAAGCATTCGCGCGCAGGCCCGATCGATCAGTACCTCAGGGACACGGCCAGCCGTTACCGCGGCTTCGAGCGTGGCGTAGGCGCGTCCATCGGGCAGATTACTGTCGACCCCGGCCAGGAGCGCCTGATGGGCGGCATCTTCAAGGTCGACGGCCACATGGTGCAGAGTATCGAGTTCCTCGATAGCGCCATAATCACTGACGATCGCGCCGTCGAAATGCCATTCTCCGCGCAGGACCTCGCCGAGGAGCCATGTGTTCGCATGGCTTGGAATGCCGTCGATTTCATTATAACTCGGCATGACCGCGCCGATGGATGTGCGGTGCACGACCTCGCGAAATGGCGGGAAGAAGTTTTCCCGCAGATCGCGCCGCGCGGTCTGTGCAGGTGCCACGTTCTCACCTGCCTGCGGTTCGCCATGTCCAGTCATGTGCTTGAGCGTTGCAAAGACCTTGCCGGGTGGAAGATGTTCGAATTTGCCCACGCCCTGCAACCCTTCGACTGCCGCTACGCCCATCTGCGAACACAGATAGGGATCCTCGCCCCAGGTCTCCTCGATCCGTCCCCAACGCGGATCACGGCCGATATCGACCACAGGGGAGAGCACCAGCGGGACCCCACGTGCGCGCACCTCGCGGGCGATGATCGACTGAGTGCGATGCATCAGGTCGGTATCGAATGTTCCTGCCATTGCAATTGCTTGCGGAAAGCTTGTCGCTTCGGTCGCCATATAGCCATGCAGGGCTTCCTCGTGCAGGAGGACGGGGATGCCGAGCCGGGTATCCTCCAAGGCCCATTTCTGGAGAGCGTTGATGAACGCGACGGTTTGCGCTGGGGTCCGCCAACGCGCCGCGGTTCCGCCGGCCGCGCCCGCGATCCCCGGAACGCCGCGCTTGTCGGATGGACGGGTGACGTGACCAATTCCGTTGGGAAAAGCGGCGCTCGCTTTAGCCGGATCGAATGCAAGCCCGTCGAGCATCTTGCCCTTGTCCGCCCACGCCGCGCGGATCTGCGCGACTTTTTCGGCCAGCGTCATGCGCGCCATGAGGTCAGCTACCCGAGCGGCCACCGGTGCTCGCGGGTCTTTGTAGAGTGGACGCGCTGCCGCATTGGCGAGCGGCGCCTGCGCAACAGCAAGGGCAGACAGGCTGCCGGTCACCAATGCCTTGAGTGCCGCGCGTCGTCGCATGGCTATTGCGTCACCTTAAGCTCAACCTTTTGCAAATCTTGCGAATTGGGGCCGACCATTATGGTGAAGGCGCCCGGTTCGGTAACGAACTTCATCTGCCGGTTCCACAGGCCGAATGCATCGGGCCGGATCGCAATATCGACCTGTTTGGTCTCGCCCGGTTGCAAGGTCACGCGTCGGAACCCGGCCAGTTCCTTAACCGGGCGGGTCACGCTGGAGACTTCGTCACGCAGATAGACCTGCACCACCTCGTCGCCCGCGACCTTGCCGGTGTTGGTCAGGGGCACGCGCACGCTGACCCCCTCGCCGGGCTTGATCGTACTTGCGGAAAGGACCGGCGCACCGAACTTGAAGCTGGTGTAGCTCAGACCCCAGCCGAAAGGATAAAGCGGCGTTGCGTCGCTAAACAGATAGCCACGCAATGCGCTCGGCTTGTGGTCGTAGAAAATCGGTATCTGACCGACGGAACGCGCGACGGTAACTGGCAATTTCCCGCCCGGGTTTACCTGTCCGAACAGGGCGTCTGCAATCGCATTGCCCTGTTGTTCGCCAGCATACCAGGTTTCCAGGATCGCGTCGGCGTTCGCGGCAACTGTGGGGTAGCTTGGCGGACGCCCGTTAACGAGTACCGCCACGATCGGCTTGCCGAGCGCTTTGAGTGCGTTGAACAAATCGTTCTGCTGACCGACCAGATCGAGGCTGGCGCGGTCACCCAGATGGTTGGTCGCCCAGCCTTCTCGGCTGGTCTGCTCGGTATCGCCGATGAACAGCAGGATGGTGTCGGCATTCTTCGCTGCCTGGACCGCTTGAGCAATCATTTCCTTGTTTTTCGCCGGATCGCCCAATTCGACCTTGTCCGCCCACCAGTCGTCATTTTTGGTAATCACCACACCGGGCGAGAAAACGATGTTCGCGCGATTGCCGACCAATGCGCGGATTCCTGCAAGCGGGCTGACCGTGCTGCGCGGAATACCGTAGTATCCGCCGAGCCGGGCGACATTGGCATTCGGCCCGATGACCGCGATCGTCGGCTTGTGTTCCGCGTCCGTTGGCAGGGACAAAGGCAACGCTCCGTCGTTCTTCAACAGGATCAGTGATTCGGCAGCGGCCTTGCGGGCGAGCGCCTGTCCAGCCGGACCATCGGAGGCAAGGGCTGGTTTGATGTCGGTGACGAAGGGATGTTCGAACAGTCCGGCATTGAATTTCATCGTCAGGATCAGCCTGACCGCATTGTCGATGGCGGATTCCGGAATCTTGCCATCCTTCACCTGCTGAAGGAGCGTCGAATAGGCTTCTCCATCAGGGAAATCGACATCCACGCCGGCTTCGAGCGCCATGCGTGCCGCGCCGGCGTAATCCTTGGTCACGTGGTGCAGATCGTCGAGTTGCTCGATGCCCTCGTAATCGGATACGACCGCGCCCGGGTATCCCCATTCCTTGCGCAGCACTTCGGCCAGCAGCCATTTGTTCGAATGGCTGGGAATGCCGTCGATCTCGTTATAGCTCGCCATGACAGAGGCCACCGCCGTGCGATCGACCACTTGCTTGAACGGAGGGAAAAACACAGACCGCAGTTCGCGCTCGCCCATGTTTGCAGGCCCGACATTGGTGCCGCTTTGCGGTTCTCCGTGCCCGGTCATGTGCTTGAGCGTTGCCAATACATGGCCCGGGGCAAGCTTGGGGTCCTTGCCCGGTCCTTCCAGCCCTTCGACCGCTGCCACTCCCATTTCACCCACAAGAAACGGGTCTTCGCCGAAGGTTTCTTCGATACGTCCCCAGCGCGGATCTCGCGCGACGTCTACGACAGGGGAGAGGACCTGGTAGACGCCGCGCGAACGGACCTCGCCCGCGATCAGTGTATTGACCGTACGGACAAGGTTCGGATCCCAAGTGGAGGCAAGCCCCATCGGTACTGGGAAACTTGTCGCATCACGGGCGGCAAGGCCGTGAAGCGACTCCTCGTGGAAGAGAACCGGAATGCCGAGGCGCGTATGCTCACGTGACCAGCGCTGGACCGCGTTCACATATGCGATGCTTTCTACGATTGAGCGCGGCGGCAAAACGCGGGGACTGCCCGGGCCCTCCTTGTCGGACGCACGCGTGAAGAAACCCAAGCCATTGGGATATCGGGCTGTCGCCTTTGCCGGATCGAAATTGTAATCGGAATCCTGAATCTTGGTCTTGTTGACCCAAGTGGACACCATCTGAGCGACCTTTTCCTCCAGCGTCATGCGCTTCATCAGGTCTGCAACACGTTCTGCAACCGGGAGTTTCGCGTTCCAATAGGGCGCGTTCGCCATCGGTTTTGGCGGAATGGCGGTGGCCGCTTCGTTGCTTGGCGTGGCAGATGCCATAGGGCAGGCCAGCACCATCACACTGGCGCTGGCGGCGAGCGCGAGACGCTTGATCGCTTGCATTTAAATAGTCCTCTCCCTGCACCCAGCCGCTTGACTGTTGTGCGTCTTGTGGTAGCGCTACCATGATGAGAGGGAGATCGCTTGTCAACCGAATAGCTGCAAGTATTGCTGCGCTGGCTCTCCTTATGGCAGGCCATGCTGCGACAGCAGAGGACGGCTACGCCTTGTGGCTGCGCTATGCCCCACTCACGGGTTCGGCCAAGGAGCGTCTCGACCAATTCAATCCGGTCGTGGTGCAAACCGGTGAAGCCGACCCCAGCGTGAAAGTTGCCGAGGAGGAACTGCGCCGCGGACTCACAGGTCTGCTGGGCCATGTGCCTGCCTCTTCTGGCGGTTCTCCGATCGTTCTTGCTTGCAACGACGGATCGAGCGGTGCGCGAGGCCATTTTAACGTGGCCGCCCACCAGCAGGCGAACGGGCGTTCACTCCTTGCGATCTCGGCAGCCGATTCGGTTGGATGTCTTTACGGTGCCTTTGCATTGCTGCGTGAGCTGTCGCTCGGCCGCGATCCGGCTACGGTTGAGCTGGCGCAGGCTCCGGCGATGCCGCTCAGGATGCTGGACCACTGGGACAATCCCGACGGCACGGTCGAGCGGGGATACGCGGGACGTTCGATCTTCGACTGGTGGCATCTGCCCGAGGAATTGTCGCCACGGATGATCGACTATGCGAGAGCTAATGCCTCGATCGGGATAAACGGCGTGGTGGTCAATAATGTCAACGCCAGCCCGCTGTTCCTGACCGAGCGCTATCTGCCAAAGCTAAAGCGTCTGGCTGACGCTTGGCGTCCCTACGGTATCCGGCTTTATATTTCAGTGCGTTTCAGTGCGCCGATCGAGGTGGGCGGTTTGAAGACCGCTGACCCGTTGGCTCCCCAAGTGAAGGCCTGGTGGAAAGCGCAGGCGGGCAAGCTTTACCAAGCCATTCCCGATTTTGGGGGCTTCCTGGTCAAAGCCAATTCCGAAGGTCAGCCCGGACCGCAGGATTATCATCGCACCCATGCCCAAGGCGCGAATATGCTCGCCGCCGCGCTGGGAAATCGCGGCACGGTGATCTGGCGCGCATTCGTTTATGCGAGCTCAGGTGAGACCGACCGCGTCAAGCAGGCATATGAAGAGTTCAAGCCGCTCGACGGCAAGTTCGCGCCGAATGTCATCCTGCAGGTCAAAAACGGGCCGCTCGATTTCCAGCCGCGTGAGCCATTCCACCCTCTGTTCGGAGCGATGCCTCACACGAGGATGATGCTCGAAGCGCAGATCACGCGTGAGTATCTGGGACAGGCGACCGGGATCGTTTACCTTGCCCCTCTATGGAAGGAAGTGCTCGACGCCCCGACAGGGCATGGAGCAACGGTTGCGCAGGTTATCGAGCCGACGGGAATGGCGGGTGTCGCCAACACCGGTTCGGATAGAGACTGGACCGGCGACCAGTTTGATCAAGCCAATTGGTACGCATTTGGGCGCTTGGCTTGGAGTCCCGCGCTTTCCAGCGATCAGATTGCGCGCGAATGGGTAGGGCAGACGTTTTCACGCAACCCGAATTTTGTGCGCCAGTTGGTCCCGATGATGCTTTCCAGCCGTCAGGCGGTGGTCGACTATATGACGCCGCTCGGTCTGGCGCACCAGATGGGAACCGGTCACCATTACGGTCCGGCGCCTTGGGTCTGTACGCTTGATCGGCCTGAATGGAATCCGTGCTATTACAATCGTGCTGATGCCGAGGGTATCGGTTTCGACCGCACCAGGTCTGGCAGCGATGCGTTGGCCCAATATGCGCCTTCAGTGGCCGCCCAATGGGCCGACCCCAGAACGATGGACGAGAACGATCTGCTCTGGTTCCATCACCTTCCTTGGAGCTACCGCACCCAATCTGGCAAGTCTTTGTGGGACGAACTGATCTCGCGTTACGATCGCGGCGTCGCGGCGGTCGATTCGATGGCGCGTGAATGGCAAACGTTGCAACCATACGTCGATCACGAGCGGTTTGTGGATGTCGCTTCGTCGCTGGCCATTCAACGCAAGGAAGCGCGCTGGTGGCGCGATGCCTCGATCGCCTACTGGCAATCGCTCAACCATCTGCCGCTACCCGCCGGCGAACGCCCGCCCGAACATTCGCTTTCCTATTACGAGGCGCTCGAATTTCCGGATGCTCCCGGATAATGACGCTGGTCTTGCTGAAAAGCGCGTGCGCGGTCTATGGACAAGCATAGTGAACGCCCAGCCGCCCTCCCATTCCCGCCGAGAAAAGCGATCGTCGCGACGTAGCAACGGTGCGCCGACGATTGCCGATGTTGCGCAAGAAGCGCGCTGCTCTCCCATGACGGTCAGCAGAGTCATCAACGGTGAGGGCAAGGTTCGCGAAAAGACGCGCGAGCAGGTTCTCGAAGCGATCCGCAAGCTCAACTATTCTCCCAATCGTGCTGCGCGCAGTTTGGCGGGGGGCGGTCAGCTGCGGATTGCGCTGCTGTTCGATAATCCTTCAGCCGCGTATCTGAGCGAATTCCTGATGGGCGCGCTTCAGGAAGCGAGTGGCAGCGATGCCCATCTCGTGGTCGAAAGCTGCGAGAATATTCCCACCGCCAAAGTTGTAATTCGTCATCTTGCGGAAGGCGGCATTACCGGCTTCATCCTACCGCCCCCGCTTTGCGATGATCAAAGCATACTCGATCTGGTGAGCGAGCTTGACGCAGTGGCGATTGCCGTGGGGCCGGGCAAGGCGACGGGTACACATGGCGCGGTTCTGATCGACGATTTTCAGGCCGCTTATGACATGACCAAGCATATCAGCGATCTAGGGCACAAGCGGATTGGTTTTATTATCGGCAACCCGGAACAGGTTGCCAGCGGCCGGCGGCTCAACGGCTATCTTGCCGCGCTTGAGGATGCAGGAATTGAGCGTGACGACGCTCTGATCGTCCAGGGACGCTTCACTTATCGTTCCGGTATGGACGGTGCGCAGCGACTGTTGGCAGCAAATCCAAGACCGTCCGCAATCTTTGCTTCCAATGACGATATGGCTGCCGCAACTGTCGCAGTCGCGCATCGCTTGCATCTGGATGTCCCGAGCGACATCACCGTTTGCGGTTTCGACGATACTGCGATGGCGAGCACGATCTGGCCGGAACTTACCACTATCCGGCAACCGATCCGGGAAATGACCGCATGGGCGGTCGCCGCTATCGTCCGCATTGCAGGCGCGCGTCGTTCCGGGGAGCGGCTGAAGCCGGAAACTGTAACCTTGCCATATACGCTCATTCGGCGTGAATCTGATGCGGCGCCAAGTTTGGCGTCGAGAAAGTCTGCAAAAGTTGACTGATAAATCGAAGCCGCAACAGCGCTTGCGCTCGCGGGACTGGTTCGCCAACACCGAACGAATGGACATGACCGCGCTCTACCTCGAGCGGTTCATGAATTATGGCGTCACGCCAGAGGAACTGCGCAGCGGCAAGCCGATTATCGGAATTGCCCAATCGGGTAGCGATCTCAGTCCATGCAACCGCATCCATGTCGAACTCGCCAAGCGGGTGCGCGACGGAATTCGCGATTCTGGCGGCATTCCGATTGAATTTCCGGTCCACCCGATTTTCGAGAATTGTCGGCGTCCAACCGCGGCGCTCGACCGCAATCTGCTTTATCTGGGGCTGGTAGAACTGCTCAACGGCTATCCACTCGACGGCGTCGTTCTGACCACAGGTTGCGACAAGACCACACCGAGCCAGATCATGGCGGCAAGCACGGTCGACATTCCGGCGATTGTCCTGTCCGGTGGGCCGATGCTGGACGGTTGGCACGAAGGCGAACTGGTTGGCTCGGGAACGGTGATCTGGCGCAGTCGACGCAAGCTTGCCGCTGGCGAAATCAGCGAGGAGGAATTCCTCGACCGCGCCACGGATAGCGCGCCCAGCGCAGGGCATTGCAACTCCATGGGGACTGCGAGCACGATGAATGCAGTCGCCGAGGCGTTGGGTATGAGCCTCACCGGCTGTGCGGCGATTCCCGCACCTTATCGCGAGCGGGGTCAATACGCCTATCGTACTGGCAGGCGCATCGTCGAGATGGTCGAAGAAAACCTATGCCCCAGCCGCATTCTTACTCGCGAAGCTTTCCTCAATGCGATTGCTGCGGTCAGCGTGCTTGGCGGATCGTCCAACGCTCAACCCCATATCCAGGCAATGGCCGCTCATGCTGGAGTGCCGCTGGAACCCGACGTTTGGCAGGAGCATGGCTACGACCTGCCGCTGCTGGTCAATATGCAGCCAGCCGGTGCCTATCTTGGCGAGCGCTTCCATCGCGCCGGCGGGGTCCCCGCTGCGCTGTGGGAATTGCTGCAGGCGGGCAAGCTTTACGGCGATTGTCTAACCTGCACCGGCCACACTATGGCGGAAAATCTGAAAGGCCGGGAAAGCCGTGACCGCGAGATGATCCGACCCTTTGCCGATCCACTGATGGAAAAGGCAGGTTATCTCGTGATGACCGGCAATCTGTTCGATTTCGGCATCCTCAAGACCTCGGTTATCTCCGAGGAGTTTCGTCAGCGCTATCTTTCGCGTCCAGGCGCGGAAAACGTGTTTGAAGCCCGCGCGATCGTGTTCGACGGCTCGGACGACTACCATCACCGGATCAACGATCCCGCTCTACAGATTGACGACAATTGTATCCTCGTTGTGCGCGGTGCGGGCGTGATCGGCTGGCCGGGCAGTGCAGAGGTGGTCAACATGCAGCCCCCAGACGCATTGATCCGCGCGGGAACGCAGTGGTTGCCTACCCTTGGTGATGGGCGCCAGTCGGGAACCAGCGACAGCCCGTCGATACTCAATACCTCGCCTGAAAGCGCGGTAGGCGGCGGATTGGCGTGGCTACGTACCGGAGATGTCATTCGGGTCGATCTCAACGAAGGTACCTGCAACGCTCTCGTCGAAGGCGATGAAATAGCGCGTCGCCTCGAGCACGAGCCTGCACCTCCGATTCCGCAAAGTAACACGCCTTGGGAAGAGTTGTTTCGCGAGAAGACCGGGCAATTGGGATCTGGCGGGGTGATGGATTTTGCGCTGAAGTATCGCGGGACATCGAAGAAGCTACCACGCCACAATCACTAGCGCTGGCCCTCAGGCGGGCGGCCCGGCTTCGATCCTCAGCGCAATCCCTGCGGCTGCTCCGGGAGGTAGCAACGTCATTTCCCACGGTTTGCGGTTGAGCGCGTCAGGCGTATGGCTGACGGGTTCGATACACAGTTCCTCACCTTGTGGTGGAGCGAATACATGGCATACGGGGGCTCCAAAGCTTTGAACGCGGATACTGCCACGGCTGTCTGATATGGTCGCATTGCCATTCCAGTCGGTGAAACAGTGGTCGACCAACGTGTCCGGCAGCGTTGCCCCGCTATCCCATGACGCGAGGATATTTGCGGGCCAGCGTGAACCGTCGGGCAGGAATTCGTCATCGATCCCAAGCATGGTGGTGGCCTCAAACGCGACGTTGCTGTCTCCCGATCGCCGGAAATAGGGGTGCAGGCCCAGACCGATGGGCGCAGCTTCAGACGCACGATTTTCGACCATCAGGCGGACCGTACATCCCCCTTCATTGAGCGCGATGTGCTGATGCGCGCGATAGGCCCACGGCCACTCGCCGGCGGCGTAGTCATCTTCCAGCAGAGCGCTCCGGATGTCGCACCTCACGACTTTCCAGCTACGTTTCCACGCCGTGCCGTGAAGCGGGTGGCGTTGCGGCTTCATGTTGGGTGCGATGGTCACAGTGCGTCCAGCGAAGGTGAACGTCCCGTGCTCGATCCTGTTACAGTAAGGGAGAAGGGCAAAGCAGGCGGATTGCAGGACATCGTCCGAGCTTTCCGGCATGGTTCGCAGCACCGGTATACCGTTGCGATCCAGCGATGCGATGCAGCCTCCGACCTCCGGTCGCAGCGATGCACGCCATCTGCCCGCTGCCAGTTCGATCACGCCGTGCAGGCTGCGGCAAGGCCCAGGCAGCGTTCGGCTACATGCGCGCGTATAAGGTCCAGCATGGCGGCATCGCTGTCGAAATTACCGTACCAGCCTTGCGGCTCATGCGGCGGATCGCCCATGTAGGCGTGATCGCCGGGCTGAAACCGAAAGTCGCGATGCCCAGCGCGCGCCTCGCCGTTCCAAGCCCAGAAATTGCTGCCGACAAGCGCGCCGCCGTTGCGCCAACTCTTTTCAACCTCTGCATAAATAAGGCGATAGAAGCGTTGGCGAAACGCTGTCGAGGACGATGGCGAATAGCTCTCTCCATCGCGCGGAAAACCGAATTCTTCGATCACCAGCGGTTTTCGCATAGTGGTTGCAATGCTTTGATGAGCGGCAATGTATGCGAGGGTATTCTTTTCTACCGTAGGCCACGTCCCGTCCAGATCGTCGCCCTTGGCCCATGACCAGTTGAGCGGCCAGATATGAGCGGTCAGATAATCGATATTCCGGTGCGCGCGCAGCACGATCGCTTGGCTGCTATTGGCCGCCTGTGTGCCTTCCTGCCCTAGGCTGACCAGATGATTGGGGTCTAGCGCGCGAATGGTCTCAGCAGTGCTGTCGATCCAGTCATAGTAAGCGCTGGCGTTGCGCGTGATTGCGCCATCGCTGCCGCCAGGGCGCGGTTCATTGGCAAGTTGCCAGCTGAAAACTGCCGGGTCCGTTGCATAGGCACTTCCGGTGATCGAGTTCACTCTGGTGACGGTCCGCCTTAGGTGGGCGTCATAAAAGCCCCGAGCTTTCGCATTCGAATAGAAACGAGCGGTGGAATCGGCGAATTGAGGCCACGGATGGGCCGGGTCATTGGCGTTGATATAGCTGCCGGTCGCGCGCCACAGAAGCGTTTGCAGCCCGCCGGACCATTCCCAGAAATTGGACAGGACCAATACGGCGGTCATGCCGCGCCGGCCGATCTCCGCCATGGCATAGTCGAGCCCCTGGAACAGCGCCGGGTTCGGCGATCCGTCCTCTCGCGTGAAGCCGGGCCGGATGGAGTGCTTAAGCGGCCCTTCCTCGGCGCTCGCCATAATCCGCAGATTGTTGATCCCTAGCGCCTTCA
Source organism: Qipengyuania algicida (assembly GCF_009828025.1). GTDB lineage: Bacteria > Pseudomonadota > Alphaproteobacteria > Sphingomonadales > Sphingomonadaceae > Qipengyuania > Qipengyuania algicida. The sequence continues at coordinate 141,103 of NZ_WTYA01000003.1, read as the reverse complement.
AGCGGTCGAGTTCACGGCCAAGCCTCTCCCGGTCGCCGAATTGGGTATCCGCGCCCAGCCAAGCCGCATACCACATGTTCGCACCGATTATGCGGAATGGTTGGCCATTGCGAAGAAATCTCGACCGATCGCGCTTCGCAATCCCGCTCGAAGGTTTGTGCTGCTCGAACTTGGCGTAGGCAGAAAGAGAGCTGAGGGCGGCGCCGGTCGCGAGGAACTGACGCCGCCCCAGTTTCACCGTGAGATCTTCATCTCAAAGCCAGGCACAGGCAGTCCACGCCCGTCATACAAATTGACGATTGGCGCATCTGACCACGCGTAACGGACGCGGGTTGCGGGCTTGCCGTCATCTGCAATTTGCAAGCTGTCACCATTGATCGTGGCTGTCGCATAGCGGCAACTTGGCTGATCCAAGCCACACAACTCCACCGCGAGCGGGTGATCCCCGCTGAACGCGTGTAGTCCGCCCTCGATGCCATCGAAGGTGATGACAATCTTTCCCTCACCGCTGCGGACCGCTGTCGGCATTGGCATCGCTTCGCCTTCAGCTGCCAAGGCCAGACGCTTGCCGACATCGAGCTTGTCTGGTGGATGAAGCTCGTCAAAGCGACCGATATCGATGACACTGACCAGCGCTGCATTGTCGTCCGCAGCGACGGCGGTGCGTTCATCATCACGGATTTGCGCCCATCCGGATGCGACCGGATGATCGCTGCGCTCGCCGTAATTCGGCAGCTGGACCACCAGCATTTTCATCTGATTGCCGAACTGGCGTCGCCAGCCTGCAAAGAGTTCACTGAGCTTCCCGGCGTAACCAGGAATTCCGGCATCGCTTTCGCCCTGATACCAAGCACCGCCCTTGAACCGCATCGGCCCAAGCGGTGCGATCATGCCATTATGCATCACCCCGATTCCGGCGATCTGGTCCCAGGGTGAGTGAGGTGGCATTTCGCTGGTCTTTGCCACGGCAAACTGCCAGCCGGATGATAGGGGTATCGTCTTTCCGCCTTCGATGACGAAATTGAGATGATCCGCCGGACTCTGGAATCCACCTTCGCCCCAACTGTTGCTGGCGACCACCAGTATCTCATTGGTTCCGGCATGAAGGTAGCTTGCCGGAACCCGATAATGCCGTTCGCTGTCCCAGCTGAAGGTATCGCCGACCGGGTGGCCGTTGACGAATGTCATATCGCCGTCGTCGATGATGCCGATAGACAGTGTGCCGTCAGCCGATGCCTCTTGCTTGGTCAGATCGACTGTATGGCGCAACAGCACATTGCCCACAGTGTTCTTGGCGAGCGGAGTACCTGCCCACTCGCCCCACGGGGAGATTTTCGGAACCGGCTGCCAGTCGATGCTGGCAGGATTGCGCCAAGGCTCGCCACCGGTTTTGCCCTTCCACCACTTTTCCCATTCCGGCGCGAATGCCGTAACCGCATCTAGTGGATTCTTGGCGTACCGGTGAAGCAGTGCCATCTGGTCGGCACCGTAGAGTTTAGTCGCTGAAGGGGATGACATCCAGGCGCGGATCTGCGAGCCGCCCCAATAGGATCCTACCGCCCCGATAGGGATACCGAGCTTGGCGCGAAGCTGCTGCGTCATATAAAAACAGGCGGCCGAGAAATCGGGTACGGTCGCCGGGCTTGCTGCTGCCCATGATGCGGGTTTGCCGAAATTTCGGCTCGGCTCCGGAATCGAACTCTTGGGCACCGCCAGAATACGCAGCTGCGGATCGGCGGAATTCTGGACGGCAAGCGCCCCCCCATCCGACCGCTCGAGTGTATATTCCATGTTGGACTGACCGGAGCATAACCAAACGTCTCCGATCAGGATGTCGCTGGCGGTAATGGTGCCCGACCCGTCGGTCACGCTGAGCGTGATCGGCACAGCGCTCGCGTCACGCGCCGGAAATGTTAGAGTAAAATTTCCCGCGTTATCGGCGGTCGATGTCGCCGTTACGGAGCCGAGCGTTCCGCTGATCTTCGCGCCAGGGGCGGCCGTGCCGCCAATGAGTATCGGTTGTCCGCGCTGAAGCACCATGTGGTCGCCATAGGATGCGTCGAGCGACGGAGTTGCCAGCGCTGTCGTCGAGAAGGCAATCGCGATGCCACTGAGAAACCAGATTGACTTGCGCATCATGACAGCTTTGCCGGAGCTTGCGCGAAACCTTTGACCTTGGATTCGAACGCGAACAGACTGCCCGCCATCGGGTAACTCTTCATATCCTTTGGCTCCATATTCTTGGTCGCCGTCGTAACGTAAACGGTGCTGAAATCTCTGCCACCAAAGCCCATCTTGGTAACGTCGCGAGCCGGTATCGGAACTTTGGCGACCAGCTTTCCATCCGGAGAAAAGCGCGCGACACAGCCTCCGCCGTAAAAGGCGCTCCACAGATATCCTTCGGCATCCACAACAGGGCCATCTGGATAAGCATCCGGAATTGATATCGTAGTATCGATGAATAGCTGCGCCTCACCGACATCATCGCCTTCGATAGGAGCGGCGAGAATGCGTTTGCCAAGCGTATCGGTGAAATAGATGCGATCACCCGCCGGGTTCACCGCCGGCCCGTTGGTGATAGCGATTCCACCCGGCCCGACGCGCTTGACCGAGTTACGGTCAAACAGGTAAAAATAACCCGACTGGTCCGCTTCGCCGTCGTGCATCGAACCGAACCAAACGCGTCCCTTGGGATCAGTGCAGGCATCGTTGAGACGATTGCCTCTTGGTTCTCCTGGAACGTCCATCAGCTTGGCAAACTGGCAGTTTTCAGGATCGAATGTGTACAGACCGTCTTGCACGCCGCAGAGTAGGAGGCCGCCTTCTGCTGGCACCACCCACCCGATCTGTCCCGGCGCCTCTGCATGAGAATTGCTGCCGCTGGCCGGATCGAAATGCCACAACTGATGGCGTTTGATATCGACGAACCAGACGACCTTGCGTTGGGCATCCCAGAACACGCCTTCTCCGAGCTTGGCGTCCAAGGGCAAAACCTGCTGCACGGCGGCTGCTATCTCCATCCGGCATCGACCCAATAATTATGCGCAGTGCAGAAACGGGCATCGTCCGACGCCAGAAACATCGCCATTGCGGCAATGTCGCTTGGCTGGATGCGACCATCGAGGCACTGCGCTGAAACAATTTCAGCTTCGCCTTCGGGGGAATACCATTTCATCTGTCGCGGCGTCTTTACATTGCCCGGGATGATCGCGTTGACACGGATATTGTCGCGCCCGAAATCTCGGGCCAGACTCCGCGTCAGTCCTTCAATCGCCGCCTTCGCAGTCTGGTAGAGTGTCAGATCCTCCAGCCCAAGGTGCCAGCTGATTGACCCGAGATTGATGATGCTTCCGCCACCAGCTTCGCGCATAGTTGGAACAACGGCTTTTGCAGCGAAGAACTGGTGCTTCAGGTTCACTGCCATGCGTTCATCCCAATAGTCGGGAGTCACTTCAGCCGTCTTGTGGCGATCATCGTTGGCCGCATTGTTGATCAGCACGTCGCAGCCGCCAAGGGTTTGCGTGAGTTCGTGCAGGCAGTCGATATAACTTTGCGTGTCGGTGATATCGCAGTGGCGATAGATCGGCTTGATCCCGTTGGCGGCGAGACGATCCGCAAGAGCATTGCTCTCGTCGTCCTGCACGTCGACGAAGGCCACATGCGCGCCCTGAGATACGAATCCGGTTACGATTCCTGCTCCGATACCGGATCCGCCGCCACTGATGATGACGCGTTTGCCAGCCAAGCTCGGATATACGGCCGATCCCGCTGTTGGATGAGAAGCCCCTTCAGCCATTCGGCTCGATCTCCTGTAATACTCTAAATCTTGTCGATGAGGCCACGGCTGGCCAAGTTTCTTGCAAATTCCGCAAAGCCCATTTCCCATGGTGGCGCGTCGCGAGATGTTGTCACGGTGTTGACCAGGCTGCCCAGCTTTGCAGAGCGTATCGTCACCCGATCGCCCATTTTGTGGGTGAAACCCGCGCCCGGCTCGTCGCGATCCTGAGTCGGTGCAAACAGAGTGCCGCAAAACAGCACGAAACCATCGGGATAGTGGTGCTCCGAAAGGCACTGACCGGCAAGGTCGAGAGGGTCACGACTGATCTCGGACATTCGGTTGGTGCCCTCAAGGCGATAACCGTCGCGCCCTTCAATGACGAGCTCGACAACCGCCTCTCGAACATGGTCGATCGTAAAGTCCTCGTCGAACAGGCGAACAAACGGCCCGATCGAGCAGCTTGCCGTGTTGTCCTTGGCCTTCGAAAGGAGCAACGCGGAACGGCCTTCAAAGTCGCGCAGATTGACATCGTTGCCAAGCGTCGCTCCAACCACCTCTCCACGACTGTCGCAGACGAGCACGATCTCGGGTTCCGGATTGTTCCAGCTGGAATCGGATCGGACGCCGATCTTCGCGCCCGAGCCGACCGATGAAAGGACCGGAGACTTCGAAAAGATCTCGGCATCAGGGCCGATGGCGACTTCGAGATATTGCGACCACATGCCTGCATCGATCAATGCGGCCTTGAGCTCGGACGCGGCTTCACTGCCGGGAACCACCGAACGAATGCCGGATCCAACTTTGTCCTCTAGCTGCGATCGGATTTCCGATGCCTTGGCAGCATCGCCGCGCGCCCGTTCCTCGATCACGCGTTCGATCGCGGAAAGCGCGAAAGTCACACCGCTCGCCTTGATACATTGCAGGTCGATCGGCGAAAGCAGGCTCCAGCCTACCGGCAGCCCGCCATCGACCGGTCCGATTTTTCGACCTCCACTGAAGGTGCGACGCGCAACCGCGCCCGACACGCTTGCAACCTCGTCGGTCAGGTCGAACAGCAGCCCATCGCGAATTGCGATGACACTCGGTCCATCCGGCGTCAAAGCGCGCCCGATGAACCAACCGCTGGCGTGATCCTGGGGCAGGATTTCGATTAAATTATCGGCTGACATGCCGCTTTTCTCTCCCGTGATAGCGCTACCATATAGGTGAACCATAAGGCGGGCAAGGGCAAAGGTGGCTTAGTCTGTTGAACGTTACCCGCTTAAGCGGAACGAGTGATCGGCCCCGTTTGCATTGGCTGCGACGAGGCTCAGCGAAAGATTGGCCTATTCTGATCTAACGTTTCTGCAAATCCAACGCTTCGAGCATGCCCGGTACCCAATGGCCCGCCTTCTCGTCATACAAGGGAAAGGTATTGGCATAGGCCCATTGGCAGATATCGACTCCAATCGGGGCGAAGGCGTCATGCACCGCGCGGGTGTATGCGACCCTTTGTGCCGTGGGGATGTATTTCTCGTAGGCTCCGCTTTCGCCCATGAACGGAATCAGTCCGGTACGTTTTTCGAATGCTGCGATCTTGGCTACATCGGCAGCTAGCCGTTTCTTGTCGGCAGCCGTGCCATATTCGCGCCCTACCGGCGGAACATCGGGAGCGACCCATTGCGCGCCCTGATGGGTGAAATCGAATGGTTCGTAGTAGTGGAAGGTAGGATAAACGTTAGGATCGTCCGGAAGGGTCAACGTCGTCAGCGAGTCGATACCGCTCCAGTTCTGACCGCCGTAAATGACTGGCCGATCTGGATTGGATTTTCGCACAACAGCCAAGGCGGGGTCCAGCACGGCGCGAAGATTGCTGTCGTTGAAGTTCTTGTGTGGCTCGTTTTCCAGCTCAAACCAGAGACGAGCGTCCGGGTAATCCTTGAAGCGGTGTGCGATCTGCCGCCAGACTGCCGTGTGCCACGGTTCGACCTTCAACGGCGTTTCATAGATCGGCTGGAAATGGTGACTGTTCAAAATGACATTGAGGCCCGCAGTAAGCGCTTCGTCCACCACGGACTGGACATGGTCCATCCATTTCGGGTCGACTGTGTACGGAGGCTTTGAAAGGCTGCGGTCGTCCCACCTTACGGGAATGCGCACGGTTTGGAATCCCGCAGCTTTGATCCGTTTGAAGTCTGCAGCGGTTACCGGGTGATAAGGGTTTCGTGCTTTGCCGATCTCAAGTGTATTCCCGATGTTGATACAGGCGCCGATCGGCAGCTTGCGCGCTTCCGCCCAAGCTGGGCTGGTCGACAGGAGTGCTGCGCCAACAAGCGCCATATGCCAGATTTTCATAGACTTCTCCTGGTGGTTCGCAGCATCGAGCTGAGTTGAGAATTCAGGCCAGTGATCCCATTGTCACGCATCGCTCAGCGCCCCATCAGCACTTGGGCGATGAAGCGTCGCATCATCTCATCACGGGCGGGCGAAGGTGGTCCCGTCACACCGCGCGCATGATCAGGCAAATGCGCCGCACTTTCAGAAGCATCGGTGCTGAAAACCATATGCTCGAACCATGCCTGCCATGCTTGCCGCTGCGGCTCGGGGGCATCGCGAATGGACAAAATCGCATGCACCAGCGCAAGGAAACCTCCGCCATGCAATGCGTCGTTGTGCCAGTAATTGACGAGCATGTTGATCGGTGCCCGCGCTTGGACGTGATGCCACCATAAAGTGGGGATGTAGATGGCATCGCCCGGTTCAAGCTCAGCAAATTGTGCATGGGCAAGGGCGCGCTCGTATCGTGGGTAGCGCGCAAGATCGGGTGCAAGCGGATCGACCATGCTGACGGGTTGCCCGGCCAGGGTTCGATCGAGAGGTCCAACATAGAGATCGCCGACACATTCGGGTGGGAACAGGGTGAACCGCCGCGAGCCGAGCACCACCACTGCAAAATTGTCTGATAGGTCGAAATGCGTTGCAACCTGACTGGCGTTGCCCAGCCATATCCGGCAAGTCGCCTGAGCCGCTTCGGCAAGCGGCAGGGGGTGAGTGGCGGTGAAGCCAGGAAGGCTGGATTGCGCCTCCACCGCACCTGCATAGATCGCTAACGGGCTTGGCTGATCCGCAATTTGCCGCAAGTGCCCAGTCAATTGCGAAAGGGTGACTCGTTCACGCCGGAAATTGAACCCGCGCATATCAGAACTGTAAAAGAAACGCCCGTGTGCGTCAGGCGGCGCAACCATCAGATCTGCTGCCACGCCGCTATCCATCGCTTCGACAGACCTCAGCACATCGCCCGTTCCGTTGCGGGCGGAGGCCACAATAGGCCAGTCGGACGCCAGGTCACGAATGACCAGCGGGCGATAACGCGAGCGATGATCGCGCTCGAAGACCTCCGGACTTGGGGCAGAGATCTCCTCGACCGGAGTCACGATTTCTGGCTCGGGCGCTTCATTTGCAGGGCAGAACCTTTTCTGCATCGGTACCGAGACGAATTTCGCCGATGGCAAAGTCCGTCTTGCCAGTTGTGGTCAGCACAAAGGGTTCGGTCAAAGCCTGTATGTCCGCGCCTTTCTGGGCGAGGCATTCCAGTGGAATGCCATATCGTACGAAATGATCTGTCGCATCAAGTGGGATCTGGATCGCCCCTGTGCCGCCTGTGCCAACACTACTGATTTCAGCACTTTCCGGGGCTTGCCACACGCGTGCGGTCAGAAGGAGCATGACTTTGGCATTCGTTTCGCGACGCAGATCGATCGCATTGAAATTGCGTAACGCGACGGCCACCAAGCCGTTCGATACGCTGAAGCGACGCGCGCCCTCCTGAACCTTGTAGTCTGTTGCCGAGATTGTGACTCGCCCTCCCAGTGCGGTGGCAGGAACGGTTGTGATGCGTGTTTCGTTGGCGGTTCCGTTACCATCATTCACCAGCAGCGACCAGCTCGATGCCGGTTGCCCTGCGGTAAACCAAACATGGTTGTCGTTCGTTATGGCGGTTTTGACTTCGGGAAGCGGTTTCCACGCCTGCGGCGGTGATTCATAATTCAGCCCATAGCCGTAGGGGTAAAGCGCACCATCGGCCATCGAAGGAGTCTTGGGCCAAGCGGTAGGCAGTTTGCCTTTGAAATCATAACGAGCATGGCCTTGAGCGTCGCCGATCAAGACATCTGCGAGTCCTTCGCCTTCCGATCCCGGCAGCCATGCGACTACGAACGCATCGGCGGCATTCAGCGCTTGGTTTACATAGAGCGGGCGTCCCGTAATCATGACTGCGACCACCGGGATGCCCTGCGCCTTGAGTTCGGCCATGGTTTTGTAGGGGCCGGTCAAGTCCGCATCGAGTGCCAGCGTCGCGCGGTCACCCTGAAATTCGGCATAAGGCTTTTCGCCGAACACCACGATGGCTGCATCGGGCCGCTGGGTGAAGCTGCCATCGGGAGAAAGTTGTGCGGTTCCGCCGCCTGCTTCGACCGCATGCTTGAGTCCTGTCCATAGCGACGTTGCTCCGGGAAACATGGAATTGTCGAGCCCGGTGCCCTGCCATGAGATCGTCCAGCCGCCCGACTGCCGGGCTATGTCGTCGGTGCCCTCGCCAGCCACCAGCAGGCGACCGCCCGGCTTGAGTGGAAGGACACCTTGGTTCTTCAGCAAGACCAAAGATTCGCGGACTGCCTCACGGGCGATAGCGCGGTGTGCAGGGGAGCCGAGAATATCCCATTTGCCAGATAGCGGCCGCGAAGATGGCTTGCCCGCTGTGAAGACGCCGAGGCGCGATTTAACGCGCAAAATGCGCAGGACGGCATCATCGATGCGGCTCATCGGTATTTCGCCTGCCTTCGCACGCTTCAGCAGATCCTCGTAAATCGGCTTCCACGTATTTGGAGCCATGTACATGTCGATTCCGTCCTCCAGCGCCTTGGGACAGGAATCATTGGTGCAGCCCTTTATCTGGCCATGCGCGTTCCAGTCCGTCACGACGAAGCCGCCGAAGTCCATCTGTCCCTTGAGTACGCCGGTGACGAGGCTCTTGTTGCCGGCCATCTTGACGCCCTGCCAGCTGGAAAAGCTGGTCATGACTGTTGCGACGCCGTTTTCGATTGCGGGGCCGTAAGGCAGTCCGTGGATGTCTCGCAATTCCTGCTCGCTGATATCGGCGTCACCTTGGTCGACGCCATTTTTGGTCCCACCATCGGCAAGGAAATGTTTGGTCGAGGCAATCACTTTGTCCCGGGCCAGCAGGTCGCGTTGACCCGGCGGTCCTTGCAGACCGCGTACCATTGCGCCGACGTAGGATGCGACCAGCTTGGGATCCGATGAATAGCCCTCATAGGCACGTCCCCAGCGATAATCCTGGGGCACGGTAACGGTTGGCGCGAATGTCCATTCCTGCCCGGTGACACGAATTTCCTGCGCTGTTGCGGCGCCGATTTTCTCGATCAGTTCGGGATTGCGAGCTGCGCCAAGGCCAATATTGTGCGGAAAGATCGTCGCCCCGATAATGTTCGAATTGCCGTGAACGGCGTCGATCCCCCAGATTACCGGGATGCCGACGCCGCCATCGCGTTTGTCGACAGAAGCCAGATAGTAAGCGTCGGCCGTTTTGAGCCACTCCGGAGCTGGCGCGAAGTCATTGCCGTTGGGGCCATCGCTGCCACCTACAAGAATGGACCCTATGTGATATTTCCGAATGTCATCGGGTGTGGCACAACAAATATCGGCTTGGACCAATTGGCCGATTTTCTCTTCCAGCGTCATGCGCGCCAGGAGGTCTTCCACGTGGCGCTCCTCGTCCATGGGTGTCACCACTGGGTAGTGGTATTTTGGCCAAAGCTCGGGATGAGCGACACCGCGCTCACTCAAAGTGTCAGTCGATGCAGTCGCGTCTGTAGTAGTTTGCGCCCCGGCGAGCGTCGTGACGCCTGCGAGTATCCCGCCAAAAACAGCAAATTGCCCCATCAAGCCGACAAGTTTCACAACATCCTCCCCAATCCCAGCGCCTGTTGTCGCGCCCTTGTGTGAGCGCTAACATGCCGGATGCTGCGTCGAGTGCAAGCAAAAGATGGCGGCATGGGAAGGGGATGCGATGAAGCGCTACGTTCAAGGGTTGTGGTTGATCTGCGCAATGGTGGTTTCGACGCTGCCGGTATCTGCTATGGCCGGGACGGTTCGAGCGGTCGCGCATGGGATGGTGGTAACTACCGATTCCGGTCAGCAGGTTCGCGTGCTCGGTTACCGAGACGGCACTTACCGGATCACCGTCGCGCGGGACGCCGATGCGGCACGGACTTCCTTCATGGTCGTGAAGGAGCCTGACGGCAATCCGCGCCTTGCTGTTGCAAATGGCGAGGCTGAACTGTCCTCAGAAGTATCGCGTGCGCAGGTCAGGCTTTCGGACGGCAGATTGCGGGTCTTCAACGCTGTGGGCAAGCTCCTGCTTGACGAATATTCACCGGCTCGCCGGATCGCGCCCGTCAAGCTTGAGGGACAGCGCTGGTATGCGACACGCGTCCAGTTCAACCGCGGCACGGATGAAGGACTGTTCGGTCTTGGTCAGCATCAGAACCGACAGATGAACTACAACGGCGAGGACGTCGAGCTAGCTCAGCACAACATGTCGATCGCGATTCCCTATCTTCTGTCGACCCGCGGCTATGGTATCCTGTGGGACAACAATTCGGTCACGCGCATTGGCGACCCTAAGCCCTACGAGAAGTTGAAGCTCAACTGGCGCGCCGACTATTTCCTTCGCGATCGCCTCGCGGTGAGCCGGGCCGAGCCGATGATCGACTATCAATATTTGTCCGATCAAGCTGAGTGGCCTGAGGCCGCCAAGGCAAGAACCGTCGCCGCAACTTCGGGTCAGAACACGCAGGGCGATGCCGTGCAGTCGCAGAAAGTGGTGTGGACCGGTTCATATACGCCCGACAGTGACGGCATCCACAAGTTCCGGCTGTACTCATCAAGCTATGTAAAGGTTTACGCTGACGGCAAGCTCGTGCTGTCACGCTGGCGGCAGAACTGGAATCCTTGGTATCACAATTTCACGTTGGCGCTGACGAAAGGCAAGCCGGTCCAGTTGCGGGTCGAATGGGAGCCGAACCAGGGGTATATCGCGCTCGAACATTCCGACGCCTTGCCTGAGTTGGATCGGCATTCCGTCAGTTTCGCTTCAGACGCCGGCAAAACTATCGACTACTATGTGGTTGCCGGAAAGACGATGGACGCGCTGGTCGCAGGTTATCGCCGCTTGACGGGCAAGGCGCCGATGATGCCGCGTTGGGCCTATGGGTTCTGGCAGTCGCGCCAGCGCTATGAGACGCAGGATCAGTTACTCGATGTCATGCGCGAATATCGCGCCCAGCATATACCGCTCGATACAGTGGTACAGGACTGGTTTTATTGGCCTGAAAAGCAGTGGGGCTGCCATTGTTTCGATACCAGTCGCTTTCCCGATGCGAAGGCGATGGTCGATAAGGTGCATGATCTCCACGGAAGGATCATGATCTCGGTCTGGCCCAAATTCTATCCATGGACCAGACATGCCGAGGAATTGAGCGCAAAGGGTTTCCTGTACCGCCGACCGTTGGAAGCCGGTCAGAAGGATTGGGTCGGACCGGGTTATGCCAACACGTTCTACGATCCCTATACAGACGAAGCGCGATCGCTCTATTTCCGTCAAATAGCCGATACATTGCTGCCGACAGGCTTCGATGCTTGGTGGATGGACGCGACTGAGCCGGATTGGCATTCCAACCTGTCGGTTTCAAAGCGTGCCTACCAGATGTATTCCGCCGCAACCGACACGCCGGGCGCCGCGATCTTCAATACCTATCCGCTGGTTCACGCCGAAGGTGTGGCGGACGGACTGCGTGCTGCACAGCCCGACCGCCGGCCGTTCATCCTGACGCGCAGCGGGTTTGGCGGGATACAACGCGCCTCGGCTGCACTGTGGTCGGGCGACGTCGCGGCGCGGTGGAGCAATCTGCGCGATCAGATCAGCGCGGGCGCGAACCTTTCGATTTCCGGGGTCCCCAACTGGACCCACGACATAGGCGGCTTCGCGGTCGAGGATCGCTATTCGAAGCAATTGCCCGAGGCACTGCCGGAATGGCGCGAGCTCTATCTCCGCTGGTTCCAGTTCGGCGCGTTCACCCCACTGTTCCGCAGCCACGGCGAGTTTCCGTTTCGCGAAATCCCGCAAGTGTCGGCAGGCGATCCGGCGATGCGCAATGCGCTGATCTATTACGACCGCCTGCGATACCGCATGTTGCCCTATATCTATACGCTCGCGGCTGGCACTTATTTCGATGACGGCACGATGATGCGTCCACTGGTGATGGATTTTCCGCAGGATCGACGTGGCTGGCACATTGATGACGAATATATGTTCGGCCCTGCCTTGCTCGTGGCGCCGGTTACCGAGTTCCGCGCCCGTTCGAGGCAGGTTTACCTGCCTGCCGGAACATCGTGGTACGACAGCGCCAGCGGAAAGCCTCTGCAAGGCGGGCAGTCGGTGACAGCCAAAGCCCCACGCGAGAAAATGCCGCTGTTCGTGCGCGCGGGTGCAATCGTGCCGCTGGGGCCACAGGTCGAGTGGAGCGATCAGGATCCGCATGGGCCGTTGACGGTTCACGTGTTCGCCGGGGCCGACGGTGCGTTCACCTTATATGATGATCAGGGGAGCGACATGGGCTATACTAGGGGCGAGACTGCGCGCATTCCTCTGCGCTGGAACGATCGATTGCGGCTGTTGACCATCGACGCGCGGCAGGGCCGTTTTCCCGCCATGCCCGTCAGTCGCAGGATAACCATCGTGCTACATAACGGGAGCGAAGAAGGCCCTGTGTTCGACAGCCAGCATGGCAAGACGATATCCTATGATGGAAAGCCGGTGTCGGTTACGCTGTAGTCAACTGACAATGACGCCACATTCCAGCGACTGTCTTTCACGAGCCGGAGTGTGTGATGGGGGATCCCGCACTGCTCGGGCCGGTTCGGTATGGTCGCCCGGGTTGAACAACAGGCGCGAACCACTTAGATGATCAGGGAATGATAGCGCTAACAAATTTAAGAGGTGGCGAAGTGACAAACGGCAGCATTCTAATCGGATCGGGCGAAGCGACGAGCGATAAGAGCTTTGTCGCCTTCGACCCATCGAAGAACGAAGCGCTTGAAAGCCATTATGCGGAAGCGGATGCTACCCATGTGGACAAGGCTTGCGCACTGGCAAAATCTGCATCGGAAGTATTTTCGGAAACCTCGCCTGAAGACCGGGCGCAGTTCCTCGAGACATGTGCCAAGGAAATCGAAGCAATCGGCGATATCCTGATTGAAACCGCGATGCAGGAAACCGGCCTCCCGCGCCCGCGGCTCGAAGGAGAGCGGGGACGGACGTGCGGTCAGCTGCGCCTGTTCGCTCAGGAAGTGCGCCAAGGCTATTGGCTGGAGGCGACGATCGACCCGGCCATGCCGGATCGTCAACCGCTTCCGCGCCCAGATCTGCGGCGCCGCAACGTTGCCATCGGACCGGTTGCCGTTTTCGGCGCATCGAACTTCCCGCTCGCCTTCTCGGTCGCCGGCGGCGACACGGCCAGCGCTTTTGCAGCCGGATGCCCGGTGGTGGTCAAGGGCCATCCCGCCCATCCTGGGACAGGTGAGCTGGTTGCGCGTGCAATCCAGAAAGCGGTCAAGCAATGCGCATTGGCCGAAGGCGTCTTTTCCTATCTGCCGGGCACATCGAACGACCTTGGCGCTGCTCTGGTTTCCGATCCGCGTATTGCGGCAGTCGGATTTACCGGATCGCGCGCGGGCGGACTGGCGCTGTCGCGGATCGCGCAGCAGCGTCACGAGCCGATTCCGGTCTATGCGGAAATGAGTGCGGTGAACCCGGTTGTCATCTTACCCGGTGCGCTCAAGGGCAATGCGGCCGGTCTGGCAAAGGGCTTCGCGACGTCGCTGACCATGGGGGCGGGGCAGTTCTGTACCAATCCCGGGGTGGTCATCGCTATTGCGGGCGCCGAACTGGATGAATTCGTCGATACGGCGGTCGGGGCGTTGGGCGAGATACCCGCCCCGGTGATGCTGACCTCCGGCATCAACAAGGCCTATTGTGATGGGGTCCAGCGGCTGGAGGCGAAGGATGGCATCGCACTGGCGGGGCGCGGAACGCCTGCCGAGGGGAACGCGTGCCAGTCAGCGCTCTTCCGGACTGATGCGGAAAGCTTTCTCAAGGACGACGATTTGGCGGCCGAGGTGTTTGGAAGCTCGTCAGTGGTGGTCAGCTGCGCCGACGAAAGTGAGATGGCACGGGTTCTGGAAGCCATGGAAGGTCAGTTGACCGTGACCATCCACATGGTTGAAGACGATCATGACCTAGCCGGAAAGCTCGTGCCGATCCTTCAGGAGAAGGCGGGGAGGGTTCTCGCTAACGGTTGGCCTACAGGGGTGGAGGTGTGTCACGCTATGGTCCATGGCGGACCTTACCCGGCAACCACGGACAGCAGGACTACCTCGGTCGGCACTTTGGCGATGAAGCGGTTCTTGAGGCCGGTGTGCTATCAGGATCTGCCCGACGCGCTGCTTCCTGATGCGCTCAAGAGCGACAATCCGCTGTCGATTCCGCGCCGAGTGGACGGCACCTGGGGTTAGATGAAGGGGCCGGCCATTGAGTGAGCGGTTGTCGGGGCAATAGATTCGACACTGCTCCTCCGGTGAGCATCTTGTTCTTGTCATCGCATTAGCAGGCGAGGCGAAGCTCACCAAAAACTTGACGTGGTTATTTGTCTGACTAAAAGCATTTGAACTCGCTGCGGTTGAAATTCTGGCGAGAAACGATTTGTCGTACCGTCGGGGAGGTATCATTGCTGAAATCATCGTCCATTTCTTTGGCCGTCGCATTCATGCTCGCGTTCCATGCTCCTGCATTGGCCGACGATGCAGCAATCGCAATGAAGGTTGAGGCCGATCATCCCGGAGCAACGATCGATCGTAATATCTTCGGACAATTTGCCGAACATCTCGGACATGGGATCTATGGCGGCGTTTGGGTTGGGAAGGACTCGCCCATTCCGAACGTGCGCGGAATTCGGACCGATGTGGTCTCAGCACTGAAGGCGATCCACGTACCCAATGTGCGCTGGCCGGGCGGCTGCTTTGCGGACGAATATCACTGGCGCGACGGTATCGGTCCGCAAAGCGGCAGGGTCGAGACCACAAACACAAATTGGGGTGGTGCGCCCGAACCTAACAGCTTCGGTACCGATGAATACATGGACTTCATCCACCAGATCGGTGCCGATGCCTATGTATCGCTCAATGTCGGGTCAGGAACGGTCAAGGAAGCGGCCGACTGGCTCGCTTATATGACTGCGCCGGCCACCACCACTGCTGGCAAGGAGCGCGCCGCAAATGGCCATCCACAGCCCTACACAGTGAAATATGTGGGACTTGGAAACGAGAGCTGGTCTTGCGGAGGCGCCATGACGGCGACCTACTATACCGATCGGATGAAGCGGTTTGCGCGGTTCGTGAACAATTACAATCCGGCCCAGGCACCCGATGGCAAGAACGCCATGCAAAGGATCGCGGTCGGCCCGGGCGGCCCGGAAACAGCCGATTACACCGATCAGGTGATGAAAAGCTGGAGCAAGCACGATTGGGCGTGGAGCATCGAAGGCCTCTCGCTCCACTCCTACACCACGGGAGGGTGGCCGCCGTCTTATGCCAGCACCGGTTTCGACCAGAACGCCTACGCCCGGCTGGTAAAGGAAACGCTGGGCATGGATAAGCTCATTTCGGACAATTCGGCCGTGATGGACAAATATGATCCGAAGAAGCAGGTCCCGCTCGTGGTTGACGAATGGGGTGTGTGGCTCGCCCCCACGCCCGGTACCAATCCCGGCTTCCTGATCCAGCAGAACTCCATGCGCGATGCGATCATCGCCGCGCTCAACATCAACATCTTTGCCCGCCATGCAGACCGCGTGCGCATGACCAACATCGCCCAGATGGTGAACGTGCTGCAATCGATGATCCTGACTGATGGCCCCAAGATGGTCCTCACTCCGACCTATTACATCTTCAAGATGTATGTGCCGTTTCAGGATGCGACCTTCGTCCCAGTCCAGTTCGATGCCGGATCGTATCGGCAGGGAGACATCGATCTGCCGCGCGTCGACGGGATTGCCGCGCGCGATAAAGCGGGCCATTTGTGGCTGGCGGTCACCAATGTCGATCCCAACCGGACAGCGTCGATCGCCGCGACGATCGAAGGCGCCTCGGCCCGATCGGTCAAGGGCCAGGTCCTGACCGCGCCGAATGTCAATTCGGTCAACAGCTTCGATGCGCCAAACACGGTCGTGCCGCGCGCGATTACGGGCAAGGTCGATGGATCGCGTGTCACGCTCGACCTTCCGGCAAAGTCGGTTGCGGTGGTCCGGCTCGACTGACGTCCGGCTGGCTCAGCGCGTCAGGGCTGCATCACCCCATGCGACGGGGTCGGGGAACCGTTCGGCCTTAGGCGTGCGCGCGACAAGTTCGATGATCTTGATGCCCGTCACATTGGCGGTCAACCGGGTTGGCGCCTGGCCAAAGCGTTGTGGTTGCGACCGGGCGAGCAGCCTGCCATCGCCATAAACAAGGAAGGTGACTGGTTGGCTGCGGTTGCGCGCGCTGTCATCTACGCCAACCATCGCGCTGAAGTGGCGATATCCCGCGTTGCGAACTTCGAGGCGGGAGTTAGCAAGAATCCCGATTCCGGTATCGAACGGCTTGCCACCTAGCGCAATCTCCTCCCCAAAGGGTGTCTGATCGGCCTGGGCCCCGCCCCAGCCGCCATACCGCGGATGTTCGCCGGTCCCGTGAGTGCCTGCCCAGAAGATCGGGCGATAGATCATCGGCGATGCTTGGGGCACGACGACGCCATCGGCGGCGGGATTCACACTGCCGGGCTCCTCGGAAAGATAGATACCGTCGGCAAGGCGGCGTGTCCCGCTTGCGGTGAAGATAAGGGTCTGGCGCGGGGTGAGCTTGAAATTCGTCTCGTCCTGGAATGTCCGCTTTTCCCCCGTCCACAGATCGGTAAGCGAAACATCGGCATCGGGACGAAACTTGAGCTGCGAGGCGGTCAGGCTCGCCTCGAGCGGTGCCGCAGTACGGTTGAAGATCGCGACCGCCTTCTTTCCGCTCGCCAGTGTCTTGACCAAGATCTGGACATCGTCGGAATCGAAGGCAAGCACCGCCTGATTGCCGGCGCGGTCCTGATCCACCGCGATGATCGCGGTATTGCCGAAAATATCGAGCAGCGGCTTGTCCGCCTTGCGCAGGTCATAGCCGATCATCAGCGGAGCATCGAGCATGGCCCACAGCGCAAAATGCGATCTTGCGGCGGTCAGATGCTCGGCATCGAAATCCCCGGTGCCGATATACAGCATGTCCGGATCGTTCCACGAGCCGGGATGCGCATACAATGGCCTGCGCACAGCGGTATCGAGGCTGTGCAGCATCCGCCCCCAGGTCGGTGCGATATCGTCACTGGTGCGTGACATGTTGCCGACATCCTTCGCCCAGGCGCGGACGTCGGCTGCGCCCCACAGGCACAGGGAATAGACGTAATCGCCATCGGGATTGTATTTCGCCAGCGCGGTTGCGACTGATTGATAGAGCGCGCGCACGGCCGGAATATCCGTCCGCCCCAAAGAGCCACTGTCGACCAGTGGCGGCATGGCGCGAAATTGGCCGGACTTCACCCATTTGCTCTCCGGGGTGAGCGCCCTGATGCCGCAAGCATCGACCTTGATGAGGTCAAACCCCCAATCAGCGAAATAGAGCCTGATGTCCTGGTCGACATGGCCGAACAGACCCACCTCACGCTCGGCAAGCGTTCCGACCGGCTGGTTGACCCCATCGGTGCTGTACAATTGTGCGCAGCTGTTACGGCCGATGTCAGAATAGATGCCTGCCTTGAATCCCATCGCGTGCAATGTGTCGGTCAGCGGGCGGAAGCTCGTCGATCCATCGGGCATCAAGGCTGAGGGAAATTCGCTGCTGCGGATCACGATCTTTCCGTTGGACTGGCGGCGCTTCAGCCACCAGCCATCGTCAAGGTCGATATACCGATATCCTTTTGCCTGCAGTCCGCTCTCACGAATGATATTCGCAGACGCGAGCAACTTGCGTTCGTCGATCGCGCTGCCGAAGGCATTCCAGCTGTTCCATCCCATCGGCGGCAAAGGCGCATTGCCGCTGACATTGGCGCTCCATCGACCGCTGGGTGCAAGTGGGTCGGTCGCTCCGGTTCCGGCAATTGCCGATGCCCCCAGCGTCAGCGCGATTGCCGCAGCGCCCGCCCATTTCCAATGTTTACGCTGCATCGTTCAGTGCCTACCCTCAAATTCAAGATATTTGCTGAAAAACGGCATCACATGATTCTGAAACCGGAATGCGACATCGCTGGTGTGTGTACCGGGATAAATCTCAAAACCGTTGGCAATCCCATAATTGTCGAGGATGTCGTGCAGCTTCGTTGCATCGAACCGCAGGCCATCCTTGTCGCCGACGTCTATCGCAATGGCGCGATAGCGTTTCAGGCCGTCGATATACTGATCGATAAACGCCAGCGGAGCATTGGCCGTCCAGCGGGCGATCACGCCTGTTTGGACCTTCCCGTCCTTCATCGGCAGATCGAGATATAGCGGAGGATTTTTCGGGTCGGGCGACCAGGCCGCCGCGCTCGCGAGTATGGCGCGTTCACCCCAGTTCAGCTTGGTCGCCGCCTCCAGTGAGGGCACTGCCGCAAGCTTCGCCATGACCGCCGGATCGAACTGTGCCGGATCGCGTGGTGAGAGACAGCATGGGCTCATGATATAGAGCGCGCCGAATACGTCGGAATGCTTCATCCCGATGCGGGTGGCGCCATATCCGCCCATCGAATGGCCGACCAGTCCGCGGCTCTCGCGTCGTGGAACGGTGCGGTAATGCGCGTCGATATAGCGCACCAGATCATGTGCGATGAAGCGTTCGAAATTACCCGTGGTGATCGAGCTTGAATACATAGAGCCGTTGTGGATCGTTTTGCTGTCGGGCAGCACGACGATGAATTCGCGCGCTCCCTTGGCATAGGCGCCCTCGATCGTCTGGGGGACGTGGATTTCCTTGATCCATTGCTCAGCGCCGATCGAATATCCGTGCAGCGCGTAAACCACCGGATAGCGGGCGTGGGGATGGCTGGCGTAACCCGGCGGAAGGATCACGATCACGTGCCGGTCGGGGCTTTCGCCTTCCAGATTCCCCTCGATCGCAGGGGAGTGGACAGTGATCCGCTGGACCGTCACTTGCGGCGCACTGCTGATTGGCGGGGGGACGTGCGTTCCCACTTGCGCGCAAGCGGGTACGAAAAACAACGCGGTGACCATCAAGAGCACCAGCCTGCCGATCCGGAGATGGACGCGTTGCCATCCAACACTGTGACGAACGGTTGCGCTGATATCGTGGCCTGACGCGTTACCCATGATGTGCCCCTCTGCGATTCCCAAGCATCCTCTTATTTGTCTGGGTAATGTGCGGGAGTGTCAATCATCGACACACCAAACTTCGCAAAAAATAGCGAGCTACAAGGCCAATTGCTCCGTGATAGATCTGTTTAAAAACAGCAAATAAGACGAAAATTAGGCCCTCAAAAAATAACGCGAAGCGATTTGTATCTGGCGGATCTTCCTTTTCCGCGCTATCTATTTATCAGACTAATAGGGAGGGTGTTATGGCGGCAAGGCATTCAAAATGGATCGTGGCGGCGTTTCTGTCCTCCCTCATGGTCGCAAACGCCAGCCCGGCATCGGCTGATCTGCCGGGCAAGGTTACGGCGACGATCGACGCCGGCAAACGCGCCGCACCGGTCACCCCATACGCCTATGGCATGTTCATCGAACCAATCGGTTCCCTGGTTGCACGCACCTTGTGGGCCGAGATGCTCGATGATCGGAAATTCTACTTTCCGGTCGTCTCTGCTGCCCAGGACAAGCCGCCTCCGCCCAATGCGGAAGGGCGGCCAGGTGTCACCTATCGCAAGTGGCGGCCTATCGGCGAAGATGGCGTGGTGGTCATGGACCGTAATCACGCCTTCGTAGGCGCGCAGTCGCCCAGCGTTATGCTCGATGGATCAACGCCCCGCGGGTTGCGCCAGTCGGGTATCGGCGTTGCGGCGGGGAAGACCTATTTGGGCCACCTCTGGTTCAGCGGGGATCCCGGGGCCAAGGTGCAGGTTTCGCTGGTCTGGGGGCCCGGCGTAAGGGATCGACAGACGGTTTCGCTGCCAACGCCCGATGCGGATTGGCGCCGCGCCGATTTTTCGTTCGAACCGACAGCGAGCGACAGTGAAGCCCGGATCGAAATCACCGGGACTGGCACAGGGCATTTCCGTATCGACGCGATTTCACTGATGCCGAGCGACAATATCGACGGCTGGCGTGCTGATACCACTGCGATTGCGCGCTCTCTCAATTCGGGGTTCTGGCGCCTGCCGGGCGGCAATTTCCTGTCCGATTGGGATTGGCACGAGGCAATCGGTCCGCGTGACAGGCGCGCTCCGATGTTCGATCACGCTTGGAGCGCCATGCAGCCCAACGACCTCGGCATGGACGAGTGGATGGAGTTGACGCGCATCCTTGGCGTGCAGCCGTATGTTACCGTGAACGCGGGCCTCGGCGATGCCAATTCCGCGGCCGAAGAAGTCCAGTATCTCAACGGTTCGCCGTCGAGCGAATGGGGTGCCAAGCGCGCAGCCAATGGTCATCCGCAGCCCTATGGCGTCAAGTTCTGGAACATCGGCAACGAACCTTATGGCTGGTGGCAGATTGGCAAGACTTCGCTCGATTATTTCATGATTAAGCACAACCGCTTTGCAGCGGCCATGCGGGCGCAAGATCCGTCGATCGTGTTGATCGGTTCCGGCGCAATGCCGGATCAGCTTAAGCCCCGCGACGCCAAGGAAAATCCTTCGCTCGCCAGCATTCAGCACAAGTTCGGCACCGAACAGGACTGGACTGGGGGGCTGTTCGAGAAAGCCTGGGGAAATTTCTCCGGTGTCAGCGAACACTGGTACGATCGGGCTGAGGAGCGTCCCAATGCACCGCCCGACCTGGAACTGATCGAATATGCGCGGTCGCCGTCGAACCAAGTGCGTATGAAGGCGGACGAGTGGCAGATCTATCGCGAGCGCTTTCCCAAGATCGATACCGATCACATCTTCCTGTCGATAGATGAATATGCCTATTTCGGGCCAGCCACGCTCAAATCGGCGCTCGCCTATTCGATGGTCATGCAGGAAATGCTCCGCCACACCGATTTCCTGAAGATGAGCGCATTCACCACCGGCGCATCGACCATGGATATCACGCCGACAGGCGCTGTGCTCAACACGACCGGCCTCGTGTTCAAACTTTATGGAGAGCATTTCGGGGCAGGCACGGTGCCGCTGGCTGTCACCGGCAATTCGCCGCAGCCCGATCCCAAATACTCGGTCGGTTATGACCACCCGCAGGTGAAAGCGGGCAGCGCCACCTATCCGCTCGACATGATCGCCGGGCTTTCTGGTGATGGCAGGACACTGAAAATCGCGGTCGTCAATCCAACCTATGAAAAGCGTCGGGTTTCCGTTCAGCTCTCCGGTATATCGTTGCATGGCAAGGGCTTGCGCTGGCTGCTCACTGGAACATCCATTGATGCGGCGAACAAGGTTGGAGAGACGTCGGGCGTGACCATCCAGAAGCAGCAGGTTCA
Organism: Qipengyuania algicida; assembly: GCF_009828025.1. GTDB lineage: Bacteria > Pseudomonadota > Alphaproteobacteria > Sphingomonadales > Sphingomonadaceae > Qipengyuania > Qipengyuania algicida. The sequence continues at coordinate 119,571 of NZ_WTYA01000003.1, read as the reverse complement.
GGCCTTCGACAACGCGCTGGAGGTGCCGCCTACTTCCGTTGCGATATTCGAGTTTTCGAGCTCATCCTAGGAAACTTCCTTCCCTCGGGATGAATGACTGGGCGGACACGTCAGATGGCGTGTCCGCCACTTTTCCGCGACCGCATTACGGCTTCGATTCGCTAAACGCCGCGCAGCATCTGCATTACAGCTGCGCGAACCTTGCGGTAATTGCCTTCAGACAACGGCCCCAGAATTCCGTGCTTGTCCGGGGGCAGATGCTCCAGCGGATGGCGTTCGGGTCGAAAAACATAGTGATCAAAAAACGTGTGCCACGCCGCTCTCTCGCGCTCTGGTCGTTCGGCAATGGCAATCATTGCGAGCATAAGTGTTGTCAAAGGTGCATCCGGCCCTGCGCTAAATCCATCCCACCAGTAATTGACCAGCATATTGAGCGGTTCGCTCGCTTCCACCTGATGCCACCACAGTTTTGGCAGATAGAGGGCGTCGCCCGGTTCAAGCGTAACCTCGAGGGCGTGCTCGCGGATACTCTCAAAGCGCGGATAACGTGGGTCACCAGATGGAGCCTGGACCGCAAGCCCTACCGGCTGCCCTGCCATAGTATGGTCGATCGGGCCGACATAGAGATCGCCGATTGCTTCCGGCGGATAGAGAGTGAAGGTCCGGCGCCCCGCCACGACGCAGGCAAGGTTGTCGAAGGTGTCGTAATGGCACGCCACGCTGGACGCGTTGCCTATCCAGATTCGCGGCTCGACCCCTTCAGGCAGGAAGGCTACCGTGTTCTCATCGGAAAATCCGGGAAAGTTGCTGTCTGCCGGTAAGGAGCCGAGATAGGCAGTCCCAAGCTTGGTATCGGCGACACAGGCCATGATGTAATCGAGCGAATTGGCGATCGTTGCAATCTTGCGATCGAAATTGAACCCGTCGAGATTATCGTCGTAGTAATAGCGCCCCGTGATGTCCGGTGCACCGCAGAATAGCTGTACCCTATTGCCGGTCGCATGTGCTCGCAAATAGTCAGTCAAATCATTCCGTGAACGACGGGCTGTTTGTATGACAGGCCAGTCGTTGAGCGCTTGCCGGAAAACGACAGGCACGCAATTTACAGCGACATCGCCCCGGAAAGTTTCCCAGTCGTTCGCCAACGGCCCATTCCAGGCCTGGACGTCGGATTTGGCTGTGTTCCTCATATCTCGGCGAGAAGTCGATTTCGCCTCTCGGCCAGCACCGCGACCTGCTTGAGAGAGGCGTTGATCGCGTAAGCCAGTTGCAGATGACCATTGCGGAACAGTCGCAGAGCGTCGGCATCGTCGATCTCTGCCAGCCCATCCAGGCTGACGGTATAAAGCCCCTCCAACGTCATCTGCTCTCCATCGTCGAAACGGAGCGAAACGTCGATTGGCTCGATCAGCTTAAGTTTAAGTAAATCATTGATAAATATATCAGTTTCGTGCTTACCTTCGACCAATGCTGTCAGCTGACGCTGAATCTGTCTCAAGGCGGGGGCAGGCTGTCCATCGCTATCGAAAAGCTGTTCCGCAGACTGTTCCGAACTGGATAGGCGCGGGTCGTCAAGGTCGACGGCAATGTGATCGCCCGACACGAAGAATCCGGCGCGCTGTCGATCCAGTGGGATAAATGCCGGAGGTCCACTGTTGCCGGCGGCGACTAGATTTTCGCCTGGTTTGAAGCCAAACAGGGCACCGACATAAAACGCACCGGTTTCTGGACTCTTGGTGAAGAAAATCGGGCAACATGTGGCGGCGGACACGAACTCGCTGGCAACAATTTCCACGAAATGAGGAATATCCGGCACGCGGCGACTCAGGCGCAGCTCTGCATGCGTTTCGCAATCTAATGCTTCCAGTTTCACTTTTAACTCCCGTTGCTTCTGCAACACGTACGACCGGTGCCGAGCGTCTGCTTGATGATTATCCGATGACTGAATGCAGGCCAAGTTGCGGCATTATTCAGCCAGGATGATAAATCCCTATTGATAGCGCTACCATGCAATGTTATTGTCCGACTATAACGTGTCCAAGGATCAGGTGCCAGTCGCCAAATTGTTGGTGTGTCCGGCTGACCAACTGCCCTGACGCGGAATGAGTCGAACTGAAAACGACAACCGAACCGAATCAAATCGGTCGGTGAATATGGGAGGATAGAATGACTGGCTTTAATCGGCATTCGTCGTTGGCTTGGCGCCGTCGAAAGAGCGTTTTGGCTCTAACCGTTTCAAGCGCACTGGCATTAGTTGGCTCCTCGCCTGCATTTGCCCAAGATGCGTCGACGTCGCAGGACAATTCAACTGCGGCGACTTCGACGACAGACTCGTCGACTGCAACAGCGGATCCAAACAATGTTATCATTGTTACGGGCATCCGTGGTTCGCTACAGCGGAACCTCGATGAAAAGCGCAATGCGTCGGGCATTATCGATGTCATTTCGTCCGAGGATATCGGCAAGTTTCCCGATTCCAACGTGGCGGCATCGCTTCAGCGCCTTCCTGGTATTTCGATCCAGCGCGACGGTGTTCGTGGCGACGCCAATGGTATTTCCGTGCGTGGTTTTGGCGGAGACTTCAACGAGACCTTGGTCGATGGACGTAAGCTCTCGACAGCAACAGGTGGACGTTCGATCGACTTCAGTACGGTCGGTTCGGACTTCATTGGTGCCTTGCAGGTCTACAAGACTCCAGATGTTGCAGTGAGCTCCAATTCGATCGGGGCAACAGTCAATATCGCTTATCCCAAGCCTTTCGATCGGCCGGGACTGCATATCGCCGCCACTGCATCTGGGTCGACTCAGAACTACGCGAAGAAGATCGTGCCTGCCGGCGGGCTGCTGTTCAGCGATACCTTTGCCGACGACACTTTCGGTATCTTGGCCGATGTCATCTACACGCGCCATGATACGCGGACGAACAACGTCTATAACCACGGTTTCCCGGGTGGCTATTACGCGCCTTGTCAATTGGCGGGGAATGCCAGTGCAGCGACATGTTCGCCGACTAGCGATTCAACTTCGACTGCCTGGGCAGATCCCAATAACCGCCAAAATGTGGTCGGCTTCTTCCCGCAGCAATATGGCGCGCAGCAGTCCTATACGAAGGACGAGCGCGTAGATGCGCGAATCGCGTTGCAATGGAAGCCGTCGGACAATCTTCTGGTTACCTTGGATGACAATTTCTCCGACCAACGGGTAAACACCGACACTTTCGGCTTTGGCTTCTGGTTCAATCAGGGCTCGCTTCGTAATGTGAAGCTCGACGAAAACGGTGTGCCGCTCGACTTCACTCAGGCAAATTCGCAGACCGACTTTACGGCCGGATCGCAGAGCAACGTGCGCCGGACAAACCAGACCGGCCTCAACATCAAATGGAACGTCAACGACAATCTCGAAATCGAGGCCGACGGCTCCTATTCCAAGAGCTGGCTGAACCCGGATGGGCGCGTCAACGAGCGGGACGCCGACATCGGCTACGGTTTCGGGATCGGGCCGGACCTCGAATATTCGATCAACGGAGACAGCAAGAACAGCTTCCCGTCGTTGTCTAATTTCGGCGTTAACAGCGACCCGAGCCGCTGGGCTGACACGTCCGCTATTGGCTCACACGTTACAGTCAACATTGCCAATAAGAACACTGATGTGCTGAAGCAGGGCCGACTCGGGGCGAAGTGGAGTAGTGACAATCTCACGTTGTGGATTGGCGGCTCATATCTCGACGACACGTTCGAGTTCCGCAGTGCAAACACCTTCGCCAACAACTTCTGGCAGGCCTATTCGGGCTACGGTCCGGCTTCGGGTACTTCCGGTGGCGTATCGATCCCGACCAGCCTTTATCAAGGTATGGTAAGCACCGACAACTTCATTCCAGGTTTCAGCGGGATGTTGCCGCCAACCTTGATCAATTTTTCCGGTCCGGCTTATCAAGCTTACCTGACAAGCCTCGGCAATCCGCAAACGACCAATATTCCTGGCTATAACTACAGCTGCTGCGGCACTGCATTTACCGGCACATTCGATGTTGCCAATGACGTCGGGAGCTTCCGGAATATCAACGAGAAGACCTGGGCGCTTTATTTCAAGGCACGCTTTACGGCTGACATTGGCAATATGCCATTTACGCTCAACGCCGGTGTGAGGGAAGAGAACACTCACCTCACGTCAACTGGGCTCGGCCAGCTGCCGATTTCGATAACTCCCAGCGACACCGATCCGACTCTTCTAACCGTCAACTTCGGTCCGCAATCGATGGTGACCAACAAGAACAACTACAGTTATTTGCTTCCTGCGCTGGACGCGAAGCTGGGTTTGACCGACAATTTGATCCTGCGCTTCGATGCTTCACGGACGCTCACCCGGCCAACGCTAAACTTGCTGACGCCGGTGTTGAACGTGGGGACCGGTCAGCGACTCAACGCGCTGACGGCCAATGGGGGCAATCCCAATCTGATGCCGTATCTGTCGGATAACTTCGACCTTGCGGCGGAATGGTATTATCAGCGCAACTCGTATCTGTCGGTCGACTTCTTCCTCAAGAACGTCTCCAATTTCATCATTGGCGGCACTACGAGGCAGACGATTAACGGAGTGATCGATCCGTCGACCGGGCAGCCAGCTGTCTTCGCCGTGACACAACAGGTCAACGGCCCCGACGCGACGGTACGTGGTGTCGAACTTGCCTTGCAGCACACCTTCGGCGACAGTGGCTTCGGCTTCATCGCCAACGCCACATTCGTCGATACGAATAAGCCCTATGATCCAAACGACATATCGCAGAGCGGTTTTGCCGTTACGGGGCTTGCCAATTCGGCCAACTTCGTCGGCTTCTTCGACAAATATGGTTTCGAGTTCCGGGCCGCGGTCAACTGGCGTGACGAATATCTGCTCCAGTTCAATCAGGTGCAGAACACCAGCCAGTTCGGGACAGAACCAACCTTCGTCAATGCGAGCACGCAGATCGATCTCAGCACAAGCTATCAGATTACGCCTGCGATCAATGTGTTCGGGGAAGTCACCAATCTGACTAACGAGACGCAGAGCACGCATGGCCGGTTTTCGAACCAGCTGCTCGACGTCTACGGTTATGGACGCCGGATTACCGCCGGAGTTCGGTACCGGTTCTAGAAAGTGGAAGGATGGGAGGACGTGGGCTATCCTGCATCCTCCCATCAACCTGACCGGTATTTCGTATGAAACCAGTTAAGCGCATCGTTATCGTGGGCGGCGGGACGGCCGGTTGGCTGACCGCCGGAATTATCGCGGCAAAGCACAAGGGCCGGATGCCGCACGGTTTTTCCGTGACGCTTGTCGAATCGCCGAACACTCCTATTATCGGCGTGGGGGAGGGGACCTGGCCTACGCTGAGGACAACGCTTGCGCGTATTGGCGTATCGGAAACCGATTTCTTCCGTGAATGCGATGCGGCCTTCAAGCAGGGCGCGAAATTTGCGGGCTGGACGACCGGTGCCCCGGACGATGCCTATTATCATCCGCTGATGCTGCCGCAGGGATTTTCCCGCCTCAATCTGGTGCCGCACTGGCTGGAGGGCGGCAATGGCACCAGCTTCTGCGATGCGGTCTGCCCCCAAGGGCGCATTTGCGACGATGGGCTTGCGCCCAAGACGCTGACGACGCCCGAGTTCGAGGCGCTTGCCAATTACGCCTACCATCTCGATGCGGGCAAGTTCGCTCCCTTCCTCCAGCGTCATTGCACTGAAAAGCTCGGCGTTCGACATGTCCTTGCCGATGTCCAGAAGGTCGCGATGACCGAGGACGGCGACATCCATTCGGTCATGACTGAACAGGCAGGTGAGATCGAAGGCGACTTGTTCGTCGACTGCACCGGCTTCAAGGCCCTGCTTATCGGTGAAGCGCTGGGAGTCCCGTTCAAGGGATGCGACGACGTCCTGTTCTGCGATACCGCTCTGGCGGTTCAGATGCCTTATGAGAGCGAAGATTCGCCGATAGCGTCACAGACGATATCGACTGCACAATCAGCAGGTTGGATCTGGGATATCGGTCTGCCTAGCCGCCGCGGCATCGGCTATGTCTATTCCAGCGGGCACATTGATGACGATGATGCCGAGCGCGAGCTGCGGACATACCTCGGCCCGTCGGGCGACCAACTATCGTTCCGCAAAATCCCCATTCGTGCCGGGAGGCGCGAGACTTTCTGGAAGCGCAATTGCGTCGCTATCGGGCTCGCCGCCGGTTTTCTCGAACCGCTCGAGGCGTCGGCAATCGTGTTAATCGAGCTTTCGGCAAAGCTCATCGCAGAGCAGATGCCTGCCTGCCGCGAAGTGATGGATGTCATCTCCAAGCGCTTCAACGCAACCACGGATTACCGTTGGGGCCGGATCATCGACTTTCTGAAGCTGCACTATGTCCTCACACAGCGCCGTGACAGCGATTTCTGGTGCGACAATGTTCGTCCCGGATCGATCCCAGACCGGTTGCAGGAACTGATGCTGCTGTGGGAATATCAGGCGCCCTGGTTCCATGACGAATTCGATCGGGTGGAAGAGGTCTTCCCGCCGGCCAGCTATCAATACGTGCTCTATGGCATGGGATTTCGCACCCGGGTGGATCCTGCGATGCTGGCGGGCGAAACACGTCAGGCGCACAGCGAGTTGCGGCAGAATGCGGTTCAGACAGAACGGCTACGAGCGGGATTGCCACGCCACAGGGATTTGATTCGAAAGATCGTCGATTTCGGCCTTCAGCCGGTTTGACGCGAACACACACATCAGTCGGCAAGGGCCGCGCAAGTCTGGCGCGCAAGCCAGAACGATCGAGAGGGTACGCAGTGCAGAAAATCCGGTTTCAGCGAACACAATTGCTGGCTTCAGCATTCGTCGTCGCATCGGCGCTGGCATGGCCGATGCATACGCTGTCGGCAACGGCCCCCGGGGATAGCGACAACACGGCGGCAGTCGCGCCGGTGCGCGCGCACGCTGATCAACTCGCCGCCCAGCTGGTCGCGAAAATGACGCTGGATGAGAAGCTGAAGCAACTGTTGAATACGGCTCCGGCAATTCCGCGCCTTGGCATTCCGGCCTACAATTGGTGGACCGAATCCCTGCACGGCGCACTTGGTACGGTGCCGACGACCAATTTTCCCGAACCGATCGGTCTGGGTGCCAGCTTCGATGCGCCGCTGGTCAAGTCGGTGGCGGGCGACATCAGCATCGAACTGCGTGGGCTCCACGCGCTTGCCCGCAAGACCGGGCGGATGGGACGGATCGGGACCGGGCTCGACACTTGGTCCCCCAACATCAACATCTTTCGCGATCCGCGCTGGGGACGGGGACAGGAAACCTATGGTGAGGACCCATTTCTGACCTCACGCATGGGGGTCGCCTTCATCGAAGGGATTCAAGGTCCCGATCCGGACCTGCCCAATGTGATTGCCACACCCAAGCATTTCGCCGTGCATAGCGGTCCGGAAGGAACCCGTCACAAGGCCAATATCTTCGTATCGCGGCACGATCTGGAAGACACCTTCATGCCCGCATTCCGTGCCGCGATCGTCGAGGCAAAGGCGGGCTCGATCATGTGCGCCTATAACCGGATCGACGGACAGCCTGCTTGCGCCAGCAACGAACTGCTCGACGATCATTTACGCGGAGCATGGGGGTTCCAAGGCTACGTCGTATCCGACTGCGATGCGGTCAAGGACATTGCGGACACGCACAAATACGCGCCCGATCAGGCCACCGCCGTCACCGCAGCTATTCGTCATGGTGTCGACAACGAATGCAACACAGCGACGCTGTCCGATACGGCTGGTCTGGATGATCGCTATCGCGAAGCGCTTGATCGCGGTCTGATCACGGTGGGTGATGTCGACCGTGCGCTGGTACGGCTGTTTTCGGCAAGATTGCGCAATGGCGACTTGCCGGGTGTGCGTCCCCTCAGCACGGCCTCCTCATCGATTGCCGACGTCGGCACCGCTGCTCACGGCGAACTGGCTTTGAAGGCTGCAGAAGAGAGTCTTGTCCTGCTCAAGAACAACGGCATTCTTCCGCTGGCCAAATCGGTCAAACGCATTGCGGTTATCGGTCCCCTGGGCGATGCAACCCGCGTCCTGCGCGGCAATTATTCATCGCCATATTCAGCTCCGCCAATCTCGGTGGTCGACGGCTTGCGCCACGCCTTGCCATCGGTTTCGGTCAGCTATGCCCCGTTTGGCGAATCGGTAACGGATGGCGATCCTGTACCCGCGACGGCGTTGCGCACAGCCGACGGCAAGCCGGGCCTGACCGCACGCTATTACAACGCAATTGGCACTGCGCCTGCTACGTTCACTCCGGATCAGCGCGCCGCTTACGAGAAGACTTTGGCCTATGCCAACGACCCGGTCGTAACCCGGCGCGAAGAAAGCGTTGGGGGGCATAGTCTCGACCTTGCACAAGTCTCCGACCATCATCGGGTGGTGTGGAGCGGCTATCTGGTGCCTCCGGAAAGCGGGCTATTCCGGCTGGGCCTGTCGGGCTTCATGAGTGGATCGATGCATTTTGAAGGCAAGCCTTTCGTCGATCTGGCGAACGCGCCCTGGGGTAGCCTGCCGACCATGAAGACTATCAGGCTTGAGAAGGGGCACCGATATAAGATCGAGATTACCGGCGTTGCCCAAACGGGCGATGCCGGTGTCGGCCTGGCGTGGAAGCGCGTGTCGAGCGATCCGGTTGCCACGATGCGGCAAGCCGCTGCGAACGCGGATGTAATAATCGCCGTGGTGGGGCTGACGTCCGATCTGGAGGCCGAGGAATCGCCTGTTCAGGTTCCGGGCTTCAAGGGCGGGGATAAGACCAATCTCGATATACCCGCCGATCAGCAGACTTTGCTGGAGGCGGCGAAGGCGACCGGCAAACCGCTGATCGTGGTGACGATGAACGGAAGTCCGCTGGACCTTTCCTGGGCCAAGCAGAATGCCTCGGCCATTCTGGAAGCGTGGTATCCGGGGCAGTCGGGCGGTCTGGCAGTCGCGCATGTCCTGTCGGGCAAGGTCAATCCGGCCGGTCGCCTGCCGCTGACATTCTATCGCAGCGTGGCCGATCTGCCGCCGTTCGACGATTACCGCATGAAGGGCCGGACATATCGCTATTTTACCGGCAAACCGGTCTATCCGTTTGGCTACGGCCTCAGCTACACGAGTTTTTCCTATGGTCCGCTGTCGATCGAACCAGCCGCAGGTGGGGCGGAACATGGCCTTCGGGTGACGACGCAACTGCGCAACACTGGGCAGCGTGCAGGTGATGAAGTGGCCCAGCTTTATCTGCGCTTTCCCAATCAGCCGGGCGCACCGAACATTGCCCTGCGCGGGTTCCAGCGGGTACATTTGCAACCGGGTGAAGCGAAGCGGATCAGCTTTTCCCTGAGCCCGCGCGATCTGAGCGCGGTCACCCCTGATGGACAGCGCGAAGTAATGGCCGGGCGGTACGAGGTCAGTGTCGGTTCGGGGCAGCCGGGAACCGATGTTCCGGTCCAGACGTCCAGCTTCGCGACCAGCGAGGTGTTCCGTCTGCCGGAATAGGACCGCCTCTGCACTTGGCGAGGCGGTAATACCGCGCGAAGCTGTGTAGACCGATCAATCGGACGCAATCGGCGCGGCAAACGCGCGCCGCAGCGCGTTCAATTTTGCTGCGGTGAATTGCTTGGCTACCGACGTTTCCGGCGCGGCTCCGTCGAATCCATGAAATGCGCCGGGCACCACATGCAGCCCGGTTTCTATCCCTGAATCGATGAGCCGCCTAGCATAGGTGACATCCTCGTCAACGAACAGATCGATCGATCCCACACCGATGAATGCTGGCGGCAGGCCCGCCAAACTTCTGGTCCGCGCGGGAACGGCGCAAACCGGCACCGACGCCCCGCCTGGAGCCTGGCCAAGAAACGACCGCCAACCGAAACGGTTGGAAGGCGCATCCCAGGACAATTCGCCGATCGGCTTGGGCGGAATTCGGGTGCTGCCGGTGCGGTCGTCGAGCATGGGATAGATGAGGCATTGGAACGCGACCGGCACCTCCCCGCGATCGCGGGCGGTGATCGCCAGCAGTGCGGCGTGCCCACCGCCTGCGCTCTCTCCCATGACTGCGATCCGCTGCGGATCGACACCGAGTTCGGATGCTTGATGATAAAGCCATTTGAGCGCCGCGTAGTTCTGCTCGGCCGAGACTGCATAGGTCGCTTCGGGGGCGAGGCTGTAGTCCACTGTGACGATGACACAGTCTAAATCCCTGGCCATCGCCTGTTTGGCCGGAATTTCCGACTTTGCGCTTCCCAGCACGAACCCGCCGCCATGCGTGTGCAGAATGGCTGGACGATTTTTGCCGCCGGCGTTGATGACATAGGCTGTGACTGCGGGAAGCCCGCCCTGCACCTCGATAACCTGGGTCGATACCGGGATATCGGGAAGAGGCGCAGGCATCGCGCTTTGCGTCTGCTCGCGGATCGCTTGGTAGGTTTGTGAGAGGGGAGGCCCCTTGCGCCACGCGAGCATCGGCCTGGCGTATTTGCGCAGTTCTGGATTGACTGGTGCCAGCAGCGCCTCGTCGCTGTCCGCCTTTCCGATGCTCCCTGCGACAGCCGGAACGCCGCCAAGTAGTCCGAATGCACCCGCGCCCAGCCCCAGGCCGAGCGCAACCGAGCGGCGTCCATATTTGCGGCCCAATATTGTCATCTGTCGTCACTCCCTCTGCCCGTCGCAATTCGTTGGCGCAGGTTAAATCTCTTCACGCCATCGGCGCATTCCAACCCATTAGTCTGACTATTGCAAGAGCTTCCGAATGGAGTCATGATAGCGCTACCAAAAATAACTAGGACGGGAGATAGGGATGTTGAAGAAGGTCAGCGCGGCTTTGCTGGTGGCGACGAGCCCAATTGCTGCGGTCCATGCCGCCAACGGATCGGATCTTTCCATTTCTCCAGCAGGCACGCTGGAAGGCCGCGGGGTCAGCGTCGTCGTGGATCAGAATCCCTGGAGCCCGATCTTCTTCGACGAGAAGAATGGCGGAATCCAGATCGTCCTGCACGACCAGCGGATCGCCGCCGATGGCGATGTTCGGCTCAATCCTACGCCTGAGCAGTGGGACCCGGTGCCCAATTTCATCGATCGCACGATCGATAAGACTGCCAACCAGATCGTCGTTCGTGCCGATTACAAGGCAGTCGACCTCAGCTATCACATTCGCGTTACGCCCGAGGGGGATGGATTTCGCATTGCCGTCGATCTTGACAAGCCACTGCCCTCCGCACTTGCGGGAAAGGCGGGGTTCAATCTTGATTTCATTCCCACTGCCTATTTCGGCAAGACCTTCTACCTCGACAATGCACCGGGTCTGTTCCCGCGCGATGCCGACGGACCGATGCAGCGCGACGGTTCGGGTGATCCCCAGCCGCTGGCTTCGGGCGGCCATGCCATCACCCTTTCGCCCGAAGATCCCGACACGCGGATCACGATCACTTCGGACAAGGGGCCGCTCGCGCTCTACGATGCCCGAAACCGGGCGCAGAACGGCTGGTTCGTCGTCCGGTCTCTGATCGCCGCTGGCGCCAGCAAGGACGCGGTAGTGTGGCATGTGCGTCCGAACATCATCGCCAATTGGGTGCGCAAGCCGGTCGTCTCGTACAATCAGGCCGGATATACGCCGGGCCGAAGCAAGGTGGCCGTGATCGAGATGGATCCGAATTTTCAGGCACCAGGCGAAGCTACCTTGCTGAAGCTGACACCTGGCGGACAGCCCAAACCAGTGTTGACCGCCTCAACCAATCCGTGGGGCAAATGGCTGCGCTATCGCTATGCCACCTTCGATTTTTCGTCGGTTCGCGATCCGGGTTTGTACGAGATATCATATGGCGGCCAGACGACCGCGCCGTTCCGCATTTCGCCCGACGCCTATGATCATATCTGGCAAGCCTCGCTCGACACCTATCTCGCAGAGCAGATGGATCACATGCGGGTGCGCGAGCAGTACCGGATCTGGCAAGGCACCTCGCACCTCGACGATGCACGCCAAGCCCCGCCCAATATCACCCACTTTGACGGTTATCACATGGGCAGCGAACTCGATTCGCCGTTCAAGCCCGGCGAGCACATCCCCGGCCTCGATGTCGGTGGATGGCAGGATGCGGGGGACTACGACATTCAGACTCCGAGTAATTCGGCAGTCGTGCGCGATCTCGTCTGGGGCAAGGAATTGTTCGGGCTCGACTGGGACGAGACAAGCGTGGACGAAGCGGCGCGGCATGTGCAAATCAGGAAGCCGGATGGCGTTCAGGACTCAATTCAGCAGATCCGGCACGGCACGCTGCAGCTGCTGGCGCAATACAAGGTCTTCGGCCACGCGATCGTTGGAATTGTGTCTCCGACGCTGAAGCAATATACGCACCTTGGCGATGCCGCGTCGCAAACGGATGGCCGGATTTACGATCCCAAGCTCGGAAAGAACGAAACCAAGGGCGATTATTCAGGTAAGCCGGATGATCGTTGGGCCTTTACCACTGATTATCCCGCCAACGATTTGGCGATGGTCGGCGCACTGGCCAGCGCGAGCCGCGCGCTGAAGGCAACTGATCCCCAAATGGCGTCAGAAGCCTTGTCGGCAGCCAAGGACCTTTGGCAGGCCCAGCGCGACAAGTTTGGCCCTAATGCTGACTCCAGCGATGGGCGTGGCAGCCGTGAGCCCTTGGAGTTGGCCGATGCGAGTGCCACGATCGAGCTGCTGATCGCAACCGATGGCAATGCAGTTTACAAAGCGCGGCTCGAGAAACTGATGGCACAGATCGGCCAGCACTTCGAATGGATCAGTGGCCCGGCTGTACGCGCGATTCCTTTCATGGGGCCTGCCTATAAGCAGCAGCTGGTGCCACTGGTCGAAGCGCTCAAGCAGAAGGCGGATGAGCAGGCCACCAAAAATCCGTTCGGCGTTCCGATCGCGGATGGATCCTGGGCCGGGTCACATCAGGTCGCAATGTTCGGCTTCAACATGTACATGCTGCACCGCGCTTTCCCGAAGCTGGTCGACACGCATTACACGCTTGATGCGATTGATTACTTGCTGGGCCGCCACCCGGCGAACAATCTTTCGCTGGTTTCGACTGTCGGTACACAATCGAAACTGATCGGCTATGGCCACAATCGCGCAGACTACAGCTTTGTTGCCGGAGGGCTCGTGCCCGGTGTTCTGATCATCAAGCCCGATTTCCCCGAATTGAAAACCGACTGGCCGTTCCTGTGGTTCGAGAACGAATACACTGTCAGCACGACCTCAGCGTATATTCTGGCGGCCAATGCCGCGATCGCAGCGACAAGGCAATAAGGGTGAGGGGGCGCAGCGATCGATGCGGGGACAGGATGGCCTGCCCCCGCCCACTGATTACCGCGCCTTCCCGGTTCAATGCGTTGGTTGAGCTGGCCTCAGCCAACCGTGCATTTTCATCCACAGCAGGAATTCGTTGAACCAACCCGTGCTGGTGGTGTCTTTCTGGTACATCCCGAAGCCATGACCGCCCTGTTCGAACAGGTGGAATTCGACCGGCTTCTTGGCCTTGCGCCAGCTGTCGATTAGGCCAAACCCTCCGTTGCCGAAAAATGGGTCATCGGCGGCAAGGGCGACGAACAGCGGCGGGGCGTTGGCTGGGACGGTCACCGAGGCGAGCGGTCCGTAGATGATGCCCAAGAATGCCGGATTGGCGCCATTTTCGGCAAGCTCGGTGGAGAGGGTCAGCATCGCACCAGCGGAGAATCCGACCATCCCTACGCGGTTCGGGTCGACATGCCATTGCTTCGCATGGCTGCGAACAAGGGCGAACGCCGCGCGCGCATCGGCAAGCTGAGGCGCGAGCCGTGTTGAAGCATCTTCCGGCTGGGGAGGCCGTTTCGCAGTTCCGGAGAACATGTCGCGCATGGATTTTTCAAAGCCGGCCATGTCTGCCGGTGTCTGGTTGAGGCGATATTTGAGCACAAATGCTGCAACGCCGTGCGCGGCGAGCGCTTTCGCGACATCCCAGCCTTCGTTTTCCATCGACAGGGTCATGAACCCTCCGCCCGGTGCGACGATGACCGCAGTGCCGTTTGCCTTGGCTGGATCGGGCAGGAATGGGGTGAGTGTTGCAACGGTCACGTTTCGTGCGAATTTGCTGCCGTATTGCGAGTGCCAGGACTCAGGCGCAGTTGCGCCAGGCAGTTTGCCGGTATCGAGCGTGATCGCATTCGGTTGCGCCGGAATGGCAATCGGCGTCATCTTGTCGCTCTGAGCGCCCGCTGGCGAGGACAATGCCAAGGCGAGGCAAATCCAAACCGCCTTGGTTTGTCCGGACAATGATTTCACTGAGCGTCTTAAGGCCACGACATACCCTCCTGTCTTTCCGCAAGTATGACCGAGTCTGCTTCATATGTCTAACAAATGAGTTCGGTCAAGTTTGGTCAGATGTGAATTCGACCTGCGCAGGATTTCACGCCCTAATTGCTGGAACTGCCGGCACAGGAGTATCCGGAGCTGAGCTTCCAAACGGCCTTTCTTGGGGATTTCTCCCAATAAGGAATCTTCGTCCGCGCGCATCGGTCCGGCAAGGGTCGGGACAGACCTCCAGCGGTGAGCATGAGAGGGTCTAGAAGCCGTTTTCCGTTCGGCTATGCACGGTTGAACAGTCTACTCCAGCGCGATCTCGACGATCCGCCCCTTCGGGAAATTGATCCCCCAGATCGATTTCTGACCCTAAGGAGATATCGAGCTTATCGGATGCGGGATATCTCATACGTCGTCTCCCCCAAGCCCGGTCATGCTTTTTTGAGCAGACGGTTTTCCAGGGTGAGATCGGCCACGGCGACGAGACGGATGAGGCCTGCAGCATCGGCCAAGCGAGGAGGACTTCCGATCGCGCGCCTCGCGGCGCAGCTCCTTCACCTCGTCAGTGGTCGCGGCACGATCCGGATCTTGTCCTCGGCGGAGAAGTGTCGGCGGGACTTACGTCGGATATCCTTGGCCACCTGCTCGGCTGAGGTGTCACCGGACATCCGGACAGGGTTTTAATTTCCAGCGTCGAAGTCCATTGTGCAACGTGCTTCGGGTTCTTCAGGCTTTCGGTCTTCATTGCGATGGCACTAGCGGCACAATCCTTGAAGCCGATGCGGCGCAATGCTTCGGCGCGGGCCGCATCGGACTCCATGGGACATAAGGCCGCCAAACCTAATGCTAACGCATGGTTAAATCGGAATTTTTCGAACCCAATGGGGCGTTTCCGGGGTGGACTTTGTCTCCGCCATTTTCAGCCCAATCGCAAAGAAATCGAGCTGAGCGCTGCGGTTGTTTGCAGGCGGCTGCCATGGTTCCATCAAAATATTCGCCTTGCCCGCAATATTGGCGAATCGTGGAATTATCTTGCTCGATTAACTTATTTAAAAGCCGAAACCTGTCGGGAAGCTAAAGGCCTTCGTCACCTTTAATCCTCAACTGGTGATCTGTTTGTCCTTGCAATCCACCCTTCCGGTCCGGCTGTCTCCGGTCGACTGTTTGGCCATCGAGCGGGCCGGAGCAGCGGTGGCGTTCAGCGGCGCGGCACGGGTCGATTTGATTCGCGAAGGAGATCCGACACCTTCGGCGCTTGTCCTGCTGGAAGGGTGGGCCTGTCGCTACAAGGATTTGCCCGACGGGCGACGCCAGATTGTCGGGTTTGTCCTGCCCGGTGACGTGAGCAATCTAGGCAAACAGCTGGCGGGGGCGATGGATCATGCGATCCAGTCGATCACACAGGTGCGCTACATGCTGGTAAACCCCGAGCAGACCGACGCACTCGCTGCCAGTGTTCCTGGCTTCGTCGAGGCACTTCTGGCTCAGGAGCAAATCACCGCCGCGATCCAACGAGAGTGGCTGTTGAGCCTGGGGCAACGCCGGGCCGATGAGCGCATGGCCCATTTACTGGTGGAATTGCATTTGAGGTTGCATGCAGTCGGACTGACCGACCGGGCAACCTGTGATTTTCCGCTGGTGCAATCCGATCTGGCCGCTGCCACCGGCCTTTCGGCTGTCCACGTCAACCGGACGCTCCAACAATTGCGGCGTGATGAGTTGATCGAACTGTCGGGCAAGCGGTTGACGATCCTCGATATCGACCGTTTGCGTGAAATCGCGCAGTTCGAGGGACGCTACCTGCAACTTGCATGAAAAAAGGGCCGCGCCATCCGGCATATTCCGGCCAGCGCGCCCATTTTCTTAGCCGTTCTTGAGCACCTTCTCGACCGGCACGTAATCGTATCCTAGCTCACGCGCGACGGCTTCATAGGTCACCTGGCCGCGGTGGACGTTGAGCCCTTCGGCCAGATAGGGATTGGCCGCCAGCGCATCGCGCCAGCCCAGCTTGGCGATTTGCAGCGCGTGGGGGAGGGTTACGTTGTTGAGCGCATAGGTGCTGGTGCGCGCGACGGCACCGGGCATGTTTGCAACGCAATAATGGACGACATCGTCGACGATATAGGTCGGGTCGGCATGGGTGGTCGGTTTGCTGGTTTCGAAGCAGCCGCCCTGATCGATCGCGACGTCGACCAGAACACTGCCCGGCTGCATCTTCTTGAGCAGCTCGCGGCTCACCAGCTTGGGGGCCGCCGCGCCGGGGATAAGCACCGCCCCGATCACCAGATCGGCGTTGCACACTTCGTCCTCGAGGTTGGCCTTGTTGGAAAAGCGGGTCTTGGCGCGACTTTCGAAATGGATGCCGAGGCGTTCGAGCACCTCGGGATCGCGGTCGAGAATGGTGACGTCTGCGCCCAGGCCGACGGCCATCTGCGCGGCGTTGAAGCCGACCACGCCGCCGCCGATCACGGTGACTTTGCCCGGCAGCACGCCCGGGACGCCGCCGAGCAGCACACCGCGCCCGCCATGCGCCTTCTCCAACGCGGTCGCGCCCGCCTGTATGCTCATGCGGCCTGCGACCTGGCTCATCGGCTTCAATAGCGGAAGCGAATTGCCAGGACCGGTTACGGTTTCATAGGCGATGGCGGTGACACCCGACTTGACGAGGTCGGCGGTCTGCTCGGGATCGGGCGCGAGGTGCAAATAGGTGTAAAGGATCTGGCCTTCGCGCAGCTTGGCGCGCTCCACGGCCTGCGGTTCCTTGACCTTCACCACCATCTCGCATTCGGCGAATATCGGGTCTGGGCCGTCAACGATCTTTGCGCCAGCGGCGACATATTGATCATCATAGGCGCCGATGCCGTTGCCTGCGCCGGTTTCGATCCATACTTCATGACCTTGATGGACCAGTTCGCCCGCACTCTCGGGCGTCAGGCCGACGCGATATTCGTGGTTCTTGATTTCCTTGGGGCTACCGACGCGCATGACAGGACTCCTTCTATTTCGTGCCATGATAAGCCGTTTGAAGTGGAATGTTTTGCCTGAATTGGCCTTTGCATGTGCGCTCATCGGGTATATTTCCCGAATTGTTATGCATTAACGGGAAAAAATGTCATGGATCGTGCCGATATCCATCTACTTGAAGCGTTGCAGCGCGATTCCACCCAATCGATCGCCGAACTTGCGGAAAGCGCCGCGTTATCGACCTCGGCGTGCCATCGGCGCATTCGCGCGCTCGAGCAATCGGGCATCATTTCCGGTTATGGCGCGCGGCTCGATCCCAAGAGGTTGGGACTGAGCCTCGTGGTGTTCGTCGAAATCACGCTCACCAGTCAGAGCCACGAAGCGATGGACCGGTTCGAAAAGGCTGTGCGCGATTTCGATGACATCCTCGATTGCAACCTGATGTCCGGCAATGCCGATTACCTGCTGCGAGTAGCCGCGGCGGACCTTGAACAGTTCGATACGATCCATCGAGAATGCCTCGCGAGATTGCCCGGTGTGTCCTCGATGCGTTCGAGCTTTTCGATCCGCAACATCAAGCAATGGCGCGGCTATCCCATCGCGCGGGGGTGAACCCTAGTTCGTTTGGCCGTCGTCCGTGGGCGGTGCGCTGGCAGTCCATTTCGTGGTAATGGCGTCGGCTCGCTTTACCTCGTTGCGGATCAGCGTGATCCCCGGACCTTGCAACATCGGCATCACCGCATCGAGTGCATCCTTGGTACCCGTCAGGGTAACCGGGACACCGGTCCTCGTTGCCGCCCATCTGATCAGTGCGATCGGCTGTTGGGCGGTATCGCCCGGCTTGCCATCGGTCAGCGGGATATCCGGAAGCGCCAGCAAGGGTGGACGCAAGGCGATCGTCCAGTCGGGTGCATCGGCTGCAACGCGTTGTTCCAGATCGCGGTAGCCTTGCAGGGTGAGTCCGGGCAGCGGGCGTGCAACTGCCATTGCGCGCTGGCCATCCCGATCGAGCGTCACGTCGCTGCTGGGTATGCCAGCGATCAGCGCCAGCCGCCGCGCGACGTTGGCGACCGCGGCATCCTCGGCGGCCTTCTGCGCCGCATCGCGCGCCTGAGTGATCTGCGCCTGTTCCGCTGCGCCTGCTTCGGTACCCACACGGAATTGTTCGAGCGCGACATGCACCTTACGTCCCAGCGAATTGTCCAGCCGAGCTTCGACGCCTTGTTCGGCGTTCTTGACGAAGCTTGGCGTCAGCACGGTGGCCGATATTTCGAGCGGATTGGTGCTCCAGTCGATATCCTGCTGGCTGATGCGGGCGCGGTCGCCGAATTCGGCCTGTAGTGCATTGCCGACCATGCGCTGGGCGCGCGCCTCCCACGCGATGTTCCTGAGCGAGAGACCTAACGGAATCGCAAGCCCCACGAAGACTACGAATATGCCGATGTTCTGGAACCGCCCCTGCTTGCTCGATAGCGAGGTGCGGAAGCCATAGAGGCGTGCCATCATCGTCGCGGTAAGCGCGATGGTCAGGAAGTTGGTTATGTAGAGGCCGAGCGCGCCGAAAAATACCGTCCAGTTGGCGGTGGCGAGGCCGAAACCGATGACCGCCAGCGGCGGCATCAGCGCGGTGGCGATGGCAACCCCGACAATGGTGCCCTCGCGCCCGCGGATCATCGCATAGCTACCTGCGAGCGAGGAAAACAGTGCCACCATGAGGTCGAACAGATTGGGCCGCGTGCGCGCTGCGATTTCGGGCGTCACCGTTTGCAAGGGGGAGAAGACGACGATCAGCGCGCAGAACAGCACCGCGAAGATCGTCCCCAGTCCCAAGGCTTCGGCGCATAGCCGCAGCCACTTGGCCTTGCCGGTTGCCAATGCAAAGCCCGCACCAAGGATCGGGCTCATCAGAGGCGAGAGCAGCATCGCGCCGATCACCACCGCCGGCGAGGACAGCAGCAGGCCGAGGATCGCGATACCCGCCGACATCATCACCATGAAGATGTAGCGCGGGGTGAGTACGCTCTCGCCCGCGATCTTGGCGATCACGGCGGTCCGGTCGATGTCCTTGATGACCTTGTGCCGCCACCAGTATCGCCATGGCGCGATCGTTCGCCCTGCCGGGCCATACACCCAGCTTTTGCGTCGCGGCAGATGGTCGTCGGTTACGGCAGTCATGGCGGCGCCCTAAAGCGGATTGCCATCCTGGTCGCGGAAAATCTCGCGCCTGCCGACATGATTGGCCGGGCCGACCAATCCTTCGCTCTCCATCCGCTCGATCCATTTGGCGGCGGTGTTATAGCCCACGCCCATCTGCCGCTGGAGCCAGGAACCGGACGCTTTCTGGTTCTCGATCACGATCTGGCAGGCCTGCCGGTATTTGCGTTCTTCGGGGTTGTCGGAGGCGGTGAATTCGTCCTCGAAGGAGAAGCCACCGTCTTCCGGTTCCTCGGTGACGGCATCGACATAGTCGGGACTGCCCTGCGCACGCCAGTGATCGGCCACGCGTTCGACCTCTTCGTCCGACACGAACGGCCCGTGGACGCGGATCATCGCGCCGGTGTTGGGTTTGTAGAGCATGTCGCCCTTGCCCAGCAGTTGCTCGGCGCCCTGTTCGCCCAGGATCGTGCGGCTGTCGATCCGGCTGGTGACCTTGAAGCTGATCCGGGTTGGCAGGTTTGCCTTGATGACGCCGGTGATGACATCGACCGAGGGGCGCTGGGTCGCCATGATCAGGTGGATGCCCGCCGCGCGGCTCTTCTGGCTGAGGCGCTGGATCAGCACTTCGATCTCCTTGCCGACGGTGACCATCAGGTCGGCCAGCTCGTCGACGATCAGCACGATCTGCGGCAGCACTTCGTAATCGAGCTGTTCTTCCTCGTAGAGTTCCTCGCCCGTTTCCGGGTCGAAGCCGGTCTGCACCCGCCGCCCGAGGGGCGCGCCCTTGGCGATCGCCGCCTTTACCTTCTCGTTGAAGCTGGCGATATTGCGCGAGTTGACGCTCGACATCATGCGATAGCGCTTCTCCATCTCCTCGACCGCCCATTTGAGCGCGCGCACCGATTTGGCCGGTTCGGTCACCACGGGGCTGAGGAGATGCGGAATGTCGTCGTAAGTCTTGAGTTCGAGCACCTTGGGATCGATCAGGATCAGGCGGCACTCGGTGGGAGTGAAGCGATACAGCAGGCTCAGCAGGATCGCATTGAGCCCGACCGACTTACCCGAACCGGTGGTGCCCGCAACCAGCAGGTGGGGCATGGCGGCAAGATCGGCGATGATCGGCTCGCCGGCGATATCCTTGCCCAGGATCATCGGCAACGCGCCCTTGCTGTCGGCGAAGGCAGCGCTTTCGGCCAGTTCGCGATAGCTGACCATCTGGCGGTCGGCATTGGGCAATTCGATGCCCATCACCGTCTTACCAGGGATCGGGCTGACGCGGGCGGACACTGCGCTCATGTTGCGCGCGATGTCCTCGGCAAGGCCGATGATCCGGCTGGCCTTGATGCCGGGCGCCGGTTCGAGCTCGTACATGGTGACGACCGGACCTGCGCGAACCGCGGTGATCTCGCCATTGATCTTGAAATCGTCGAGCACGTTTTCGAGCAGGCGTGCGTTGCGTTCCAGCGCCAGCTTGTCGAGCTTGACGCCTTTTTCCGGTGGGATCTCGGCCAGCAGGTCGAGCGAGGGCAGGTCGTATTGCGCGAACATGTCGCGCTGCTTGGCCTTGGTCGGAACGCTCGCGCGGCGCGGCGCAGCGGCCGGATCGGGAATATCGGGTGCACGGCGCGGCGGCGTGGTGTCTTCGATCGGCTCGACCTCCGGTTCGGCCCGCACACGCTTTTCAGGCTTGCGGCGGGTGAACGCCTCCGGATCGGACTCATCGGTGCTGCGATGGCGATGAAGGAAGTCGGGCAAGGTCAGGAATTGCCTCCAATCGATCGCGAACACGCGCGTCGCCAGCGCCAGCCCGCCCGCAAGGCATGCGAGCGCCAGCACGAGCACGATCCAGCCCGACGCCGCCTCACCGAAGCGCGCCGCTATTCCCCCGATTCCCAAAGCTATCACTTGGCCGATCAGCCCGCCGGGGCCGGCCGGGAGACTTCCGCTGCCCGGATCGAACACCAATGCAAGCACGGCGCCGAGCAGTGCCATAGCTATGGCGAGCAGGCCGAGTGGCCGCCACCACCGCCCCGTCGGACCATCTCCGTCGACCTCGATATCGCGCCACAGCCTTCGTGCGGCGACATAAAGCAAGGGCAGCAGCAGCACAGCGGGGAAGCCGAACCACCCGAGCGCCTGATCGCTCACCCAAGCCCCTGGCGCACCCATCCAGTTGCGGATGTCCGCCCCCGATGCGGCGGTGGAGGCGCTCGGATCGGTGCGGGTATAGCTGATGATCGCGAGCGCGAGGAATAGGGTGAACAGCGTCAGTAACCCGGCGCCGCTGATCTCGAGCGCGCGGCGCAGCGAGCGGCGGAATGCTGCCTTCCAGTCGGGCGGGGTAAGGGCGCGGGTTGCCATGTGATCGTCCAGATTTGTGTCCCAAAGCCCTTTATGAGTACTCGGGGACTCGCGCGTCAAGCGCCCTGCGCCGGTTCGTTATCGCGAAGAGAGCCCATCGATCGCGCTCCAGCGGAGCCAGGGCAGTGCTTTGGCGCGCTCCCGCGTCATGCCCCCCAGCGCAATCACCGGAGTGGTCGATGCATTGGCGAGCGCGAGGAATCGTTCGGGACCGAGTGCCTCGCCGTCAGGGTGCGAGCGGGTTGGAAATACGGGTGAGAGAAATATGCCATCTGCTCCGCAGGTAGCAGCGGCGGCAAGCTCCTGCTCGTCATGCGCGGTGGTGAGGAGCCACCCTGTCGCGAGCCTTTGGCCGAGCTCGCATCCGGGCGCGGCATAAGTGCCGTCGGCGCCCCACGCGGCAACTTCGGCCCAACTTGCCCGCGCGAGAATAACGAGGTGGTCGTTCTTCCCGGCAATCTCCACCAGATGGTCAAACCGGCGCCTGCGCTGTTTGGGATCGAGGTGATAGTGACGGAAGACGAAGCCCGAGCCTGGAGGGAGAGCCGTCAGCGCGTCCTCGAGCCCCGCATCGTTGCGCGCGTCGGACAGCAGCCACAGGAACGGCAGATTGCGGGAGGGGGTCTGGCGCTCGCTCACACAGGGACTATAGCGCGTGGCCAATGGAAAAGTCAGCCACCCCGCTCGAACACATCCGCGAATCCATCGCCCGTGCCTGCCGCATCGCGCGCCGCAAGACAGAGGATGTGACCCTGATCGCGATCAGCAAGACAAAGCCGGTCGAGGCGATCATGCCGTTGCTGGAGCAGGGCCAGATCCACTTCGGCGAGAACCGTGTACAGGAAGCGCAGGATAAGTGGCCTACGCTGCGCGAGCAGTTTCCCGAGCTGCGTCTGCATTGCGTCGGCCAGCTTCAGTCGAACAAGGCCGAAGATGCCGTGCAGCTGTTCGACTGCATACATTCGCTCGATCGGCCTAGCCTGCTCAAGGCGCTGGCCAAGGCATTCGACAAGACCGGCAGGCGCATCCCGTGTTTCGTGCAGGTCAATATCGGCACCGAGGACCAGAAGGGCGGCTGCGCGATTGCGGATTTGCCCGCCTTGCTGGAGCAGGCGCGCGATGCGGACGTCCCGCTCGCCGGATTGATGTGCGTGCCACCCGCCGATATCGAGCCCGCACCGTTCTTTGCACTGCTCGACAAGCTGGCGCGTGACCATGGATTGGATGGGCGCAGCATGGGAATGAGCGGCGATTTCGAGACCGCGATTCAGCTGGGCGCGACCCATGTACGGGTCGGCACGGCGCTGTTCGGCGAGCGTTAGGAGCTGGTCAGGCGTCTTCCAGCTTCGCCTGAGTCTCGTCGCTTGCCGCTTCCAGCAGCGCCGCCTCGAGCCGGTCGAGCCGTTCTTCCAGCGTACATTTGCCCCCGGTGACGTCGGTCACGTAGAAAGTGTCCGCTGCGCGCTCGCCATAGGCGGTGACATGGGCGGAATGAACCACCAGCCCCTCTTCGAACAAAGCCCGCGCAAGGCGGTTGAGCAGCGCCGGGCGGTCGCGGGCGTTGACCTCGATCACGGTGAAGCGCCCTGAGGCCTTGTTGTCGAAGATCACTCGTGGACGCACGTCGAACGCTTTCGAGCGGCCATGCGGCAGCGGACGCTGGGCGAGCTTGGGCACCAGCGGGATGCGGTTGGCGAGCGCGTCGGCGATGGATTTTTTCAACCGCTCGAGCTGGGCGGGCTCGCGAAAGGGGCGGCCGTGCGGATCCTGCACGAGGAAATTGTCCAGCGCCCAGCCTTCGCGCGTGGTATGGATGCGCGCGTCGATGATATTGCCGCCCGCAAGATGGATGCCGCCTGCGATACGATAGAACAGGCCGGGGTGATCGGCGGCGATGACCGTTACCAGCGTCGCTCCGCGCGCTTCGTAGAAGGCGCAGTGGATCGAAAGCTGGTCGTCCAGATCGCGCGCCGCAGCATAATGCCGCAAGTTGCGCGCGGCGATGTCTTGCGGTTCGGCGATCCAGTAGGCATCGCCCATGGTCTTGCCATAGCGCTCGACCAGTCCGGCATCATCGCCCAGCAGATCTGCGACTTGCTGCTGGCTCGCCGCCACCCTTTCCTTGCGCCCTCTGCGCATGTGGCCGAGCCGCAATTGCTCCTGCGCGGTATCGTATAGCTCGCCGAGCAACTGGCCCTTCCAGCTGTTCCATGTGCCCGGTCCGACCGCGCGGATGTCGACCGAGGTCAGGATCGCGAGGTGGCGCAGGCGTTCGGCGCTCTGCACGCGGGCAACGAAATCGTCGATCGTCTTCGGATCGGTGAGATCGCGCTTGAAGGCGGTCGCGCTCATCAGCAGGTGTTCGCGCACGAGCCATGCGACCATCTCGGTTTCCGCTTCGGTGAGGCCGAACCGCGGGCACAGCTTCTCGGCCACTTCCGCGCCGAGAATCGAGTGATCCCCGCCGCGCCCCTTCGCGATATCGTGCAGCAGCGCGGCGACATAGGCCACACGCCGGCTGCCGACCTTCTGGATGAGCCGGGTGGCGCGAGGGTGATCGGCTTCCAGCTCGCCCTTCTCGATCTGCGCAAGCAGGCCGATCGCACGGATCGTGTGCTCGTCGACCGTATAGTGATGATACATGTCGAACTGCATCTGCGCATTGACCCGCCCGAAATCAGGCACGAACCGGCCGAAGACATTGGCCTCGTTCATCCAGCGCAGCACCGCTTCGGGATCGTTGCGCCCGGTCAGCACTTCGAGGAACAGCGCATTGGCCCTGGGATTTTCTCGCAAGTCCCGGTCGATCAGGCCGCTGTCGCGATTGGCCTGCCGCATGGTCTCCGGATGCACTTCAAGGCTTTCCGCCTCGGCGAGCTGGAAGATCTCGATCAGTCGTACCGGGTCCTTGTGGAACCAGTCGTCCGATGGTGCCGCGATACGTCCACCTTGCACCACATAGCCCTTGAGGTTGCGAGGTCGGCTGCGAAAGCCGGCGAAAAAGCCCCGCTGGCGGTTCTTCTGCGCGAATTCCTCGTCGATATGGGCGAGGAAAATGCCGGTCAGCGAACCGACATGCTTGGCCTGCAGGAAATAGAACTGCATGAACCGCTCGACCGCGCTCTTGGCCGGTCGCTCGGCGAAGTTCATCCTTTCGGCGATCTGGCGCTGGTAATCGAAGGTCAGCCGGTCCTCGGCCCGTCCGGTCAGCGCGTGGAGGTGGCAGCGCACCGCCAGCAGGAAGCTCTCCGCGCGGCGAAAGCTGCGATATTCGGTAGGTGTGAACAGGCCCACATCCACCAGATCCGCGGCGCTCCTCACCTTATGGATATATTTGCCGATCCAGTAGAGCGTCTGGAGGTCGCGCAAACCGCCCTTGCCCTCCTTGATATTCGGTTCGACGACATAGCGGCTGTCGCCCATGCGTTTGTGGCGGGCGTTGCGTTCTTCCAGCTTCTCGACCACGAATTGCCGCTCGGTCCCGCGTACCACGTCGGCCCAGAAGCGCTGCGAAACCTCATCGTAAAGCGCCTCGTCGCCCCAGACATAGCGCCCTTCGAGATTGGCCGTGCGGATCGTCAGGTCGCTCTTGGAAAGGCGAATGGTGTCCTCGATAGTGCGGCTCGAGTGGCCGATCTTCAAACCCAGGTCCCAGAGCAGATAGAGCATCGTCTCGATGACCTGCTCGCACCACGGCGTCCCGCGCTGGGGTGTGAGGAAAGCGATATCGACGTCCGAATGCGGTGCCATTTCCGCACGACCAAATCCGCCGACCGCCACGATCGTGATGCGTTCGGCAGAGCTGGGGTTATGCGCAGGATACAGTGACTGCGTCGCATAATCGAAGATGACTCGCAGCAGCTGATCCATCAGAAACGCATAGCCAGCCGTGATCTCGTGCCCGGAGGAGGGCTTCTCCTCCAGCCGATGCGAGAGTTCCTTGCGACCGTCGCTCAATGCCTGTTTGAGCAAGGCCACGAGCTTGGGTCGCGCCTTCTCGCCGTGCTCGCGGTGTAACTCGTCGATACGACCGGCGAGGGCGCGCCGGTCGATGATCGCACGCTGGGCGGGAACGCGAAGACCGTTCACGCGGGCCGGTAATCCTTGGCATAGGTCGCGCGGACGGTGCGTTTGTCGACCTTCTGGGTGCCGAGCCGCGGCAGCTCTTCATGCGCTTCCCACATCTGCACCGGGATCTTGAACGGCGCGATATGCTCGGCCAGGAACGCGCGCAATTCGTCCTCGCTCAGCGTCTGGCCGGGCTGGACCAGATAGACCGCGCCGGGCACTTCGCCAAAACGATCGTCGGGCAGCGAGAAAACCGAGCATTCGGCGACCTTGTCATGTGCATAAATCGCCTCCTCGACCTCAATGCAGGAAATGTTCTCGCCGCCGCGGATGATGATGTCCTTCTTGCGGTCGACGATGAACAGATAGCCGTCGGGGTCGAGATAGCCGAGGTCGCCGGTGCGGAAATAACCGTCATCGGTATAGGCTGCTTGCGTCGCCTCCTCGTTTTTCCAATAGCCGAGGAAATTGCACACCGAACGGATCGAAACTTCGCCGATCTCGCCCGTTGCCAAGGGTTCGCCTGCATCGTTGAGGATCGCCATGTCGACCAGCGGCCGCGAGGGCATGCCGGTCGATCCGGGTTTGGCCATATAGTTCTCGTTGAGATTGCCCGCGCCCACGGCATTGGTCTCGGTCAGGCCATAGCCGAGCAGCGGGAAACCTTCCGGGAACGCCTCCTTGATCTTGTTGACGTGCTCCACCGGGCGCGGTGCTCCACCCGCGGCAAAGCTCTTGCACTGCGAGAGGTCGTATTTGTCGCGGTCGGGGTGCGTCGCCAGTTCATAGCTCATCAGCGGGACACCCACGAAATAGGTGATCTTTTCCTCGTCGAGCAGGCGCAGCGCCTCGGTCGCGTCCCAGCGTGGCATCATCACCAGCTTGCGCCCCATCGCAATCGACTGGAGGAACAGCGGGATCTCGCCGGTGACGTGGAACAGCGGAACGGTCACCAGCGCGCTCGGCTGCACCGTCGGCGCTTCGTCGCGTTCGGTCAGCAGCTGGAGGATCATCGCGGTCTGGCAGATGTAGTTCATGACACCCGACACCACCCCAAGGTGATCGGAATAGGCACCTTTGGGATTGCCGGTCGAGCCGGAGGTATAGAGGATTGTGGCAAGGTCGCCGGCGCCGAGTTCGCCGAGTATTTGCGTGGCGGTGTCGCCTTCAGCCCAGATTGGTGCGAGGCCTTCGGAAGCGGGCGACTGATGCCCGAAGACCACCACCTTCGCCGAATGCTCCGCCCCGTCCAGACGCTTGGCGCGGGGCTCGTCGGCCAGCACGAGCGAGCATTCGCACAGATCGATCCCGTAAACGAGTTCCTCGCCCGTCCACCAGCCGTTGAGCAGGGTCGCGCAGCCGCCTGCCATCAGCACACCCATATAGGCGATGATCCAGTTGGCAGAATTGCGCGCGGCGATCCCGACACGGTCGCCCTTCTTCAACCGGTGCGTCGTCGCCAGACCGTGCGCCACGTGGCGGGCCGCGTCATAGACCTCGCCGAATGTCAGCCGCGCGTTGCCATCGACCAGGAACAGAGTTTCGCGATGCTGGCCGCAGAAATGGGCGAAATAATGCGCCAGACTGGGCGGGGCGTTGACGAATGCGGGCATCTGGACTCCGCGCCGGTCGATCTGGCGGGTTTCGAACATTTGCCCAGGGGCGGTAACTTGTGCCGTGATGCGCTGGATATCGCTGTCGAGTTCGGTCGGCATGTGGGGGGATAGTCCTCTCAAGGTTTTTATGCGCAACCGGTTTACACACACTGCGCGATTCCATGCAACGTGGGCTTTTCCCGTTCGGATTG
Organism: Qipengyuania algicida; assembly: GCF_009828025.1. Taxonomy (GTDB): domain Bacteria; phylum Pseudomonadota; class Alphaproteobacteria; order Sphingomonadales; family Sphingomonadaceae; genus Qipengyuania; species Qipengyuania algicida. The sequence continues at coordinate 91,860 of NZ_WTYA01000003.1, read as the reverse complement.
CCCAGATCGCATTGCTATGCCAAAAGCCGCGCCGGACGGTCGCTGTCGCGGTCCGCGTCACGCTAAGAGGATAAGACTTTGCTGTCACTATTGGCTGCTTCGGGCAGCGGGCATTACCTTGCATGGAGCAGCCTGGGCCTGAAGCCAGGTATCGATCTCGGCTTTTTCACCCTGCGCTGGTATTCGCTGGCGTATCTCTCGGGCATCCTGCTGGGCTATTGGCACCTGTCCAAGATGCTCAAGGTGCCCGGCGCGCCGATGGCGCAGCGCCATGCCGACGACCTGTTCTTCTACTGCACCCTCGGCATCATCCTCGGCGGGCGGCTGGGCTTTGCATTGTTCTACAAGCCGATGCTGTTTACCGACTTCAACCACCCGGGGCCGATCAGCTGGGGGCTGGTGCGCCTGTGGGACGGCGGGATGAGTTTCCACGGCGGTGTTATCGGCGTGCTGATCGCGATTACCTGGGTCGCCTGGCGCAACAAGCTCAACTGGCTCAGGATCTGCGATTACATCGCAGTCAACGTCCCTTTCGGCATGTTTTTCGGCCGGATCGCCAATTTCATCAATGGAGAGCTGTGGGGTCGTGCAACCGACGTTCCATGGGCGATGACCTTCTGCGATATCGAGCACACCGCCAACACCTGCATCAGCTCGTTTATCCCGCGCCATCCCTCGCAGCTCTACGAGGCAGGCCTCGAAGGTCTGGCGATGGGCGTTATCATGCTGCTCCTGTTCTGGAAGACGCGGGCGCGCTATCGGCCGGGGCTGATGGTCGGCGCGTTCACCGTCGGCATCGCCTGTGCGCGCTTCATCAATGAATTCTTCCGTGAGCCCGATTCCTATCTCGAATGGGTGCTCAAGGACACCGGCCTATCGCGCGGACAATGGCTGACCTTGCCGATGATCGCCATCGGTCTGGCGGTGATCGCCTACAGCCTTACCCGCAAGACCGAGGTTGTGGTGAAGGAAGAACCCAAGCCCGAGTGAACGCGCGCAGGCGGCTATGCAGCAGGATAACGAGCAATCCGGCGATCTGGCGGCGCGTTTCCGTCGCCTGATCCGCAACCACGGCCCTCTGCCGGTTACGCGCTATATGGGCGAGAGCAATGCGCATTATTACGCCACGCGCGATCCGCTGGGGAGCGGGGGCGATTTCGTCACCGCACCCGAAATCAGCCAGATGTTCGGCGAATTCGTCGGGTTGTGGCTGGTCGATGTGTGGTCGCGCGCCAGTCCGCCGGTCGAGCCGATCTATGTCGAGCTGGGGCCAGGCCGCGGGACATTGGCTCGAGACATATTGCGCACCGTGAAGCGTTTCGGGTTGGAGCCGCAGGTCCATCTGGTCGAGGGATCGCCTGCATTGCGCGACATCCAGTCCTCGACCGTTCCGGGGGCGCAATTCCACGACAGTCTCGATACCGTACCGCGCGATGCGCCGTGGCTGCTGGTCGCCAATGAATTCCTCGATGCCTTGCCGATCCACCAACTGGTCAAGACGGTGAGCGGCTGGCGCGAACGGATGGTCGCGCTCGATGGCGAGGAATTCGCATTCATTGCCGGACCGCAGCCGCTCGATGCGGTCGTGCCCGATGTCTTCGGGCGCGATCCGCCGGGGACGGTGATCGAAACCTCACCCGCCGCAGCGGCGATCCTGCGCGATGTGGCGCAGCACCTGGCGGACAAGGGCGGGGCGGGGCTGTGGATCGATTACGGCCATCTGAAACCGCGTACCGGATCGACCATGCAGGCAGTCCGTGCGCATCAGAAGGTCGATGCGCTGGCGATGCCCGGCGAGGCCGATCTGACCGCCCACGTCGACTTTGCCAGCCTCGTGCTGATCGCGCGGGGTGAGGGCACCAAGGTCCAGACCACCACGCAGGGCGAATGGCTCGTACGGCTGGGGCTCAATATCCGTGCCGAAAAGCTCAAGGCGTCGGCACCCGACAAGGCGGAGGAGGTCGAAGCGGCGCGCCATCGGCTGACCGATCCCGAAGAAATGGGTGAGCTGTTCAAGGTCATGGCCCTCACCGGCACCGGTTGGCCCGAAGGCGCCGGTTTTACCGACGAAGGCCAGCCAGCCGACGCCTAGAGGCCAATCTCCTTCGCCAGCGTCTTGGCGGCTTGCGCCGGCGTACGCTTGTCGGTCTCGCGATCGACGGAATAATTGGCCTTGCGCATCTTCTCGACGTCGATCTTGCCCAGCAGCGGCTTGAGCGCGGCCACGATCTTGGCATTGCGGCTTGCCTTGGGGCTCAGCAGGATGATCGCATCGTAGCTGGGGAATGCGTTCTTGGGGTCGCTCAGGACCCGCAAATGGTCCGCCGCGATGCGCCCGTCCGAGGTATAGGCGGCAATGACGTTTGCTTCGACCGACTGGAGCGCGTCATACATGAAAGTGGTAGTGAAACTGCGCTTGCGGGCAAAACGCAGATCATAGGCGTTCCTGACCGCAAACCATTCGGGGCGTTCGAAGAATTCGATATCGGCGCCCAGCGTCAGGCGCGGTGCAACACGTGTCAGGTCTGCCAGCGAGCGCACACCCATCCGCTTTGCCTGATCGGTTCGCATGGCGAAGGCATAGGCGTTTTCGAAGCCGAGCTTGCCCAGAACCTCGGTTCCGGTCGTATCATGCTCCCAGTTCACGATCTGGCGGTACATCGCATCCCTGCCGGGATTGCGCTTGCGTTTGAGCTGGTTGGTCCAAAGCGTGCCGGTGTAATCAACATATACGTCAATCGCATTCGTGGTCACCGCGCTGTGCACCACGGCCGAGCCGAGCCCCTCGCGATAGCTGACCTTGAACCCGGCCTTTTCGAGCTGCTGGCCCATCAACCGTGCGAGGATGTATTGTTCCGAATAGCTCTTGGCCCCGATGACCACGCGCTTTTCGTCGTTATGACCCAGTCCGATGCCGAAATGCGCCACCACCGCGGCGGCGACACCCAGCAGAACGGCGGCCATCCCGCCGAGCCACATAACCCGGTTGCGTCGGTCGAAGCCGCGCTCGATCAGGGCGAGCAAGCCATCGGCCACGAGCGCAAGCGCCGCAGAGCCGAAACATCCGGCGAGCACCAGCACCCAGTTCTGGGTCTGTAATCCGGCGAAAATCGGATCGCCGAGGCTTTTCTGACCGATCGTTGTCGATAGGGTCGCCGCACCGATGGTCCATACCGATGCGGTGCGCAACCCGGCCATGACGTAAGGCGCAGTCAGCGGAATCTCGACCAGCCGCAGTTTCTGCCAGCCGCTCATGCCCATGCCGTCGGCCGCTTCGAGCACGCCGGGATCGAGATTGGTCTGGGCGGTCACCGCATTCCTGAGGATCGGCAGCAGCGCATAGAGTGTCAGCGCCAGCAATGCAGGCAGGAAACCGAGCGTGGGAAGGCCCGGGCCGAACACTGCGCGCAGGCTGAGCAGGACCGGGAAGAACAAAGCGAGCAGGGCCAGCGCGGGAATGGTCTGGACGAGGCTGGCAAAGCCAAGCGTCAGGCGGGCGACATGCTCGGACCGGCTCGCCCAGATCGCCAGCGGCAGGGCGATGGCGAGACCCAGCCCAATCGCTGAGGCTGACAGCAGGACGTGGGCGGCGAGTTCATCGCCGAGGCCGCCGAGCGCGGTGAAAAAGGCGCTCATTGCTTCAGTTCCGCTAGCCGTTCGCTCTGCGCGCGCGGGACGGCGACAAGCTCCTGCGCGAAATCCCCGCCCGCGCCATGCAACAGCTCGCGCGGCGCGCAGTCGGCTTCGATCCGGCCAGCCTGCATTACCAGCACCCGGTCGGCCAGCAACAGCGCTTCGGCCATATCATGGGTGACCATGATGGTGGTGATCCCCAGCTCGTCATGCAGGCTCCTGACGCGATCGCCCAGCGCATCGCGGGTGATCGGGTCGAGCGCGCCGAAGGGCTCGTCCATCAGCAACAACTGCGGATTGGTGGCGAGCGCGCGTGCCACCCCGACGCGCTGGCGCTGGCCGCCTGAAAGCTCCGGCGGCATTCGTTTGCGCATATCGGGCGACAGGTCGACCAGTTCGAGCATTTCGCCGATCTTGTCTTCGCCCATGCTCTCGCCAGCGAGGCGAGGGCCGAGTGCGATATTCTCGCCGATGGTCATATGCGGGAACAGGCCGATCCCCTGGAACACGTAACCGATCCGGCGACGCAGTTGGGCGAGCGGCAATTGAGTGACATTTTCACCCTCGAACAGGATATCGCCCGAGCTCGGCTCGACCAGCCGATTGATCATTTTGAGCAGGGTAGATTTGCCCGAGCCCGATGTGCCGACCAGCGCTACGAACTCGCCGCGTGCGATCGTCTTGGTCACCTCCGCGACCGCTGTCGTTGCCCCGAAACGCTTTTTGACCGACTGGAATTCCAACTCTGGTGAAATAGTCTCTCTCACGTTTTCTTCTGCGACGAATTGCTCGCCGTGCCCGAAGCCGATGGGAGTGGCGGACTGTAATCGACCTGGGTCAGTTCGATCTGGTGACCGTCTTCGGCGGTTGCGGTCATCGTCCCATCCGCAGTCATCGAATTGGGTTGCCAGCAACGGCGCAGCACATTGTCGCCATCGGGCGTGAAGCACAGCGATCCATCGTCGCCGTTTTCCCATGTCCCGGTGGCCCACGGCTGGCCATCGCGCCAGTCGCGATAACGGCCTTCAGGATCGAGGTAGGTGGTGTAGCGTGCCCCGTCCGTGCCATCCACGCGCCACGCGGTTCCGGTGAAGTCGCTCGGTAAGGGCGTGCCGGACGTGCTGTTGGTGGCCGAAGCGGATGCGTCTTTAGGTGCGTCGCTATCGCTCGCAGCGGAATCTTTCGAATTGGAACATGCCGTCAGCGCGAACGCGAGGCATGTCACAAAAAGGGTGGTGCGAAAGGGCACGCTATGGCGGCTTGTTCGAGACAGCATGACCCCCTCCATAGCAAAAGCTGGCGCAAGCGCGACCCCCGATGGCAGCGGTTTGCCCGCTGGCCATTCTGCCGCTATCGCGCGACCAGCAATGAACTTTGAAGCTCACGCAAGGAGAGACGATGCGCGCGACCCCCGATTTTGATTTTCAGCTGGGCGATACGGCGCAGATGATCCGTGAAACCACGGCGCGCTTTGCCGATGAGCAGATCGCCCCGTTGGCAGAGAAGGCCGACCGCGAGGACTGGTTTCCGATAGAGCTGTGGCCGCAGATGGGCGCGCTGGGACTGCACGGAATTACCGTGGACGAGGCCGATGGCGGGCTGGGTCTGGGCTATCTCGAACACGTCATCGCGGTCGAGGAAGTCAGCCGGGCGAGCGCTTCGGTGGGGCTCAGCTATGGGGCGCACTCGAACCTGTGCGTCAACCAGATCCGCCGCTGGGGCAATGAGGAGCAGAAAGCGAAATATCTGCCCAAGCTGATCAGCGGCGAGCATGTCGGATCGCTCGCCATGAGCGAGGCTCAGGCCGGGTCTGACGTGGTCTCGATGAAGCTGAAGGCCGATGCGGTCGAGGGCGGTTATGTGCTCAACGGCACCAAGTTCTGGATCACCAATGCTACCTATGCCGATACGCTGGTGGTCTATGCCAAGACCAATCCTGATGGCGGCAGCCGCGGGATCACCGCCTTCCTGATCGAAAAGGACATGCCGGGTTTCAGTATCGGCCAGAAGATCGACAAGATGGGGATGCGTGGCAGCCCGACGGCCGAGCTGGTGTTCGACGATTGCGAAGTGCCCGAAGAAAACGTGATGGGGCCGCTCCATGGCGGGGTAGGCGTGCTGATGAGCGGGCTCGATTACGAGCGCGTGGTGCTCGCCGGGCTACAGCTGGGCATCATGCAGGCGTGCCTCGACTGCGTCATCCCGTACCTGCGCGAGCGCAAGCAGTTCGGCAAGCCGATCGGCAGTTTCCAGCTGATGCAGGCCAAAGTCGCGGATATGTATGTCGCGCTGCAATCGGCGCGCGCCTACACCTATGCGGTGGCCAGGGCCTGCGACGCGGGCCAGACGACGCGCTTCGATGCGGCAGGCACGATCCTGCTGGCGAGCGAGAACGCCTTCAAGGTCGCCGCCGAGGCGGTGCAGGCGCTGGGCGGAGCGGGCTATACCAAGGACTGGCCGGTCGAACGCTATCTGCGCGATGCCAAGCTGCTCGACATCGGCGCAGGCACCAACGAAATCCGCCGCATGCTCATCGGACGCGAACTGATCGGAGCAGCAGGATGAGCGACGAAGATTACGTCTATGACGAAGAATCGGGCGAATGGATGCCCGCGTCCGAACTCGCGGCGAAACAGGCGGCAGCCGATAAGGTCGAAGTGCGCGATGCGGTAGGCAACTTACTCTCCGATGGAGACCAGGTCACGCTGATCAAGGATCTGGAGGTCAAAGGGGCCGGTCAGACGCTGAAACAGGGCACGCTGATCAAGTCGATCCGCCTGACCGGCGACCCGCAGGAGATCGACTGCAAATATCCCGGCATCAAGGGGCTGGTTCTGCGCGCGGAGTTCGTTCGCAAGCGTTAAGCTCCGGCGCAACTCCCGTTCTGTACCCCGCTGACACTGCCGACACCGAGCACGATCTTGGCACGGCGGGAGAAGGTCAGCGCCTGCCAGCGGCCCGAATTGCCGGTCGCCGAGCGGCTGCGCAGGAAGGTGATCGCGAGCAGTTCGTACTGCTCGTCGTCGATCTGGCCGCTGCGCATCAGGCAGCGCCACTGGCCGACGTTCCAGGCATAGTCGCGGCTCACCCCGTCCTGATCGAGCGACTGGGAAATAGCCTCGTACCAGGCAAAGATCGCATCGAGCCGGGTCCAGCGCGCCGCCGGTGTCATGGCGGCGATCTTGCGGCGCAGGCGCGCGATGTCGTCGCTCGGCGGCAATCCGCCCTGCTGCACGCGCATGTCGATCGCCCAGCGGACCTTGCGCATGGTGATCGGGCCATCGGGAAAGACGCGCTGGAGATCGCCGCGCACCTTCTCCAGAACGGCGAGGTAATGGTTGAGCTGGACCTCTAACATCCGGTCGCTTTCGAACAGCGCAGTCAGCTCGCTGATCATTTCGGGGTTGAGCTTCCCGTCCGGGCCATGCGCGGCGAGGATGCCATTGCGGCATTTGTCGGTCACCGGATCGGAGAGACAGCCTTTCGAAAACAGCAGCTTGCCGTAGACCGGGGCAAGTTCCTTGAGCGCGCGTTTCGCCTTGCGGTGCGAGTGAAAGGAATCGCGCCACTCGGCCAGCACCGGTTGCAGGCTGCCGGTGCCGAAATTCCATTGCGCCATGCCGACCGAGATCAGCTGCCCGTCGAAATCGCCAACCGGCATCGCCCAGCAGCCCATCGTCTCTGGGATCGAGGTTTCCTTCATCCGCTCGAACACGCCCGCGCGGTCGAGTCCGATTTCGGCCAGATCGGCGGCGATCGCCGGATCGATGGTGAGCGTCGGCACGTCGCCCACCCGGCGGCATGGCGGTGGGAATGTGGGCAGGTGGACTACTTCTTGCTGCGCACTTGTGGCGACATCCTGCGCGAATGCCGGTTGTGCCCCCGCCATTCCCAGCAGCGCCAGACCTATCTTCAGAAAAAATCCACCCATTACGCTGTGTTGTCGCAGCTTGCGGGCCAGAGGCAAGCCAGCTTCAGGCTGGCAAGCAATGGCGGCGGGTTATGCCCCCACCGCTTGCATCAGCGACAGTCCTCCGTCGATCACCATATGCGCCCCGGTGATATAACGGGCCTTGTCCGACGCTAGAAACACCGCAAGATCGGCCACTTCCGATGGTTCGCCCGCACGGCCCATCGGAATATTTTTGACCAGCGAGGCGCGATACGCGCCGTCCTCCACTGCGCGTTCGTTCATTGGGGTGAGGATCATGCCGGGGTCGATAGCATTCACCCGCAGGCCCTTGGCTGCCTCCTCGATCGCCAGCGTTTCCACCAGATTGGTCTGCCCGCCCTTGGCGGCGCAATAATCCGCCCCGCCATCGCGCACCGCATAGGCGTGGATCGAACTGATCTGGATGATCGCCGCGTCACTGGTGGCGTCTCCGCGCGCGGTAACGAAGCGCCGCGAGGTGAGGAAAGCACCGGTGAGGTCGGTATCGATCAACCGCTGCCATTGCTTGAGCGTCATGTCGCGGACCTTCACGCCGCTCATATTAAGCCCGGCGGAATTCACCAGAACCTCGGCAATGCCCCACTGCTTTTCGACTGTAGTGAAAGCGGCATCGACCGAGGCTTCGTCTGCGACATTGCACTGCACGGTCATGGCCTTGCCGCCGCCTTTCTCGACTGCGCTTGCGGTTTCCTTCGCCGCGGCTTCCTCAGAAAAATAGCAGATGGCGACCCTGTCCCCGAGCGCGCCGAAGGCGGCTGCACAGGCAGCTCCAATGCCGGACTCTGCGCCCGTGACGATGACTGTGCGTGGCATGGATCTTCCTTTGACTGACCGGCCCCTCCGTCCCTTCAATGCGCGGATCGGCACAAAGCTCCCTTGCCAGCGGCACATTGCGTTGCAGCGCACATTGCATTTTTGCGCCGCATGGTTAGGCCCCGCCGGCATGAGTGCACCAACACTGACTACGAAGCTCGACCGCGAAGCGCCGGACGCGAAGGCGCGCTTCAAGCATAACAAAGGCCTCGCCGATGATCTGCGCGCCAAGGTCGCAGAAGCGGCGCTTGGCGGCAGCGAACGCCACCGCGAGCGGCACGTTGCGCGTGGAAAGTTGCTCCCGCGTGAGCGGGTGGAGCGGTTGCTCGATCCGGGCAGCCCCTTCCTCGAGATCGGCCAGCTCGCGGCGAACGGGATGTATGAGGGCGACGTCAACGGCGCCTCGATGATCGCCGGGATCGGGCGCGTGTCGGGACGGCAGGTGATGATCGCCTGCAACGATCCGACCGTGAAGGGCGGCAGCTATTACCCGATGACGGTCAAGAAGCACCTGCGCGCGCAGGAGATCGCGCAGGAAAACCGGCTCCCTTGCGTCTATCTGGTCGACAGCGGCGGGGCGAACCTGCCCTATCAGGCCGAGGTGTTCCCCGACCGCGAGCACTTCGGGCGCATCTTCTTCAATCAGGCGAATATGTCCGCGCTCGGCATTCCGCAGATCGCCTGTGTGATGGGCAGCTGCACGGCCGGCGGGGCCTATGTCCCGGCTATGTCCGACGAGACGGTGATCGTGCGCAACCAGGGCACCATCTTCCTCGCCGGGCCCCCGCTGGTGAAGGCAGCGACCGGCGAGGAGATCAGCGCCGAGGATCTGGGAGGCGGCGATCTTCATGCAAAGAAGAGCGGCGTGGTCGATCACCTTGCCGAGAATGACGAACACGCGCTGACCATCGTGCGCGATATCGTCAGCCATCTGGGCGCCAACACCGGCGCGGCAAAGGATGTCGAGCTGCGCGACCCGCGTGCGCCCAAGTTCGATGCGGAAGACCTCTATGCGCTGATCCCCGAAGACGTTCGCGCACCCTATGACGTTCACGAGGTGATCGCGCGGCTGGTCGATGGCAGTGAGTTCCACGAGTTCAAGGCCAACTATGGCTCCACCCTCGTCTGCGGCTTTGCGCATATCTGGGGGATGCCGGTGGCAATCCTCGCCAACAATGGCGTGCTGTTCTCCGAAAGCGCGCAGAAGGGCGCGCACTTCATCGAACTGGCGTGTCAGCGTCGGATACCGTTGCTGTTCCTGCAGAACATATCGGGCTTCATGGTCGGCGGCAAGTACGAGGCGGAAGGCATCGCCAAGCATGGCGCCAAGCTGGTGACCGCTGTGGCCACGGCAACCGTACCTAAGATCACCGTGGTCATCGGCGGCAGCTTCGGTGCGGGCAATTACGGCATGTGCGGGCGTGCCTATTCGCCGCGCTTCCTGTTCACCTGGCCCAATGCGCGCATCAGCGTGATGGGCGGCGAACAGGCCGCCAGCGTGCTCGCCACCGTCCACCGCGACGCGGACAGCTGGACGGCTGAACAGGCGGAAGAATTCAAGGCCCCGATCCGCCAGAAATACGAGGACGAGGGCAACCCGTATTACGCCACCGCGCGCCTGTGGGACGATGGCGTGATCGACCCAGCACAGACCCGCGATGTCCTCGGCCTCAGCCTCGCCGCCGCGCTGGAAGCCCCAATTGCAGAGCGCCCAGCCTTCGGCGTATTCAGGATGTAGCCGGGGTGTTCCGGAACGGTCTGGCGTTCTGGCGATTGGACAGGCAGCGGGGGCTTGGACGGTATCTGAGGATATTGTCATGCAAGGCCAGAATTTGACCATAGTGATCGTTGTAGCCGTCGTCGTGCTGTTGCTCGTGTTCGGCTGGCTGGCGATGCGCAAGCGCCGGACCGATACGCTGCGCGAGCATTTCGGCGACGAATACGATCGCACGGTGGAAACGCGTGGCGGACGCTCCGCGGCCGAAGCCGAATTACTCGAGCGCGAAAAGCGAGTGAAGAGCTTCGATATCCGTCCGCTCGGCCCGGCAGAGCGTGAGGAATTCAGCGAAGAGTGGGTTTCGACCAAGGCGCTGTTTGTCGACAGTCCGATCGAGGCGGTCATCCGCGCCGACCGGCTGCTGACCACCGTGATGAAGACGCGCGGATATCCGATGGCGGATTTCGAAGCGCGTCATGCCAATCTGACGGTCGATCATGGCGAGGTCGCAAGGCACTATCTCGCCGGGCACGAGATTGCCGACCGCTCGACACGCGGTGAAGCCTCGACCGAGGATCTGCGTCAGGCGATGCGGCACTACGAGACGCTGTTCGACGAGCTGGTGAACGAAACGGCTGCTCCCGACAATCCTGACGGGCCGCGTTCGGTCAGCGCTCCCGCACAAGCGAGGGCGTAACCCAAAATATAAGCATCGGGGTGCCGACGAATTTTTCGATCGGCACCCCGCGCAGCTATTGCTTCACGCGGTTCTGGAAGCTCTTGCGCAGCTTCATCAGCTTGGGCGGGATCGTCGCGAGGCAATAGGGATTGCGCTGCCCTTCGCCGTCCCAATATTCCTGGTGGTAGTCCTCGGCCGAATACCATTCGGCTGGCCCTTCGATCGTGGTGACGGCGGTCTGGCCGGAGTGTTCGTGATTCCATCGAGCGATTGCAGCTTCGGCATCCGCGCGCTGGCTTTCATCGACCAGGAAGATCGCCGACCGATATTGCGTGCCCACGTCATTGCCCTGTCGATTGAGCTGGGTCGGGTCATGCGTGCCCATGAACACATCGAGCAGATCGGCATAACTGATCGCTTCCGGGTCGAAGGACACCCGAACCGCTTCGGCGTGGCCGGTTTCTCCCGAGCACACCTCCTTGTAGGTCGGATTGGCTTTGGAGCCGCCGATGTAGCCGCTTTCGACCGATTCGACGCCGACCACATCGTTCATCACCGCTTCGGTGCACCAGAAGCATCCCCCGGCAAGGATCGCGGTTTGAGATTCAGCCATTTTCCTATTCTCTCCTTGAGGCGCTTAGATAGGAACGCCCGACAGAATTGTCATCGTGTGAAGGAAAAGCTGCCGAAAACCCCGCTGGTTCCTGCGCGCCGAACCGCTATGAGGGGGCCATGAGAAGCCTGACGATAGCCGTTCTGCAACTACCGCTCGCCCGACCGGAGGTAGCCGACAACATCGCCGCGGTCTCTGCGCTGGTGCGCGAGGCGGCAGGCAAGGGCGCGCAGCTGATCCTGCCGCCCGAACTGTTTGCGGGCGAATATTTCTGCCGCGAAGAAAACGAAGCATTGTTCGCTCGTGCACGGCCTACCGCCGAACATCCCAGTGTGCTGGCAATGCAGGAGCTCGCGCGCGAACTGGGCGTGGCAATCCCGACCAGCTTCTTCGAACGCGACGGACATCATTATTACAATACGCTCGCGATGATCGACGCCGACGGTAAGATCATGGGCACCTATCGCAAGAGCCACATTCCCGATGGTCCGGGCTATGAGGAAAAATTCTATTTCCGTCCCGGCAATGACGGGTTCAAGACCTGGGATGTGTTCGGTGCGCGGATCGGCGTCGGTATTTGCTGGGATCAATGGTATCCGGAGTGTGCGCGGGCGATGGCCTTGCACGGCGCAGAAGTGCTGCTCTACCCGACTGCCATCGGTTCCGAGCCCTATGACGTCGATCTCGACACCAGCCGGATGTGGCGCCGCGCGATGATCGGCCATGCCGTGTCCAATTGTATGCCCGTCGCTGCCGCCAACCGCATTGGGCACGAAGGACCGGAAGATCGTGCACAAAGGTTCTATGGGCACAGCTTCATCAGCGACGAATGGGGTGACCTGATCACCGAATTCGGCGCTGAGGAGGAAGGTGTGCTGGTGGCGAAGCTCGACCTCGATCGCGCGGCCAAGCATCGGGCGGGGATGGGTTTCTTCCGCGACCGCAGGCCCCAGCTTTACGAGCGGCTGTGCGAAGACATCTGACGCAGCGCTATCTGATCGCCTTGGGATCCAACATGCGGGTGCCGGGGGTCGGTTCGCCGCGAAGCGTGTTGCTGGCAGTACGCGAAGCGCTTGAACGGAACGACCTCCATATCGAAGCCTTTGCCCCGATCATCGACAGCGCACCGGTTGGGCCATCCTTGCGGCGATATGCCAATGGCGCAGCGATAATCGCAACCGAGCTGTCGCCGCCTGCACTGCTGGCACAACTCCAGCGTATCGAATCCGAATTCGGACGCCGACGGCAAGGCCAGTGCTGGCGTGCGCGCCAGCTCGACCTCGATATCATCCTGTGGAGCGGGGGAGCATGGCACGATTCCGGGCTGACGATCCCCCATGCCGACTTCCGCGACCGGCGCTTCGTACTGGAACCCGCCGCCGCGATCGCGCCCGATTGGCGCGATCCTGTCACCGGCTTGTCGATCAAAGCGATCAACACACGCTTGACCCGGCCCCGCCCCCTGCCTAGGTGACGCGCCCGGCGACACATCGCCGCAAAATGGTCGGGCCCTTAGCTCAGTCGGTAGAGCAACTGACTTTTAATCAGTAGGTCGCTGGTTCGAACCCAGCAGGGCTCACCATTTTGGCCGGTCACGCAGCCCGGTCGAGCTTGCGCGCCAGTGCCACGAAACCGGCGATCAGCAGCGGTACCAATACTATCGACAGCGTAACCTTGGCGATGATCTGGCCGATCAGCAGGTCGCGGATCGGGAATTCGCCGTAGAATGCAAGCGTGATGAAGATCAGCGAATCGACCGCCTGGCTCATTGCGGAGGCGATTGCGCCGCGTACGACCATTCCCATTCCGCCGCTTTGCTTGTCGCCCTTGCCGCGCAGCCGCGAGAAGAGCCACACGTTTAGCAGCAGGGAAACGAGATAGGCGGCTGGGCCTGCCGCCATGATCCGTGGCGTCTGTGATAGCACCGTGCCGAATGCCGCTATATTGGCTGCGGGCATATCGGGTGAGGGCGGCAGGTTGAGCACCAGCCCGATCAGCGCGATCGACACCGCAAGCGGGACGAATCCCCACAGAACCAGCCTGTTGGCAAGACCCTCGCCATAAAGCTGGGCGATGGTGCTGGAGATTGCGACCAGCAGCAGGAAACACAAAATCCCCGATTCGACCGCCAGCCCTGACGTGCCAAGGGCAAATTGCTTGAACGCCAGCACACCGGCGAGCACTGCCATCCCGCCGTAAAGCAGCAGGTAAACGAATAATGCGCGCGGCATTGCGGGCATGGTTGGTGCGGTCTGCGGGGTCTCGCTGGTCACGGGATCGGGCCTTCGATCAACAGGGTAGAAGGCCGCCCAAATTGACTAGTGACGGGCAAACGGCAAGAGAGCGAAAGTTTTTACCCACGTGTGACTGATCTGCGAAGAGGACTTCATGCCGCCAATTCTGGCCAATATTCTCGGCATCGTCGCGATTCTCGCGATCGCATTCCTGCTCTCCACCGGCAAGCGCCGCATTCGCCTACGCGTCGTGGGTGCGGCTTTTGCTTTGCAAGCCCTGATGGCCTTCCTGGTTCTCGCCACTAGTGGCGGGCGGGCTGTGATCCAGGGCATGGCAAACGGCGTTGCTGCCCTGCTGTCATACGCCGACAAGGGCACCGAGTTCCTGTTCGGGGTCGACAATCCGCTCAAGAACACTTTTGCCCTCGGCGCGCTGCCGGTGATCGTGTTCTTCGCGGCGCTGGTCTCGATCCTCTACTACCTCGGCATCATGCAGAAAGTGGTGCGCTGGGTCGGTGGAGCGATCGGCTGGATCACGGGCATATCGCGGGTTGAGTCGCTCGGCGCAGCGGCGAATATCTTCGTCGGCCAATCGGAAAGTCCGTTGGTGGTTCGGCCCTATCTTGCCGGCCTCGCACCTAGCCGCTTGTTCACGCTGATGAGCGTCGGCATGGCCGGCGTCGCCGGGACCATCCTTGCTGCCTATGCCGGATTGCTCGGTCCGCGTTATCTGCCATTCCTGCTGGCCGCCGCGTTCATGTCCGCGCCCGGCGGCATCCTGATGGCCAAGATCATCATGCCCGATGATGGCGAGTCCTCGCCCGAAGCCGAGGGTGAAGTCAAATTGCCTGATGCGCGGATCAGTGCCGAAGGTCCGGCCGCTCTGGTCGAGGCCGGTGAGCCGGACGAGGTCGCCGAAGCATTCGAGGAAGGGCATCGGCCCGCCAATGTGATCGAGGCGGCTGCCCAAGGTGCGCAGACCGGCGTCAAGCTGGCGGTGGCGGTCGGGGCGATGGTGCTGGCCTTCGTGGCGCTGGTTGCGCTTGCCAACGGCCTGCTCGGCGCAGTCGGTGGATGGTTCGGTTATGCCAATCTCTCGTTCCAGGAACTGCTCGGCTGGGTGTTCGCGCCGGTGATGTTCCTGCTGGGTATTCCATGGGATCAGGCGATCACTGCTGGCGGGCTGTTCGGCACCAAGATCGTGCTCAACGAATTTGTTGCTTTCATCGAACTCGGCAAGATGGGGCCGGATGTGCTGTCGCTTCATAGCCGCGCGATCATCACTTTTGCCCTGTGTGGCTTTGCCAATTTCTCCTCGATTGCTATTCAAATGGCGGTCACCGGCGGGCTGGCGCCCAACCAGCGTCCGGTCATCGCCAGGCTGGGCTTGCGCGCCCTGGCCGCCGGTTCACTGGCCAATCTGATGAGCGCCGCTCTGGCCGGTCTGTTTCTGCCTTACTGAGGTCGCACAATGTCCGATATCGCTTCCGTTTCCATCTCCCGCCCGCTCGAACAGGTTGCCGATGATCTGGGCAAGAGTTTCGAGGAATATGGCTTTGCGGTGATCCGCGACCACGGGATCCCGCAGGAACTGATCGATCGCGCAGAGGAACTCTCCCGCGCCTTTTTCGCCCTCCCAGCCGAAGCCAAGATGGCGTACAAGATTGCGGGCGGCGGTGGTGCGCGGGGCTACACGCCATTCGGAGTGGAGCGCGCCAAGGACGCCGAGGTCCACGACCTCAAGGAATTCTGGCATGTCGGACGCGAACTGCCCGCGGGCCATCCGCTGGCCGAATTCATGGCACCCAATGTCTGGCCCGACGAGGTGCGATGGTTTCGCGAGACTTTCGCGGCGCTCTACGAAGCATTCGAAACCGCGGGCGCCCGCGTGCTGGAAGCGATCGCGCTGCATCTTGGTCTGCCGCGATCTTTCTTTGCCGCGACGGTGGAGGATGGCAATTCGGTGATGCGCCTGCTGCACTATCCGCCATTGACGAGCGCCGATGCCGAAGGGGCGATCCGCGCCGCAGCGCATGGCGACATCAACACCATCACCCTTTTGCTCGGTGCGGAGGAAGCCGGTCTTGAATTGCTGACCGCGCAGGGCGAGTGGAAGGCGATCGAGGTTCCTGAAGGTGCGCTGGTGGTCAATATCGGCGACATGCTCGAGCGGCTGACCAACGGTAGATTGCGCTCGACCACACACCGGGTGGTGAACCCGCGCGGCGAGGCAGCCTATCGCGCGCGCTATTCGATGCCCTTCTTCCTACACTTCCGGCCCGATTACGTGATCGAAACGCTGCCCCAGTGCATCGACCCGGCTGATCCGAAGAATCACCCTGAGCCAATTTCCAGCCACGACTTCCTGCAGCAGCGGCTGCGCGAGATAAATCTCGCCTGACCTGTTGCGGTTTTTCCGCAGTTGCGAAGAAAAACGCGATTCCTCAGCTTGGTGTGGCCTTTATGTAACAGTTGAATAACGCGTAAATTCAGTTGTTTATTTCCCAGTATGGTGGCCTGTGGATAATCGGGTCTGGCGCTGTAACAAGCGCGTCACATAAAGCCTTTGAGGGGCGGTCGACAGGACTCGCACTTGAGCCGTCTGATCATTTCTTCTGTCTTCCACGGAATGGGGCACATTCGATGAAACTGAAATATTTGCTGGCTGCGTCTGTCGTCAGCCTTTCCGCCGCTGGCGTAATGACCGCCGCACCGGTTGCTGCTCAGCAGATCACCTCCACGATCCAAGGCACCGTGACGGACGAAGCTGGCAAGCCCGTAGCCGGCGCAACAGTCGCCGTGACCGACACGCGTACCGGCGCGACGAATACCACGGTTACGGGCGCGCAAGGCAACTTTAACGCCACCAACCTCACTTCGGGCGGCCCATATTCGGTTTCGGCCAGTGCTCCTGGCCTCGAAGGGCAGACGATCAACGATATTTACACCAATCTTCAGGGTCCGACGAACCTGGGCTTCACGCTTAGCAGTGGTACTGGCGTAATCGTTGTGACCGGTTCGCGCGTTGCAGTGACGCAGCTTGCTGTTGGTCCCGGCACGTCCTTCGGCACTCAGGCCATCGAGAGCGCGCCGACTTATGGCCGCGATATCCAGGACGTCATCCGCTATGACCCGCGTATCACGCTCAGCAACAGCAATGGCCAGGTCACCTATTCGTGCCTTGGTGGCAACAACCGTTCGAACGGCTTCACTGTTGACGGCATTCAGCAGGGCGACGTCTTCGGCCTCAACGGCACGGCCTATGCTTCGCGTACGAGCGCGCCAATTCCGTATGATGCGATCAGTGAAATCCAGGTTCAGTTTGCTCCGTATGACGTTGAATATGACGGCTTCACTGGCTGCCAGGTCAACGCGATTACCAAATCTGGTAGCAACAAGTTTCATGGCTCTGGCTTTTACGAGTACGCCGACAATGGCCTGCGTGGGAAGAATCTACCGACAGGCCCGGTCGCTCCGATAGATCCCGAAAGGCGCTGGGGCGTTTCGCTCGGCGGGCCGATCATTCCCGATCACCTGTTTTTCTATGGTGCCTATTCGCATATCTCGACTGCCAAAGCTCAGGATTACGGGCCAACTGGCGGGGGTTATCCCAACGAGACTTCAGACATCACCGCAACGCAGTTCAACGATATCGCCGATATAGCCCGTAATGTGTACGGGATCGATCCGGGGCCACTGGTCACCAATCTGCCTTACAAGAACGACCGCTACTTCGCGCGGCTCGACTGGCAGATCAACGACAAGCATCGCCTTGAAGCGACCTATCAGCACCTCAAGGAAGTATCGATCAGTGCGGACGACAACAACACGTTTTCGCCCAATGTCGGGATCACCGGCCTGAACAGCTATTCACAATACGGCACCGACTCCAATTACTACTCTGGACGCCTGCTTTCGAACTGGTCGGACAATTTCTCGACCGAGCTGCGCTATTCCTATTCGAAGGTTGATGACATTCAGGGGCCGGTCGGTGGCGGCGAGGCGACCGATGCCAACCCGATCCCACGTATCGTCGTTGGCGTGGATAACGCCACGGGTAACGATGCTTCGGTGATCATCGGCCCGGGGTATTATCGTTCGGCAAACCAGCTAAACACCTCGATCCAGCAGGCTTCCGCAATCGCGAAGCTCACTCTGGGCGATCACAAGCTCAAGTTCGGCGCGCAGCTGAACCAAGCGAAAATCTACAATCTGTTCATCCCCAACGGCACGGGCACGCTGGTGTTCGACAACGCGACCGATTTCGCCAATGGCGTGCTTTCGAGCGGCACCAGTGGTGGTGGATCTCGTCTGACGCCGGGCACACTAGTTTCGAACGGATACGTTGGCGCGTTCGGAACTTTCTCGGCGACCGGCAATCCGGATGATGCCGCAGCAATATTCAAGCGCGAAATCTATTCGGCGTTCCTGCAGGACGACTGGCAAATGACCGACACGCTCAATGTTGTCGCTGGTGTCCGTGCAAATTGGTACGATGGCGATTCACCTAAGTACAATCCGCTGTTCATGCAGCGTTATGACCGGACCAATGCGATTGGTTTCAGCCACCTGCCGATTCAAGTTTTGCCGCGCGTCGCATTCACCTACGACGCTGGTGATTTCGGTCCGTTCACACGGAACAAAGTTCGTGTCGGTGTCGGCATGTTCACCGGCGGCGATCCGCTGGTGTGGTTCTCGAACGCTTTCGCCAATAATGGTTTCGCGTCCGCTTCGGCTGACTCGCGCGACTGTACGACCGCGCCGACTAATGTTCTAAGCGGTGGCACTTTCAGCGGATTCCCCAGCTGCGTCGTGGCGGCTGCCGGTGCCGTCGCTGCAAACGGTGCTTCGCCAGTCCAGTCGATCGACCCAAACATCAAGATGCCGACTGTGCTGCGTGCGAACTTCGGGTTTGAGAGCAATCTGGATTTGGCACCCAGCGGCTTCTTCAGCGACTGGAAACTTAAACTCGACTACATCTACAGCAAGTACAACAACCCGTTTGCGGTTGCCGACCTCACGCAGGTGGTCGATCCGAGCCAAGGCCTTAATGGCTACGCGATCGATGGTCGTCCGATCTATCGTTCGATCGATCCGCTTCTTGCCGGGTGTGATGCGAAGCTACAAAGCTCAAGCCCAACACCTACCTACAGTAACGTAACTCCGGCGTGTTTTGCTACTGGTCGGAATGGGGCGATCGATCTGACCAATTCCGATGGCTATCACAGCCAGGTGGCTTCAATCTTCCTTGCTAAGCACTTCAATCGTGGCGTGTTTACCAGCGGAGGATCGGTCGATTTTACAATCGGTTATGCCTATACCGACGCTCAGGATCGGCGTGCTTTCACCAGCTCGCAGGCAACGTCGAACTTCAAGTATCCGCCGACTTTCGATATCCAGAACCCAGCGGCCGGTCGCAGTCAGTTCTCGCAAGAGGACAACATCTCGATGAACCTCAACTTCACCGAGAAGTTCTTTGGCGACAACAAGACCAAGCTCGGCGTCACCTTCACTGCAACTTCGGGTAATCCTTACAGCGCGACTTTCAGCAGCCGCAATCTGTTCGCTATCGCCTATGGCTACGACGACGCGCTGATCTATCTCCCGACGGGGCCGAGCGATCCCAACATCTCGCCTTCGTCCAACATGGCGGCGGTACAGCAGTTGGCCGACTATGCGAACAGCACAAAGTGCCTGAAGGATTATGTCGGTCAGTCGATCGTGAAGAACACCTGCACCAACCCATGGTACTTCGACATGGACCTCGTCTTGTCGCAAGAACTGCCTGGGCCGGGGCACCTGTTAGGCAAGAATGACAAGATCAAGGTTTACGCCATGGTCGACAACTTCCTGAATCTGCTCGATAACAGCTGGAACACTCTTTACCGCAACACTTCCTATGGTTCGTTGTCGATTGGTGACAGCAGCGGTGTTGACAGTCAGGGACGCTACATCATCACCAAGTACCTGACAAACAACGATGGTACGAGCGTCAATGACACCCGCAACATCGACACGATCGCTTCGGTTTGGCGCATCAAGCTCGGCGTCAGCTATCAGTTCTGATGTTTACCACTCACTAGGCGTATAAATTGAAACGGCGGCTCCGATGGGGCCGCCGTTTTTCTTTGGTCAGTCAGCTTGCGACGGGCTGGGGGTCGTCTTGCGCCAGGATGCGGTGCGGCAACCAGCGATTGAGTAGCGGCACCAGCGCTTCGAGTGTAACCGGGCGGATCAGTGCGCCTTGCATTTCTGCAGAGAACACGAGCAGCTTTTCCCGATGGTCGGGCTGATCCAGAATACCGATGATTGGCAGGACGGTGGGTGGATATCCGGCGATGCGGATCGCGCGGGTCGCTTCGAAGCCGTCGCAATGCGGCATATTGCAGTCGATCAGCGCAAGATCGTAGGCGGAGCCGCGCTCCTCGGCATCGAGTACTCGCCCGATCGCTGCTTCGCCACCGGCTGCCAGATCCACTGCCATGCCGCAGCGGATCAGCAGATCGGCGAGCGCTAGGCGCTGGTCGTGCTGGTCGTCGGCCAGCAGGATGCGCGGGCGCGTCGATTTCAGCGCGGCGAGTTCGCGGCGATGCGCACGCCGTTCGGTATCGCGTGTTTTCATGCGACATCTCATGCGCCACAGTTGGCAAAGCTTGTGGAACCGGCGCGCTAGGGGTTTATTCGTAAGGCAATGGCGAAAAACCCCTCGAAAGACTATGGCTCGACCAGGAGGCGGCCGAACGTGCCGGTGATCATCGGCGTGTTGCTCCTTCATCTCGCACTGTTTTACGCACTTCTGCGCGCCTTCACGCCGGATACAGTGCGCACAGTCGAACAAGCGGTCGTGTCTGCCTTTACTGTCAGCCCAACCCCCTCTCCCAGCCCTACGGCAACCGTGAGGCAAGCCGTCCCGGAAGGTGGCTCGGGCAAAGCAGGCAAGAAGGCAGTGCCCCGTCCAATTTCCGCGCCTATTCCGAAAGTGGCGCGCAGCCCCTCCGCGCCCGTTCCGAAAGCCGCCTCCAGCGGTAACCAGGTCACGTCGGGCAACCGCGAGGCGGGAGAGGGAACGGGCGACGCTGCTGCCGGTTCAGGAACGGGCGGCGGCAATGGCGGCATTGGGCAAGGCGGCGCGGTCGTCACACGGCCTGTAAAGATCGCTGGCGAGATCAACTCCGCGGCCGATTTTCCGGTTCCTCCGGGCGGCCGCCAAACGCGATTTGGTACTTCGGTCACCGTCTATATGACCGTCGGTGTCGATGGGCGTGCGCGTGATTGCCGGGTAGTGCGGCCAAGCCCCGATCCTCAAGCGGATGCGATCGTGTGCCAGCTCGCCGAACAACGCTTCCGATTTCGTCCGGCCAGAAATGCGCAAGGTGAACCGGTCCCGGCCATATATGGCTGGAGGCAGGAATGGTTCGCGCGATAAGTCTGGAAACACATCGGCTTCCATGATTAGGGTGCGCCTATGGCGAGAATCTATCCAGTTGTCCTGTGCGGTGGGAGTGGCACGCGCTTGTGGCCGCGGAGCCGCAAGGCGCGACCCAAACCCTTCCTCCCCCTGATTGGCCCGCGCACGCTGTTTCAGCAGAGCCTCGACCGGGTGGCCGATCCCAATCTGTTCGCCACGCCAACCATAGTCGCCGGGAAAGCGCATATCGCGCTCGTCGAAGAGCAGGCGCAATCCTCTGGCGATGCGCGGTTGATCGTTGAGCCTGCAGCCAAGAATACCGCGCCTGCCATCGCGTTGGCTGCCCACGCATTGCCACCTGATGCCATCATGCTGGTTTGCCCAAGCGACCACTATATTGCTGATGAAGCCGCTTTTCTGGCCGGAGTTGAAAAGGCATCCGAACTGGCGGATCAGGATTTCATGGTCGCTTTCGGCATAGAGCCGACGAGACCGGACACAGGTTACGGCTATATCCGCAAGGGGGCGCAGCTTGGGCCGGGCTTTCGTGTTGATCGCTTTGTCGAAAAGCCGGACGAGGAGACCGCAAGAGGCTTTCTGGCTAGTGGCGATTTCGTGTGGAACGGCGGTATTTTTGCTTTCCGTGCGGGTGCCTTCTTGGCAGAGCTTGCGGCGCATCGCCCTGAGATGGCCGAGCTTGTTTTGCAATCTTTCGGCGAAGCAGAGCGGCGTGGATGGCAGATTCATCCGGCAGCAAATCCCTTCGCCGGTATCGCAGGGGAATCTGTTGATTATGCGGTGATGGAACATACAGACCGCGCCGCGGTGGTGGCCGCCGATATGGGTTGGTCGGATATCGGCAATTGGGAGGCGCTGATGGACGCGCGCGGGTGCGACAAGGACGGCAACCATGCGTTGGGCTCCGCAGACTTTTCGGGATGTCGCAATGTAATGGTCGACACCGACGGTGTGCGTGTTTCGGTTGTTGGCCTTGAGGACGTCATAGTCGTGGTCGATGGAGACGAGGTGCTGGTGACCTCGCGCGCCGGCGCGCAATCGGTCGGCAAGCTGCCGGGAGCGGCGCAACAATGAAGCTCGAAACGATCACCGTCGAAAAGGTTTGGGGCAAGCGAAACATACCTGCGCCATTCCACAATGACGGTAACAAGCGGATCGGGGAGATATGGTTCGACCCGCCAGCTGAACTCGATCGGGTGCTGGTCAAATATCTCTTCACGAGCGAGAACTTGTCGGTTCAAGTCCACCCGTCCGATGCGCAGGCCGATGCGGGTGGGGCGGGCAAAGAGGAATGCTGGCTGGTGCTGGATGCTGAACCTGGTGCCCGGCTAGCCATTGGTTTCGACGAAGTGCTCGATGAACAGGCGATGCGCGATGCCGCTCTGGACGGTTCGATCGAGAATTTGCTGAGCTGGCATCCGGTAAAGCGAGGAGATTTCTTCTATCTTCCCGCGGGTACCGTTCATGCCATCGGCGGAGGGCTGACGATCGTTGAGATCCAGCAGAACAGCGATATTACCTATCGTCTCTACGACTACGGCCGCCCGCGCGAACTACACCTCGATGAAGGTTTGGCAGTTGCGCGTGGTCAACCCTATCCCGACGCATTGAAGCGGCATGTCGGGCTGACCGACAGCGTCACACTGGTCGATGGGCCTTTTTTTCGCTTCACACATTGCAGCGGGTCACCCGACCCATCGCAACGTGACGCCCATGGTGGACCGTTGCTGGTGCTTCCGCTGGATAGCGACGTTGCCGTTGCTGGTCAGGCTTTGGCTGCGGGAGAATGCGGCCTGGCGGATCGAATTGACGATGTCGTATTCAGCGATACGGGCCGCACATTGCTGGTGTCCCAGCTATAGCGCCCGTCGTCACTCCACAGCCGACATTTCCGCATAGGATGCAAGCAGACGGGCAAGCTCCGCTCGCCCATAAGGTTTGACGAGCAAGCCGCGTGCACCGATTTCATCGAGCCGATCGACCATTTCGCCATAACCCGTGGCCAGCCAGAACGGGATATCTCTCTTAACCAGTTCGCTTGCAAGTCGTTCGCTGGATTCCATGCCGAGATTGTAATCCAGCACCGCCAGATCGAAACTGCGCTGCTCCAACTCCTTGAGTCCGGCTGCGACCGAACTTTGAGTCGCAACATGCTCTACTCCCAGATCGTGCAGGCATTCTTCGGTGTCGAGCGCAATGATCATGCTGTCTTCGATCAACAGCACCGATTTTGCGTTGTGATTCATGGTCTTGTTCCCCATCCCGGCTTTGCGCTGGACCCTCGCATCCGGCAAGGCTTTGGCTGGCACACATGTCACGAAACGTCCGGGGATCCAGAATTCCGCTTCAACCCCGGCGAGTTTGTATTGGAGAGTGGCTCTGCCATTCAGCTCGAACGGGATCGATTTTTCGATGATAGTCGTGCCAAATCCGCGTCGTTCGGGGGGTTTCACAGGTGGTCCGCCGCGTTCTTTCCACCTAATTGTCATGCCTGATGGATCACATTCGACATTGATCGAAAGCTGTCCGCTGCGATCGCACAGCGAGCCATATTTGGCCGAATTCGTGATCATCTCGTGGATCACCAAGGCCAACACTGTGTAGGCTTCGGGCGCGATCAACGCGTCGTCACCGCTAATATTTACACGATCTAGCTTGCCGGAAAGATACGCTTCGGACTCCGATTCGACCAATTCTCCAAGCGAAGCGGGCGACCAGTTCTGCCGTGTGATATTGTCGTGCGCGATCGCTAGCGCATTGATCCGTCCGCCGATGACCTGTGCATAGTGCTCGATACCGATGACCTCATGGCGCGACTGCTTGATCAGCCCGCTTATCAGGTTGAGGATATTGCGGACCCGGTGATTGAGCTCGGCAATCAACAGTTCCTGTTGTTGCTGCGCTTTCGCCCGTTCCTGAACGGCTTCGTCGGTGAGGCGCAGGATAACCTCGAGCAGCGTGATCCGAAGGCTTTCGGCAATTTGTCTTTCCGTTGCCGTCCATTCGCTCGATCGGCCGCGCACCGATTCCTGCCAAGCTTCAAAGCTCTTGCGAGGCGTCAGTCTTTCACCATGAGGGCCGGTTTCTACAGACTTCACCGGTTCGCCCGCCCAAGTGACGATTTGCCGCAGTTCCTTGCGCCACAGGACAAAATAATCCCGCGGGCTGCGAGAAACCGGAATCACCAATGCCCCCACCACGTTTTCGGCAAAAGCTTCGGCTGCAGGTATCATGTCGAGCAATCGGTTCGTGGCGAGCACCCGACTTGTGGCAGTAGCATTCATTGTCGGTATGAGCGCCATGAACTGCTCTTGGGTCGGCGCAGCCCCATGGACTTCATATTTGCCATCGATAAAGACACTTACGCCATCATGCGGTAACGCCTTGCGGATGATGGGGCGCAGGTTCGGGAGGCTTTCGAGCAGGGAGTGCCCACCGGCCAACGCTCGCATCAGCCGATCATGCAATTCTCGTCCGGTTTCCTGGAATTCGACTTTTTCTCGACCCTGATAGCTTTCGATTATCAGCGAAAAGAGTTCCGAAAATAGCTCTGCACCGGTCCGCAGCGCGCAAGGCAGCACCTTCGCACTGTAGTGATGGCAAGCGAATAGCCCCCACAGTTTTCCCTGCACGATGATCGAGATCGAAAGCGATGCCCCGACCCCCATATTCTTGAGATACTCGATATGAATAGGAGATACGGCTCGCAACGTGCTCATGCTGAGGTCCAGCGGCGAGCCGTCGATGAGAGTTGCCGGTTCGATCGGGACCGGTTCGGAATTTATATCGCTTATGATCCGGAAACGGTTGCGAAGGTATAGCGCGCGCGCCTGCTGCGGAATATCTGTATGCGGATAGCGCAGGCCAAGAAATGCCTCCAGCTGATCTTCTCGTGCTTCGGCAATGACGTCGCCGCTCCCGTCTCCGTGGAAACGGTAGACCATCACGCGATCAAAGCCGAGCATGGCCTTGAGCCGATCCGCTGCGCCCTGGCAAATTTCACGGAGATCATCGATCCCCTCAAGCTGGCGAATCAAGGGCTGCAACAAGCGTAGCTGGCGGTCGAAGCCTTCGCCGCTGCTCGGCTCGAACTCGATCACTACGAGGTGGTCGGAGATGTGGATGGCACAATCAAATAAGCGCTTATCGCCGACTAGCTCAAGCGCGAAAATTCGTTCGACGTTGCTCCTCTCATCGAGGCTGGCGGTGGCGAGCTTGATCGCTGTCGTCGCCTCAATGGTGAAGAAATCGCCAAGGCGATGACCTGGGGTAACGTCGCTCGATATCCCAAGGATAGCGGACGCGTTGACCGATCGCTGCGCGACAATCCAGTCGTTGTTGACCGTTATCAGGCCGCCGAAATCCTGAATTGCGCCCAACTGATGGATAGGTTCACGGTCGCAATTGGTAAGGTCGACCGCTTTGGGATCGTATTCGCTCACGCAGCCTCCAGCAAAAGCGGTCCATCGGTAAAGGCGGTGAGATAGCAATTGAAAACCGCTTTGGCGGCCTTGATGGCTGGCCGGGCCTCGGCGGCCGTCACTTCGCGATTGAGCGATGGAATCACGCGCGAGAAATACTCTGCCTGTGCCGGGTCTGTAAGAAAGCGATTGGCTTTCATCAGGCCAGCCCGGCGACGGCGTGTCACCATGGTACGATTTCCCAGCGACGATCCGCCGATCGCCCACGCGACGCCGAGCGGATCAATACGCTCAGGCATAAGCAGATTTGCGCACGCCGGGAGCGGCACACCGAGATCGGCCAGATCGCTGGACAAATTTGCCAAGGCGCTGGGGATTTGCAATCCATCGGACAGATTGCCAGCCGCCCAGTCCTCGATGGCGCATCTCACGGAAAATTGGATTTTCAGAAAATCCGCATATTCGGCGTCATCACCGAGAGCGAGCGGCGCAAGCGACCTGTCGAGCCGGTCATGCAAATCTCTTGTGTGCAGCTTTAAATGATGCCTTAGCGTTTCGGCTCGAGCCTGCGTCATGGAATGTAATTCCCTCCCTTTGGCCTGTCCAAATAAGGCCCACCCCTTTTTTGCGGCAAATTTCGACTTTGCACCACATACCGGGGCGATGTGGAAGAGTTCGAATGATTGCTGTAGCGACAACTGCCCAGTTACTGAGCAGTTCCCGGTAAATACCGGGCTTTCCATGAGCTTGTGATTGCGATCGACGGCGTGAGAGCGCCCGTCCGGAAAAATTCTATTTCTTTTCGAGCAGTTTCTGCCCCTTTTCGCGGATCGCGCCGGCAACCATAGGTTCAACGAAGGACAGAGCGGCAGGCAAATCCACCTCGAAAACCACCTGGTGTTCCTCGATCAGTACACGTCCGGTAATGCCTTGGCCCATGGCTTTGACTGCCAGCGTCATCGTATCTTCATCGGGCCACGCGGTATCAACCTGTGCCATCCCGCCAGGAATGAAATTGCTGATTTCATGGCTGCGCGAATGCAAGCGGCGACGCACTTCTTCGCGCGGCAATTGGTGGGCGATGGGCACGCGCATCAGCTCTTGTCCTCCAGTACGGGTGCGCCGTCGTCGGCGGTGCCGAACTTGTAATCAAGATAACGGTGCTTGATCGCCAGATCGTCGAGCGAACCCTCGGCGAGTTGGCGGGTGATCGAATCGATTTCATGGCTGATCGTGCCAAGGCTCTGGGTCAGTTGATCGTCGGGGGTCGACCCGCCGCGCTCCTCACGTCGCAGATTGGCGGGAATGCGGCGATAGCTGTCGATCATTTCGGGCAGTTGTTCGCCCACGAGGCTGCGGATCTCCCGCGCCTTGGGATGCCGCTGGTCGAGCCCTTCGAGCTGTAGCCCCAGACCATCGAGCTGAACCCCGATCGTGTCGACCAGCTTGGCGGCCGGCGGTGGCAGGGCGGGGCGTTGCGCCTCGAGCCACAGCTCGGTCCGACCGACGAGCTTCTGCACGTCGTCTCCGCGCGTAATGTCAGCCCGCTTCGGTGTCTTGAGCCGCGGAAAATTGCCGAAAATCCCGACCGCGACGATCGTGGCGACAATCAGGGCGAGGACACCGAGGATACCGATGCCGTTAAGGATTGCGCCGAGCACGCCGCCTGCCACCCAAATGGCGAAAATCGCCAGAATGACGTTGCGCAGGCGGGCGATAAGGTTGTTGCGCTTGAGTTGCGCCGATCCCTTGCCGATCGACGGGGCACGCCGATGTCGGCCGCCTTCGCGGTTGTCGCGGACCAATGCCCGACCTTGCTCGAGCAGGCGATCGCTCTCGCGGGTCAGGTCAGGCATTTCAGCTCTCCGCAGTCAGCAGGTTGGATTCGCTGACCTGGCTTTGTGCCTGCGACTGGCCCTCGGCGCGTGCGATGTAGCCACGCGATTTTTCGACCTCGTTGGACAGCGTGTTGACCGTCTGCTTCATCGAATCGAGCGCCTTCAGCTTGAACGCATCGACCTCGTCCATCGTGTCATAGATGTTTTGGAAGGCGCGCTGGAGCGTTTCGAGCGGGATCGTGCTGGCGGCGGCCTGCTGATGGATCTTGCCGGTCTGGTCGCGCAGCATGGTTGAGGTAGAATCGATGATGCCAGCAGTGGTTTCGTTCAGCGCGGTGATCTGCCCAAGCACCAGCCGCTGGTTGGTCATCGCCTCGGCCACGGTCACTGCGGTGCGCAGCGCAGCGACGGTGGTGGTGCTGGCGCGATCGACCCCCTTCACCAGTTCGACGTTGTTCTTCTTGACCAGATCCAGCGCGAGATAACCCTGTACGCTGACCGCCATTTGTGTGAGCAGGTCCTGCGTGCGCTGACGGACGTAGAACAGTGCGGTTTCGCGGATCGCCTTGGCCTTGGCCGGATCGGTCGCGTCGAGATCCTCGGCCTTCTCCTCGAGCTTCTCGTCCAGCGCCTTGGAAATATGGACCATCTGTTCGAGATTGCCCATCGCTTCCCACAACTTCTGCCGCTCGACGTCGATCGCGGCGTTGTCCATCAGCAGTTCGTCCTTGCCGCTGGCAAGGTGGGTCAGGATATCCTGAATATGCGTTTGCGCGCTCTGGTAGCTGCGGAAATAATTGGTGAGTTTGTTGCCGAAAGGGATGATGCCAAGGATCTTGCGAGTGCCCGACAGCTTGCCCCGCTTGCCCGGATCGAGATCTTCGACCACGCGGCGCAGCTCGGCGAGATTGGCGCCGACGCCTTCATCCTTGTCCATCGCGCGTACCGGTCGGTCGAGAAAGCGGTTCGACTGACCCGCGGCATTGGCAATTTCCTTGCGACCCATATTGGTCAGCTGGTCGACCTTCTTGCCGAATTCGGGCGAATTCGCGTCCTGCGCCACTAGTTCGTTGACGAAGGCATCGACCTTGGTCTGGAGCTTGGTCTTGACCTCGTCAGACACCGGAACCAGTCCTGACGCCTTTTCCGGGGCGACCTGTGGCACAGGATCGGGCGGCGTCAGCTCGAGGTCCGTCGCGGTGGCGGTGGTGGTTTTGGTTTCGCTCATGTGGACGCTCGCACTCCCGTTGCGGGCCGAAGCCCCTCACATTACCCTGTATTAGATATCTAAGACACAGGCTTCAAGGGTTTGCGTGAGTTTGCCGACATGATTTGCCGGGCCGCAGCGGACTAGCAAGTCAGGCTATTGCGCAGGAGAGAGTATCGACGATAGCCCTGCTCTGGGCGGGCTTGTCGAGCTTCGCGCAGACGCTCAAATGTTCGGGAAAATCCACATCGCTGCAATTGGCGCTGACGAACACGATCGGAATGCCGCGCGCATTCAGGGACTGGGCGAGCGGCCAGACCTGTTCATCGCCCAGATTGATATCCAGCAACGCTCCGTCGATGCTGGCACTTTCCAACAATGCAAAGCCTGTCGCGAGGTCGAGCGCCGGGCCGACCGGAATCGCTCCCCATTGCTCGACAATCGATTCGATTTCGAACGCCAGCAGAGCGTTATCCTCGACGATCAATATTCGCTTGCCTGACAGGTTTACTGCTTCCGTCATGCCCTGCCTTATAATCCACCTGGCTTTAACAATTGATATAAGCCGTGATGGTTCCCGCTGAAACGATAGAACAGATCTCAGGCGGCGACAGGCAGCTTGATCGGCTCGATCTCGCCAGCGAGATACAGGCGTTTGGCTTTGGCCCGGCTTAGCTTGCCCGAACTCGTGCGCGGCAAGGTGCGGGGTGGCACCAACTCGACCACGCAGGCCATGCCTGTGACCGAGCGCACCTTGTCAGCGATCTCGTCACGCAGGCGAATGCGCTCCTCGGGATCGGAGACGCGGCAATGCACCAGCACCGCCGGTGCTTCCTCACCGGTTTCGGTTTCGACTGCGAAAGCGGCGATGTCGCCGTGGTTGAAGCCGGGCAGCTGCTCGACCGCCCATTCGATATCCTGCGGCCAGTGATTTTTGCCGTTGATGATGATCATGTCCTTCGCCCGCCCGACGATGAACAGATAGCCTTTGGCCATATAGCCCATATCGCCGGTATCGAGCCAGCCATCGACCAGACAATCGTCGGTTGCTTCTTGATTGCGGAAGTAGGAATGCATCACGCTCTTGCCGCGGCACCAGACCTTGCCGATCTGGTGATCGCCCTTGATTTGTCCGGCCTCGCCGCGAATTTCCACTTCCATACCCGGAAGCGGCTTGCCGCAATTGACGATCGCGCGATAGCGTGCGGGTCGGTCGAGCGAACGCGGCTGGCCCGAAAGGCGCTCTTCTTCGACCAGCTCGACGCGAATGCCTTCTCCGGGCGGCATAACGGTTACCGCCAGAGTCGATTCAGCGAGACCATAGCTTGGCGTGAACGCCTTGGCCTTGAACCCGGCACCGGCGAAAGCGTTGACGAAATTCTGCATGACGTCGGGCCGGATCATGTCCGCGCCATTGCCCGCCGTGCGCCAGCGCGACAGGTCGAAACGGTCGGCAACATTGCTCTGGCTGGATATCCGGCGCGCGCAGATGTCATAACCGAAAGTCGGCGAATAGCTGAGCGTATTGCCTGTGTTCCGGCTGATGAGGTCCAGCCAGGCCAGCGGACGTCGCGCGAAGTGCTCAGTCCGCAGGTAATCGCAGCTCACTTGATTGGAAATCGGCGAAAGGAAGCAGCCGACCAACCCCATGTCGTGATACCAGGGCAGCCAGCTGACAACGCGATCGTTTTGGCCAAGGCCCATTGCCGTGGCATGGCCGAAGAGATTGTGCAGCAACGCTTCGTGCGTCACGGCAACGCCGGTTGGAAAGCGGGTCGAGCCGCTGGAATATTGCAAGTAGCAGATGTCGTCCGGCGAGGATTGCGGCAGATCGCAGGGTGTGGCGGGGATCTCCGAGAAATCCTCCCAGCTCATGCCCTCACATTGCTGACGCTGTGCGGCAGCGTCGGCGATCTCGGCGATTTCGGCGGGATAGAGCAATATTTTCGGGTCGCAGCTCTGAAGCTGGACGGCAAGCTGCTCGATATAGTTTTCCTTGCCGCCGAAAGTCGTCGGCAGCGGAAGCGGCACCGGCCATGCCCCGGCGTAGACGCAGCCGCAGAACAGCGCCGCAAATTCCGGTCCGGTCTCGGCCACCAGTGCGACGCGATCATCCTTGGCAATGCCATGGGCAACCAGGCGTCGGGCCATGGCCAGTGCATCCTCGCGCATCTCGGCGAAAGGGTAAGCCCTCTCGAGTTGTCCACGCATGTCGTGAAAATTGAGCCCCTTGGCGCTCAAGGCGGCATAGTCGATTGCCTCGCAGAACGTGGAGAAGTCGGACCTGCGGCGTGGCAGATCACAATCGTTCGGCGTCGGCGTCAGTACGGCGTCGGTCATAGGCTAAAGCGATACCCGTTTTTCTTCTGTACCTTGGCGGTGGCCCCCAAATGTCCCATTTATGCCGTTCCTCCGGCTCAGGTCATCAAACTTTCCCATTTGATAAGGTTTGTGGCACGAATATGGCAAATGAGCCAGCCCGTTTACTCCAGACGTCGTGCAAAACGCAAACCCCAGCCACTCGATCCCGCGCGGATGGAGGAGCTAGCTCTGGCTTATGTGGCGCGTTTTGCGACCTCGTCGGGTAAGCTTCATGCCTACCTCGAGCGCAAACTGCGGGAACGCGGCTACGTGGATGAGCAGGAAGGTGGGGAACCGCCTGATATCGTCGCCGTCGTCACGCGGTTCATCGACAAAGGGTATGTCGATGATGCGGGCTACGCACGCTCGAAGGCGCGCGGATTGTTGCAGCGCGGATATGGCGCGCGACGGGTCGGGCAGGCGCTGACCGCAGCCGGGATCGCACCCGATCTGCGTGCCGAGGTGGACCCTGGCGAAGCCGAGCGGCGCGAGGCTGCGATCGCCTATGCCCGTCGTCGCCGGTTCGGGCCATACAATGCGGCATCCGCCCACGAAAACGACGGGGACTCGCTCGAACGTCGCAAGCAGCGCGATAAACAGGTGGCCGCGATGCTTCGCGCCGGTCACGATCTGTCGGTTGCCGTTGTGGTAATCGATGCCGCAACACTCGGCGAACTCGATCAATGGGTTGCCGAGGTGCGGGAATAATGCCGATCGCGAGAAATCACGCATTCAACGAAGGCCAAGGCACGCCGCGCACCGATAGGTGTTCGAGGAAAGGCGCAATTCTGCGCTCGGCGCTTGGCGATCGCTCACTAATCGGCTAGGCGCGCGCCCATGGGACTTATCGCATGAGCATTCTCGGAAAGATCTTCACCTGGTGGGATGGTGCGACCATCGGCACTTCGCTGTTCACCGCCCGCCATGGCGAGCAGGTCGGCACCGATGCACAGGGCAATGAATATTATCGGTCCAAGGCCAAGGGCGACGGCCGTGAACGGCGCTGGGTGATCTATAACGGATCGAACGACGCCAGCCGCGTTCCCGCCGAATGGCACGGCTGGTTGCATGGTGCTGGTGAAGGCGTTCCCGAAAGCAATCTTCCGCCCGCACATATCTGGGAAGCCGATTATTCGCCCAACGCCACCGGAACGCAGGCCGCCTATCGCCCAGCCGGCGCGTTGGAGCGCGGAGGTCAGCGCGCGAGCGCGACCGGCGATTACGAAGCCTGGTCCCCGGACACCTGAAGGCGATGCGCCGGGCTGCTGTTCTTGCTGTGCCGGTGCTGCTGGCCGCCTGTTCGAAGGCGCCGCCGCCGCCGCGCCCGGACGAAACCTCGATTCCCAAGGATATCGAGCAGCAGGCCCCGCTGCCCAAGCAAACCGAGGGTGAGAATGGCGGTACGCCGCTCAAGGATCGGGTGGCCACGCTCGGCCTGCTCAACAAGCGCAACAATATCGAGCAGGATCTCAAGATGAAACCGGGCGAGACGCGCCGCATCGGCGATGTCATCGTGCGGCTGGAGAGCTGTGAGAACACCGCTCCCTGGGAAATGCCCGAGGAAACCGGCGCCTTCGTGCAGGTCTTCGTGCGCCAGAATCACAATTCGGAAAATTTTGCCAAGATCTTTTCCGGCTGGCTCTTCAAGCAATCGCCCAGCCTCAATGTCGTTCAGAACCCGATCTACGATGTCTGGGTCAAGAATTGCTCGATGCGTTTTCCCGGCGAAGCGGCACCAAAACCGTCTTCGTCGCCTTCGCCTGCATCCACCAGCTCTCCCAGCGCCTGAGGCAGGCTGCATCGCGGGGTTCCCTGCGCGGACTGGACTCGTTTAAGGTAGTCTTGCTGAGCAATCGTCACCGCACCGAGCGAGGCGAGGTGATCGGTGATGAACTGGCAATCGAGCAATCGGTAACCTGCCTGCCTTAGTCCGGCCACCAGCCAGGCGAGCGCCACCTTGCTGGCATCGGTCGCACGACTGAACATGCTTTCGCCGCAAAACACCCGATCAAAGGCTACGCCGTACAGGCCGCCTACGAGTTGCTGTTCGCCAGCTTGGTCCTGGCTCCAGCATTCGATCGAATGGGCATGACCACTCGCGAACAGATCGCGATAGCTCGCTTCGATTCGTTCGCTGATCCAGCTTTCGGCCAGCTCTTCGCGCGGGGCGGCGCAGGCTGCGATAACTCCGGCAAAATCGGCATCGCAAGTGACCCAGAACCGGTCTCTCCGCAGAGTCTTGGCAAGGCTGCGCGACAGGTGGAAGCCATCGACCGGAATGATCGCGCGTTCGCGCGGTTCGACCCAGAAAACCTCTGGATCGTCACGGAAATCGGCCATCGGGAAGATGCCCGCGCGATAGGCCCGCAGCAGTAGCTCGGGCGGTATGCGGTCAACGGGGCGGGCGGGCGAATGCATCTTGGTGACCGTTTGGGGTATTGGGAGCCGTGGCGCAACAAGTTGCAATCTGGTTTGACGCCACCTTGCCAAGCCCGTCCGGTGCAGCTAGGGGCGCGGCCTGCTGCAGGGGTGTAGCTCAGCTGGTAGAGCATCGGTCTCCAAAACCGAGGGCCACGGGTTCGAATCCTGTCACCCCTGCCATTTCCTTCGACGAGCCGACCATTTTCCCCAATCCAGCGGCTCCGCCTGCTGGCGGGCACGTGCAGCGCGCGGTAGGCAATCTGCGCAATGGAACTAGTGATCGACTTCCTGCGCGAGGCGCGCTGGCTCGATTCGGGGCGCGTGCGTGGATATGCAGTGCTGATCGGGATCGCTTCGCTCGCCATTTTCGCACTGTCCTATCGCGACGCTATCGGCCCGGTCGGCAGCGACTTTCTCGCTTTTTGGGGCGCGGGCCATGTCGCCGCGGCGGGCAATCCGGCTGCTGCTTACGATCTGGCGGTCCAGCAACAGGTCCAGACAGCAACCGCCTCGACCAATTATTTCGCCTTCGTCAATCCACCACCGTTCCTGTTCATGGCGACGCCGTTCGGGATGCTGCCCTATCCGGCGGCATGGCTTGCATGGGTGGTGCTGGGCTTCGCATTGTGGGCGTGGGTCAGCATCCGTGCCTTTCCGCGCTTATGGCTGCTGGTGCTGATCTATCCCGGCGCACTGGTCGAGGCGATCCACGGGCAGGCCGGCTTCGTAACCGGTGCCGCATTGGTTTATGCAGCAACTCGGCTCGATCGCCGCCCGCTGGCCTCGGGTGCGGCGATCGGGACTTTGCTGATCAAGCCGCATCTGGCTTTGCTTCTTCCGTTCTGGCTCGCAACAGGGCGGCGTTGGCTTGTATTTGCGGCGGCGTCAGCCAGCATCGTCATTCTGGTGCTGGCAAGCTGGGCGGCGTTCGGCAGCAAGACGATGTTGGCCTACCCGGAAAGTTGGGCGGCGAGCCGGGCGATCATGACTTATGCACCGGTAGCTTTTTTGCTGCGGCTAAGCAGTTTTTATGCCCAGACGCGGATCTATTTCGGCGAGCCGATCGCGCTGATCGTGGGCGCGCTGGTGCTGTTGGCGATGCTGGCGGTGGCGCTGCTCGCATGGCGGCGATTCGGGAATGACTGGCGCGGCAGTGGTGCGTTGGTTCTTGCCGCTACGGGAATCGCCTCTCCCTATCTGTTCAACTACGATCTTCCGTTTCTAGTCATGCCGACGCTGTGGTTGGTGGAGCAGGGCCTCGCGCGTGGATTCAGGCCATACGAGAAGCTCGTTCTTGTCGCGCTCTTCTTTGCGCCCTTCGCCACGCGTGCGGCGGCTTTGCCGCTCGGGCTCAACCTGATGCCTTTCGCCTGCCTCGTCCTGATGTGGTACGTGTGGTCGCGAGGCCCGGAACCCGTTGGACTCTCCGAGAGTTTGAATGGGGATGGCGGTGCGGTCCGCATTGCTTAGAGGTCGATCATGTCCAACCTACCCTTTCACAGCAGCTCCCCCGATCGCTGGTCCAAACCGCGCGGCTATAGCGATTCGGGCATGCGTCGGCTGGTGCATGGTCCGATCCAGCCGATTGAACGGCCCAGCTTCCTCGAACGATTGTTCGGCGCGCGGTAACGCTCAACCGGTTTGGCATTTGCGGTTTCGCCGCCGGGAATGGCGGCGGAATCGCAGTACCTTGTGAACATCGTCTTGCCTTTGACGCGGTGCCCGCCTAAAGCTGCGCCCGCTTTCCGAGCATCGCCGGACCGTTTTCAGCCCTCCCGGACTTGATCCGGGGCGGCGCAGACCCCATCGATGAGCGGTAATTGGACACGCACGTAGGACGCAGGGATAAATTCAATGGCCGAAAAGACCCGCAAGACATCGCCGGCCGAGTTCCTGAATCAGGTTCGCGCCGAAACGCGCAAGGTCGTCTGGCCGACGCGCGAGGAGACGATCAAGACCTCGATCTTCGTCTTCATCATGATGCTGATCCTGTCGCTGTTCTTCCTCGGTGTCGATTCGCTTTTCAGCGCCGTGGTCAGCTGGCTGCTCAGCCTCGCCTGATCGCCGCTGCCCCGCATCTGACAGGATAATTCATTCGTATGGCACGCTGGTATATCATCCACGCTTATTCCGGGTTCGAGAACAAGGTTCGCGATGCGATCATCGCCGAGGCCGAAAGGCTGGGCCTGTCCGACGGTGTGGAGCAGGTCGAAGTTCCGACCGAAACCGTGACCGAAATCAAGCGCGGCAAGAAGGTCCAGATCGAACGCAAGTTCATGCCCGGTTACGTGCTGGCCAAGCTGGCGATGACCGACGACATCTACCACCTCGTCAAGAACACTCCGAAGGTGACCGGTTTCCTGGGCACCAACAACAAGCCGCAAGCCATTTCGGAGAAAGAAGCCGCGCGCTATTTCGGCGGCGTCGAAGAGGCCAAGGCCGCACCCAAGAAGCAGGTCAGCGTCGACTACGAGATCGGCGATCAGGTCAAGGTGCTCGACGGTCCCTTCGCCAGCTTCAACGGGCTGGTCGAGGAGCTCGATTTCGACAAGCAGAAGGTCAAGGTGTCGGTTTCGATCTTCGGCCGCGCGACCCCGGTCGAACTGGAATTCGAACAGGTCGAACTGGTCAAGTAAACGCGCTTCACAGCGTATGAATAGGGGCGCTGCCGTCATTGCGGTAGCGCCTCTTTCCTTTGCTTCGGACCATCGCGGGCTTCTCAATGGCGGTCGCTGTCTAAGACCTTTTCAGCATGGCAGCGCTGTGGTAGAACATTGCCAATGACTAATCCGCGAAACGACGGATCTGCATTGGAGAGAGATGGTGGAGAGAGCCAATATCGATGTAACCCGGTGCCCGCTGCTCGCGCTCTGCGCGCTCGATGCGGCGGCGCTGCTGCTGGTTCTGTTAGTGTTGTTTCTGCTGA
Source organism: Qipengyuania algicida (assembly GCF_009828025.1). Classification (GTDB taxonomy): domain Bacteria; phylum Pseudomonadota; class Alphaproteobacteria; order Sphingomonadales; family Sphingomonadaceae; genus Qipengyuania; species Qipengyuania algicida. The sequence continues at coordinate 55,619 of NZ_WTYA01000003.1, read as the reverse complement.
TCTAAGCCGAGATCAATGGGCGTTGAAGATCGGACCATGGCTTCGTTCCGATCTTGCCGATACCTTGGCAATGGTGTCGCCAGACTCTGCAATTCGATTGCATCACCAGTAGACGATATGAGCGAAATCGCTTCACGAGCCGCTTTCAGGGGCTTGTCGAGCCGGGAAAGCGACTGGCTGCGCCACCACCTGTTAGATCAGGCAATAGTTCCCGAATATCAGTGCCGTTTTCGATGGCGCGTCGGATCGCTCGCCTTTGGGGACAATCGCGCCGCAAAGCATCACGCAGCGCCAGTTTATTATCCAGCCATACGGAGCACGGAGCACGGAGCACGGAGCGCGGAGCGCGTAACGAGTAACGAGTGCGGGTGATGGACCTTTCTATCGCGACGAACGCACAGTCTGAGGCGAGGGCATCCAGACCTTCATGCGCGGGGCGGTTGGCGCCTGTAACTCAGCGCTTCGGCCACATGCACTCGGCCTATCGTGTCGACTCCAGCCAGATCGGCGATCATGCGCGATACCCGTAGCGTGCGCGTATAGCTGCGAGCCGATAGTCGCATCACAGCAGCGGCTTGCATCAGCAATTGCTGACCCGCCTTGTCGGGCGTTGCGACGCGCTCCAGCGCCTCGCCTTCAAGCTCGGCGTTGCTCCGTGCATTGGTCATCTCGATACGCGAGGTCTGGAGTGAGCGGGCCTTGGCGAGCCGACGATTCGCGCATCGAGGGAAAGCTCGCCTACCGCGAGAAAATCACCCAGTTGCTCGGCATCGGTAACGCCTAACGCTGCCAGCGGAGCCAGCGCGATCGGCAGATCGTAATAGCTGCCTTCATTGGGCAGGTCTGCGTGTGACAAATTGATGGTGATCCGTTTGGGCGGCAGCGCCAGACACATCGCGGAAAGGGCCGCCTGCACCCGTTCGCGGCTTTCTCCGACGGCCTTGTCGGGCAGGCCGACGATGGCGAACCGCGGCAGGCGGGGGCAACCTGGCATTGTACTTCGACGCCGCGCGCCTCCAGCCCGAGATAAGCGACGGTTTGCACCAGCGCGACCATGATTGATACGACCCCCATTCGTGCAAGAGCCTGCTGTTGCGGCTCTTTTTCCCGGCGATTACATGGCGGCTTACAACTCTTGTGTCGAGTGCGTGCATGTTCGATCGGGCATGCGGCGGGCACGCAGCGAGGCAGGGAATCACTTGACCGCGGGCATGGACTTGCCTATGCGCGCGCTGCAAATGCGGTCGTTCGGCGACGGACGGCCCTTTTTATTGGTGCGACATATCGGGTAAGCCGGAATGCGCATCGCAAATGGATTTAAACAAGGAATCGCCCGATGAAGCGGACTTTCCAGCCCTCGAACCTCGTGCGCGCTCGTCGCCACGGTTTCTTTGCACGTAAGGCTACCCCCGGTGGCCGCAAGGTTCTGCGCGCTCGCCGCAAGCGCGGCCGCAAGACACTCTGCGCCTGATTTGACATGCGCACGCGCATCCGCGCGTGCGACCTCCTCGCGCCCTGCGGCGTTGCGGACGGCCAATCGGCTTTGCGGGCTCCCGGTGGGGGCCCGTTTGGCGTATGAGACATCTGTGAGCGAATCTATTTCTGTGATGCGCAAACGCGCCGATTTCCTCGCTGCCAATCGCGGTTTGCGTGTGGCGCGGCACGGTTTCGTGCTGCTGACGATGCCCAACGGCGGTCGGGGCACACGCTACGGCATCACCGTTACCAAGAAAATTGGCAATGCCGTGGTACGCAACCGGATGAAACGTCGGTTTCGCGAACTTTTGCGCAGTGCCTTGCCGGATCGTGGTTTAAGCGATCACGATCATGTGCTGATCGGGCGCGAAGGTGGGATTGAACGCGATTTTCAGGCGCTTGCGGGGGAACTCGATGCCGCACTTTCGCGCGCTGCGGCAGGCAAGGGCGATCCACCGCGTCGCGGCAGAGGCCCACGCCGGTGAAACATCCGCTTATCTGGATCGCGCGTGCCTGGCAGCTCGGCCCGAGCCGGATTCTCCCGCCCTCCTGCCGCTATTCGCCCAGTTGCAGCGAATACGCGATCGAGGCGATCACCAAATATGGCGCGATCAAGGGTGGATGGCTGGCGTTTAAGCGGTTAATGCGCTGCCACCCATGGGGTGGTTGCGGGTTCGACCCCGTTCCGTGACTGCCACTGTCTTGACATTATAATACACCTAGCCAGATTATCCGGACCACCGACGGAAGAGAATTCCTTGACCAATTCACGCAATCTCATTCTCGCTGCGGCTCTGTCGTTCATGCTGTTATTCGGTTGGGATGCGGTCGTGCGCTATCTCTACCCGCAACCGGCAACGCCGCCCGCAACCGCCACTGCGCAAGCGAGCGGCCAACCTGACGTCGGATCGCCGCAACCCGGTGACAGCCCCGCTTCGGTCGATACCGCCAAGATAGCGCATTCGCGTGCCGGTGGCCTGATGGATCCTAAGCAGATCGCGCTGGAGAAGGCCGATCTCAAGACCGCGCTGGCCTCGCCCGACCGTATCCCGATCGATGCGCCGCGTGTCGCCGGGTCGATCAACCTCGACACCGGCACGATCGACGATCTGGTGCTCAAGGACTACCGCGAGACGGTTGACAAGAACTCGCCGCCGGTCCGGCTGTTTTCGCCGCAAGGCACGCCCGCGCAGCAGTTCGCTGAGTTCAGCTTCCTCTTGAACGGCAAGCGCCTGCCTGCTGGCAAGTGGCAGGCCGATGGTACCAGGCTTACCCCGACGACGCCGGTAACCCTGCACCGGCAGGGCCCCGACGGCATCGGCCTGTCGATCAAGCTGTCCATCGACAAGGATTACATGATCCATGCCGATCAGAGAGTCGACAACAGCGGATCGACCAATGCGGTGGTGCAGCCGTTCGCACTGATCAATCGCACCGACCGCAACGCGAGCCAGGACCTGTGGATTGCGCATTCCGGTCCCATCGGGATGTTCAATGATGCGGCCGACTACGACGTCGATTACAAAGACCTTGGCGCAGGGCAGGTTTCATCGCCAACCGGCAAGATCGGCTGGATGGGCTTTACCGACATCTATTGGCTGAGCGCGCTCGTCCCGCAGGCCGGGGCTCAAGCCAAGGCCGACTTCCGTGGGCTGGGCGACAATCTCTTCCGCGCCGATCTGGTCTATTCGCCGATTTCGGTTCCCGCAGGCCGGGCGGCCTCTGTTACCACGCAACTGTTTGCCGGAGCCAAGGCGAGCGACATTCTCTCGCACTATGAAAAGGCCGGAATTCCGAAGTTCGATCTGGCCATCGACTGGGGCTGGTTCCGCTGGTTCGAACAACCGTTCCTGTGGTTGCTCAACCAATTGTTCCATCTCGCCGGCAATTTCGGCGTGGCGATCATCCTGCTGACGGTGATCGTGCGCGGGGCGCTGTTCCCGATTGCACAGAAACAGTTTGCTTCCATGGCTGCGATGAAAGCGATCCAGCCGCGCATGAAGGCGATCCAGGAGAAGTACAAAGACGACAAGATGAAGCAGCAGCAGGAGATGCAGAAGCTGTTCAAGGACGAAGGCGTCAATCCGCTCGCCGGGTGCCTTCCGATGCTGCTTCAAGCGCCGATACTGTTCGCGCTCTACAAGGTGTTCGTCCTGGCGATTGAAATGCGCCACCAGCCCTTCATCCTGTGGATCAGGGACTTGTCCGCGCCCGATCCGGCGACGGTCTTGAACCTGTTCGGCCTGCTGCCGTTCCACCCGACCGGCTTCCTGGCGATCGGCGTACTGGCATTGCTGCTCGGCTTCACCATGTGGCTCACTTTCCGCCTCAACCCGGCTCCGGCTGATCCGGTCCAGCAGAAGATGTTCTCGATCATGCCGTGGATGATGATGTTCGTCATGGCGCCGTTCGCCGCAGGCCTGCTGCTCTACTGGACCACCAGCAACCTGCTCACCATTGCCCAGCAGAAATATCTCTACTCGCGCCATCCGCAGTTGCGCGCAGCGGTTGAGAAAGAGCGCAAGGCGGTGAAGGCCGCGGCAGACTGACGTGACCGAGGCATCCACCGCCGAGCAGGAGCGCCGCGCTGCCGAAGCCGAGGAGCGGCGCGCTGCGGCGCTGTTCTCTGGCCGCGTGGACTTCCTTTTGTCGGCCCCCGCATTGAAGTTCCTGCCCGAACCCGATGTGCCGGAGATCGCCTTTTGCGGGCGCTCGAACGTGGGCAAGAGCACGCTGCTCAACGCCATTACCGGTCGCCGTTCGATCGCGCGTGCCTCGGTGACGCCGGGTCGCACGCAGGAACTCAATTTCTTCGAGGTCGGGCAACCAACGCAGCTGAGGCTCGTCGACATGCCGGGCTATGGCTTTGCCAAGGCACCGGTAAAAGTGGTTGAGCGATGGAAGCAGCTGGTGCGCACCTATTTGCGCGGGCGACATGTGCTGGCGCGCACGCTGGTGCTGGTGGACGCGCGTCACGGGCCAAAGGATGTCGACCGTGAGATGATGAAGATGCTGGACGAGGCGGCGGTCGGCTATCGCGTGGTGCTGACCAAGGCGGACAAGATCAAGGCGAGCGAACTTGCCGAAGTCGTCGCCCGGACAGAGGCCGAGGCGAAAAAGCATGTCGCGGCGTACCCGGTGCTGCATGTGACAAGTGCGGAGAAGGGCATGGGCATCGCTGCTCTGCGCGCTGCCGTGCTTTCCGACGCAGGCGTCTGAACCCGATACCAGCATGAAAAACGGGCCCCGACAAAACGTCGGAGCCCGCATTGTGTTTTCTTGCGATCTGATCAGGCGAAAGCGAGGTTGGTCGTCTTGCGCTGCTTGCGCAGGACGCCGCCGACCATGCCGAAACCGAGGATCATGAGCGCCCAGGTCGCCGGCTCGGGCACGGCGGACTGGTTGAAGTAGATCTGCGACTGGTTCGCGCCCTTGGCTGAGGTCAGCGTTCCGAACTGGAAGCCGGGCAGTACAGACCAGCTGCCGAGGTTATCGAGATAGGACTGGCCAAGGCCAATGGCGTTAGACTGTACCGATCCGTAATTGCCCATGCGGAAATCGCCGCTGCTGAGCGAGTAATTGCTGGTGCCGTTCTCGAATGCGATTTCCCACACCGCCATCTGGATCCCGGCGGAAATATCCTTTTGCTGGCCCAACGTGGCTGCGCTGGCGATATAGCCTGCGGTATTGCTCAGCAGCGCCTCGATCTGGGTCTGCTTGGTCAGGTCCGACAGGGCAAAGGCTTGCGCGTTGAAGCTGCCGGTATGCAAATAGTTGAGAATGTCGATGCAGTAGGTGTCAAAGCTGACCGGATCGTTGGTCGCTGTATCGACGCCTTTCAGGGTCATGCCCCCAACATACACATTCGCACTGGTGGTGCCTGCATTGCCGCCGATTCCGCCCGGGAAATAGATGATTTTGCCGGTCTCGAATCCGGGATTGCCGGCAATATTGGTAATCTTGACCGCAGCGTTGGCGGCGGTCGGGAGAGCCAGTCCGGCGAGCAGTGCGGCGGTGAAAGCGGTACGCAGTTTCATGATGGGAGACCTTTGCGACATTTGATTGCGTTCGCTTAATCCCGCTTATCGGCACCCGCTATATCGATAACCGCATCGTCCCGTATTTGAACAACTATTGGGGGAAAGCCTTACTTTGCCATTGAGGCTAAATTGTCGAAGCTTAACGCGCAAACAGGCTGGCGAGATTTTCGAACGCCTTGATCTCCAGCGCATTGCCGCTGGGATCGCGAAAGAACATCGTCGCCTGCTCGCCCGGTTCGCCCTTGAAGCGGATAGTCGGCGGGATCGCGAAGTCGATGTCGGCTGTCTCCAGCCTGTCTGCCAGCGCCTGCCAGTCTTCCATTGCCAGCACGACGCCGAAATGCGGCACCGGCACGCCGTGGCCGTCGACATGGTTGCTGGTCCGGTCGCCCGCTTCGCCCGGCGCGAGATGCGCAACGATCTGATGGCCGAAGAAATTGAAATCGATCCATTCGTAGCTGCTGCGACCTTCGGGGCAACCCAGCACTCCGCCATAAAAGGCGCGCGCAGCAGCAAGATCGTCGACCGGGAAAGCAAGATGGAATGGGCGCAGGCTCATGGCCAGCCTTGTAACGTCGCGATTTTACCGGACAAGCGCCCAAGCTGCGGCTCGACAGCGACGGGCGGAGGCTATAGGCGCGGCCATAATAAGCAAGGTAGCGGCGCATGAAACTCATCATCGGCAACAAGAATTACTCCAGCTGGTCCTTGCGCGGCTGGCTTGCGGCCAAGCAATCGGGCATCGGGTTCGAGGAAATCATCGTCCCGCTCTACGGCGAGGAATGGGAGGCGGTGAAGCAGGAGGATGGCGGTCTCCAGCCATCGAGCGGCAAGGTGCCGATCCTGTGGGATGGCGACACGGTGGTGTGGGACAGTCTCGCGATCCTCGAATATCTCGCCGACAAGGTCGGCCGCGACCGCTTCTGGCCGAAAAACGATACAGCGCGTGGCATGGCCCGCTCGATAGTCGCCGAAATGCATAGCTCCTACGCGGCGCTACGCAGCGAATGCCCGATGAATGTGCGCCGCCGGTTCGACGGTGTGCAACTGACCGACGCGGCCAAGCGCGACATTGTGCGCATACTCGGCCTGTGGGCTGAGGCTCGCGCACGCTTCGGTGCCGGCGGCCCGTTCCTGTTCGGCACTTTCGGCGCGGCGGACATCGTCTATGCGCCAGTCGTCAGCCGCTTCATCAGCTACCAGATCCCCGTCCCCGGCTTCGCGCTCGCCTATATGGAAGCGGTTTGGGAGCACGACTGGATGAAACAATGGATCGCCGCCTCGGAAAACGAAGAATGGGTCATCGCGCAATACGAATCTACCTCGCCCGCCTGATCGCCGGGATCGCCGCCGCATCGCTATTCCTGACGCCGCAGGTCGCGATGGCCTGGGGTTTCTTCGGGCACCAGACGATCGCGCGGATTGCGCTCGCCAACATTAAGCCGTCGACACGCAAGGCGATCGACAGGCTGTATCGCGCGGACCCGCTGCTGGGCACGCCGAAGTGTCCGATCCATGATCTGGCGCAGGCATCGGTATGGCCGGACTGCATTCGCAACGATCCGACCCGCTGGGGTTATACTTTCTCGTGGCATTACCAGACCGAGCCGGTCGACCAGCCTTACAATGCGCGTAAGAACTGTCCGGGCGAAGCCTGCGTCTCGGCGCAGATCACGCGCAATTACGCGCTGCTGGCGGACAAGCGCCTGCCTGCCAATGTCCGGCTGGAAGCGCTGGCGTTCCTCGTTCACTTCACCGGCGACATCCATATGCCGCTGCATTCGGGCGATGATGACGACAAGGGCGGCAACACACGCCATGTCGATTACGGAATCGTGAAAGGTGCCAACCTTCATTACGATTGGGACAACCCGCTGGCCGAGCGGGCTATCACGTCCGGCCCTTCGCTGGTGCGCAGATATTCCAAAGCCGAGAAAGCAAGGCTTGCGGGCGGGACACCGGCCGACTGGGGCCGCGAGAGTTGGGAAATCACCAAGGATTTCGTTTACCGCAATGCTTTCGGTCGGGAGCCGGGCGCAGGCACTATGCCCGATAAAGGTAAGCTGACCCAGCAGGCGATTACGGAAGCGGTTCCGGTCGCCCGCAAGCGGATCGAGCAAGCCGGGTTGAGACTTGCGCATTTGCTCGATGAGGCAATGGCGCCCGACGGGACGAAGTCGATCGGCTAGGGCGTACGGCGCGAGGGATAGCGTGTGCCATCCTTGCGGGCATACCCGTCTGGATCGAAGACGAGGTCGATATCGGGATATTCGCCAGAGTCCCTGTCTTTATCGCCGGCGCTGATCGCCACGAACACGCAGTTGCTCTCGCCGCGATTGTGCAGGCGGTGACCGTTTTCGATCCCGGCACGCCATGCCAGCACGTCCCCCGGCTTCACGACTGTCTCGCCATCATCCTCAAGTAATACGGCTTCGCCGCTCACCATGACCACCAGCTCGTCCTCCTCCCGGTGCCAGTGGCGTTGCGAAGAATAGGCGCCGGGTTTCAGCACGACATGGCTCGCACCCATTTTCGTGAGGCCCGCAGGCCGCGCGAGGCGGCGATACCAGCGTCCCTCGACCTCCGCGTCGAAAGGCGCGGGATAGCCTGTCGCATTGGTCTGCGGGATCGATTCAAGATCGAGCTTTGGCATGGCGTCCTCTCCTGCTAGCCGGGACAGGATGACCGAAGTTTTTGAGTTCGCCAAGCGCCTGATCGCCGCGCCTAGTGTTACCCCGGCGCGAGGCGCTGTGTTCGACGCGTTCGAGACGATAATCGCTCCGCTGGGTTTTACCGTCCATCGGTTCGTTGTCGGCGAAGCTCCCGACGGTCCGGTCGAAAATTGCTTCGCCATTCGCCATGGACCGGCAGGATCGCGTCACTTCGCCTTTGCGGGGCATCTCGACGTGGTGCCGCCGGGCGAAGGCTGGGCGAGCGGGGCATTCGAGCCGGAGATACGCGGAGGATTGCTCCACGGGCGCGGCGCAGTCGATATGAAGGGTTCGATCGCGGCCATGGTTGCGGCGATGACGGAGGTTCCGCAGGATGCGGGCACGGTCAGCTTCATCATCACCGGGGACGAGGAAGGCCCGGCGGTCTACGGCACGCGCGCATTGATCGACTTCATGCGCGAGCACGGGCACCAGCCCGACCTGTGCCTCGTCGGTGAGCCGACCAGCGTCAACCGCCTCGGCGACATGATGAAGATCGGGCGGCGCGGATCGGTCAATATCTGGCTCAGCGTCGACGGCACGCAGGGCCACGTTGCCTATCCGCATCTGGCGGACAATCCGATTCCGCGCCTCGTTGCGATGCTGGCCGAACTGGAAGCGCTGGTGCTCGACGAGGGGACCGACTGGTTCCAGCCCTCCAATCTGGAAATCACCGACATTCATGTCGGCAACCCGGCGCACAATGTCATTCCCGGCCGCGCCGAGGCGCGCATCTCGATCCGCTTTAACGATACACACAGCGGAGCCGAACTTGCCGGGATGATCACATCCATTGCCCGCAAGCATGGCGGCGAGGCGCGTCCGGTGATCTCGGGCGAGCCGTTTCTGACACCGCCGGGCGAATTTTCCGCGCTGGTGGCGCAGGCAGTGAAGGCCGAAACCGGGATCGAACCTGAAGCCTCGACCACAGGCGGCACATCGGATGCGCGATTCCTGCGCGCCGTGTGCCCGGTGATCGAATTCGGGCTGGTCAACGCAACCATGCACAAACGCGACGAGGCGGTGGCCATTGCCGACCTCGATACGCTAAGTCGCATTTATGCGCAGATTGCGCGCTCGGCGCTGGGCGCCTGATAATCGTCTGAGGGGACGCATATGTTGAAACGCTGGTTCGCCATTCCCTTGTGGCAGCGCGTGATTGCCGCGCTGGTTCTGGGCATCGCCGTTGGGCTGTTCTGGGGCCCTGGGGCCGAAAGCATCAAGATTATTGGCGACGTGTTCATCGCCTTCATCAAGATGCTGGTGGTGCCGCTGATATTCTTCAGCCTGGTTTCCGGCGTCGCCGCAATCGGCGACCTGCGCAAACTCGGCGCGGTCGGTGGGCGAGCGTTGCTGTTGTTCGTTGTGACCGGCCAGATTGCCGTGTGGCTCGGCCTGCTGCTGGGCACGGTCATCCAGCCGGGGATCGGGGTAAACACCGCCGGGCTCGATCTCGGGCCGACGCCGACGCCGAACGAGGCCACATGGCGCTCGATGATCCTCGGCATCGTACCGCAAAGCCCGGTGCAGGTGATGGCGGACGTCAATGTCCTGCCGCTGATCGTGTTCTCGCTGCTGATTGGCGTGGGCATATTGATGGCCCAGGAAGAGGGCGGGCCGGTACAGAAAATTTTCGATTCGGGCGCAGTCGTGATGCAGCATGTCACCATGGTGGTGATGGAGCTCACCCCGTTCGGCGTGTTCGCGCTGATGGCGTGGGTCGCAGGCACGCTCGGCTTCGATGCGCTGACTGCGCTCGCCAAGCTGGTTGCGCTCAACTACGTCGGCTGCCTGCTGATCATCGGGATCATGTATTCCGCCATGATCAAGTTCATGGCCAAGCTTTCGCCGGTCGACTTCTTCCGCGGTATCGTCGATGCGATGGCGGTCAGCTATTCGACCGCCAGCTCAAATGCGACATTGCCGGTGACGTTGCGCTGCGCGGAGCGCAACCTCGGCGTGTCGAATTCGGTGGCCAGCTTCGTTGTCTCGCTCGGCGCGACGATCAACATGAACGGCACCGCGATGTACCTGGGCCTGGCGACCTTGTTCGGCGCGCAAGTTTTCGGGGTGGACCTGACCTGGGGACAGTATTTCCTCATCTCGATCCTCGCGACACTCGGTGCAGTCGGGGCTGCGGGGATTCCCGGCGCGGGGCTGATCATGATGGCACTGGTGTTCGGCGCGGTCGGTGTGCCGCTGGAAACGATTGCCTTCGTAGCTGGGGTCGACCGGATCATGGACATGATGCGAACCACCACAAATGTCAGCGGCGATGCGGCGGTAGCGGTGACGGTGGCGCACATGACCGGCGAACTCGACCGGCGCGAACTGACCAGCGCGGACGATATCTAGGATGCCGGAGAAAGCTGCGTTCGCTCTCGTAATCGGCATCGTGCTCGTAACCACGGCCTGCACTGCGCGGAAGAACGGCAAGCCGCAATGCGCAGGAACATTGCTGACCGTTCCCAAGGGTGCGGATGGGAAGGGCTTTACCATCGCGCAATTGATGACCCACGCCTCGGCCATGGGGCTGAGCCAGAAGGACGCCGAGACGCTGATCTACCTTGAAGGGATCAACCCGCAGGCGACGCCCAAACCCGGCGAGACGATCTGTCTTGATGGGAAGCCCGACGCAGCGAGATAGTCAGGACTCGCAAAGCAAAAGGGCGGCACCTTGCGGTACCGCCCTTCCGATTGTCTTGCAGTAAGACCGGTGAGGCTTACTTGAGCTCCACGGTGCCGCCAGCGGCTTCGATCTTGCCCTTGATCTCTTCGGCTTCGGCCTTGTTGACGCCTTCCTTGACGGCCTTCGGCGCGCCTTCGACGAGAGCCTTGGCTTCGGTCAGGCCCAGGCCGGTGATGGCGCGGACTTCCTTGATCACCTGGATCTTCTTGCCACCGTCGCCGGTCAGCACGACGTCGAATTCGGTCTGCTCTTCAGCAGCCGCACCGGCGTCACCACCAGCGGCGGGGCCAGCAACGGCCACGGCAGCAGCGGCGCTCACGCCCCACTCTTCTTCCAACGCCTTGGCAAGCTCAGCGGCTTCCATGACGGTCAGTTTCGAAAGTTCTTCAACAAGCTTGGCGATATCGGCCATGATGTTTCACTCCAAATATGTGGCGGGGCGGTCCCGAAACGGGTTGTGCCCCATGGATTGCAAATATGTTCTGACGCGAACGAACCTTACGCCGCTTCCTTGGCCGCATAGGCCCCGAATACGCGAGCGAGTTGTGCCGCGGGTTCCTTGATCGTGCGGACGACCTTTGTCGCCGGCGCGTTGAGGAGGCCCACGATCGTCCCGCGAAGTTCGTCGAGGCTGGGCATCGAGGCGAGCGCCTTGACCCCTGCTTCATCGAGCTTCTGCGCGCCCATCGAACCGCCGACAATTTCAAGCTTGTCGGTGGTCTTGGCGAAGTCCACCACGACCTTGGCCGCGGCAACCGGATCCTCGGAATAACCGAGGGCGGTCGGACCCGTGAGGAACTCGTCGAGCCCCACGTAATCGGTGTCCTTCAGGGCGAGCCTGGCGAGACGGTTCTTCGCAACCTTGTAGGACGCACCGGCTTCACGCATCTTCGAGCGCAATTCGGTGGATTGCGCCACCGACAGCCCCAGGTTGCGGGTGACGACTACCACGCCTGCCTGGCTGAAGACTTCGTTGAGCTGGGCGACCGAATCGGCTTTCTGCGAACGATCCATGCCATACTCCTTCTCTATGGCCGGACGGGATGGCTCCCGCACGGCCGGCTACGTTTGCCGCAACGCCCGAAGGGGCGGTACGAACGAGTCCGTTGTGACAAGGGAAGGAGGAGCGCCTGCCTGAAACATTCAGGATCTGGCGCGAAACGCCGACATGCCCCACGATGAGGTGTCGGACGAAAATCTCTTTTCCCCGTCTAGGCCGGAAATTAAGCCACGGCCAATCCGTGGCACCAGCTGTCTCGGACGGAACGAACGCCGGACGCAAAGAGGCCCGCCATTCGCAGGCGGGCCTCTAGACGTTTGAGCGTCCGTGTCAAGCCGATCCCCTTGCGGGGACCGTAACTCGATCAGTGAGCTGCGTCGGTCGAATCAGCAGCCGGGGTCGCGGTGTCGGTCGCAGCCGGGGTCGCGGTGTCGGTCGCCATTGCGTCGGCAGCCGGGGTCGCGGTGTCGGTGGCCATCGTGTCGGTAGTCATCGCGGTGTCGGTCGCGGTGGTGTCGGCCGGAGCTTCGGCCTTCTTGTCGCAGCCGACGAGAGCGAGCGACAGCGGGAGAGCGAGAAGAGCAAGCTTGTTCATGGTATAAATTCCTTTAGCCAAAATCGGCAGGCCATAAAATGGCCACATTTGAGGCTGCGCTCAAGAGAAAAATTGCATCAAGCACAATTTTGCTCGTGGAAACCGCTTGAGTGGCGCAGATTTCGGCCATTTGGAAGCGGATAAAATTGTGTAGGATTTGTGTCATCGGACGGGGTTTACAACCGCCGACCCGAACCCTACATGCACTGCAACCGCACGCTTCGAGCAAGTCCGATTCATGCGCGGGAATCGGAATTCAGGATGGAAGCGGCGTTTCCATAATCGCGACGCTAGAGAAGCTGCAGCCAGCCACCGAATAAGGTGTGTGTTCGCTGCGGCCTTTTCGCGTCTCGGATGTGGCTCCTTACGTGCGTGAGACTTGAGCGATCCGGCCCGCATCCTACGGCCCGGCCACACCAGTACGAGGCACCATTACTCCATGGCAACCAAGGCGAAAGCACCGCAGACCATCGTCTCCGGCACTGCAAAGCGGCGTATCCGCAAGATTTTCGGCGACATCCACGAAGTTGTCGAAATGCCGAACCTGATCGAAGTCCAGCGCGAAAGCTATGAGCAGTTCCTGCGCTCGGACAAGGAAACCGGATATGTTTCGGGCCTGGAAAAGACGCTGCGCTCGGTGTTTCCGATTCGCGATTTCGCAGGCACCGCCGAACTCGACTTCGTGCATTACGAACTGGAACCGCCCAAGTACGACGTGACCGAATGTCGCCAGCGCGGCATCACCTATGCGGCGCCGATGAAGGTGACGCTGCGCCTGATCGTGTTCGAAGTCGATCAGGAAACCGAAACCCGTTCCGTGCTCGATATCAAGGAGCAGGACGTTTACATGGGCGACATGCCGCTCATGACCGAGAACGGCACTTTCATCGTCAACGGCACGGAGCGCGTGATCGTCTCGCAGATGCACCGTTCGCCGGGTGTGCTGTTCGACCACGACCGCGGCAAGACTCACTCTTCGGGCAAGCTGCTGTTCGCCGCGCGGATCATTCCCTATCGTGGCAGCTGGCTCGATTTCGAATTCGATGCCAAGGACATCGTCAACGTGCGTATTGACCGCAAGCGCAAGCTGCCGGTCACCGCTCTGCTGTTCGCGCTCGGCCTCGATGCCGAGCAGATCCTCGCCGAATTCTACAACACCATCACGTGGAAGCGTGCCAAGGACGGCTGGCAAATTCCGTTCAGTGCCGACCAGTGGCGCGGCGCCAAGCCAGCCTTCGCGCTGGTCGATGCCAAGACTGGCGAGGAAGTGTTTCCCGCCGGCCAGAAGATCAGCCCGCGTGCAGCCAACAAGGCGGCCAAGGACGGTCTTGAAACCCTGCTGCTGCCGACCGAGGAAATCTTCGGCCATTTCGCCGCGCGCGACATGATCGACGAGAGCACGGGCCGCATCTACATCGAGGCCGGCGACGAGGTTGCTCCGGAAAATCTCGAAGTGCTCGACCAGGCGGGTGTGGATTCGCTAGATCTGCTCGACATCGACGACATCAACACCGGCCCATGGATGCGTAACACGCTCAAGGTCGACAAGGCGGAGAACCGCGACGAAGGTCTGGAAGCGATCTACAAGGTCATGCGTCCGGGTGAGCCGCCGACCAAGGAAACTGCCGAAGCGCTGTTCGAAGGCCTGTTCTTCGATGGCGAGCGCTACGACCTGTCCGCCGTTGGCCGCGTGAAGCTCAACATGCGTCTGGGCCTCGACGCCGAGGACACCGTGACCACGCTGCGCAAGGAAGATATCCTCGCCGTGGTCAAGGAGCTGGTCGACCTCAAGGACGGCAAGGGCGACGTTGACGACATCGACAACCTCGGCAACCGCCGCGTCCGCTCGGTGGGCGAGCTGCTGGAGAACCAGTACCGCGTCGGCCTGCTGCGCATGGAGCGCGCGGTGAAGGAGCGCATGAGCTCGGTCGACGTGTCGACCGTGATGCCGAACGACCTGATCAACGCCAAGCCGGCGGTGGCCGCAGTGCGCGAGTTCTTCGGTTCTAGCCAGCTCTCGCAGTTCATGGACCAGACGAACCCGTTGTCGGAAGTCACCCACAAACGTCGCGTCTCGGCGCTTGGGCCGGGTGGCCTTACCCGTGAGCGCGCGGGCTTCGAAGTCCGCGACGTTCACCCGACGCACTATGGCCGTATCTGCCCGATTGAGACGCCGGAAGGCCCGAACATCGGCCTGATCAACTCGCTGGCCTCGTTCAGCCGGGTCAATAAGTATGGCTTCATCGAAACGCCTTACCGCATCATCAAGGACGGCAAGGTGACGAGCGAAGTCGTCTATCTGTCAGCCATGGAAGAGCAGAAGCACACCGTCGCTCAGGCGTCTGCCGAGCTCGACGATGAGGGCGCTTTTGTCGAGGAATTCGTCTCGGCGCGTCAGAACGGCGATTATTTCATGGCGCCGCGCGAGCAGATCACGCTAATGGACGTTTCGCCCAAGCAGCTCGTTTCTGTGGCTGCGTCGCTGATCCCGTTCCTTGAAAACGACGACGCCAACCGCGCGCTGATGGGCTCGAACATGCAGCGCCAGGCGGTGCCGCTGGTCAAGGCCGAAGCGCCGTTCGTGGGCACCGGTATGGAAGAGACCGTGGCTCGCGATTCGGGTGCGGCGATTACCGCGACCCGCGGCGGCGTGGTTGACCAGGTCGACGCGACGCGTATCGTGATCCGCGCGATCGGCGATGTCGAACCCGGCCAGTCGGGCGTCGACATCTACACGTTGCAGAAGTTCCAGCGTTCGAACCAGAACACCTGCATCAACCAGCGTCCGCTGGTGAAGGTGGGCGAAGCGGTCGAACCCGGTGACGTGATCGCCGACGGTCCTTCGACCGATCTCGGCGAGCTGGCACTGGGCCGCAACAGCCTCGTCGCCTTCATGCCCTGGAACGGCTACAACTACGAGGACTCGATCCTCATCTCCGAGCGTATCGTGAAGGATGACGTCTTCACCTCGATCCACATCGAGGAGTTTGAGGTCATGGCGCGCGACACCAAGCTCGGGCCGGAAGACATCACCCGCGACATCCCCAACGTCGGCGAGGAAGCGCTGCGCAACCTCGACGAGGCGGGCATCGTCTACATCGGTGCCGAAGTGCACCCGGGCGACATTCTGGTCGGCAAGATCACGCCGAAGGGCGAAAGCCCGATGACGCCGGAAGAAAAGCTCTTGCGCGCCATCTTCGGTGAAAAGGCCAGCGACGTGCGCGACACTTCGCTCCGCCTGCCGCCGGGCGTAGCCGGGACGATCGTCGAAGTCCGCGTGTTCAACCGTCACGGGATCGAGATCGACGATCGTACGCGTGCGATCCAGAACGAGGAAATCGAGCGCCTGCGCAAGGACAGCCAGGACGAACGCGCGATCCTCAACCGGGCGACCTACAACCGCCTGAAGGACATGCTGATCGGCCAGACCGCTTCCGCCGCGCCCAAGGGCGTCAAGAAGGGTTCGGAAATCACCGAGGAGTTGCTCGAGGAAGTCGAACGCCACGAATGGTTCAAGTTCGCGGTTGCGGACGATGGCCGTCAGGCGCAGATCGAGGCGATCAAGGGCCAGTACGACGAAGCCGTGAAGGGCATCGACGATAAGTTCGAGGATCGCAAGGAGAAGCTCGAACGCGGTGATGAACTGGCGCCGGGCGTACTCAAGATGGTCAAGGTCTTCGTCGCGGTGAAGCGCAAGCTGCAGCCGGGCGACAAGATGGCCGGCCGCCACGGTAACAAGGGCGTCATTAGCCGGATCCTGCCGCAGGAAGACATGCCCTTCCTCGAGGACGGGACCCCGGTCGATATCGTGCTCAACCCGCTGGGTGTGCCTTCACGTATGAACGTGGGGCAGATCTTCGAAACCCACCTCGGCTTTGCCGCGCGTGAAATGGGTCAGCAGATCGGCCGCCAGCTTGAGGAATGGCGCGCTGCCAATCCCGACACGACCGAGGGCAAGCCGCCCGCTGCGATCGTCGACAAGCTCAAGGACGTCTATGGCGAGCAGTATCATGCCGACATCGAAAGCCGCTCCGCGGACGAGGTGATCGAACTTGCTTCCAACCTCGTTACGGGCGTTCCGATGGGCACCCCGGTGTTCGACGGTGCACGCGAAGGCGACGTAACGACCCAGCTGCAGAAGGCGGGTCTCGACGGGTCCGGCCAGTCGGTACTCTACGATGGCCGCACGGGCGAGGCGTTCGACCGCAAGGTGACCGTGGGCATCATCTACATGCTCAAGCTCCACCACCTTGTCGACGACAAGATCCACGCTCGCTCGATTGGCCCCTACTCGCTCGTCACCCAGCAACCGCTGGGCGGCAAGGCGCAGTTCGGCGGCCAGCGCTTCGGCGAGATGGAGGTCTGGGCGCTGCAGGCATACGGCGCGGCCTACACGTTGCAGGAAATCCTGACCGTGAAGTCCGATGACGTGGTCGGCCGCACCAAGGTCTACGAGGCGATCGTCAAGGGTGACGACACCTTCGAGGCCGGCATTCCGGAGAGCTTCAACGTGCTCGTCAAGGAAATGCGCAGCCTGGGCCTCAACGTCGAACTCAAGTCGTTGGCCGACGAGGACGACGACGACGGCATGCAGATCGCGGCTGAATAATCTGGGTGGGGCGGCCGTCATGGCCGCCCGCCTCAACCGCCCCGGATTTTTCCCTCAAAGGGATGTGAGAAATGAACGAACTGACCAAATTCACCAACCAACTCGCCAAGCCCGAGACGTTTGACGAGATCCAGATCGGCATCGCCAGCCCCGAGCGTATCCGCTCGTGGTCCTTCGGCGAGATCAAGAAGCCGGAAACGATCAACTACCGCACGTTCAAGCCCGAGCGTGACGGGTTGTTCTGCGCGCGCATCTTCGGCCCCGTGAAGGACTACGAGTGCCTGTGCGGCAAGTACAAGCGCATGAAGTACAAGGGCGTTGTCTGCGAAAAATGTGGCGTCGAAGTGACCGTGACCAAGGTCCGCCGCGAGCGGATGGGCCATATCGAACTGGCCGCGCCGGTCGCGCATATCTGGTACCTCAAGTCGCTGCCTTCGCGGATCGGCCTGCTGCTCGACATGCAATTGAAGCAGCTCGAGCGCGTCCTCTACTTCGAAGCCTATATTGTCACCGAGCCGGGTCTGACGCCGCTGGAGAAGTTCCAGCTGCTGACCGAGGACGAACTGCTCGAAGCACAGGATGAATATGGCGAGGACGCCTTCTCCGCCGGTATCGGCGCCGAGGCGGTCAAGTTCATGCTCATGGATCTCGACCTCGAGCAGGAGCGCGAGGATCTGCTGACCGAGCTGGAGGAGACCAAGTCGACCCTCAAGCCCAAGAAGATCATTAAGCGTTTGAAGGTCGTGGAAAGCTTTATCGAATCGGGCAACCGCCCCGAATGGATGATCCTCGAAGTGATCCCGGTCATTCCGCCCGAACTGCGCCCGCTGGTGCCGCTCGACGGTGGCCGTTTCGCCACCTCCGATCTCAACGATCTCTATCGCCGTGTCATCAACCGTAACAACCGCCTCAAGCGCTTGATCGAGCTGCGCGCGCCGGACATCATCGTCCGCAACGAGAAGCGCATGTTGCAGGAAGCGGTCGACGCGCTGTTCGACAACGGCCGTCGTGGCCGCGTGATCACCGGCGCCAACAAGCGTCCACTGAAATCGCTCAGCGACATGCTCAAGGGCAAGCAGGGCCGCTTCCGTCAGAACCTTCTGGGTAAGCGCGTGGACTATTCGGGCCGTTCGGTCATCGTGACCGGTCCGGAATTGAAGCTGCACCAGTGCGGCCTGCCCAAAAAGATGGCGCTCGAACTGTTCAAGCCGTTCATCTACGCCCGCCTCGACGCCAAGGGCCTGAGCATGACGCTCAAGCAGGCGAAGAAGTGGGTCGAGAAGGAGCGCAAGGAAGTCTGGGACATCCTCGACGAGGTGATCCGCGAGCATCCGGTGCTGCTCAACCGCGCGCCGACGCTCCACCGTCTCGGCATCCAGGCGTTCGAGCCCGTGCTGATCGAAGGCAAGGCGATCCAGCTTCACCCGCTGGTGTGCTCGGCCTTCAACGCCGACTTCGACGGTGACCAGATGGCCGTGCACGTCCCGCTGAGCCTCGAGGCGCAGCTGGAAGCGCGCGTGCTGATGATGAGCACCAACAACATCCTCTCGCCCGCCAACGGCAAGCCGATTATCGTGCCCTCGCAGGACATGGTGCTGGGGATCTACTATCTGTCCATGGAGCGGCAGGAGAAGAAGCCCGAATTTACCGAGGGCGAGAAGGGCGAAAAGCACGAGAAGCTGCCGGTATTCTCCGACATGGCCGAAGTGCACCAGGCGCTCGAAACCAAGGCCGTGACGTTGCACACGCGCATCATGGCGCGCGTCCCGCAGGCCGAGGAAGACGGCAAGGTCGTGATGAAGCGTTTCGTCACCACACCGGGCCGGATGCTGATCGGCGAATGTCTTCCGAAGAACCACAAGGTGCCATTCGACATCGTCAATCGCCTGCTGACCAAGAAGGACATCGGCGACGTGATCGACGAGGTCTATCGTCACACCGGCCAGAAGGACACGGTGCTGTTCGCCGACGCGATCATGTCGCTCGGCTTCCGCAACGCGTTCAAGGCCGGCATCTCGTTCGGCAAGGACGACATGATCATCCCGCTCGCCAAGGACAAGCTGGTCGACGATACCAAGACGCTGGTGGCCGATTACGAGCAGCAGTATCAGGACGGTCTGATCACCCAGCAGGAAAAGTACAACAAAGTGATCGACGCCTGGAGCCGGTGCGGCGACCAGGTGGCCGACGCCATGATGGAGGAAATCCGCTCGCAGCCGATCGACGACGATGGCAAGCAGGGGCAGATCAACTCGATCTACATGATGAGCCACTCCGGTGCGCGTGGTTCGCCAGCGCAGATGAAGCAGCTCGCCGGTATGCGCGGCCTGATGGCCAAGCCTTCGGGCGAGATCATCGAAACGCCGATCATCTCGAACTTCAAGGAAGGCCTGACCGTCCTTGAGTACTTCAACTCGACCCACGGCGCCCGTAAGGGCCTGGCCGATACCGCGCTCAAGACGGCGAACTCGGGTTACCTGACCCGTCGTCTGGTCGATGTGTCGCAGGACTGCGTGATCGTCGAGGACGACTGCAAGACCGAGAACGCGCTGGTGATGCGCGCCATCGTGCAGGGTGGCAGCGTGATCGCCTCGCTCGGCGAGCGCATCCTCGGTCGCACCACGGCGGAAGACATCACCAACGCCGCCACCGGCGAAGTGATCGTCAAGGCCGGCACGCTGCTCGACGAACCGATGGTCAAGGCCATCGAAGAAGCCGAGGTCCAGCAGGCCAAGATCCGCAGCCCGCTGGTCTGCGAAGCCGAACAGGGCGTTTGCGCGACATGCTATGGCCGTGACCTTGCCCGCGGTACGCCGGTGAACATCGGCGAAGCGGTGGGCGTCATCGCGGCGCAGTCGATCGGTGAGCCCGGCACCCAGCTGACGATGCGGACCTTCCACATCGGCGGTGCGGCGCAGCTCAACGAAACGAGCCACCTCGAATCGGTTTCCGACGGTAAGGTCGTGTATCGCGACATGCCCACGATCACCGACAAAAAGGGCCGTATCCTCTCGCTCGCCCGCAACGGCGAGTTGGCGGTGATCGACGCCGAGGGCCGCGAGCGTGAAATCCACAAGGTGCCTTACGGTACCGTGCTGATGCACAAGGATGGCGCCAAGGTGAAGGAAGGCGATCGTCTGGCGGAATGGGATCCGTTCTCGCTGCCGATCATCACCGAGCAGTCGGGCGTGGTGAAATACCAGGACCTGATCGACGGCACGACCATGGAAGAACGTGTGGACGATGCCACCGGTATCGCCCAGCGCGTCGTCACCGAACTGCGTACCACCGGTCGCAAGAAGAAGGACGATTTGCGTCCACGCATGACCCTGATGGGCGAAGGCCAGACGGACGATGGCGAAACCGAAGCCCAGCGTTACATGCTGGCTCCGGGCACCACGCTGTCGGTTGACGATGGCCAGCAGGTCGAGGCGGGTGACATCCTTGCACGTGCATCGCGTGAAGCTGCCAAGACGCGCGACATCACCGGCGGTTTGCCGCGTGTTGCCGAGCTGTTCGAAGCGCGTCTGCCGAAGGACAATTCGATTATCGCCAAGATTTCGGGGCGGATCGAATTCGTTCGCGAATACAAGGCGAAGCGCAAGATCGCGATCGTGCCGGAGGAAGGGGATGCAGTCGAATACCTGATCCCCAAGACCAAGGTGATCGACGTCCAGGAAGGCGACTTCGTTAAGAAGGGCGATACGCTCATCTCGGGCTCGCCCAACCCGCACGACATTCTGGAAGTTCTCGGAATCGAGGCGCTGGCCGAATATCTCGTGAACGAAATCCAGGAAGTCTATCGCTTGCAGGGCGTGAAGATCAACGACAAGCACATCGAGGTGATCGTTCGCCAGATGCTGCAGAAGGTCGAGATCACCGATGGCGGCGACACCACGCTGTTGCCGGGCGAGCAGGTCGATCTGGAAGAGATGAACGCGCTCAACTCCAAGCTGGCGAGGAACAAGAAGCCGGCAGAAGGCAAGCCGATCCTGCTCGGGATCACCAAGGCGAGCCTACAGACGCGCTCGTTCATCTCTGCGGCTTCGTTCCAGGAGACGACCCGCGTGCTCACCCAGGCTTCGGTCGAGGGCAAGAAGGACACGCTGATCGGCCTCAAGGAGAACGTGATCGTCGGCCGCCTGATTCCTGCCGGTACGGGCGCAGGCATGAACCGGCTGCGGGTCACCGCCTCCAGCCGCGACGCCGCGCTCAAGGCTCAGTGGAAAAAGGCGCAGGAGGCGATCATCGCAGCCAACACCGCCGAGGAAGAGCACGCAGCCGAGCTGCAGCGCGATCCCGCCGACGACATCGGTGACGATCCGCTGGCGAAGGTCGAGGGTGAAACCCACGGCACCGATGCCGATGCTGGCGAGTATCTCGAGCAGTCGGACGAAGGCGAGACGAACGCCTGAACCCGACAGCCATAGCGTTCATTTCAGGAACCCCGCCGGAGCGATCCGGCGGGGTTTTTGTTATGTCCGGTATTCTGTTCCAATCCGGGACAAATGCGGCGCTACTCATCAACGCTATTGACGCCTCGAACCACAAACATTACCAAAAGTTCATCTTAAGCGGTGTGCGCCTCCGGCTCTTGTTCCGGTAGTTGGCACAAAGACAGAGACCGGTCGCCTCAAAAAAGACAGTCGCCAAAAACACGCACTTTCCCTGACGCGGGTAAATTCGCTCGCGTCTTTCGGGTCGTTGATACGATTTCAAAACCGAAAGAGGGAATATCATGAAAAAGCTTCTACTGACCGCGCTTGGCGCAGCATCGACTTTTGCGATGGCGGCGCCGGCATCAGCGGCCACCATTGAACTCGCCTTGGCGCTGGACGCGTCCGGGAGCATTGGATCGGCTAATTTCAACCTCCAGCGCCAAGCCTATATCAATGCCCTGAGCGATACTTCGATACTGCCTCAGGATGGC
The DNA here is from genome assembly GCF_009828025.1 of Qipengyuania algicida. Taxonomy (GTDB): domain Bacteria; phylum Pseudomonadota; class Alphaproteobacteria; order Sphingomonadales; family Sphingomonadaceae; genus Qipengyuania; species Qipengyuania algicida. The sequence continues at coordinate 33,569 of NZ_WTYA01000003.1, read as the reverse complement.
ACGATTGCGATTGGAGTGTACCGATTTGCCAGTTCCACCACGACGATTTTCTCGATGGCGGAGATTACTTCGGGTAACTTCAGTGCCCTGATCACCGCCTTGACCAATATGGCTTACACCGCCGGCGGCACCAATATCGGCAGTGCGATCGACGCAGCGAGAGCCGATATCGTCGGCAACGGTGTCTCGTCCAACCGCCAGATCATTGATGTATCCACCGATGGCATCGGAAGCATGGGAACATCGGTTGCCGATGCGCTTGGTGCAGGGATTGATCAGATCAACTGTATCGGTATCGGTGCCGGAGCCGACTGTACCAATGTGGTGGGCGGAACCGGTTCATTCTCCCTGACGGCGAGTAACTTCGCGGCGTTCGAATCGTCGCTGAGGACGAAGCTCACCCGTGAAATCACTGGCGGCGCAGTTCCCGAACCGGCGACCTGGCTGATGCTGATCCTCGGCTTCGGTGCTGTAGGTGGAGCGCTCCGCGCTTCACGTCGGCAAAAGGTGAATCTCACCTTCGCCTGATTGCGATTTGAGCAATGCATACCAGCGTCCTTGCCGGTCTTCGGGCCAGCAGGGACGTTGTCGGCAGGGGCGACAACCGCACGTCAAGCCGCTTCGCTGGCTTGTCGCTTCCGGGTCTCGGGGCACTCGACCGGCTTGATGTCTGCGGGTGTCCCGGACCTTGTTTGCAACCGCTTTTCGATGTCCCTTGAAGGAAAATTGTGCTTTAACAAGGGACGAATAGTGGCAACAGCGGGACAGGGCGATCAATCAGGCGGCATTTTCGGCTGACGGCGAATATGATGCGGTAACACTCGATCGCCTGATGCTGCGGCGCAGGCTCGAGCAGTTTGCGCAATCCTCTTCGCTCGCGCTGGCACCTGCGATTGCCTCCGTCTTGGTGCTGCTGGCGAGTTTTGCTGCAGACGCGCCGCTGACGCTGATCGCACCATGGGCTGCTTTCGCCTTCCTGATCATTGGCCTGCGTCTCGTGCTCGCCGCGCAATTACGCGTCGAACTGGCGGACGATCGGGTCAGTCAGCTGCGCTGGAAACAGGTGAATGCGGTGCTGATGGCGGGCAGCGTGGCCTGGTCATCCGGTTTCATCTTTGCTGCCTTCTTCGGCGATGGCTTGCAACATGCCGTGCTTGGTCTGGTCGGAGCAGCCATCTTCAATACGGTGCTGCTGGCGCACCGTAACGTCCCGCGAGCAGCGCAGGTGCATATTGTCACGGTCGGTGGCGGCCTCGCTCTGGCGGCATGGATTATCGCCGGACACGATGCCCTCGCGATCATCGCATTGATCGTTGTTTATGCACTTTCGCTGTTGATCATGATCCGTGTTCAGGATTTGGCCTTTCGCCGGGCGTGCGAGGGTGAATTGCTGCGTCGTCAGAGCGAGGATACTGTGCGCGTCCTGCTCCATGAATACGAGGCGCAAGCATCGGATTTTCTCTGGACGCTCGACGATGCGGGTGTGTTGTGCGAAGTCTCACCCAGGCTGGCCGAGGTCGCCGGAATTGATCCGCAAGGGCTCACCGGCCGCCGCTTGCTGGAGCTGTTCGACGCGGGGGAATCGCGTGACCGGCTTGCCGACCTGCTGGCCGATCGTGCCCCTTTTCGCGATCTGGTGGTTTCGCTGTCCGTGGCGGGCGAACAGCGCTGGTGGTCGCTCTCCGCAAGACCTCAATCCGGCGCAAGGATCACAGGCGTCGGGCGGGACGTGACCGAGGCGCGGATGGTCGAACAGCAGGTCCAGCACATGGCCCATTTCGACCAGCTCACCGGGCTTGCCAACCGCTATTGCTTCGACCGTGAATTGCGCACGGCGCTGGCCGCGGCCAGCAGCCCGCGCGAGGTCGCCCTGTTCTATCTCGATCTCGACGATTTCAAGGCTATCAACGACACGCAGGGGCACGGAATGGGCGATGCCTTGCTCAGCCAGATGGGCGCGCGGCTCGCGGGCGAAGTGCGCGATGGCGATCTGGTCGCCCGGCTCGGTGGGGACGAATTCGCGGTGCTGATGCGCACCAGCGCGGGCGATGGGATGCTGATGGAGCGCGCGCACCGCTTCCTCGCCGTCGCGCGCGCGCCGTTCCGTATCGATGGCCAGACCTTCTGCGTCTCGACCAGTATCGGCATCGCACGTTGTCAGGCCGAAAACGATGCCAGCAAGGTGTGCGATGCGGCCGAGCTCATGCGGCGGGCCGATCTCGCGCTTTACGCGGCCAAGGCCAAGGGACGTGACGAGTTTGCGCTGTTCGACGAGGCGATCGATCGCGCCGCCAGGAAGCGCCGGCAGATCGAAACCGAGCTGCGCCAAGCGATCGAGGGCGATCAGCTGCGGCTCTATTATCAGCCGATCATGGATCTCGACAGCAGTGCCATAAGCGCCTTCGAAGTGCTGGTGCGCTGGAATCATCCGCGTCGCGGGTTGCTGACGCCGGACGAATTCCTGCCGATTGCAGAAGACAGCGGGTTGATCCTTCCGCTGGGCTATTGGGTGATCCGCAACAGCCTGAACGAATTGCGCGAATGGGACGGGGATTTCCGTATCGCCATCAACCTGTCGGTGACGCAAATGCGCGATGCGCAACTGGTGCCGACGATCCGCGAATTGCTCGTCACCACCGGCATAGCGCCGGAACGGGTCGAATTCGAAATTACCGAAAGTGTGCTGATCCGCGATGGCGACGCGGGGCTCGGCACGATGCGCCGTCTGCGCGATCTTGGTGCAAGCATGGCGCTCGACGATTTCGGGACGGGTTACTCGTCGCTCAGCTATCTGCGCAGCTACCCCTTCGACCGGATCAAGATCGACAGGAATTTCGTAGTCGACATCACTGCCAGCGAAGAAGCGCGCGCGATCGTCGGGACGATTGCGCAGCTCGCCGATGCGCTGGGCATGTATACCATAGCGGAAGGGGTCGAGAACGCGGAACAGCTGGCGCTGCTGCGCAAGCTCGGCTGCGATGAGGCGCAAGGCTTCTTCATCCAAAAGCCAATGGCGGGCGCCGAGATCGATCAGCACATGTTCGAAGCGACGGATGCGGGTGAGGATGACGGGGTGCTCAATTATCGCCGTGCGCTCAAGGCGGCGATCGCGCGCAAGAAGGGCAGGCGGCACGCCTGATCCCACGCGCTGCGCAAGCGGACTCTCTCGCCTCTCGCCAAGCCGCTCTGCAAGCGGTATCGGCGCGGCACCATGACTATTACCACCACCCGTTTCGCACCGTCCCCGACGGGCAGCCTCCACGTTGGCAATATCCGCACCGCGCTCCACAACTGGCTGCTGGCCAAGAAGCATGGCGGGCGGTTCCTGCTGCGCATCGACGACACCGATGCCGAGCGCAGCCGCGAAGAGTATGTCGAGTCGATCCGCGCTGATCTTGCATGGCTGGGGATCGAACCGGATGGCGAGGAACGCCAGTCACAGCGACTGGCGTTGTATGAAGCAGTGTTTTCCGCGCTTCAGGCCGCCGGACGCGTCTATCCCTGCTACGAGACCGCGCAGGAACTCGATCTCAAGCGCAAGATACAGCTCGGGCGTGGCCTGCCGCCGATATACGACCGTGCGGCGTTGGCTTTGAGTGCGGAGGAGCGCGCGGAAAAGGAAGCGCAGGGTATCGCGCCACACTGGCGTTTCAAGCTCGATCACGCCGAGCCGATCCAGTGGGAGGACGGGGTCAGAGGCACGCAGAAATTCGATCCGGCGCAGCTTTCCGACCCGGTGATCCGGCGCGCGGACGGCAGCTGGCTCTACATGCTGCCAAGCGTGATCGACGATCTCGATATGGGCATCACCGACGTCTTGCGCGGTGAGGATCATGTTTCGAATACTGCCGTTCAAATACAGATGTTTACCGCGGCAATTGCTGCACAGTATAGTGCAGCAAGAACCATCCCGAATTTTGCTCATGAGGCATTGCTGGTGGGTAGTGAGGGCAAGCTGTCCAAGCGGCTCGGCTCGCTCGGGTGTGATGCCTTCCGCGAGCGCGGGATCGAGCCGCAGGCGCTGCTGGCGCTGCTCGCAAGGCTGGGTACGTCTCAGCCGGTCGAGCCTATTGCCGAGCGGTCGGAACTGATCGAGACTTTCGACCTGAGCAGTTTCGGTCGGGCGCCGGCAAAATTCGACGATGCTGATCTCGACCGACTCAATGCGGGCATCGTCCATGCGCTGGATTATGAAACGATCTCGACGCGCCTGCCCGATGGGATGGACGAAGCGGGATGGCTGGCGATCCGTCCCAATCTTGTTCGTGTCGGTGAAGCCGCCGACTGGTGGAAGCTTGTCACCGGCCCGATCGAAACGCCCGAGTTCGCTGACGAGGATCGTGTCTTCCTTGTCGAAGCGGCCAAGCTAATGAGCTGGAAGGAGGACCCGTGGCACGCGCTTGCCGATACGCTCAAGCAGGAGACCGGGCGCAAGGGCAAGGCTTTGTTCCTGCCTCTGAGGCAGGCACTGACGGGGATGGACCATGGTCCGGACATGGCGCACTTGCTGCCGCTTATCGGCGAAGAGCGCGCGCGCGCCCGGCTTGAACGGGCAGGCAAGGCCGGGTGAGAATTTTCCACCACCCGGACCAGTTGCGTCACGCACCCCTGCGTGAGCTGAACAATGGCGAGTGGACGGATTATGCTGAAACGCCCGCACGGCTGACGACTATCTTGAATGCACTTGGCGAAGTGGAGGAGGCTCGCGATTTCGGCCTTGATCCGATTCTCGCCGTTCACGATCAAAGCTATGTCGCCTTCCTCAAATCCGCGCATGACGACTGGCTTGCCGCCGGGCGCAGCGGCGATGCGATCGGCTATACATTCCCGATCGTCGGTCGCCGCAAGCTATCGTTGGCACGAATCGATGCACGCATCGGCGCGCACGCCATGGATGCGGCGACGCCGATTGCCGCGGGCACTTGGGCAGCAGCATATGGTGCAGCTCAAGCAGCTCTGTCGGCGTTCGATGCGGTGGCGCGGAGCGAGGAACGTTTTGCCTTCGCCGCCTGCCGACCTCCGGGTCATCATGCGGGGGCGGATTACATGGGCGGCTATTGCTACCTCAACAACGCAGCCATCGTCGCGCGGCAAGCGGTCTCGCAAGGTTTGAGTCCGGTCGCGGTCCTCGACGTCGATTACCATCATGGCAATGGCACGCAGGATATCTTTTACGACGATGGGGACGTCCTGTTCGCCTCGATCCATGCCGATCCCACAACCGATTTCCCGTTCTACTGGGGCCACGCAGATGAGTGCGGCAGCGGTGGCGGGGAGGGCGCGACGATCAATGTGCCGCTACCGCGCAGCACTGATTGGAACGGCTATCGTCCTGTGCTCGAAAATATATGTGCACGGATCGCGGCCTGGGGGGCGAAATTTCTGGTCGTCAGCTTTGGTGCGGATACGTTCGCAGGCGATCCGATCTCGCAGTTCCGTCTCGCAACCGCCGATTATCGCGCGATGGGGGCGATCATTGCCAAGCTCGGCCTGCCGGGCGTGATCGTGATGGAAGGAGGCTATGCGGTCGGCGCGCTCGGTGCCAACGTCACGACGTTCCTCGCGGGCTTTTCCGACCAGGCGTGAACGCGGTTTTAACCCAATTTTTCAAATTGGACTTAACCGCTCCGGGCGCAATACATGCTGTCATGTTCAAGCGAATTCTCATCAGCGTGGCGATCATCACCGGCGCACTGGCCTATGCCGGCGTCCATCCCGATGACATCAGCCGTGAAATGCATTCGCTCTCGCAACAGGGTGCCGGAAGCATGATGGGCGACAGCAACAACGGTTACGGCTACAACTGAACGCAATCGTTCCTGCTGGTACGGACGCCGCCCGGCAGGCAATCTCAGCGCAGGAAATTGTCTCGCAACAATGAAATTACCTCGCTGCTGCGCCCGTCAAGCACGGCTTTGACGCCGAACATGGCCGTCGATGCGACCTGCGAAGCTTCGATCTTCGGCGGCATCACCAGCTCGACGCGGTTGACCTTCACATCGAGCAGGGCGGGGCCGGGTTCGGCCAGCCAGGCATCCATTGCCGCAGGCAAGTCATTGGCATTCTCGACCCGGCGACCATTCAGGCCGCAAGCCTCGGCGACGCGCGCGAAATCCGGGTTCTTCAGGCCAGTGTAGTGATCGACCAGCCCTTCCACGCGCTGCTCCATTTCGACGAAACCGAGCGAACCGTTGTTGAAGATGAGCAGCTTTGCAGGGATCTGTTCCTGAACCAGGGTCAGCAGGTCCCCCATCAGCATGGTCATGCCGCCGTCGCCGCACATCGCGATCACCTGCCGTTCGGGATAGGCTAGCTTGGCTCCCATCGCCTGCGGATAGGCATTGGCCATGGTGCCGTGGAGCAGGCTGGTGAGGAAGCCGCGCTTCCCGTTGGCATCGAGGTGACGCAGCAGCCAGACCATCGGCGATCCGCCATCGGCAGTGAAGATCGCATCCTCGGCCGCCTTCTCGTTGAGAAGATTGGCGACATATTGCGGGTGGATCAGCGTCGGATCGCTCTCTTTCCCTGCATCCTTGTAACCCTTGTGGTCCTCCGCCCATTCGGCCTGCTGCTGGGACAGATGCGCCGTATCGCTGCGCGCACGCACGAGCGGGGTCAACGCTTCAAGAGTGCTGGCCGCATCGCCGACCAGCCCAAGGTCGACCGGCGAGCGCCGTCCGAGATGGGTCGGTTCGATATCGATCTGGGCAATCTTCTTGTCGGGATAATATTGCGTATAGGCGAAGTCGCAGCCGAGCGTGATGACAAGGTCGGCGCGTTCCAGCGCGTTGACGCCAGCACGATTGCCGAGAATGCCGTTGACCCCGACGTTGAAAGGATTGTTCGGCTCCAGCCATTGCTTGGCGCGGGTGGTGTGGACCATCGGCACCTTCACCTTGTCGCAAAAGGCGCGGATCTGTTCGAGCGCATCGCGCGCGCCGATCCCGGCATAGAGGGTGACCTTGTCAGCCTCGTCCACCATGCGGGCGAGTTCGGAAAGCTCTGCTTCGCTCGGCAAGCAGCGTGGCTGCGGGCGCATGACCCCCCAAGCCTGCTCGTCCTTGTCGGTCTGGGTGAACATGTCGCCGTTGACGATCACCACCGCGACGCCGCGCTTGGTCAGCGCCGTTTGCGCCGCCTTTGCGACGATGCGCCGCGCTTGTGACGGGTGAGAGATATATTCGCAGAAATGCGAGTGTTGCTCGTAGACCTTGCGCTGGTCCACTTCCTGCGGGAAGTTGAACCCGCTCTCGTTGCGCGCCACGTCCGAGGCGATCAGCACCATCGGCGCGCCGTTGCGGTGGGTCTCGTAAACGCCATTGACGAAATGCAGCGAGCCCGGCCCGCAAGTGCCCGCACAGACAGTCAACTCGTCGGTGAAATAGGATTCTCCGCCCGCGGCCAGTGCTCCGGCCTCTTCGTGGCGGACATGGACCCAGCGCAGGTTCGACTTGGCGACCGCATCGGTGAAATGATTGATCGTATCGCCGGGAATGCCGTAAATCCGCCGCGCGCCCGCCTGTTCGAGTGCATCGACCACGATTTGCGCCACATTCTTCGCCATGAAATTTTTCTCCGTAGCCGTCCGCACAGGCAATTGGGCGCCACGACAAAGTTTCCGGACGCGTCAGCCGTCGTGATGGTCCAGTTCGTTCCCGGACAGTGTCACCACATGGATGAGATTGGTCGATCCCGGTGTACCGAAGGGCACACCCGCCAGAGCGATGAGCTTGTCGCCGCCCTGTGCAAAGCCGTGGCGCAGAGCCATCCGCTTGCCCTTGGCGATCATCTCTTCGAAACTGCCGATGTCCTTGGTCGCCACGGCATGAGCGCCCCACAAGAGTGCGCACCGTCTCGCCGTAGTGTTCGAAGGTGTCAGCACCAGCATCGGCACGCTCGGGCGTTCGCGCGCCACGCGGCGGGCGGTGGAACCCGAACCGGTGAATACCGTGACCGCGCGGATCGTCACCGTGTCGGAGATGGTCATGCAGGCATGGGCCAGCGCATCGGCGGTGGTGCGGTCGGGCGGCGTGTCGAGGAAGCGCACGCGCGCCAGATAAGCGCTGTCGCGTTCCACCTGCACGGCGATCTTGTCCATGATGGTGACGGCCTCTTCCGGCCAGTCGCCCGCCGCGGTTTCCGCGCTCAGCATCACCGCGTCGGCCCCGTCGTAAACCGCATTGGCGACGTCGGAGACTTCGGCGCGGGTCGGGGCAGGGCTTTCGATCATCGATTCGAGCATCTGCGTCGCGACGATCACCGGCTTGCCCGCATGGCGAGCGGCGCCGACGATCTGCTTTTGCAGCGGCGGGACCTCCTGCGGCTCCAGTTCCACGCCCAGATCGCCGCGCGCGACCATGATGCCGTCAGACAGCTCGATGATCTCGTCGAGGCGGCGCACTGCCATCGGCTTTTCGATCTTGGCGCACAGCGCGCCTTTCCCGCCCATCAGCTTGCGCGCTTCGGCCAGATCTTCGGGCCGCTGGACAAAGCTGAGGCCGATCCAGTCCGCCCCTTGCGCCATCGCGAAGGCGAGGTCGCGCCGGTCCTTGTCGGTCAGTGCCGGGATCGGAACCTCCGCGTCGGGTACGTTGACGCCCTTGCGGTCCGAAATGACCCCGCCGACCTCGGCAGAGCAGAGGATCTCGTCCTCGCTCGCACGGATAACGCGCAGGCGGATCTTGCCATCATTGATCAGCAGCCGCTGGCCCTTTTCCATCAGCCCGAACAATTCGGGGTGAGGCAGTTGCACGCGGTTCTCGTCGCCCGGCTCCTGTTTCCGGTCGAGGGTGAAATGTCCGCCATGACGGATAACCGCCTTGCCATCCTTGAACGTGCCGACGCGCAGTTTTGGCCCTTGCAGGTCGGCGAGGATCGCGATCGGACGACCGAATTTCTTTTCTACCGCGCGGATTGCGGCGATGGTCTGGGCGTGGGTATCCTGATCGCCGTGGCTCATGTTGACGCGGAAGGCGTCCACCCCGGCCTTGAACAGCCGTTCGAGCATTTCGGGGGACCGGCTGGCAGGGCCGACGGTGGCGAGGATCTTGACCTTGCGGTCGCGGGGCTCGAATTTCTGCATCGATGCGCCCTATGGCAGAGGCGTGAGACAGTTTGAAGGAGTATTGCAGTGAATACGAAAAAACAGGCGCTCGACGCGCTGCCCGACGATGTGGCGGCGGCGGCGTTTCGCAGGCTGGTGCGCCATTTGCAGCACCGTCACGATGCGCAGAATATCGAGCTGATGGGGCTGGCGGGCTTCTGCCGCAATTGCCTCGCCGACTGGATTTGCGATGCGGGTTTCGAAGGCGACAAGGCGGCCGCGCGCGAGCTGATCCACGGAATGCCGATGGATGAATGGAAGGACCGTTACCAGAGCCCGGCGACTCAGGAGCAACTCGACCGGATGGCGGCGAGCGTGAAGCGAAACTCTTTGTAACAATCTTAGGCAGAAGATACTTTGATGAATCTGTATTTTGGTCGATTTAGTGTTCAATCCTTTCAGCGACACAAGAAAAGGGTTCGAGCGCCAGTTGGCCAGCTTCTATTCACGTGGTGTCCGGGAATCTAAAGGTGTGATGCGTTACGTTTTTCTGCTTCTTATTACGGTTTTCGTCGCATCGACCACAAAGGTTATGGTGCAAAGTTCCGCAGATGCCGCTGCGGGTGATGAGGCAACAGGGATTTACGCATATAGCCGGTCAGCTTGGCCTCCTGAGGTTGCCAAAGCGAGCGACCTTGTGGTTGTGCAGTATAACCTAGAGCTGAGCAGCCCTTCTGTTGCCGATGACATACGAAGTTTGGCGATGTCGGGTCATCGCGTCATTATCGATCTGGAATTTATGAGTTCGATCAATCAGCGGTTGGGTCGGGCCCCTTTGCCGGACCCCGAGCGTGTAGCAGCTGAAGAAGAAAAATTCCTCAACACCCTTTCTGACGTTCCGCTCGAAGCAATTACTCTCGATGAAGAAAATATGATGTCGAACGAGCGATTTGAATATCTGGGAAAGTTATACAGAATATTAAAGAGAAAATTTCCTGAAAGAAGTTTTGTGCAATGGGTTACTTTCAAGACTAATTGGGAGGATTTTGAATCTTCTATAGATAGTTTACCGTCCGACGGATACTTTGTTGATCCATATGTTGTTTCTATCAATGACTACAGAAATATTGCAGAATACTTGGCAGGAAAAGGAAGGCCATTATATTCACTGCTCTGGGCGTCGCCAGGCTGGCAAATCGAACGCGGCGGCAAGGCGGTTGCGCAACCTGATTGGTGGAACGATCATCGATGGATCAATTTTTATAAAAAAATATCTATAAATCAAAAATATAACGCACATTCTCTATTTTTTCTTTACGCGCTCGATAATGGCCGAATAGTCCCGCTCTGGCAGGGTAACAGCTGTGAACGAAACTTCGCCCGAGCATTTCTGACGCAAACGATGCCGTACATCAAATCGGTTAGAGTCGATCAAAATACACCGGATAGTAGGCCTTCGTGGATCCCCGCATTTTGCACCTAAGCGGACTGTCGCATAACTTTTGAGCACGCCAGTCGTGTTCGGATTGCCTTTGCAGAGAAGTTGGTAAGATCGTATGGGCACGCCTTCACCAATGTGCTCTGGGTCGTTATGCGGCGCCAAAGTTACCCCATGAATCGGAGAAAATTTAGATGGCCGAAGCCACAGATGACCGCCTGCGCCTGCTGATCGAGCGGGTCGAACGCCTCGAGGAAGAAAAGAAGGGCATCGCCGACGATATCCGCGACGTCTATGCCGAGGCCAAGGCGGTTGGATATGACGTCAAGATCATGCGCCAGATCGTGCGCCTTCGTAAGATGAAGCCCGACGACCGGCGCGAGATGGAAATGGTGCTCGACACCTACAAGGCGGCGCTCGGCATCGGCTGAAGAAGCGCGGCGTTGCGAGGTCTCGGTCCGCCGCAAATGCTCCTCCCGGTCGGAACGCGGTCGGCTTCCACATGGTTCTGATTGCGAACACGCAATCGAAGGAACCCCCATGACCGACACTCTCACCCGAACCCGAACCGCCACCTTCATCGAGCGCATCGAAGAAGATGGCGGGCCGGGCAACGAGCACGAACTCGACCGCCAGCCCAAATGGGAGCCGCGTTATCCCGGCTCGGGTCGGATGAAGGGCAAGGTTGCGATCATCACCGGGGCCGACAGCGGTATCGGTCGCGCGACCGCCGTGCTGTTCGCACGTGAGGGGGCGAGGGTGGCCATCGCCTATCTCGACGAGGACGAGGATGCACAGAAAACCCGCGAGCTGTGCGAGGAGGAAGGGAGTGAGGCACTTACATTCTCCTGCGATCTGGGGGACAAGGCGGATGCGGAACGCATGGTGACGGAAACCATCGATCGGTTCGGACAAATCGACTGCTTGGTGCAGATCGCCGGTGAACAGCACCCGGACAAGGACATCCGCGACATCACGCCGGAGCAACTCCAACGCACCTTCCAGTCGAACATCTACTCCATGTTCTACATGGTTCAGGCAGTTCGCCCGCATCTCAAGCGCGGCGCTACCATCGTCAATTGCACCAGTGTGACCATGTACGAAGGGGAGCCCGAACTGCTCGACTATTCGAGCACGAAAGGGGCGATCACCGCTTTCACGCGTTCGCTGTCGGCCAATCTGTCCGGCGCGGGCATCCGCGTGAACGGCGTGGCACCGGGCCCGATCTGGACCCCGCTCAATCCATGTGGCGGCGCGAGCGAAGACAAGCTTGAGAATTTTGGGGAAGGTACGCCTATGGGTCGCCCCGGCGAACCCAACGAGGTCGCGCCCGCCTTCCTGTTCCTCGCCTGCGAGGACTCGTCCTATATGTCGGGGCAGGTGCTGCATCCCAACGGTGGATCGGTCGTCAATGGTTGACCGAAAAGGTGTGTTTGTATAGCAATACACCAGCCAGCTGGAGGAGGATCACATGGCCGGACCTTGGAAAGACGCACGCGGAATTACCGTCACCACGACACCCACGCTGGAAGGTCGGCCGATCCAGGAATATCTCGGGATCGTCACCGGCGAGGTCATCGTTGGCGCGAACCTGTTCCGCGACCTGTTTGCCAATATCCGTGACATCGTGGGCGGGCGTTCGGGCAGCTATGAACGCATCCTGCGTGACGCGCGCCAGCAGGCGATCGAGGAAATCCAGGCCGAATGCGGCGCGCTGGGTGGCAATGCGGTGGTCGGAATCGACCTCGATTACGAGGTGATCGGCGATACCGGCTCGATGCTGATGGTCAGCGCCAGCGGGACGGCTGTGCGGGTTTGAGGGCGACGTCGCGTTCGTTTGCCCCGACAGTTGCCTAGCCACCCGCCCTCGGTATAAGGCGCGGGCACAGCGCAGGGTCCGCTTCAGGGCCCGCCTACAGCATCATTTTCGAAGGTTCCCATGGCAGGCCATTCCAAGTTCAAGAACATCATGCACCGCAAGGGCGCACAGGATAAAAAGCGCTCGGCCCAATTCTCCAAGCTCTCCCGCGAAATCACCGTTGCGGCCAAGATGGGGATGCCAGATCCGGACATGAATCCGCGCCTGCGCCTCGCAGTCAACGCGGCCAAGGCGCAGTCGATGCCCAAGGACAACATCCAGCGCGCGATCGACAAGGCGGCGCAGGCGGGCGGCGACGATTACGAGGAAGTGCGCTACGAAGGCTATGGCCCGGGCGGCGTCGCGCTGATCGTCGAGGCGCTGACCGACAACCGCAACCGCACTGCCACCAACGTGCGCACTGCGTTCAGCAAGAACGGCGGCAATCTTGGCTCGGAAGGCTCGGTCAGCCACGGTTTCGAACGCCTCGGTCTGATCGAATATCCGGCGAGCGCGGGCAGCGAGGACAAGGTGCTCGAAGCCGCGATGGAAGCAGGCGCCGACGATATCGAAAGCAGCGAGGACGGGCACACCATCTGGACCGCCGCCGACGCGCTGCACGAAGTCTCCGCCGCTCTCGAAAAGAGCCTTGGCGAGGCCGAGACGGTCAAGCTGGCGTGGAAGCCGAACATTACCGTCGAAATGGACGAAAGCGGCGCGGGCACGCTGGTCAAGCTGGTCGATGCGCTCGACGATGACGATGACGTCCAGACCGTCTGGGGCAATTACGAGATTTCTGACGAAATCATGGAGAAGTTGGGCTGATCTGGCGTAACCTGATCGTGGTCGGCTGCGTGCTGATCCTGATCGCCGCGATCATGTATTGGGGCGGCTGGTTCACAGTCGGGGGCTGAGTGCTGATCCTCGGCCTCGACCCTTCGCTGTCGTGCACGGGTTGGGGGGTGATCCGCTCGGAAGGCAGCCGCCTGTCGCATGTTGCCAATGGCGAGGTGCCGACGAATCCGAAGGCGCCGATTGCCGCACGGCTCCACCATCTGCATGATGCCATTGCCGCGGTTATCGCGACCCATGCGCCGGACAGGGTGGCGGTGGAGGAAGTCTTCGCCAACAAGAACCCGCAATCCACGCTCAAGCTGGCGCAGGCGCGCGGCAGCGTGTTGGCCGCTTGCGGCCGCGCGAATGTGCCGGTGCGCGAACACGCCGCGCGGGCGGTGAAGAAGGCGGTCGTGGGGACTGGAGCCGCGGAAAAGGCCCAGGTTCAGGCCATGCTCAAGGTGCTGTTGCCCGGCGCGCAGATCGCAGGCGCTGACGCAGCCGACGCGCTGGCGGTGGCGATTGCGGATGCCCACCTGTCCTACTAGGCTGCAAGCAGCTAGGCAGACGGTCATGAAGCCGCAATCCAGCCTCCCCAATAGTGCGTTCCACGCCTTTGCGGACTCGGCGCTTTTTTGCTTCAGGACCGTGTTCCATGTGTTCCATATTTTAGGACTTCCCGCGTGACGATCCAAATCTACGGCATCCCCAATTGCGACACGATCAAGAAGGCGCGCAAATGGCTGGAGGCGAATGGCCTCGACTATGATTTTCACGACTACAAGAAGGAAGGCGCGGACCCTGCCAAGCTTGCGCTTTGGGCCGATGAATGCGGCTGGGAATGCCTGCTCAACCGTCGCGGTACGACCTTCCGCAAGCTGCCCGAGGATGACAAAGCCGATATCGACCGGGCCAAGGCGCTCAAACTGATGGAAGCGCATCCCAGCATGATCAAGCGCCCGGTGGCCGAACATGCCGATGGGCAGCGCGTGCTGGTCGGCTTCACCCAGAGCGAATGGGAGAACGCGTTTTGCTGAGGCGGTTGATTGCGACGCTGCTGGCGGCGTTGACCGCCCTCGCGCTCGTCGTTCCCGGCGTGGCGGCGATGGCGGCGGATCATATGCTGGTCATCGGCCATCGCGGTGCGGCGGGCGAACGGCCCGAGCACACGCTGGAAGGGTATGAACGCGCAATCGACGAAGGGGCCGATTATATCGAGCCGGACCTTGTCGTGACCAAGGATCTGGTGCTGGTCGCCCGGCACGAGAACGAGATCGGCGGTACCACCGATGTCGCCGACCATCCGGAATTCGCCGACCGCCGCCGCTCCAAGGAAGTCGACGGAAGGTTGGTGAGCGGCTGGTTTGCCGAGGACTTTACGCTCGCCGAACTGCGGACGCTGCGCGCAAAGGAACGCATTCCCGGCGTCCGTCCCGCCAATGCGCGCTTCGACGGGCTCTATCAGATCCCCACGTTTGCCGAGATCGTCAAACTGGTGAAGGCGAAGGAAGCCGAAACCGGGCGGACCATCGGCATCTATCCCGAGCTCAAGCACCCGACTTTCCTGCTCCAGACAGACGGGATCGACAGCGTGGACCTGCTGGTCACTGCGCTCAAGAAGGCGGGACTGGATCACGAAGGGGCACCGGTTTTCATCCAATGTTTCGAAGTCGGTCCCCTGAAAAGGCTCCACAAGCTGGTGCCGTTGCCGCTGGTGCAATTGATCGAGGCGCAAGGTGGTCCGGCGGATGAGCCGGGCGTCACCTATGCCTCGATGTTGTCGGACGCAGGCCTCAAGGATATCGCCCAATATGCGAGCGTCATAGGGGTGGATATGCGGTTGCTGTTCACGCCTGACGGCAAGCCCACCGATCTCATCGCACGCGCCCATTCTGCGGGCCTAAAGGTTCACGCATGGACCTTGCGCAAGGAAAACGCCTTCCTGCCGCCGATGCTGCGCCGGGGGAGCAATCCCAACGGCACCGGCGATTTCGCCGCCGCCTTTGCCGCGCTCAGGAAAGCGGGCGTCGATGGTGTGTTCACGGACGATCCGGGCGCGGTCCCGAAGCAGGAGATGACGTCCAAGACAGCCGGAGACTGAGGATGCGTGTTGCGATTAACGGCTGCGGTATTGCCGGGCCGACGCTGGCCTGGTGGCTGAGGAAATACGGCCATGAGCCGGTACTGTTCGAACGCGCCGAGGGTTTTCGCGACGGCGGCTATATCATCGACTTCTGGGGCTCGGGCTATCGCGTGGCAGGGAAGATGGGGCTGATCCCGCGCTTGCGCGAGGACGGCTACATCATCGAACGGCTCGAATCGCATACTCTGCGTGGAATGAGGACCGCCGCCATCGACGCCAGCGTGTTCGTGGAGATCGCAGGAGGCGATTATCTCAGCATCGCCCGCAGCGATCTGGCCGCTGCGATCCTTGATGCGTGTCACGGGATCGAAACGCGCTTCGGCACTACCGTTACTGGATATGAGGAAAGCGGGGAGGGGGTGTCGGTCGCGTTGTCTGACGGCTCGCATGAAGAGTTCGACCTGCTGGTCGGGGCCGATGGGTTGCATTCGGCAGTCCGTTCGATGGCCTTTGGGCCGCAGGAGCAGTTCGAGCGTCCTTTGGGGCTACATGTCGCCGCCGCAACGCTCAAGGGATACCGCCCGCGCGACGAGCTGGCCTATGTCCAGTTCACCCGCCCCAACCGACAGATCAGCCGCGCGAGCCTGAAGGACGATACCACCATGGTGCTGTTCGTGTTTGCCGACAGCCTGATCGAGCGTGAACCGCAGAACGACGACGATGCGCGCACGACGTTACGGCGGATATTCGGCGGCACAGGATGGGAATGCGATGCGATCCTCGCGGCGCTGGAAGATTCGGGGCCGCTCTATTTCGACAAGCTTGGCCAGATATACATGCCGCACTGGGCCAAAGGGCGTGTCGCATTGCTTGGCGACGCGGCAGCCTGTCTGACTTTGCTGGCGGGCGAGGGGACCGGGCTCGCCATGACCGAGGCCTATGTGCTGGCGGGAGAGCTGCACAACGCGAACGGCGATCATGCGCGCGCCTTTGCCGCCTATGAGCAGCGCTTGCAGGCCTATCTGGCGAAGAAGCAGGCGAGTGCGCTACGGCTAAAGGGCTTCTTCGCGCCGAAGAGTTGGTGGGGCGTGGGCCTGCGCGAAGCGGCGACGCTGCTCGCTGCGGTGCCATTCCTGTCCAGACCGATCCTTGGCGCAGGGATGACCGACGATTTCACCCTGCCGGACTATTGAGCCTCGGTGTCCGCGTTCGCGCGATTGTTTCCGCCCGGCATATCGACCTCGTCGCCCAGGGTCGCGCGTGAATAGAGTGCCAGCCAGGCGGTGTAGGCGGCGATGGCCAGCGGCCCGGCAAAGAACAGGCCGAAGGTACCGAAGACATAGCCTGAACCCAGGATCAGGAAGATGTACCATCCCGGCGGGACCGAAACCACGCGGCCCGTTACCAGCGGCGTGACGATATTCGCCTGCACGATCCGCGCGAGGCCATAGGTCATGAACACGCCGAACAGCGATCCCTGCCCGGCGGCGGCGAGCAGGAATGCCGGGAGCATGGCAACGATCGGACCGACATAGGGAATGAACTCGGCGAGGCCGCCCAGCAGCCCCAGCGCGCCCCACGCAGGAACGCCCGACCAGTAAAGGCCGAGGGCGAAAAGGCCGCCCATCACCACCATCGAAACAGACTGAGTAATCAGCCACAGCTTGAGAGCGACGCCGATCTCGCCCAGCGTGCAGTCGACCAGCGGGCGATAGGATTTGGGGCTGAGCATCGCGAGCCCGCGCCGATAGCGCTTCGGGTCGGCGGCGAAATAGACCCCGGCAGAGATCACGATGATGAGATTGAACAGGACCAGCGCGGAGCCCTTGGTGATCGAGCCGATCTCATTGGTGATGAAGGTAACCGTCGAGCGGTTCTGGAGCGAACTCAGCAAGAGCCGTCCAATTGCGCCGGTCTCCAGCCGCGACTGCATCGATTGCCACGCGCGCGGCAATTCCCGCCCGAGCATTTCGGTCTGGTGGGCAAGCTCGGCGTAGAACAGGTAACCGATCAGCCCCAGCACCGCGAGAAGCAGCAGCGTCGCCAGCGTCAGCGCGAGCGATTCCCCGAGCTTGAGCCGTCGCTGAAAAAAATTGCGCACTACTTGCAGCAACAGCGCGACCAGCAGCGCGCCGAATGCCAGTAGCAACAGTTCATGCGTGTAGACGATGACTGTCAGCAGTGTTCCGACGAACACCAGCAGGAACACGCGCCGCAGGAAGCTTTCGTCCTCGGGACGCGGTTTGAGTTCGGACAGCTTCGCCATAGCGGGTCAGCCGTGCCGTGCAGCGCAGATAATGTCGAGCGAAAGATCGTCCGTCAGGTGAAAACCCTTCAGCGGCGAAAAGCAGATGCCGCGCGTCTCATCGCGCTTCAGCCCGGCTTCGCCGAACAGCTTGTCCAGTTCATCGAGCGTCACGAAATCGTCCCAGTCATGCGTACCGCGCGGGATCGCGCCGACGGCTTCGGCGGCGCCGACGAGCAGCAATCTGCTCTTCGGCGTGCGGTTGGGGGTGGACAGGACCAACAGCCCGCCCGGTTTCAGGCTCGCGGCAAGCGCGGCAAGGAAAGCAGGCTTGTCGGCGACGTGTTCGAGCACTTCCATCGCGGTGACCAGATCGAACTGGCCGAGGTCGAGCGCTGCAAGATCCCCCGAGCGGTAATCGATCGCCAACCCGCTGCCCAGCGCATGGGCCTGTGCCGCAGCGATATTTTCTGGCGCCGCATCGACGCCGGTAACCTGCGCTCCGAGCCGTGCGAGCGGTTCGCACAGCAGCCCCGCGCCGCATCCGACATCCAGCGCAGTCTTGGCCGCCAACGGCTTGAGATCGGTGCTATCCGTCTGAAAATGCGTGTCGATTGCGGTCCTGATATAGCCCAGCCGAACCGGATTCATCCGGTGCAGCATTGCCGAACTGCCCTTCGGGTTCCACCACTCGGAAGCCAGACGACCGAAATGTTCGGCCTCTTCGGCACGGATGGTTGCTTTTGATACGGTTGCATCGCCCATGCGCGCTCCCTAACAGCGCCCGGTTGCACTTACCAGCAGGAGGCTCATTCCTTGGCGCGGATCGTGATGAAATTCGGCGGCACCTCGATGGCCGGGACCGAGCGCATCCGGCGCGTCGCGAATATCGTGCGCAAGCAGGCCGCGCTCAAACCCGATGGCACGCGCGACGAAGTTGCGGTGGTGGTTTCCGCAATGGCGGGCGAAACCGACCGCCTCGTCAATTTCTGCCGCGAGGCCAACGCGCTTTACGATCCGGCCGAATACGATGTGGTGGTGGCCAGCGGCGAGCAGGTTACCAGCGGCTTGCTCGCACTCACGCTCCAGTCACTGGGATGCAAGGCACGCAGCTGGCTTGGCTGGCAATTGCCGGTCCATACGATCGAGGCGCATGCCAAGGCCCGCATCGAGGACATCGACAGCGAAGCGCTGCTCGAAAGCCTCGGGCGCGGCGAAATCGCCGTCATTCCCGGCTTTCAGGGCTTGTCCGGGGACGGCCGGATTACCACGCTGGGCCGCGGCGGATCGGACACGTCGGCGGTCGCGGTCGCGGCCGCGATTGGGGCCGATCGCTGCGACATCTACACCGACGTCGACGGTGTCTACACCACCGACCCGCGCATCGTCGCCAAGGCCCGCAAGCTGAAAGCAGTGACCTATGAGGAAATGCTCGAACTGGCGAGCGTCGGGGCCAAGGTGCTCCAGACCCGCTCGGTCGGGCTGGCCATGAAGGAGGGCGTGAGGGTGCAGGTCCTCTCCAGCTTCGTCGATGACAATGCGACCCCCGCAGACGCGCTCCCCGGCACGATGATCGTGTCGGAGGAGGAAATGAACGAATTGGTGGAGAAGGGCGAAATGGAACGCCAACACGTAACCGGCATCGCGCATGACAAGAACGAAGCCAAGATCATCCTCACCCGCGTGCCCGACCGGCCCGGTGCAGTGGCGAATATCTTCGAGCCGCTCGCCAAGGCGTCGATCAACGTCGACATGATCATCCAGAACGTCGGGCGCGACAAGGGCGAGACCGACGTCACCTTCACCGTGCCGCAGGCGGACCTTGCCCGCGCGCAGGCTCTGCTGGAGGACCAGCGCGGCAATATCGGCTTCAACCGCATCATCACCGACAGCAAGATCGCAAAGATCAGCGTAGTCGGCGTGGGGATGAAGAGCCATGCGGGCGTTGCCAGCAACATGTTCCGGGCGCTGGCCGAACGCGGGATCAATATCCAGGCGATCACGACCAGCGAAATCAAGGTTTCGGTCCTCATCGACGAGGACGAGACGGAACTTGCGGTGCGTGTGCTCCATACCGCCTATGGGCTGGATGCAAAGGACGAGGCGGCCTGAAGGGATTGCGCAGAAGGCGCGGCGGGAGCATCGTCGGGGACATTGAATAACGGGGACATCATGCGGCAATTTGTGACTTTCGCGAGCCTGCTGGCGCTGGCTGCTCCGGCGGCAGCCGTACCCACGCCTGCCCCCAAGCCCGCTGATGCGGTGTTCGCCCATACCGATGCGCATCAGGGGCTGATGCCGGTCCATGTCGACGTTGACGGCGGGCGTATCCTGATGACCCTGCCCGCGCCGGGCGATGACGGGGTGTCGGCGCGCTATCTCTACTCGACCGCGCTCAGGACCGGGCTTGGCGCAGCACCGACCTTCCTCGACCGTGGGCGGGTCGGCAATACGCAGATCATCGCATTCCGGCGACTGGGCAAGAAAGTCGCCATCCAGTTCGAGAACCCGCGCTTCCGTGCAACGGGCGCCGAGCAGAGCGATCCGCGCGGCAGCGGCGATTTCGCCACCTCGACCGTGTGGATGGGCGACATCGCCGAAACCCTGCCCGATGGCAGCTATGTCGTCGACATCTCGGGCTTCCTCGCGTCCGACACGCTGGGAATCGCGGACTCGCTCAACCAGAGCAGCGACACCATGGGCACCGGCGACAATCCGCAAGGGGCGGGGGCGGGGTTCAAGCTCGCCGACAAGTTGAGTGCGGCGGTGCCTGCCTCGGTCAAGGTCTTCCCCGACAATGTCGAGGTCGACGCGATCCAGACATTCGCTTCGGACAGGCCGGGCGACGAGGTGGCAAACATCGCGCCCGATCCGCGGCAGGTCAGCTTCACCGTCCATTCCAGCTTCGTGAAGCTGCCCGGACCGGGATTCGTCCCGCGCGCGTTCGATCCGCGTATCGGTGGCTTTGCGACGCAAGTGGTCGATTTCGCTGCGCCGCTGGGTGAAGACGTGGTTCGCGATTTCGCCAATCGCTTCCGGCTGGAGAAGGTCAATCCCGGCCCTGCGCCGTCGCGGGTGAAGCAACCGATCGTCTATTACATCGACAATCGCGCGCCCGAACCGATCCGGCAGGCGCTGATCGATGGGGTCAGCTGGTGGAAACGGGCGTTCACCGCCGCCGGTTATATCGACGCCTTCGAGGTCAAGGTTCTGCCCAAGAACATCGATCCGCTCGACGTGCGTTACAATGTCGTCAACTGGGACGACCGGGCGACGCGCGGCTGGTCCTACGGGCAGGAGATCGTCGATCCGCGCACCGGTGAGATCGTCAAGGGCATGGTCGTGCTTGGCTCGCTCCGCGCAAGGCAGGACATTCAGATTTTCGAAGGGCTGGTGGGGGCGGACAGGCTCAATACCGGCGATCCGAACGATCCGGTGCAGGTGGCGCTCGCCCGGCTGCGCCAGCTCGCCGCGCACGAAGTCGGTCATACACTCGGCTTCGCGCATAATTTTGCCGCCAGTACGCAGGATCGCGCCTCGGTGATGGATTATCCGCCACCGCGGATCGGGCTGGTCGATGGCAAGCCTGACCTCAGCGACGCCTATGGCGTGGGCGTGGGCAACTGGGACATGGCAACGGTCGACTGGCTCTATGGCGAGCCGGACGAGGCCACCGCGCGCGCAAAGGCCGCCGCCGTGGTCACCAGCGGGCTGCGCTATGTGCAGGACGGCGATGCGCGCGCTCCGGACACCGCGCAGCGCTGGGGTGGCTTGTGGGACGATGGCGCGAACCCCACCGCCGAACTCACCCGGATGATGAGCGTGCGTCAGGCCGCAATTGCGCAATTCGGGCTTGGCGCGCTCGCGCCGGGCGAACCGATGGCCAATCTGCGCCGCCGCTTCGTCCCGATCTGGCTGCTCACCCGCTATGAGGTTGTGGCTGCGGCAAAGGCGATCGGCGGGGGCGACTTCTCCTATGCGGTCAAGGGCGGCGAACGGGAACGCGCGTTGCCAGTCCCCGCAGCCGACCAGCGCGCCGCGCTCGACGCGCTGCTGGCGACGCTGTCTCCCGAGGCGTTGCGCGTACCCGCGCGGCTGGTGCCGCTGCTGTCCTCGCCGCGCAACGGGTCGGACAACCGCCAGTTCGATATCGAGATTTTTGCCGGTGAACGCAGCCCGCTGTTCGATCCGTTGGTCGCCGCCGATGCGGCGGCGGAGATCACGCTCGGATCGCTGCTGGCGCCAGCGCGGCTCGACCGCGTATCGGCGCAGCACGCGCAGGATGGGTCGATGCTGGGCGTCGAAGAAATCCTCGACCGGCTCACCGCGCGCGCCATCGACCGTCACGATGACGCGCTGGCGCGCCGCATTGCCTATCGCACCATCACCATGTTGGCTTCGGTCGCGGCAAACAGGACGACGACCCCTGAAGTCGCCGCCGCCATCGACCAGAAGCTCGACGATATTGGTGCGGCATTGGCCAAGGACCGGGGCGATGCCGCCTCGCGTGCATGGGCGGCCAGCCTGTCGCGCCGATTGCTCGATCCCAAGCAGCGCGCGGCGCTGGCCAAGGATCTGCCACGTGCGACCCCGATCCCGCCCGCCGATCCTATCGGCGGAGGAGAGGGCGGCTGGATGGACTTGTAGGCATCACCCACTTGCCGTTCGGCCTTCGCCTTTCTATCGCCGCGCGATGAACAGCTATTCCAAGAGTGCCACGCTGATGCAGCGCGGCTGTGACTTCCTCGGTTCGCAATACGCCATCCTGTGCGGCGCAATGAGCTGGGTATCCGAGCGCAATCTCGTCTCCGCGATCTCCAATGCCGGCGGGTTCGGCGTGATTGCCTGCGGGGCGATGACGCCCGATCTGCTCGACGGCGAGATTGCAGGGACCAAGTCGCTGACCGACAAGCCCTTCGGCGTCAACCTCATCACCATGCATCCGCAATTGTTCGATCTGATCGATGTCTGCACCCAGCATGGCGTCGGCCATGTCGTGCTCGCGGGCGGCATCCCGCCCAAAGGCAGCGTCGAGGCGATCAAGGCGGGTGGCGCCAAGGTAATCTGCTTTGCGCCGACGCTGGCGCTGGCAAAGAAACTGCTGCGGTCTGGCGCGGATGCTCTCGTGATCGAGGGGATGGAGGCGGGCGGCCATATCGGCCCGGTTTCGACCAGCGTGCTGGCGCAGGAAATGCTACCCGAGCTGGCCGCCGAGCATCTGGTGTTCGTCGCGGGGGGGATCGGTCGGGGAGAGGCGATCGCCGGCTATCTCGAGATGGGGGCCTGCGGCGTCCAGCTCGGCACGCGCTTTGCCTGTGCGACCGAGAGCATTGCGCACCCCGATTTCAAGAAGGCATTCTTTCGCGCGAACTCGCGCGATGCCATAACCAGCGTTCAGCTCGATCCGCGTTTGCCGGTGATCCCGGTGCGCGCGCTGCGCAACAAGGGTACCGAAGCATTCACTGCCAAGCAGCGCGAGGTCATGGGTTCGCTCGACCGCGAGGAAGTCGCCATGGCCGAAGCGCAATTGCAGATCGAGCACTACTGGGCCGGTGCGCTGCGCCGCGCGGTGATCGATGGCGATGTCGAGAACGGATCGCTGATGGCGGGCCAGTCGGTCGGCATGGTCAAGGCCGAAGAGCCGGTTGCCGACATCATCGCGCAGTTGATGCAGGAATGCGAAAGCGCCCTTACGCGTCGGTAGGGCGGCAACCGATGTACGGATTACCTCAGCGGAGATACCGATGATTGCATTGCTCGCGCTCGCTGCAGCGACCGTCACCGATCCGGTGGTCGCAGATTTCGATCATTTCTGCCTGTCCA
Organism: Qipengyuania algicida; assembly: GCF_009828025.1. GTDB lineage: Bacteria > Pseudomonadota > Alphaproteobacteria > Sphingomonadales > Sphingomonadaceae > Qipengyuania > Qipengyuania algicida. Next base: position 10,245 of record NZ_WTYA01000003.1, on the reverse strand, counting down.
GCCAATCGGCGCAGGCGATCCTGGCTCAAGCCGATCGCGAAGGATGGCAGAGCGGTGTGGCGGGTGCACCGGCGCATTTCGATCCCGCGACGCAGCGCTACAAATCGACAGACAACGGCCCACTGGTACTGCGCGTGGAAGATTCGATCAGTGCAGGCGAGACGCGCCAGGGCTGCGGCATAATTCCCCCGCAGCCCGATTCCGGCATCGCTGCCGCGTTGCAGACGGATCTGGGCCTCGTCCCTGCCTTCCATGCCGGCACCGCCGCAACATTCTATGCCATCAAATCCGCCAACGGATGGCAGGCAGGGACGGACCGGAAGCTATGGCAAAAAGCTCATGACAACGGCCGTTTCTATGCGATCATGACCAGCGGAGGCGTTCCATCCTTTATCGCTACGCTGCATGTGTTGGCGAAGGAATCAGACTGACTGCGCCAAAAAAAGAGCGATGCGTGCCGACGTTTGGAATTCGCACGATTCATAAAGATTACAGCTGCACGACGATCAGCATCGTTTATACGAATGCGCGCATTAAGTGCATGAACGCCATAGAAATTGCGATAGTCGTATTTAATAATGCGATGAATTATGGTTAATATTCAGGAACCGCACCCCCTGCCTCGTGTTATAAAACACGCGCAATACGGGAGCGATCCAGAAGTTACGCCATGCTGTTTCGTATCGATTTCGAACTGGGGATATATCCCGATCGCGTGCAGGTCGCAGACCGCCGCTCGGGTCGATTCGTCGACTTCAAATCGGAAATACCCTTTTCGGCGCAAGGAAAGCTGATCGCCGATCCGCGCTATTTGGAATATGCGCTGGTCAAGGCCATGCGCAAGGTGATGAGCGGAGGGTTCATCCTCCTCGATGCCAAGGTCAAGGTGCTGCCCACGGCCCCGGCTTTGCGCCGGTCGGAACGCGATGCAGTGGTCGATGCCTTGCGCAATATCGGCTTCAAGGCCATCCGCTTCGAAAGCGACCATCCGTCTCCGATCGCTGCCTGAGGGCGAGGCTATCCTATCGCTTGGCCGCCTTGCCCTGCTTTGCCAGTTCCGCATCTTCGTTCGCGCGTTTGATGATGTATTGACGGATGTCTTCCGCCCCCTCGGGCTTGATCGCCGAGGCGAAGCTGACCATCCCGTTGTGCTTCAATGCACCGTCGATCACAATCGCTCTGATCGCGTCGGGACTGGCGATGGCGCCGGATCGGCGCAGATCAGGTACCAGCGATCCGCCGACGGCGGCATCGCCATGGCAGACGCTGCAATAGCGTCCGTATAGCTGTGAACCCCTTGCGACCTGCGCTGCCGTACCCTTGAAGGCGGGCGGGTCGAGCACGACCTGATTGAGCGACGGCGCAGGCGGCAGTTTCGCGGTCCCGCCAAGCTTGAACACCAGCAGGCGGCTGACATTGCGGACCGGCCCCGACTTGTCATGCAGTACGCCCGCGACAAGATCGTAAACACCGCCCCAACCGGCTAGCACCGCGACATATTGTGTGCCATCGATGCTGTAGGTCATCGGTGCAGCGATGACCCCGGTTTGCGCCGGGAAAGTCCATAGCTGTTTGCCATTGTCGGCGCTGTAGGCGCGAACGCCACCCTTGGCCGTACCCTGAAATACCAGATTGCCTGCCGTTGCCAACGTGCCGCCGTTCCATGGGCCGGGGTAGGGGATGGACCACCGCTTTTCCTGCTTCACCGGGTCCCATGCCACGAGGGCGCCAGTATACTGCTTGGCGAAAGCTGCCCGCACCGCCTTGTTGGCTGGCATGGCGACGCTGCCTGCATCGAGACCGACCTGAAACCCTATTGCGCTGGGCTCCCAGTCCTTTTCGGCAAGATAGGCCTGTGAGGTGTAGTTGGTCGGGATATAGAGCAGCCCGGTCTTGGGCGAAAAACTCATCGGTTGCCAGCTGTGCGCACCCATCGCGCCGGGTGTACCAAGGAAGGGCTTGCCGGTCTTTTCGTAACGCGCTTCGGCAAGGATCACCGGGCGACCATTCTTGTCGAGCCCGGACGTCCAGTTCTGCGGGACATATCCCTTGCCGGACAGGAATTCGCCAGTCCTGGCGTCTAACACATAGACGAAGCCGTTCTTGGGTGCGTGGAGTATCACATGGCGCTGCTTGCCACCGATCGTCAGGTCGGCGACGGTGATCTGCGCATCGCTATCGAAATCCCAGCGGTCCTCAGGCGTTTCCTGGAAATGCCAGCGATACTGACCCGTTGCCGCATCCACTGCGACGATCGAGCCGGTGTAGAGGCTGTCGCCGTCGCCTCGGTCCATAGCCGCCGGATTCCATGGCTCGGCATTGCCGGTGCCGAAATAGACGAGGCCGGTCTGCGGATCATAGGTGATCGAATCCCACACGGTGCCGCCACCGCCCAGCTTCCACCAGTCGCCTGCCCAGGTCCCGGCGGCTTTCTCCATGGCGGCATTTTCAAACCCGTCGGCGGGATTGCCTGGCACGGTGTGGAAGATCCATTTGCGCGCCCCGGTGTCGGGATCATAGGCAGCAAGATAACCGCGCGCGCGATATTCCGCACCGCCCGAACCGATCAGCACCAGCCCCTTGGCGATCCGCGGTGCACCGGTGATAGTATAGCTCTTCTGGTCGGGCACGACTGTTTTCGACCACAAGACCTTGCCGGTCTTCTGATCGAGCGCCACTAGCCTGCCGTCCAGCGTACCGACAAAGGCCTTGTCGCCGTATAGCGCGACCCCGCGATTGACCGCGTCACAGCAGGTCCGGATCAGCGTTTCGCGCGGGACTTGCGGGTCGTAGGCCCATTTGAGCTTGCCTGTCGTCGCATCATAGGCCTTGACCATCGACCATGCGGTGGTGACGAACAAAGTGCCGTCATGCATCAGCGGGGTCGCTTCCTGCCCCCGCGCGGTGTCAAGATCGGCATACCAGGCGAGTTTGAGCTGACCGACATTTTCGGCGTTGATCTGGTCGAGAGGTGAGAATCGCTGTTCGTTCGGTCCGCCACCATAAGTCAGCCATTCATTGCCGGGGCCGCGGGCGATCAGTGCATCGGTGACGCCCTGTGTAGCCAGGCGGGACTGGTCCGCGCTTGACCCTGGGTCCGATGCCATGCTGCACGCAGCCAGTGAACCCGCAGCCAAGACCGCGAAGATGCCTTTCCTCATGTCACTCTCCCCTTTGCCGGGGTTCGCCCCGATCTCGGATCAGTATCCTGCCCCAGGGTATTATTCTTGTCCATCGCCCTTGTGCGGCGCTTTCAGGTCACTAGTGTGAAACGCGGACGGGACGAGCAACATCCTGGGAGACATGACGATGTGCGAAGAGTCCGAGCTTGAACATTGGGGCGCTGCGGTATTGACCCGGCGGCAGCTTGGCGTCTTCGGTGCCGCCAGTACGCTCGCAGCCTGCGCCGCTGGCGGGACTGGCGGAAAGGCGAGCCAAACCAATCAGCCCGATGACGATGTCGAGGAAAGTGCGGTTGATATCCCGACCGCCGACGGCACACTCGACGGCGTTTTGTTTTCCCGTACCGGTCGAAAGGCACCCGGCGTGCTGTTCTGGCCGGACATTGCCGGCATTCGGCCGGCGAACAGGCAGATGGCCAAGCGACTGGCCGCGGCTGGCTATACAGTGTTGCTAGCTAACCCGTACTATCGCGACGTGCACGGTCAGCAGTTCGCCGATTTCGCCGATTTCGCGGGCAATGACGGCTTCAAGAAAGTAAAGCCGTGGCGCGATAAATTCACCCCAGACAGTGTGATGCGCGATGCAGCAGCCGCGTTTGCTTGGCTGGACAAACAGGATACTGTCGACACGGCGCGCAAGCTCGGCACGCAGGGATATTGCATGACCGGCAGTTTCGCCCTGTGGGGCGCGGGCGCGGCGCCCGAGCGGGCTGGCGCGGCGGCGAGCTTCCATGGCGCGGGGCTGGTGCGCAAGGACGAACCCGATGGGCCGCAGACGATGTTCGCTAAGAACCCCAAGGCGCATTACCTCGTGCTGATCGCGGAGAACGACGATGCCAAGGCTCCCGACGACAAGAATTTGCTGAAGAGCGCAGCCGAAGCGACCGGGGCACAGGCCGAGATTGCCGTCTATCCAGCCGACCATGGATGGACTGTGCCCGATTCCCCCAGCTACAACCAAGCGCAGGCGGAACGTGCCTGGCAGCAGCTGCTGGAGATGTACAAGGTGAATCTCTGACATCTCAGGACCGGTTTCGCTTCCGGTTCGGCTCTCCACCCGCTACCATCGCTCCGGATCATAGGGAGATAGTGATGTCCGGGGGTTTGATTGCAGCCGTTCTGTTGCTGGCGGTTCTGGTGGTGTTCCTGATGTCGGCGGTGCAGGTCGTCCGGCAAGGCTATGTCTACACCATCGAGCGGTTCGGAAAATTCACCAAATCGGCCGATCCGGGCCTTCATCTGCTGGTGCCGTTCTTCGAGCGGGTCGGGCACAAGATCAACATGATGGAGCAGGTGCTGGACATCCCGGGGCAGGAGATCATCACCCGCGACAACGCCATGGTCGGCGTCGACGCAGTGGTGTTCTTCCAGGTGCTCGATGCGGGCAAGGCCGCTTACGAGGTGCATAATCTCTACGGCGCGATCATGGCGATCACCACCACCAACTTGCGCACCGTGATGGGTTCGATGGACCTCGACGAGACCCTGTCCAAGCGCGACGACATCAATGCGCGGCTCCTGTCGGTGGTCGATCATGCGACCTCACCCTGGGGGATCAAGATTACCCGGGTCGAGATCAAGGACATTCGCCCGCCGATCGACATTTCCGAGGCGATGGCGCGGCAAATGAAGGCCGAACGGCTGAAGCGCGCCGAAATCCTCGAGGCGGAAGGCGAGCGCGCCAGCCGCATCCTGCGCGCCGAGGGCGAAAAGCAATCCGCCATCCTCAAGGCGGAAGGTCAGCGCGAAGCCGCTTTCCGCAGTGCAGAAGCGCGCGAGCGCGAAGCCGAAGCCGAAGCCAAGGCGACGGAAGCGGTTTCCAACGCCATCGCAACCTCGGGCAATCAGGCGATCAATTACTTCATCGCGCAGGAATACACCAAGGCGGTGGCCAAGTTCGCTGACAGCCCCAATGCCAAGACGATCCTGTTCCCGGTCGAGGCGACCCAGTTGATCGGCTCGCTTGGCGGCATCGGCGAACTGGTGCGCGATACTTTTGGCGAGGTGAGGGGGACGGTGAACACGGGCACCCCTCTGCCACGCCAGCGCGAACAGTCGCCCACCGGCGTCCCGACCACCGGCAACAAGCGATGAGACACGCAGTCTGATGGACGGTATCGAAACCTATTGGATATGGATCGCGGTGGGGCTTGTGCTGGCCTTGCTCGAACTGGTCGTACCGGGAGTCTATCTGATCTGGCTGGCGCTTGCCGCGCTGGCGACCGGGCTGCTCGTGTTCGTCGGCGATCCGCCCGCGGCAATGCAGATCGTCAGTTTCGTTTTCCTGTCGCTGATCTTTGCCTATTCGGCGCGCCGCTTCCTGTCGGACTCACCGATCGTCAGCAGCGATCCGCTGCTCAACAATCGCCTCGGTCGGCTGATGGGCGAGACTGCAGTCGTAACCCAGGCGATCGACGGCGGATCGGGCAGGGTGCGTGTGGGCGATAGCGAATGGATCGCTCTTGGACCCGATGTCGCCAGCGGCCAGCGGGTCCGCATAACCGGCCATCGCGGGTCGCAACTGTTGGTGGAACCTGCAACGCCGCAAATCGAAAGCCGGCCCGAAGAAAGCTGACACTTTCTGCGCCCGTAGCGGGCAGCCGGTTTCAGCCTTCGGTTTGAGGCTTGTTGAAGCGTCCGTGCTTGCGATAGCGCTGCATCCAGCTGTCCAGAAACAGCCCAAGCGGCTTCGGCGCAACGCCGATCTCCTTGAAGCCGGGATGCTTGCCTGAAACCACGTTACCGCCCTTCAGCAGCGCCCATTGATCGCGGCTCATCGGCGTTCCTGGCAGGCTCGCGAACAGGCTCGAAAGCTCATCCGGCATGGCAAGGAACACCCGCTTGCGGCGTTGCGCCGCTGCGATCTGGCGATTGAGCGCCATCATGGTGATCTGCTCAGGACCCCCGAGCTCGTAAATCTTGCCGCCGCAGTCGCCGGGGTTTTCCAGCGCATGGACAATCGCGCGGGCGATATCGACGACGTAGACTGGCTGGACCCTTGCGTCAGGCCCGAACACCGGGATCACCGGGAAGGTCTCGATCAGCTTTCCGAACAATTCCGAAATTCCGCCGTTCGGACCGAAAATCAGCGAAGGTCGGATGATGGTCGCCTTGTCGAAACCCGAGCGCACGGCATCTTCGCCGTGCCGCTTGGCTTGCGCGTATCCTATGCCCTCGTGGCTATCGGGGACGATGGCGCTGACATGGACGAAGGCACCGGCGCCTGTTGCGCTGGCAGCTTCGGCCATCCAGCCCGGACTTGTGCCCATCACCTGATCGATGTTGCCGGTAAAGCTGCCGACAAGATTGACCACCGCATCCGCTCCCGCAATCGCTCCGACCACGGAATCGCGGATGGCCACATTGCCGCGAAGGAACTGGATTTGGCCAAGGTTGGCGAGTGGCTTGAGTCGATAGGCTTTTTCGGGATGTCGACTGACGACCTTGACGCGTGCACCACGCGACAACAGCGCCTCGGCGACATGCTGGCCGAGAAACCCGCTCCCGCCCATCAGCACCACCAGTTTTCCCTCAAGTGCCTTGTGTGCCGCCATTGTCGCTCGCTTCGATTCCTTGCTGTTCGGATGGAACGCCCTTGCCCCAAGCGGCCCGCGCTCGCAAGCTCTGCGGCCATCAAGCATGAAAACCGATGACGATTGCAATTGACATGCCACCCCTGCAATCGCTATCGGCCCGCCCCTACCCGGCGGTCGAACCAAGATGATCGACTGCCATGTGTGCCCAGATGGCGGAATTGGTAGACGCACCGTCTTCAGGTGGCGGCGATCGCAAGGTCGTGGAGGTTCGAGTCCTCTTCTGGGCACCATTTTCCCGTTCGTCAATGTTCGCGAACGCTTGAGAAAACCACGGAAATCTGGGATAAATTGCTCCGAAGCGTTCGGGAGCATTCGCGTATGTCCGTCAAAAATCGCTCGTCCTTGGGGGCATCAGAGGGGGAATATGCCCCAAAATGCCCCGATTGCGCGAATTTCGGTGCCCCCAGATGGCACTGAAAGACACCGAAATCAGGGCATTAAAGCCGCGTGAGAAGAACTACCGCAAGGCTGACAGCGGCGGGCTGTATCTTGAAGTCTTCCCTAACGGCTCGAAGCTCTGGCGCTGGAAGTTCCGCGTTGGGGGCAAGGAAAAGCGCCTAGCTCTGGGGGCATATCCCACTGTCTCGCTCAAAGATGCTCGAGCGAAGCGTGACGAAGAGAAGGCAATACTGCTCAGCGGCATGGACCCCGCTCTTGAACGTAAGCGCGGCAAGGTCGCCGCCAAGATCAGCGCGGCGAACACCTTCGCTGCGGTAGCGCGCGAATACATCGAAACGAAAATGGTCGGAGAGGCTCGCGCCAAAGCGACGGTCAGCAAGGCGCATTGGTTTCTTGAGCAGCTCGAGCCTGCCATCGGCACTATGCCGATCGCTGAGGTCGATCAGCAAATGCTGCTGGCCGCTCTGATGCGCGTCCAGATGCGCGGACGTTATGAGACGGCCAAGAAGTGCCGATCTTTCGCTAGTCGGGTGTTCAGGTACGCTGCCGCGACCGGGCGATGCAGCTCAGATCCTGCCCATCTCCTCAAAGGTGCGCTAACCACACCCAAGGCAAAGCACTACGCGGCCATCCTCGAACCCGCCAAGCTGGGCGAGCTGCTTCGCGCCATTGAGGTGTTCACTGGAGGCCCCGTCACCAAGGCTGCCCTTCAGATTGCCCCGCATGTCTTCGTCAGACCGGGTGAATTGCGTCATGCCGAATGGTCCGAGTTCGATCTTGAGGCAGGCATCTGGAACTTGCCTGCCGCCAAGATGAAGGCCCGGCGGCCCCACGCTGTGCCGCTGTCGCGGCAGGTGAAAGACATGCTCCTAGAACTGCATGAAATGAGCGGGTCTGGGAAATATGTATTCCCCTCGGCCTATGGACACTCGCGGCCAATGAGCGAGAACACGATGAATGCATCTTTCCGGCGCATGGGCTTCGACAAGGACGAAGTTACCGCACATGGACTGCGCGCTACTGCATCGACGCTGCTCAACCAGAGCGGTCTGTGGAACCCCGATGCGATCGAGCGTGCACTTGCCCACGGCGAGAGCAATGCAACGCGCGGCGCCTACCATCGCGGCCTATATTGGGATGAGCGTGTCCGCATGGCGCAATGGTGGAGCGATTATCTGGACGAATGCCGGCGGGGTGCAGTCACCTGACCGGGTGCGCTCGTCCTAATGCGGCATCGTTTTTATGTTTGCTTAATAACGTTCAAACAGGAGTTGTGTCGTTGGGTTTGGGCGGCTGAATATGAGGTCTTGCTTTGAAAAATTTGACCGAAGATCAGGAGGATCAACTCGAATATTGGCGAAAAAAGATTCGTAACACATGGCGGATTGCCGAAAAGTGTGAACGTCCTTGCCCCGAACGCCTCAAAGTTTGGGAAATGATCCAGCTAGAAATGAAATTCTACTGCGGAGATATTGCGCTGGGCCAAACGGTCGCTTCGTTTGCGGCTCAGTGGGTCGAGAGCCGAAACCCGTTCTACGTTGATGGCGCAGTCTATTTATGCTCGACCGCTGGGATCGAGCCTCCACCGGCCCTTGCAGCGTTGGTGGCAGATGTCGCGCGTCGGCGCTTTATTGGTGAGCAGTTCAAGGGCACGGCAGATCAAATCGATCGAGAAACTGCCAAGAGCCAGGCACTCACCTTGATGGCGAATCTGCGTTCGACTGGCGCAACCATGGAAGACGCCTCGAGCAAAGCCGCTCGCTTCATGGCAGACCACTATTCAGGTCGACCGCTGAAGGCCAGTTCATTGCAAAAAGCATATACCGACAAGTGGCGCAGCCTTGAAAATCATCTTCGAAAATACTGCTTTGAGGGCAGCGAGCGTAATGCCGAATGGCAGGACATATTGGACAAGCTGCCAGACGCAGATGAGGAGCTGCGCGGAAATCGAAGGGACTAGGGGAAAAATTTGAATTTTCTCGTTCCCGTCAAACGGGCGCCAGTTTGAGCAAAAGAGGACTCCGATGATTCGCAATTGGAGTGACCTCAATGTTTTCCTCAAACCCTGAACCACTAGGATACACTATTCACGATGCTTGCCGGGTTTCCTCGCTTGGCCGAACCAAGCTCTACGCTTTGGTAAATGAGGGCAGACTGGAAGTTCGGAAAATTGGCAGGCGCACGGTTGTACTAGCTGCCAGTCTTCATCGCCTGATTGATGAGGGCTGCTGAGCCATGAGGTTCGCTTCTGGAGCTTTAGCTGCTGCTCACGCTCGACGTGTCTCAGTATCGGATTGCAGCAGGTCGTTTGCGATCACGCCGTCCCCTAAAAAGTCCCGCCCTATTCGCCCCGCAAACCGCCCTGTGAACGCGTTCACGCACGATCAGGAAGGGTTGCCGGGTTCCCGCATCGACGGGCGGATTCCGCAGCGCAAATCGGGCAGCTTTAAGCCAGAGGAGGTTCAGCATGGCTGAGCAAGACTCTACTCCGTCATTTTCATCCCCAGCCGTAGGCATTCTCGCGGAGCTTCAAGCGCAACCGATTTGGCTACTTTGGAAAAGCGAGCCGAGCGGTTCTTCGGGTGGTAAGCTGCGTAAAGTTCCGTACTACGTCACTGGCAAGCGGCGACAGGGAGTGCTCGACAGCCCTCTTGATCGCCAGCACCTTTGCACATTCGATGAGGCCGTTGCTGCCTTTGAAAGCGGCAACGGGTTCTTTTCGGGTATTGGTCTTGCCCTTGGGCCAGATGGTCGTGGCGGCCACGTTCAAGGTTGCGATCTCGACGATATTGAGGGCAACGGCTTGTCTGACATTGCCAATCGATGGGTGCGCGGCGACTTCGCCGGAAAGGGCTACGTCGAAGTTAGTCCTAGCGGCGACGGTATGCATATCCTTGGCTATGGCCGAAACTTCTCGCATTTGAATGCGAATGGGAGTGGCATCGAAGCATATTCCGGTGCCCGATTTTTCACCTTCACGGGAATGCCTTCTGAATAGCCCCGAGTTTTCTAGACGCCCTCGGTGCTCATCATCTGCTGCCGTTCGAACTCTACGGGTGACAGCATCC
>NZ_WTYA01000002.1 GCF_009828025.1 Qipengyuania algicida | reverse complement strand
ACTTTGCTCGCGCGGTGAGCGCAACTGGCGACAGAAAGCAAGATGATCGCTGAGACGAGAACTCTCAGGCCGCGACCAGCGACGAACTTGGGAAACATACGCGTACCTATGATAACTGAGTCTAATGTCCGCAATGCCGTCGATCTCGCTCCGACCGTTATGTCTCGAAGTTGGGGGAAGCGGTCGTTCAATCGAGCAGACTTAACGCGGCAACGGTCTCAGTTCGCGAGGGTTGCCAGTTATCGTCGCCAGTCGCGAACCTTCCAGTATCATCTTCAATGAAAAAGATGGCGTCTCTCACCGCCTCGTCCGCGAAATCAAAGTTGTCACTCATAACAATGCAATCTGCGAGATAGTTTGCGGCATCGAAGGGCAAGCGATTATCAGCGACCGCTTCCAGCAACCGGCGAGCGTCCGCTCTTGTCACTACAAAAAGCGGCCCCTGAGTAACTTGAACGCGACCTTCGCCAGTCTTCTTCAGAGTGGAACGAAAGCGCGCGACCTCCGTGCTGATCTCATCGGCTAGATTTTCTGGAGATAGTGGGCCTGTGAGAAACGCGACGATCAAACCATGTTTCATAATATGAGGCTGCACTTTTCGGTGGAAGTCCGCAATGGAGTCGTGTCCGGAATGTCCGGTTTGAATTTGAAAACTTCCGAAGCGGACATTCAAGAACGTCGTGAACCTCGAAGATTTTGAAGGGCAGCTTTTGCACTATTTCACCCCAAATCCTGCCATTCCGCTAACGGCCCACAAAGGACCCCTTCGCAGGGCAACTAAAACCGTCGGACCAGCAAATCGACCTTCGAGCTGGGCTGATCATTCAAGCCAGCGGCCCTTGTCCCCAGAACGTTGGCGACCTACTCGATGGGCAACCAAGACCAGGAAATGAGTCGATGCTTGTTTCCAAGAAGCTTGGAAAACGTAGTTGGAGAGAGCGATGAACGGCGAACGGAATGCTCGTTTCGCGGCGCAGGCGCCGCATTGGCCAAGGCGCGCGCAACCTCCCGCAGGCGCCCCCAATGTTCTCGTGATTTTGTTCGACGATGTCGGTTTTTCCGATTTTGGCTGTTACGGTTCGACAATCTCCACTCCCAATATCGACCGGCTGGCGGCCTCGGGCTTACGCTTTTCTGGCTTCCACACCACGGCAATGTGCTCAACTACCCGCGCAGCGTTACTCACAGGTCGTAATCACCATAGCGTGGGGGTCGGTTGCCTGGCCAATTTCGACAGTGGCTTTCCCGGTTATCGAGGCAAGATCTGCCGCGAAGCCGGTACACTGGCGGAAATGCTGCGCCCGCATGGCTATTCGACATACATGGTGGGCAAGTGGCACGTTGTACCGGTCGATGAGACAGGACCACGCGGGCCAGTCGATGGCTGGCCGCTTGGGCGCGGGTTTGACCGCTTTTACGGTTTCATGGATGCCGAAACCGATCAGTACGCGCCGGAGCTGGTACTCGACAACACGCCGATTCCTTCGCCCGGCAGCTATGAAAGCGGCTATCATCTGACCGCAGACCTGGCCGACCAGGCGATCCGTTATCTCGCCGATCACGTCGCGGCCGAACCAGATGCGCCGTTTTTGATGTGGCTGGCTCCTGGAGCATGCCATGCTCCGCATCAGGCACCACGCAACCTGATCATGCATTACGATCGGCATTTTGAGCATGGCTGGGATGAAGAGCGCGATGCGCGGCTGGCTCGGCAAAAGACAATGGGGCTGGTGCCCGACAACGCAGCGGTGCCACCCCTCAACGATTTCGTGCAGCCATGGGCCGCACATGGTGAAGACGAGCGACGTCTCTTTAGGCGCTTACAGGGTGCTTATGCGGCAATGCTCGACCATGCCGATCATCATATCGGCCGTGTCCTCGATTTCCTTCAGACTGCAGATCTTGCCGAGAACACTTTGGTCATTGTCATGTCGGACAACGGCGCTAGCCAAGAAGGGCTTGCTCAGGGCTTTGTCAACGCGATGGGGCCCTACAATATGCGGCCCGAGTTGATGGCTGAAAAAATTGAGCGGATCGACGATATCGGTGGTCCGGACACTCACAGCAACTTCCCGTTCGGTTGGGCGATGAACGCCAACACCCCGCTAAAGCGTTACAAGCAGAACACCCATGGCGGCGGGATACGCGACCCGCTGGTTATGAGTTGGCCCAAGGGGATCGCCGCCCGCGGAGAGATTCGTCATCAATTCGCTCATGCCGTGGACCTAGTGCCAACACTGCTTGATCTAATCGGCGTCACTGCTCCAGATGTGATCAATGGTGTCGCCCAGATGCCTCTGGAAGGCGAAAGCTTTGCCAAGGCGATCGCCGCCCCGGATGCACCGTCGCGCAGCAGTCCGCAATATTTCGAGATGTTCGGCCATCGCGGGATCGTGCATGAGGGTTGGAAGGCAGTGGCATTTCATCCGCCGGGCACGGCCTTCGAGAGCGACCGCTGGGAACTCTATCACCTCGATGAGGACTTTTCCGAAATTCACGATCTCTCTGACGAGATGCCGGAGAAGCTGGACGAGCTGGTGTCGCTCTGGTGGGACGAAGCCGAGAAGCATCAAGTCCTGCCACTCGATGATCGCTTCGGACCGCGATTTGCCGAAAACGCTGCGCGCCGGCTTGGCGACCGGAGAGTATTCACCTTCCACAAGGGTATGGGGCACCTTCCTACAGACGTAACGCCCGACCTGCGATCGCGCAGCTACCGCATTGATGCCCACGTTTCGCTCAAGGGCGGGGATGAGGGGGTTCTCGTGGCGCATGGCGATGCGACCTGCGGCTACAGTTTTTACCTCAAGGATAGCGCGCTTCATCACGATATAAATGTCGGCCAGCATCAGATCGTCAGCGCGCAGCTGAATGATCTCGCAGCCGGAGCGCACGTGTTGAGCTACCGTGCAATACGTCAGGAGAGCGGACCGATGCAGGGTGTTCTGCTGGTCGATGACAAAGAGGTCGCTCGCGCGGACATTGTTTTCGGATTCGTCAATTTCATTTCATGGTCCGGCCTTGATATCGGTCATGACCGTTCAAGCCCGGTCTCGCTATATCCAGCTCCTTTTCGATTTACCGGCGAACTGGCGAAGATCGTCGTTACGATCGAGGACGATCAAACCGATCACGCCGAGGGTGCTGCACAAGTGGTGCTGGCGCGCGAATGAGATCATCGTATCGAAACGTTTCCCGTTCCGAACATTCTTTGCCGAGTGCGGTCCAGAAACCTGTCAGTCCGAGCCGGCCCAAAAGGCGCTATAATTTTCCGCATGAATGAACGACCAGTTTCGGCGGCCAAGCGAGGCATCGTGAATATTGCCTTTGTTGGCGACTGCGGACCCGCTCCTTGCCTCTCCGCATGGCGGCTTTCCGCCGGCACCCTACTAAAAGCTGCCAGTCCGGAACCGGCCCTATTGTGTTGAAAAACTCCATCGTCCGTTTTGGTGGGCAACAATAGAATTTGGATGCATCTCTCGACACAGCAATGATTCAAGCAGCGAACTCACTCTGTATCATTGTTGCCAGAAGTTAGGCTCCAGCTTGGCGGGTCCGACTTTTTCAACAGAATAGGCCCAAAAGTCGCCATCAGGTGCCCATCATATTCCTGTCGGGTGAATCGGGAAATCTAAGAATTCAGCGGATTTTTGCTAATGGCGCACCCGACAGAGGGGCAACAATCTCGTAAATTCAGGCAGATACATCGGCTAACCGGTGTCTCCGGACCAACGCAATCCCGTGGGTTTCAAGCTTCGAAGGCTAACCGCTTTTCGGGCTTGATGTGAGCACCACTGCCGACCTTGCTGGCCGGATCGAGGAGATCGCCAAGGCCTTATTCGGGGAGCCAAACAAGCGGCTTTCGTCGAAGGACGAGCTGCGCTTTGGCGGAAACGGAAGCCTGCGCGTCTCGATCGCAGGCGAGTATCGCGGCACTTGGACGGATCACGAAGCGCAAGAAAGCGGCGGCGTGCTGGATCTGATCGCGCACAAGCTAGGAGGCGATCGGACGAGCGCTGCCGCTTGGCTTCGCGAGCACGACGGGCAATCCGCCTCACGCGAGCCGGTGGCGGTGTATCGCTACGAGGACGAGCGCGGCGAACTGGTGCAGGAGGTGCTGCGCTACGCGCCGAAGAAATTCCTTCAGCGTCGGCCTGACGGGAAAGGCGGATGGAATTGGAAGGCGAAAGGCGTCAGGCCGGTCCTTTACCGCCTGCCTCGTGTAATGGAGGCGATCGCTAAGGAACTCACCGTGTTTGTTGTGGAGGGTGAAAAGGATGTTGAGCGCCTAGAGGCGCTGGGCTTAGTCGCCACTTGCAACGCCGGGGGCGGAGGAAGAGGCAAGTGGCGGGCCGAGCACGCCGCGCAGCTGACGGGCGCGCGAGTGGCAATCATTCCCGATAATGACGACACCGGCAGTGCCCACGCTGACGAAGTGGCGCTCTCGCTTCGCGGTATTGCGGATGACGTGCGCCTGATCGATCTAGGCACCGCCGAAGAGAAAGCCGATGTTTCCGACTGGCTCGACGCGGGGGGCACGGCTGCGTGCCTGGTTGAGATGGTCAAGGCCGCGCCGCCTTGGCGGCCTACTTTCCGGCCAACCTTCCCTTTCGTGTGGTGGGGCGAGGAAGACAGCCGACCGGCGTTGTCGTGGTTGGTTAAAGGCCTCGTGCCGGAAGGTGGGCTGGCCGTCGTCTATGGCGCACCAAAGTCGACCAAGACTTTCATGATTCTCGATATGGCTCTGCACATCGCGCACGGGCGCGACTGGTATGATCTTCACGTGAAGCGCGGTGGCGTGATCTACGTTTGCGGCGAGGGCGAAGCTGGGGTTCGCCAGAGAATGAAGGCTTGGCGGCAAGAAAGGGGCGGCGAGCTCGGCGTGCCATTCGCACTGATTCCGAAAGCCGTGAACCTATTCGATAGCGAAGACGAGGTAGGGCGACTTATTCGTGACATTCAGGGCGCAGCGATTGCGATGGGGGAGCCGGTCAAACTGGTGATCTTTGACACGTTCTCGCGAATGATCGGGGCAGGCGATGAGGACCGCGCACCCGATCAAAACATCATGGTTGCCCGCGCCCGGTTGATCCAGGATGCCACCGGCGCGACGGTTTGCTATGTGCACCACTCGGGCAAAGACGAAAAGCGTGGGACGCGAGGCAGCAATGCCTTGCCCGGCGCTGCTGACGTGGTGGTCTGCGTCAAAAAGGATCCCGACACCGGTACTTGCGAAGCGCGGGTAACGGATATCAAGGATGGGGCTGAGGTCGGCCCGTTCGCATATACGCTTTCGCAATCGACCGTCGGGACTGACGAGGAGGGCGAGCCGATCGTCTCTTGCGTCATTGAGCCCGCCGGTGCGCGCCAGGGCAATCAGCGAACCAAGCTAACCGACGCCGAACGCCGCGCCCTTTCCGTGCTGCGCGATGTGGTCGGGGACACGCGGGACATGGCGGGACATTTGCCAAGTGTCCCGCTCGGGACATGGCGGGACAAATTCATCTCGGCTGAAAATGGCGAATTTGAGGCGATCAAGAAGCGGTTCAATCGCGCCAAGAATTCTATTGAGGACAAGGGCTTAATCGAGATTGTCGGCGATGCTGTGTGGTTGCTGGAGCAGGGCGAATGAGGGGCCGGGACACGCGGGACACGGCGGGACAAATTGAAATTGTCCCGATGCGGGGACGAGGGGACACTATGGGACACCCCCGAAGGGGGGGTGTCCCTGTGTCCCCCGTCTCCCCAGCATCGACCGCCGAACGGTTGAGGGAAGCGGCGTGGCGATTGGGGCGGCTGTCGCCAAACTGGCAGAACCCCGAGGAATTTTTCGAAGAGCGCTCGGAGATCGAGCGGGAGCTTCGGCGCGCAGCACGGGAGGTCGAACTTGGCTAAGTGGCCGTATAGCACCGCCGCGTGGCTCAAGCTGCGCAGGTTGAAGCTTCAGACGTCGCCGCTGTGCGAGGATTGCGAGGCTGAGGGCAGGACCGTTCCGGCAAATGTTGTCGACCATCGTCACGCCATCTCCCAGGGCGGCGCGCCGTTCCCGCCACTCGATGGGCTGGCCAGCCTGTGCCAGCGTCACCACTCGATCAAGACAGCGAGCGGCCCGGAAGCAGGGGCCTTCAAGAGCAGGGGGCCAAAAAAGGGCTGTACTCCGGATGGATTGCCATTGTCGGACACGCATCCTTGGAACGGTGGCAATGGCAAGTGGAGCGGCAAGGTAATCGAGCGCCGTATGCCGAGCGACCTCAAGCGCTCTGCCATCCCGCTGACCATCGTGTGCGGTCCTCCCGGCAGCGGCAAAACCACTTATGTGCGTCAACACGCTGCACCCAAGGATGTGGTGATCTGCCTCGATACCATCATGCAGAAGATTTCAGGCCTGCCAGAGCACCAAGCGCCGCCGCACTTGCTGTCGCGCGCGCTCACCAAGCGCAATGCCATGCTCCGATCGCTGGCGAACGAGAAGGGCGATCACGCCGCGTTCTTCATCGTGTCCGCGCCGCGACCATACGAGCGGGACGTGTGGGCGCGCCGCCTGGGCGGTCGCCTGGAGGTGCTCACCACGCCCGCGATCGAGTGCATCCGGCGGATCAATGCGGACCCGGCCCGCCACGGCCAAAGCAAACGCATGGTCGAAGCAGTGCTGGCATGGTGGCGGGACAATCCGCACCTCGAACGCAAAATCTCTCAGGGCTGGGCGGCTAGGACCAACATCGAGGCCAAGCAGATAGTTAGTTGAGGTTGAATGGGTAAGCGTGGGCCAGGTTCGGGACGACGATTGGCGGTGGCGGCGCTCGCAGCGCCCCAGCGGTCGGACCTGTTCAACCAGTCTCCGGCGCTCCCCCAGGCACATCCGTGGCAATTGGAGGGCCTGACACGCGCCGAGCGCGTGATCGCCTTCATCGAGGACCTTCCGGTTACGAAAGGCTTTGGCGCTGGGCAGAAGGTGAGCCTCGAACCGTTCCAGCGCGATTGGCTGCTCGCGATCTATGACGAGGACGAGCACGCGCAGCGGCGCGTTCGTACCGGCCTGCTGTCGGTCGCACGCGGCAACGGGAAAACCGTGCTCTGCGCTGGTCTCGCGCTGTGCCACCTAGTCGGCCCCGAATCCGAGCGGCGTGGCGAATGCTATTCCGCCGCCGCAACGAAGGAGCAATCGGCGCTGATCTTCGCCGAGATGGAGGCGACGATCATGTGCTCTCCGTGGATGGCGGCGCGCCTGAACGTGAAGACCTTCAATAAGGTGATCGAAGACCCGATTACCGGCTCAATCTACCGCGCGCTCGCGAGCGACGGCAAAAGCGTTCACGGCCTCGCATCGTCGTTCGTGGTTTGTGACGAGCTGGCGCAATGGAAAAGCCGGGAGCTGTTCGACGTTCTCCGCACCAGCCTCGGCAAGCGTGAGCAGCCGCTTTTGCTGGTGATCGGCACGCAATCGCCACGCGCCGAAAATATCATGAGCGAACTGGTCGACTATTCGGGGCGCGTCGATTCGGGCGAGATCGAGGACGAGAGCTTTCACGGCAGGGTCTACACAGTGCCGGAGGACGTGGATCCGTTCGACCCCGAGAACTGGCCGCTGGCCAATCCGGCGCTGGGGCGCTTTCGATCGGCGCGCGAGCTGCAGGAGGAAGCCAACCGAGCGCGGAGGATGCCGACCTTCGAACCGGCGTTCCGCAACCTCTACCTCAACCAGCGCGTCGATGCGGAGCCGAAGGCGATCAATCCGGCAGAATGGGAGCTATGCGGCCAGCCTTTCGACCTTGGGGCGCTGCATGGGCGCCCGTGCTACGCTGGTCTCGATCTTTCGAGCACCCGCGATCTCTCGGCGCTGGCACTGTATTTCCCCGAGGACGGAGGCGCTCTGGTGATCCATGCGTGGTGCCCGAAGGACAACATGGCGGAGCGCGAAGAGACCGACCGCGTTCCCTATCGCACCTGGGCAAAGCAAGGGCATATCGAGGCCACCCCAGGGCGCGCGATCGACAAGCGATTTATCGCGAGCAGGCTGGCGGAAGCCAAAGCCCGCTATGATCTGCGCGGGATCGCCTTCGATCGCTGGGGTATGGCCGATTTTCGTGCGCTGCTGAATATCGAGGGAATAGAGCTGCCCTTGACCGAATGGGGCCAAGGCTACCGCGATATGGGGCCAGCGGTCGACGCCTTCGAGATTGCCATGCTTGAGGGCAAGCTTCGCCACGGAATGCACCCGCTACTGCGATGGACGGCAGGAAACCTCGTCTACGAGATGGACCCTGCGGGCCTGCGCAAGCCGAGCAAGAATCGCTCGATCGACAGGATCGATCCCATCGTGGCCGCGATCATGGCAATCGGACTGGCGAACCGGGACGAAGGCGAGCAGACTTATCGCGGCAATGGGATCGTGTGGCTTTAGTCGGGCGCGGGCGGTACGCGGTCTGGTGCTGGCTTGATGCCCTTCGCGCCATTTGTGAGGCCCCAGGCATGGTTCAGCAGCGTGCGTATTGCCTCCGGGCGAGTGAACCGGCCCCCATCCTCCTCTATCCAGTCGTCGAGGCGCGCAAGTTGGTCCGGTTGCAATCGGACATTGATCGATTTTCCGGCTTGCGAGGCGCGCCGATTTTTCGTGGTGCCATGAGTTGACTGCGTCATGTGTCGCTGGTACCACGAAAACGAGCCGAGGGGAAGTTGGCGCTTCCCACCCGGCTCTGACCTCAACCGTCTTATGTGGAGACGATCATGGCTGACTTGCCCCTACCCGGCGCATTCGTTCGCGCCAATCCCTTGCCTTTTCCCCGTGCCATCATCGAACAGCAGGTCGAGGCGCTGATCGCGTTCCTCGACGCCGCCGACGGTGACCCCGATATCGAAGACGGCGACGAGGATTGCTGCCCTGCATACGATGATCGCCCCTATTCGATGGGTGCTTGCGGCGATCTGACAGGAGGCGCTGGCGATCTCGACGATGCCGAGGAGGATGATCCGTCCGGACAATGCGACGAGGACGGAATCAACACCTCGCAATTCTTGACCCGGAACTGCGGCCCAGGCTGCATAATCAGCGACAGCGATCATGCTTACTGGGACTAAGCATTTCGTGAGGGCTTGCCACACTTATTATTTCGTGATAGGCGCTCACGAATGGAACGGATATTGACTCTCACGCAGTTCACCCCCGCTGAAGCCGAGCGTATCACTGGCGCGACCACCGTGACGCAGCGTGATTGGCGTCGTCGCGGTATCCTCACAAAGCGTGGAGAGGGTCACGCTCGATACGACCTGTTCGATTTATCGGAAATGATGGCGCTAAAGCTTCTTTCCGAACGGGGCATCTCACTGGACGATGCCGCAACCGTTGCCGACTGGTGCGCGATGGGGATCGGCTATCGGGCGCTCTTATGGGTAAACGCCTATGAGGGCGACCACTTGAGAACCAACGAGGCGCGCGGACTCCCTGAGCAGATTTTAGAACTCGGCGAGCAGGAGGTCGCGCTCCTCCGCAAGGCTGCAAATGAGGCAAGGGTACAGCTACCGGAAGGCTTGGAAAGCCGGGCCCGTTGGGGCGACAAAGGCAGTTGGCTGGCCCAGCAGGTTTACCGCGAAAAATTCAAGACGGGCGTGGTTCCGGGCGAACTCTTCATCTGGTGGGCGAACGGTGACCATCTGTTTCACGACAGTTTCGACCAGGCGCGTGGTGATATGACCACTGACGACGAGCGGCTTGCTGGTCCGGCGCTTTTGCTCGACCTCCAGAGCCTGGCGAGCGCTTTGCTGACCAAATCAGGTCGCGCGCTGGTCCATGTCGAATTTCCCGATCTTCCGGAGAAACCGGATGCTTAGCCAACGTCGCGAGACAGTGGGCAATCTCTGTGCCGGGGCATGGTGCCCCGGCCCGATAGAAGGAATTAACGTATGAAGACTGCGGAACTGCTAGAGCAGCGGGCGGCGATAGTGGCACGCATGGACGAGGCCCATAAGGCAGACGACGACAAGGCGTTTGGCGAGGCTGAGACTGAATTGCGCGCTATTGACGGCAAACTCGATCGTCAGCGCAAAATCGACGAAGCCGATCGCCGTGAACGCGGCACCGTGATCGCTGGCCAGGGCGGCGGCGAATTCGCCGAGCTACGCCAGCAGAGCCTAGTCGATACGTTGCGCTTCGGCGCTGGCATGGCGCTGGATGCCGAGAAACGCGCAAAGGTCGAACGCGAGCAGGCAATGCTAGCGGAGCGGGCCGGTGGTCCAGCCAAGGGCGTTTACATCGCGACCGAGCTATTCGAGCAGCGCGATGCCTCAACGACCGCGACGGCAGGCACGATCGCCCCGACCGATTTCCGGCCGGACCTGTTTACCTCCGCGCTGACGAACTCGGCGATCGTCACTCGCCTGGGCGCGACAACCCTTACCGGCCTTACTGGAGACGTGGTCATTCCGCGTGAAACGGGAGCGCCGAATGTGGGATGGGTCAACGAAGACGAGGCCCTGCCGACCGGCAACGCAACCTTCGATTCGCTGACGCTGACGCCGCATCACGTGGGCGTCATCACTGAGCTGTCCCGCCAGCTGTTGCAGCAGTCCAGCCCCCAGGTCGAGCAGCTGGTGCGGAACATGATGAGCCGCGACGTGGCACTCGAAATTGATCGAGCTGCCATCGCTGGCAGCGGAACCGGCGCTGAGCCGACGGGCGTGTTGAATGACGCGGGCGTGCAGGAGGTGTCGTGGGATACCGACCTGTTCACGACGACAGCGGACATGATGGCCGCGGCTGATCTGGCCAACATCGGCGACGGGAGGGCCTTCCTGTCGACCAACGGCGTCCGGGCAATCGCCATGAAGCTACGCGATACGCAGGGCCGTCCTATCCCTGTGTCGGAAACCTTCCACGCCGAACCCGCCTATTTCACCAACCAGGCACCAAACGACCTTGGCGACGGCAACGACCATGGCCTTGTCTATGGCGACTGGCGCGACCTGCTGATCGGCATCTGGTCCCAGTTGGACGTGCTGGTGAACCCCTATGCGGAGACGGCCTATTCGAAGGGCAACATCCTCGTGCGGGCAATGGCGACGGTGGATTTCGGCGTTCGTCGCCCGGCGTCGTTCCGCAAAGCCATCGTGCCGGTGACGTAATGAGCGCGGCGGCGACCATCGAGCGGCGTTTCACGACCGAGCTTCGCGCGTTAGGGCGCAAGCTCGAAGGGTACGCCGCCACGTTCAACGCCGAGGCAGACCTTGGAGCGTTCCGGGAGCGCATCGCGCCCGGAGCGTTCCGCGCTGCGTTGGCAGGTGACATTCTGGCCTTGCTCGATCATGACGCGGGCAAGGTGCTGGGGCGCACGCGCACCGGCACGCTGGAACTGCGCGAAGACGGTCACGGCCTCGCCTTCGCCATCCAGCTGCCCGACACGCAAAGCGGGCGCGATGTGATCGCACTTGCCGAGCGCGGAGACCTGGGCGGCATGAGCTTCGGCTTTACCGTGCCGGAAGGCGGCGAGGCTTGGCAGGGCGAGACCCGCACGCTGACCGCGATCGATCTACGCGAGATTAGCGTGGTATCGGCGTGGCCCGCTTATGGGGGGACCGAGGTGGCCTTGCGCGCCCGCGCTGGCACCATCGCGGTCCACCGTCGCGCCCGTGCCCTCAGACTCGCGGAGGCGCGGCAATGGGCATGATCGATCGGATAGCGGCCATCGCAGGCTTTGAGCGGCGGGAGCAAGACACCTCGCCCCTCGATCCAAGCTGGCGGGCACTCGCACCCATGACTGGGCACTTCGCCGCCGCATCGACACGCGCAGCGGAAAACCTTTCTGCGGTACTGGCGTGTTCGACCGTGATTGCAACTTCGCTCGCCAGCATTCCCGCGCTGGTCTATCGCCGCGATGGCGGCAGCCGCCTCGAGGCGATCGGCCATCCGCTTTACCGCATTGCTCGGCAGGGCGTCAGTCCGGGGATGACGTGGCCGGATTTCATCGAGCACTTGGTCGCATCCGCCCTGCTGACCGGCAATGGCCTCGCCGAGATCGTGCGCGGTGCGAACGGGGCGCTGACCGGCTTTCGTTTTCTCCCATGGGGCAATGTGAGCGTGGTCGAGCTGTCCAGCGGGCGGCTCGCCTATGATGTCTCGAACGGTCGCGGCAAGGCGCGGCGTCTGCTGCAAGACGAGGTGCTGCACCTGCGCGACCGAACCAATGGAAGCGGCGTGGGCGTGTCGCGCCTCGCTCGCGCCGCCGAGGCGATGCAGACCGTTCAGGCGAGCAACACCTTTGCCCGCAAATTCCTTGAGAATGGAGCGCATCCTTCGGGCTTTATCAGGTCGGCAACGAACCTGACCGATAAGCAGATTAGTCAGCTCCGCGACAACATGGCCGAACGTCATTCGGGCGCCGCCAATGCCGGTCGGGTAGGCATCCTGTCCGCCGGTCTGGAATGGGTGCAGGCGCAAATTTCGCCGGAAGACGCGGAGCTTCTGGAATCGCGCAAATTCGGCGTCGAGGAAGTCTGTCGCCTGTTCCAGGTACCGCCTCCGCTGGTGCAGGACTACTCGCACAACACGTTCACGAATTCCGAAACGGCGGGCCGATGGTTCGCGATGTTCACGCTCGCGCCGTGGGCGCGCAAGATCGAGGCGGAATTTGCCCGGAGTGTGTTCCCCAGCTCGGGCGCTTACGAGATGGAGCTGGATCTGTCGGGCTTCCTGCGCGGTGATCCCGCCACCCGCTGGAACGCCCACAAGATCGCGATCGAGACGGGCGTTCTCGATGCGGAGGAAGTGCGCCAGGTCGAGGGCTGGAACCCGCGCAAGGCCAAGGAACAAGTCCTGTGAGCGCCCGTGCATCCTTCAAGCAAGCGGATGTCTCGCGGGCATTGAAGGCTGCGCAAGCCGCCGGTCTTACGCCGAGCGGGTATCGCATCGACCCTGCAACCGGCGCAATCGAGGTACAGCTGGGCGGCACCGTCAATTCGGCGTCGAACAGTTTCGATCGACTAATGGGGCCGCGCTGATGGCCAAGAGATGGCTCCCAAAATGGGTCTCGGAGTACGAGGACCGGCACGGCAAGAAACGCTATCGTTTCCGGCGCAAGGGCTTTGGCCAGTATCTCTTCAAGAGTGCGCCAGGCACCGAAGAATTCCGCACTGAGTATCGGGCTTGCTGCGAAGGGCTGGCGGCTCCAAAGATCGAGGCGGGCGCGGCTCGCACGATCCCTGGCACATTCGATGATCTGATCTCCCGCTATTACCGCTCGCCTGATTTCCTCGACCCCTCCGACAGAACGCGCGAAGTTTATCGCGGCGTGATCGAGCGGTGGCGTAGGAAGTACGGGAGCGCCAAGGTTCGCGACCTCGAGGCGCGCCACATCGAGGACATGATGGCCGAAATGTTGCCGCATCGGACGGCAGCAAACATGCTCCGCAAGCGCCTTCGTGCGCTGATGCAATTCGCAATCCGTCAGGGCATGGCCCAGACCAATCCAGTGATCGCAACCAAGCCGTACAAGGTCGATAGCGCCGGGTTTCACACTTGGAGCGAGGACGAGATTGCGCGCTACGAGGCAAGGCATCCTGTCGGCACGATGGCTCGGCTTGCGCTCGACCTGATGCTGTGGACCGGCCAGCGCGGCGGCGATGCGCGCGTGATCGGCCCCCAGCATATCCGGCAAAAGCGGTTAGTCGTACGGCAGGAAAAAACGGGCGCGATTGTATCGCTGCCGATCCTCCCGCCGCTCGCCGCGTCGATTATGGCTGCGCCAGGCGGCTCGCTCGTCTTTCTGCTGAGCGGCCACGGCAAGCCGTACACGCGCAAGGGCTTTGGCAACAAAGTGCGTCAATGGTGCGATGAGGCGGGCTTGCCCCAATGCTCTGCGCACGGTCTTCGTAAGGCGGCGGCCCGCCGGTTCGCTGAGGCTGGCTGCACGAATCAGCAAATCAAATCTTGGACCGGACACACAACCGACAGCGAGGTTTCCCGGTACACCGCCGCCGCAGATCAAGAGGCACTTTCGGACGCAGCTGCAGAGATGTTGATGGCTAACCTTCGAAAAAGGTTAGCCAATGACTCTCACAAGTCATTGAAAAAGGGTAAGTAAATGGGCAAGATGGCGCACCCGACAGGATTCGAACCTGTGGCCTCTGCCTTCGGAGGGCAGCGCTCTATCCAGCTGAGCTACGGGTGCATTGCCTTTGTCGCAGATGCGGATGGCGCGCTTAGCAAGGGTTGGCGAGCGAGACCAGCCACTATCTGCTTGCGGCAGATGCCCGGGTGCCCGAATTAGGCATTTGGCAAGGTCGCTCGCCTAATCCTTTCGCGCATGAACGCATTACGCCACGATTTCGACTTCGCCCGCAACGATCCATATGCCACCACCGCCCCGACAGCTCTTGTCGAGCGGATGCGCAACCAATGGAACGCGGCACAAAAGGCAGGCGGAGCGATCGCGGGACTGGCCCAGCTCGCACCCGCGCCGAGCGCGCCTTGCGCTGCGCTGGAAGTGGCCCTGCTGAGGGGCGACGGCGAGCGGCTGGCGCGCTGCGAGCAGATGCTCGACGATCTGACGGCGGTGCTTCACACCGGCCTGACGGCGCTGCTGTTTGCGGCGGAGAACGATTGCGACACGACAGCTGCGGCGCTGGCGCTATGGCGCGAATACGACGCAGCGAGCGCAGCGTTGGCCGCTCTGGCAGGACCGCCTTCCGTCGACGGGCAGCACCTTTCTTCCGACCACTGATACCGGCAACGCCCGGCTTGACCGAGTTCCCATTTTGTTCCACAAAATGCGCATGAACGAATCCTGCGCCATCCCGCTTATCGAGCCATATTGCGAAACCGCTGGTGACGTAGCGCGCGGGGTCATACGATTATTTGCTCGCAATGACATCTGGTGCCTTGCGGAAATGCCGCTGCGCAATGGCAGGCGGGCGGATTTGATGGGAGTGGATGCCAAGGGGAGGATCGTGATCGTCGAGATCAAGGTCCAGCGCGGCGACCTGCTCGGCGATGCAAAATGGCCCGATTATCTCGATTTCTGCGACCGGTTTTACTGGGGCGTGCCCCCGGGGCTCGACCGTGCTCCGCTGGAGAGCGAAAGCCACCGTCCCGACTGCTGCGGCGTGATCGTCGCGGATGGCTATGATGCGCAAATCCTGCGTCCCGCCCCCTTGCTGCCACTAGCGGCGGCGCGTCGCAAATGCGAGGTCGAGCGGCTGGCGCGCACGGCGCTGCGGCGGCTGACCACCGGGCTCGATCCGGAATGCACGGGCTGGGGCGTGTCTGACTGATCGCGGCAACGCGCTTGCCCCCTGTATTCGTTCGCGGCTTTGCGCCATAAGCATGATCGAATGGCACTGGCGATCCTCCTTTCCGCGCTGGCGATGACCGTGATCGTCGCGCTACGCTATGCTGCCTCGAGCGGGTTTTTTGCCTGGCTCACCTTGCGGCGGCATCCCGATGCCCACCGCGGGCTGTCGCGCCAAATCGGCAGGGAGATCCGCTGGTCGCTGGCTTCGGCGGCAATCTACGGCATTCCTGCCGGCGTGCTGGCATGGGGCTGGCGAACGCACGGCTGGACGCAGATTTACACCGACTGGCACGCCTATCCCCTGTGGTATGCGCCGGTATCGCTGCTGGTTTACCTGTTCGCGCATGACAGCTGGTTCTACTGGACGCACCGCCTGCTGCACCGCCCGCGCTGGTTTCGTCTGGCACATGGGGTTCACCATGCCAGCCGCCCGCCCACCGCCTGGGCGGCGATGAGCTTTCACCCGATCGAGGCACTGAGCGGAGCTGTGGTGATCCCGGCGCTGACTTTGCTCGTGCCGATCCATGTCGCCATACTTGGCGCGGTGCTCGCGATCATGACGGTCATGGGCGTCACCAACCATATGGGCTGGGAAATCTTCCCGCGCGCGCTCGTTCATTCCCGTGTAGGCAAATGGCTGATAACAGCCAGCCACCACCAGCTTCACCACGAAGAGTATCGATGCAATTACGGACTCTATTTCCGGCTTTGGGACCATCTGTGCGGAACAGATCGCGGCCTCTCGCCCAACGCCTGATCCTCGCCACCGGAGCCATGACTTTGCTGGCTGGCGCGGCGCCCTCGCCCGTTCCGCCAAAGGGCAGCATTGTCGTGGTGACGGTGCTGGGCCTGCGCAACGACCGTGGAACCTTGCGGGCATGCATGACCGATGAAGCAAGCGATTTTCCCAAATGCGCCAGTCCACGCCACGATATCAGCGAAAGCATTGCACCGGCCAATCCGGTGACCCTGACGTTCAAGGATGTCGCCCCGGGCCGTTACGCTATCGCCCTGCTCCATGATGAGAACAACAACGGCAAGATGGATCGCGCGATGCTGGTGATCCCGCGCGAAGGATTCGGCTTTTCCCGCGACGCCAAGGTCAAGATGGGTCCGCCCAAGTTCGGCAGCGCCGCATTCGACGTCGTCAATGGCCAAAGCGAGCATCTGACGATCCACATGCGTTATCTGCTCTGAATTGGTGGTCCAGGCGCCGCTGCGCGCGACAAACGCATCTATTAACCCCGACCCCAGCGTTTACAGGATGTTTACCATGGCGCTGGCATAGACTGCTGCGAACCATCGAACCCGGGGGTAAACGCGGCAATGGACAGACTTGGCAGGATCTTTGGCACGCACGACGATGCGGAGACCGAGGATTTCGAAAGCGTCGAAGCCGAGACCCCGCCTTCTCCGGTGGGGCAGGACGAGCGCCGGATGCAGGTGCGCGCCTATAATCACTGGGCGAGCCAGCTAGGCGATCGCAATTATCCTGCCATCGACGATCTCGATCCGGACGCGATGGAGGACTTCGGCCCGCATTCCGTACTGCTCGACTTCAGTGACGGGGTGGACGATCCCACGATCCGCCATCTCGGCCACGAACTGGCGGCCGAATGCGGCGCACCGGTCACGATCACCAAGCTCGACGAGGTGCCCGGTCGTTCGCTGCTCAGCCGGATTACCGACCATTACATGCAGATCCTCGCCAATGAAGCGCCGATCGGATTCGAGGCTGAGTTCATCAACCAGCGCGGACTTACCTCGCTCTATCGAGGAATTCTGCTGCCCTATTCCAGCGACGATCGAACGATCGATTATATCTACGGTGTGATCAACTGGAAGGAAACCGCCGATGCCGCGACGGCGGATGCGCTGCTGGCGGAAATAGACCAGGCGCTGGGTTCGCCCCGTGCGGCAAGCGATGACACGTCGGGATACCATGCCATGGACAGCATGCTGGACCTGTCGCAGTTCGCCGAAGCCGATTCGATTCGCGATCTTGGCGGCCGTTCAACTGAAGACATCGACACTTTCGGGGCCGAGATGCCGCAACCGGCATTCGGGCAATCGCATATCGAGGAAACTGCCGACGCCTGTGACGCTGTAGCTGCAACGGACGCCGAGGAAGCCATTCCCGCGTATGAAGACGGCGATGTGTACGCCGGTGAAACCGAATGGGGGCGGGGATTTTCCGGCTTTGGCGAGGACGACCCGATCTACGCGGTCGATTACGGCGACAACCCGCTGGAAGACGAAGAAGAGGGTGACGATGTCGAAGGCGTAGTCGATCCGCTCGCCGATCAGAGCGTCGGCATGGGCTTATCCTCTCTGGTCAACCGTACGGCAGCCTCACGCACGAAAGTCACCGTGTCGCTTGCCGGATCGCCGGAAGAAGGCGTCGATCGGGACGAGGCGAGTGAAGAGATTTCGGCACCTTTCGATAACAGCGCCAGCTCCGAGGATTTTACTTTCCTCGCCAGCCAGACCGAGCCCTTTGCCGAGGACGACGAGGACGACGAGGACGTCGCTATCGACTTCGCGGCAGATGATGACGAGGAACGGGAAGGCCTTTACGATTGCCTCGCCGCAGCGCGCGAAATGGCCCAACTCGCCCGCTCGAGCGAGGACCGCAGCCGCAAGGCGCTCTACCAGGCGGTCGGCCGGGCTTACGATTTCAGCCTTGAAGCCGAAGCCAATCCGGAAGATTTCACCGACCTGATCTCTGAAAACGGGCTCAGCGTCCAGGATCGTGCGCCGATGACCCCCGTGGTCAAACTGGTGTTCGGGGCCGACTACGACAAGACACGGCTTACCGAATATGCCGCGGTGCTCGACTACGCTCATCGTATCGGCGTCGAGCGTGGAACCTTGTCGCAAGTGCTGCGCGAAGCAGAGGGCGGACTGAAGGGGATCGTCCAGGCCGAGCGTCGCGCGCGCAAGGAAGCCAGCGGAAAAGCCGTCGATGCCGTCGATGGGATACGTGCATCGCTTGCGAAGAAACTGCGGCAGATTGAGCCGGTCGCGCTGGACGATCTTGCATCCGAGGGTTCGGAATTCGGGCTGGTGATGATCCGCCGCATGGACGACGGGACCATCGCCATTCTCGGAGAAGTGCCCGAGGATGTGCAGCTAGTCGAACGCGCCGGACGGCGGATGCTCGGTTGAACAGCGAAACCCGCCGGAACGCCCGTTTTCTTTCCCAAGGCTGCTACTTCAGTTCCGGTTCAGCGCGAAATGCGCTAGCAGGGCAGCCATGCGTGTGCTCCGCATTGCCGCCCGGCTGCTCGCCTTTGTGTCGCTCGCCCTGATCGCCGCGCAACCCGCGCTGGCGCAATCGGTTTTGCGCGACACCGAGACCGAAGCATTCTTCCATGACATGGCCGCGCCCTTGATCAACGCGGCGGGACTCGATCCCGAAAACGTCAGGGTGGTGCTGCTCAACGATCCGCAGATCAATGCCTTCGTCGCCGGTGGCCAGACAGTCTATGTCAACAGCGGCTTGATCGAGGCGGCCGACAAGGCATCCGAAGTGCAGGGCGTGGTCGCGCATGAGCTCGGCCATATCGCAGGAGGGCATATCATCCGCCAGGGCGAAGGCATGAAAGGCCCGTCGAACATCTCGATCCTGTCGCTTATCGCCGGCCTTGGAGCAATGCTGGCCGGTGCCGGGGACGCTGGCATGGCGGCGATGATGATTGGCCAGCGCGCTGCTGTCGGCCAGATGCTGGCCTATAGCCGCAGCGAGGAATCATCGGCTGACGCGGCGGGTGCCAGGTATCTATCCAAAGCGGGCATTTCCGGGCGTGGCTCGCTCGACTTTTTCAAGAAGCTGTCCAATCTAGAATCGCGCTATGGCGTGAGCCGCAGTCCTGACGCGGAATTCGTTCAGACGCACCCCCTCACCAGCGATCGTATCGCGACCTTGCGCGAAACCTATATTCGCGACCCGGCCTGGAACAAGCCGGACGATCCCGAGCTCCAGGCCCGCTTCATCCGCATCAAGGGCAAGCTCGAAGGATATCTCGACGATCCCAAGAAAACCCTGCGCGATTATCCTCCCGGCGACGACAGCGTGGCCGGACACTATGCGCGCGCCTATGCGTACCACAAGGAAGCCGAAACGGCGAAAGCGCTGGACGAAACCAGGGCCCTGATCGCCAAATCGCCCGACGATCCCTATTTCCTCGAACTGGAAGGGCAGATCCTGCTGGAGGCAGGGCGTCCCGATCAGGCGCTGGGCGACTTGCGCAAGGCGACCGAGCTGTCTCGCTCCGCCCCGCTGATCGCGACATTGTTCGGTCATGCGCTGATCGCAACCGAAGATCCCTCGCACTATGCCGAAGCTGAAACAGTGCTGCGCGCAGCAGTGGCGCGCGACAATGAAAACCCGTTCGCCTGGCGCCAGCTCGGCTTCGTGTATGCAGCGCGCGGCGACATGGCCCGCGCCAATCTCGCCACCGCCGAACAGCAGGTCATCACTGGCGACTATACCCTGGCCGTCGCCAGCGCGCGCAAGGCCGAGGCCGGACTGCCAGAAGGATCGCGCGACCGGTTGCGGGCGCAGGATGTAGAAATGCAGGCGCGTGCGCTCTATGACGAGCAGCGCCAGATGCGCAGGAAATAGGGCGAAAATAGAAATGTTACGCAATCTCGTCACCGCGCTGATCGCGGCAGTTTTCGGTTTTGCCGGAGCAGCGGCATGGTCGCTCACTGGTCTTGGCGATGGCCAAACCCGCAGCTATCTGATGGCCAACCCGGAAATCCTGTCGGACATGGCCGGCAAGCTTCAGGATCAGCGAAACAAAGCGCGGCTGGCACAGGTCGGCCCGATCGCCGATACGCCATTTCCCGGCGCGGTTCTGGGCAATCCCAAGGGCACCAAGACACTGGTCAAGTTCACCGATTACGGCTGCACCTATTGCCGCGCGAGCGAAGCCGACGTGCAGAAGCTGATCCGCAACGATCCCAACCTGCGGATAGTGGTGCGCGAATGGCCCATCTTCGACGGCAGCGAAGCGGCGGCAAGGATGGCGCTGGCAGCAGCCAAGCAGAGCAAATACGCCGCTTTTTACCGTGCCATGTTCAAGGATGGCCCACCCAGCCCAGCCTCGATCGACCGCGCCGCGCAGGAAGCCAATCTCGATATGGCGCAGGCGCGCAGGGACGCCGCCTCGCAGGAAGTGACCAACGAGCTAGCCAAAAACAATGCGTTGGCCAGCACGCTCGGCTTTACCGGAACACCGAGCTGGATTGCTGGCAATCAGATTCTTCAGGGCGCAGTCGGCTATCGTGCCCTGGCCGACGCGATTAGCGACGAAAAGAGCGCATGATCTGGCGTATCCGTCTGCCTGCCATAGGGCTGGCATTATCCATCTGGCTATTTGCAAGCACCGTGGTTGATGCGACGCCGCTCGCCCAGGCCAGCGCTACCCCGACCGGTCCGAGCAAGGATCTGGCGGAACTGCAGCAGCGTGACAGCGAACTGTTCGCGGTGGGGTGGCGTCTGGTGCGAGGCAATGCAGCGTTCTGCAAGGATGCGGCGCCGCGGCTTGGGCTGCTGCTGCATGATGCGGGGGCTTATGACGATCCCGCCGAGGTCCGCCGCGAGCTTGGCCTCAAAGCAGATATTGCGGTCGAGGCAGTGGCCGCCGACTCGCCAGCGGCTCAAGCAGGGCTGACCCGGGACGACACCTTGCTGTCGCTCGATGACGAGAACATCGCCACCGCGTTCCCGGAGCAGAAGCCACGCTGGAAGCGGCTGGTCGCTGTGGATGAGGCACTTGCGGCGGCCACCGCTCGTGGCTCCGTAACGCTGAGCTGGTCAACGCCCGAGGGCACATTGCATCGCGCGACCCTTACGGGCGTACCCGCCTGCCCGACCCGGTTCGAGGTGTTGGCCAAGGGTAGCAAGGCCGAGGCCGATGGAACACGCGTCATCCTGGGGCATGATTTTGCTGCCTTCTCCTACCCTCAAAATGAACTCGCCGGTGCGGTCGCGCATGAGCTGGCGCATAATCTGCTCGCCCACCGCAAGCTGCTCGACAGCCTGGGGCGCAGTATGACCCGCGTGCGCCTGACCGAACGCGAGGCCGATCGTCTCGCACCGTGGCTGCTCGCCAATGCGGGCTATGACCCGGAATCCATGGTGCACTTCATGCGTCATTGGGGGCCGGTCCACGATGGCGGCCTGTTCCGCAAGCGCGACCATGACGGGTGGGACGAGCGCGCGGCGATGATCGAGCAGGAAGTTGCCAAAGTCCGCGCTGCCATTGCGAAAGACGGTAAGGCCGACTGGGCGGCGCATTTCATCCGCGAGGATATCGCCAACGGCAAGCTCTAGGGTCCTGACCCTAGGCTGCGCGACTACTCCTTCGCAAGCGCCTTGGCGTACATCGAGGCCAGCGGCCGCGCCATCACCCGGCGCACCATCGGTTCGAAGAACTCGAGCGATTCGCTGTCGTAATCGGGATCGAACGCAGCCTGATCGTATTTTTCGCAAAATTCGCGGCAGGCTTCGAAATGCTCGTGCCCACGGAATTTCTCGCGTGCGTTCTGATCCATGCCGAGGAAGTGGAAATAGTAATAGCCCTGGAAAGCGCCATGGTTCTGGCAGATCCAGTGCACCTCCTCCGACACGAAAGGCTTGATGATCGAAGCGGCGACTTCGGGATGGTTGTAGCTGCCCAGCGTATCGCCGATGTCGTGCAGCAATGCCATCACCACATAGCGCTCATCCCGCCCGTCGCGATGGGCGCGGGTGGCGGTTTGCAACGAGTGCTCCAGCCGATCGACGGGAAACCCGCCGAAATCGCCATCGAGCAGTTTGAGATGGTCCAGAACGCGATCTGGCAAGCCCTTGGCGAAGGCCATGTATTCACCGCCGATGATCGCCCAGTCCTCGGCCGTGCCTTCCTTCATTTCGCGGAATTTGGCGCGTTCGGCGGCACCATGCTGCGTATCGTCCATGACATCCATCGTATCTCTCCCTCGTCCCGCCCCTTCTGCATGAGTGTAGCGGCTGGCGCTCGCCCCTGCAATTACGCTAAGGCAGTGCACCTATGGCCGTGCTGCCCTTCGAACCGACGCCGTTCTTCGCCAACAAGAGCCGCGCATTCTGGAACCTGCAATTTGCCGGTTGGGGCGGCTATTTCCTGCTGCGCGCGATTACCGCGTTCGCCAACAACCAGCCGCCTTCGCGCCTGCTGATCTATTTCATGGCCGCGCTGACGGGCTTTTTCATCAGCCTGATCCTGTCGGTCGCCTATCGCCAGCTGATCACACGCAAGCCGCTGGTGACCTGGGGGCTGACAGCGGTCTCGCTCGCGGTCGCGGTCGGCGTCCATGCCTTTATCGACGGCTGGATCCTCGAAATGGCCAGTGCGCAGAGCGACAGCGATTTCGTCAGCCTGTTCATCGGCATTTATCTCTACGATCTGACAGTGCTCGGCGCATGGTCGGCGCTCTATTACGCGATCAATTTCTTCCTCCGGGTCGAGGAACAGGCTGACCAGTTGGAACGGCTCGAAGCGCAGGCGACCAGCGCGCAGCTGGCGATGCTGCGTTACCAGCTCAACCCGCATTTCCTTTTCAACACCTTGAATTCGATCAGTACGCTGGTGCTGCTCAAGCAGACCGAACCGGCAAACGCTATGCTCACACGCCTATCCAATTTCCTGCGCCATACGCTCGTCAGCCAGCCCGGCGGGACGGTCAGCGTCGAGCAGGAAGTCGAGACGTTGAAGCTCTATCTCGAGATTGAACGGATGCGCTTCGAGGAACGCCTGCAAACCGATTTTCGCGTCGAACCGCAGGCGGCCCTAGCCGCGATCCCTTCCATGCTGCTACAACCCTTGATCGAGAATGCAATCAAATATGGCGTAACCCCGCAGGAAGAGGGTGCAATGATCAGCCTGGTTGCGCAGGTCGTCGGTCCGCGCTTGCGAGTCACCGTGTCCGACACCGGCCCCGGCATTCGCAAAGGCGGTTCTGAGGGTCTGGGCGCAAACCTTCCCGGACGCATCCGTCGCCCGAGTTCGACCGGTGTTGGCCTTGCCAATATTCGCGACCGGCTCGCACAGGCCTATGGCGACGAGCATCGTTTCGAGATACGCTCCCCGGACAGCGGCGGATTTTCCGTATTGATCGAGCTGCCCTTCGAAGAGATCGAAACCGGCGAACGATCAACGCCTCATTCATCCGCACCTGCGCAATCGGCCGCGGCCACGCAACCGGCAACGGCTTCGCTCGTTGGCGGTATGCCAACCCCCCAAAGGGCTACTTGAACCATGACCATTCGCACCATTCTCGTCGATGACGAAAAGCTTGCCATTCAAGGACTTCAGCTGAGGCTGGAGCGTTTCGAGGACGTCGAGATCATCGAAACCTGCCAGAACGGCCGCGAAGCGATCCGCGCGATCAAGACGCTGAAACCCGATCTCGTGTTCCTCGATATCCAGATGCCGGGTTTCGACGGATTTTCCGTCGTACAAGGCGTCATGGAAATCGAACCCCCGCTGTTCGTTTTCGTCACCGCCTACGAGGAGCACGCGATTCGCGCTTTCGAGGCAAATGCAGTGAATTACCTCATGAAGCCGGTCGACGAGGACAAGTTGGCCGATACGGTGGAGCGCGTACGCCAGCGCATCGCGGAGAAGAAATCCTCCGAGGAAGCCGAAAAGCTCATGAATGTTCTCTCCGAAGTCGCACCCGAGGCAGCGGAGGAATTCGTCGGCGAGGACACAGAGGCCGCTGGCCGGTTCGAAAAGCTCATCAACATCAAGGATCGCGGGCAAATCTTCCGCGTCGAAGTCGACACGATCGAGCATATCGAGGCGGCAGGCGACTATATGTGCATCTATACCGGCGACAATTCGCTGATCCTGCGCGAGACGATGAAGGATCTCGAACGCAGGCTCGACCCGCGCAAGTTCCAGCGCGTCCATCGCTCGACCATCGTCAACCTCGACCAGGTGCGCCAGGTTAAACCGCACACCAATGGCGAATGTTTCCTCGTGCTCGATTCGGGCGCGGAGGTGAAAGTGTCGCGCTCCTATCGCGATGTGGTCGCGCGCTTCGTGCACTGATGTTTTGCGCAAGCCCCTCCGTGCTTGCGTTCTCGAAACTGTTCCTTTGCTTTGCTACGGGCACCTGTGGACACGCGCTTGCCCTTGCCGGGCCTCCCCCGGCCCGGTTAGGACACTTGCATGAGCTTTACCCTTCCCGGCTTCGACATGGGCCGCTTCGTCCGCGAGACCCTTGCCGAAGATCTCGGTAAAGGCCTGCCGGGCGGCGGGCATGATGTGACATCTGAAAGCGTCATCCCCGCCGATGCGCGGTTTTCCGGGGTGATGGACAGCCGTGATGCGATTCGCGTCGCCGGGCTACCGGTGGCAGAGGCGTTTTTTTGCGCACTCGATCCGGACATGGAGATTGAGCTGCTGGTGGCGGAAGGCGACGCGGTTGCGCCAGGAACCGATCTGATGCGGCTTACCGGCAATGCCCGCGCCATGCTGACCGCCGAGCGCGCGGCGCTCAATACGGTCCAGCACCTTTCGGGAATTGCCACTCTGGTTGCCGAATATGTCCGCACGATGGACAATTCCGATTGTACGCTGCTCGATACGCGCAAGACCATCCCCGGCTTGCGTCATCTTGAGAAATACGCCGTCCGCATGGGCGGCGGATCCAATCATCGGATGGGGCTGTGGGACGCGGCGATGATCAAGGACAACCACGTGCTGGTCGCCGGATCGGTGGGCGAGGCGGTGCGCCGCGCGGTCACGGCTGGCGTTGCCGAGATCATTTGCGAAGTGGACCGCATCGACCAGATCGAACCCGCGCTGGCTGCCGGAGCAACGCGGCTGCTGCTCGACAATATGGAACCCGACACTTTGCGCGAGGCGGTCGCGCTGGTCGCCGGTCGCGTCCCGACCGAGGCAAGCGGCGGGATCAATCTGCAAACCATCAAGGCCAAGGCGGCGACCGGCGTCGATTATGTGTCGGTCGGGCGGCTGACGCAAAGCGCACCTGCTGCCGATATCGGACTGGATTTCACGCCGCTATGACATCGCTCGCCTCCACCCGTTTTCCTGTGCTGGCATCCATCGCCTGCGCCATGTCTGTCGCCGCCTTGCCGAGCGCTGCTTCCGCGCAGGCCGAGAATTGCCGGATGCCCAGGATTAGCGCACCGCTGCCCGCGAAGCCCGATGGGCCGACGCGGATCATGCCCATCGACAATTACATCATGTCGCTGATCTGGAGCCCGCAGTTCTGCCATGACCGCAAGGTTTCGGGATGGGGCAAGCTACAATGTTCGGGCAAGAACGGGCGTTTCGGGCTGACGGTCCATGGGTTGTGGCCCAATGGCAAGACCAGCTGGCCGCAATGGTGCCCAACACGCCAGCAGCCCAATGCCAGCACTATCGCGAAGCAGATTTGCATCACCCCATCGCGCCGCCTGCTCGCGCATGAATGGGGCAAACATGGCAGCTGCACCAGCATGAACCCCGACGAATTCTTCCGCACGACGCGTATGCTGTATCGGTCATATCATCTCCCCGATCTTAACCGCTTGGCGCAAAAGCGCATCGTGACCGCAGCCAATGTTCGAGAAGCTTTCGCAGCAGCCAATCCGGGCTGGACACCGGACATGGTCGGCTTGGCCCTCACCCGCAGCGGTTGGCTCACCGAATTGTGGCTATGCTATGACAAGATGCTCAAGCCGCTGCGTTGCACCCGGCAGCAATGGGGTCCGGCGGACCCGGCGCGCGTGCGAATTCGCCCGCTGGACTGATCTCAGCGCCGTTCGCGAAAGAAGTCTCGCAACAGCTCCGCCGATTCGGCCTCGCCAAGTCCGGAGACGACTTCGGGCTTGTGCAGTGCCTGCGGATGATCGAACACGCGGGCACCATGCTCCACCGCGCCGCCCTTGGGGTCTGAAGCGGCGTAAGTTACGCGCGCGATGCGCGCATGAACGATCGCGCCAGCGCACATCGCGCAAGGCTCCAGCGTCACAAACAGTTCGCAGCCGGTCAGCCTCTCGTCGCCCAGCGCCACGGCGGCCGCGCGAATCGCGGCGATTTCGGCATGGGCGGTCGGATCGTGGGTGCCACGCGGAGCATTGCGCCCTTCGCCGATAATCGCGCCCTCCTTGACCACAACCGCGCCAATCGGCACTTCTCCTGCCCGCGCGGCCTCCTGCGCCAAGGCAAGGGCGCGCTGCATCGATGGGGGTATTGGCCAGCGGGTCATAGGCCAGTGAGGTAGCGTGAAGCTTGACGATTCGCGAGCCTCTCGCTATGCGCGCGCCTTTCCCGGACTTACCGGCAACCTTTTACGAACGAGATTTATCATGTCGCGCATTTGCGAACTGACGGGCAAGGGCCGCCAGGTCGGCCACAATGTGAGCCACGCCAACAACAAGACCAAGAAGGTCTTCCTGCCCAACCTGCAGAATGTCACGCTGATGAGCGAGAAGCTCGATCGCAGCTTCAAGTTCCGCGTGTCGACCCAGGGCCTGCGCTCGGTCGAGCACAATGGCGGTTTGGACAACTGGCTGCTCAAGACCAGCGACACCAAGCTCAGCGCGCGCGCCCTCAAGGTGAAGCGTGAGCTGAAGAAGGCCGCTGTCGCCGCCTGAGGCGGCGCACAACGCCCTTGGCGAACATGAGAAAGGGCGCGCGGGGCATTCCCCGCGCGCTCTTTTCGCGCGTCTGAAATCCGCCGCAAGCCGTCAGGGCATTGGCCCGGTGAACAACAGCGGGTCGAGCCGCGAATCCTCCCATTTGAGGCTCCAGTGCAAATGCGGGCCGGTCGCGCGCCCGGTCGAGCCGATATAGCCGAGCAATTGCCCCTGCTTCACATGCTCGCCCTGATGCACAACGATTTTCGATGAGTGCAGGAAGGCGCTGTTGAGGCCCATGCCGTGGTCGATGATCAGCAGATTGCCTTCGAGACTGAACGGCTTCTGGCTCGCCAGCACGACCACCCCATCCGCCGGAGCGACATAGGGTGTGCCCGATTCGCCGGTCGCGATGTCGATTCCCGAATGATACGCGCCCGGCACGCCCTGATAGATCCGCTGGGAGCCGAAAAGCCCGGAGATCCGTCCTTTCACCGGCCAGATGAATTTCTGCTTCCAGCCATCAGCATCGGTCTGCTCGGCACGCGCAGCATTGATCGCGGCGAGTTCGGGGCGGCGAATCTTCATGAAGGCCGCACTCGGCCCGCCCTTGCGCATCGGCACATTGACGCGCTCGATCCGCCATTGGCGCGGAGCGATGGCCAGCGTGCGCGTGATTGTCTGCCCATTGCTCAATGTCGCGAATAGCGTTTCGCTCTCAGGTGCGTTGCGGTCGAAACCGGCGAAGAAATGCCCGATGGCATCGAAACGGACCGGCTCATCGCCGAGTCTGGCGCTGACAGTTCCGCTTGGCACCCGTCCACGAATCCAACCTCCTTGCTCCAGCTCTCCCGCAACGGAGAAATCGCTACGGACGAGGGTTGCTGGAGTCGCGCGAGGAGATGGCGCGGCTGGCGCAGGAGTGGACTGCGGTGCCGCTGGAGGCACAGTCGCCGCACGCAAAGGCGGGAGCGGCTTTACCGGCACATGCGCGGACGGTGCAGCAGGAACACAGCCGGTAACAAGCAATACGAGCGCCGACCCGAAAATCGGCGCAAAAGCAGAAAATCTCACGGCTTGAGCTGCTCCGCAGCGATTTGCGCACTGGCGTAGGGCTCCTGCCGTTCCACGCTCCAGTAGCGCAGGTCAGCGAGCGGGATCGCCTCGCCCGTTGCCGCGCAGAACACATGTTGGCCGGGGCGAATCACGCGAAAGCCATTGGGACCATATTGCAGCCGGGCTTCACTGCCCGACCCTGAGGAATTGGAAGACATCAACATACCCTTGATCTTAGCATCACCGGGTCAGTCGAACAAATCCTCTTGTCCCGCAGGCGGGACGTCACGACGCGCAGATTTGCGTGGTTTGGCCGGAGCCGGTATCGGCGCTCTCTCGCCTTTTGGAACGACATTGAGCACCCCATCGCCAAAATGCAGCGCCAGCGCTCTTTCGCTGGCAGCGAGCTTGCGCGAGGTGACCGTAACGCCGCCCGCTCCCGTCACCCGGACATAGCCACGCTCGAGCGGACGATCGGGGTGGAGCTGCTGGGCGAGTCTTGCGAGGCCGGCGAGACGTTCGCTGCGCTCCGCAATCGGGCGCAGAACCAGCGCAGGCTCCAGCCTGACGTGCTGCAAGGCCTGCCGCGAATCACGCAGGGATCGTTCGAGCATTGCTGGCGACAGTCTCAGCCCACCGAGCTTTTCCCGGCCCCGGCTTGCACTGTCGGTCAGCCCGCGGCGCAAGCGTTCGGCCAGATCGTCGAGCTTTTGCGCCTGTGGCTGGAGCAGCACTTCGGGCCGTGGAAGGCGCTCGGCGCGCGCGGCCAGCCGCTCGCGCCCCAACGTCACCGGGCGCAACGCGCTACGCCGCTGTCGATGCGCAAAATCTTCCAGCGTGGCGGCAAGATCGGCGCGTACTGGCACCGCGATCTCGGCAGCGGCGGTCGGCGTCGGCGCGCGGCGGTCGGCGGCGTAATCGGCCAGCGTGGTGTCGGTTTCGTGACCGACCGCACTGATCGTTGGGATCGTCGATGCGGCGATGGCCCGCACCACTTCCTCCTCGTTGAAGCACCACAAATCTTCGATCGAACCACCGCCACGCGCAACGATCACAAGGTTCGGACGGTCGGCGTGGCCTTCGGGTAGATCTGAAAAGCCGCGCACCGCCGAAGCGACCTGCGCAGCCGCGCCCTGCCCCTGAACCAGCACCGGCCAGACAATGACCCGGCTGGGGAAGCGGTCGGCAAGCC
Organism: Qipengyuania algicida; assembly: GCF_009828025.1. GTDB lineage: Bacteria > Pseudomonadota > Alphaproteobacteria > Sphingomonadales > Sphingomonadaceae > Qipengyuania > Qipengyuania algicida. The sequence continues at coordinate 420,283 of NZ_WTYA01000002.1, read as the reverse complement.
GGTGAAGGATATCGCGAATTACGGCGCCTGTCGGCGAAGTCACCACGCCGATAGTTCGCGGCAGGAACGGGAGCGGTCGCTTGCGGTCGCGATCGAATAATCCTTCCGCCGCCAACCGCTGGCGCGTTTTTTCCAGAAGGGCGAGCAATGCACCCTCACCTGCCAATTCCATCCGTTCGATCACGATCTGGTATTTCGAGCGGCCCGGATAGGTGGTGATCTTGCCGCTGGCCACGACCTCCAGCCCGTCTTCGGGTGCGAAGGCCAGGCGTTGAACGTTGCCGCGCCACATCACGGCATCGATCACCGCGTTCTCGTCCTTGAGGCTGGCGTAGAGATGGCCCGAGGCTGCGCGCTTCACCCCCGACAACTCGCCGCGCAGGCGCACGAAGCCGAAACGCTCCTCCACCGTGCGCTTCAAAGCCTGGGCAATCTCGCTCACGGTGAGCGGCGGGGCGTTGTCCCCATCGCGCCCGCGCGCTACCAGCCCATCGTCCGCGTCATTGCCTGGGAGTTGATCGGTCATGAATATCCTTTTGCTGGGGTCCGGCGGACGCGAACATGCGCTGGCGTGGAAATTGGCGCAATCGCCGTCTTGCGACAAGCTCTGGGCGAGTCCGGGCAATCCCGGAATAGCGCAGGAGGCCGAATGCGTGGCGCTCGATGCCACCGATCACGCCGCTGTCACAGCGTTCTGCCGCGAAAATGGCGTCGATCTGGTCGTGGTTGGCCCCGAAGCGCCGTTGGTCGATGGTCTTGCAGACAGCCTGCGGGAAGCCGATGTCGCCGTCTTCGGCCCATCGGCGGCGGCGGCCCAGCTTGAGGGGAGCAAGGGGTTCACCAAGGATCTGTGCGCCCGCGCAAACATCCCCACCGCGCGCTATATCCGCACCCATACGCTGGAAGAAGCATGGGGCGCGCTCAAGCGCTTCGATGCCCCCTTCGTACTGAAGGCCGATGGCCTCGCGGCGGGCAAGGGCGTTGTCATCGCCGAAACGCGCGAGGAGGCGCAACACGCACTGGCGGAGATGTTCGATGGGAAATTCGGCGAAGCCGGAGCCGAGGTGGTGATCGAACAATTCATGACCGGCGAGGAAGCGAGCCTGTTCGCGCTAACCGATGGCGAGACGATCGTGCCATTCGGCAGCGCGCAGGATCACAAGCGCGTGGGCGAAGGCGACACCGGCCCCAATACCGGCGGCATGGGCGCCTATTCGCCCGCTCCGGTGCTGACGCCGGAGCTTGAGCAACGGGCCATGCGCGAGATCGTCGAACCGACCGTGCGTGTGCTACGTGAGGCAGGCACGCCCTATTGCGGGGTGCTTTATGCCGGGCTGATGCTGACCGCCGAAGGGCCGAGCTTGATCGAATACAATGTCCGCTTCGGCGACCCCGAGTGCCAGGTGCTGATGCTGCGCTATTGCGGTGATCTGGCGGCGCTGATGCTGGCCTGCGCGCAGGGGCAGCTGGGCGAAGCCGGAACGCCGCAATTCGTAGAGGACTACGCAATGACGGTGGTTATGGCCGCCGAGGGCTACCCCGACACACCGAAGAAGGGTGGAGCGATCAATCTGGGACAGGCAGAAAGTGACGGCTCCAAGGTGTTCCACGCAGGAACGGCGCTGAACGACGGCGCGCTCGTGGCGAATGGCGGGCGCGTGCTAAATGTCACCGCCAGCGGGCAGAATGTCACTCAGGCGCAGCGCGCAGCCTATGCCGCGCTCGACGCGATCGACTTTGCCGACGGCTTCTGCCGCCGCGATATCGGCTGGCGCGAAGTCGCACGCGAGGCGAGTAACGGCTAGGCTCTCTCCATGGCCAGCCCACACCTGCCCGACATTCCCCGCAAGCATTGGATCGCCCTTGCGGTGATGCTGGTCGGCGCGTTTGCAATGGGGGCATGGCTGCGGCTCGGCTTGCCGCTGGGCTCGGATGTTTCGGGCCATGTAGCGGTTTCCGATATCGCCGATGCACCAGGATACCCTGCGTCCGGCCCAAGCGACGCCGATGTCAGCCTGCTGGTGTTCTCCGATTACAACTGCCCGGTCTGCCGCGCGACCGAGCCTGCGCTCGATGCCGCGGTCAAGGCGGATGGCCGGGTCAGGGTGATCTATCGCGACTGGCCGATTTTCGGCCCGGCCTCCATCCGTGCGGCCCGTGTGGCGCTGGCCGCGCAGTATCAGGGCATCTATCGCCCGGTGCATGATACGCTGATGCGCGCGCCGAGCCTCGACGAAGCCGAATTGCGTAGCGCCGTCGCCCACGCCGGCGGCAGCTGGGCAAAACTGGAGGCCGACCTCAAAGCCCATGGGCCGCGCATCGACGCGATGATTACCCGGTCAGGCGAGGACGCGGTTCGCCTGGGCCTGCCCGGCACACCGGGCTTCCTCATCGGACCGATCCGGATTGTCGGCAAGGCGAGCGAACAGCAGTTCCGCGACGCGATCGATCGCGCGCGGAACAAGGTGAGCTAGCCGAGCTTGCTATCGATCAGCCTGGCCAGATCGGCTTCGGGCCGGGCGCCATAGTGGCTGATGACTTCCGCGGCGCAAATTGCCCCCATTCGAAGGCAGCGCTCAAGGCTTTCCTCACGCGCATAGCCGGTGAGGAAGCCCGCGGCAAAAAGGTCCCCTGCCCCGGTCGTGTCGATGACCTTGTCGATCGGCTCGGCAGCGACTTCGGCGCGTTCTCCATGGGCCACCGCAATCGCGCCCTGGGCACTGCGCGTGGCGACAAGCACGGGCACTTTACCAGCAATTGCCGCGACGCCAGCTTCGAAGTCGCTTTCGCCGGTCAGCGAAGCCAGTTCGTGCTCGTTGACGAACAGGATATCGATCTTGCCTTCCTCGATCAGCGCGCGAAAATCATCGCCGTGGCGATCGATCACGAAGCTTTCGCTGGCGGTAAAGGCGACCTTTCGACCGGCAGCGCGCGCCACGTCGATGGCTCTGCGCATCGCGCTGCGCGGCTCTTCGGGGTCCCAGAGATAGCCTTCGAGATAGAGGATGGCCGCACTTGCGATCATCTCGTCGTCGAGCGCTGCAGGCGGCAGGAACTGGCTCGCACCGAGGAAGGTGTTCATCGTCCGCTCGCCATCGGGCGTCACGAAGATCAGGCAGCGCGCGGTCGGCGGGTTGCCGGCGCGGCGCGGGGTGTCGAAATCGATCCCGACGGCATGAATGTCATGGCTGAAGACTGCGCCGAGCTGGTCATCGGCGACTTGCCCGATGAACGCGCATTGAGCGCCAAGCGCCGCCATTCCGGCAAGCGTGTTGGCTGCCGAACCGCCCGAAATTTCCTTCGCCGGACCCATCGCCGAATAGAGTTCCTCGGCCCGCTCGGTATCCACCAGGGTCATGCCCCCGCGGTTGAGCGAAAGTTCTTCGATGAGGTCGTCTTCGCACGGAGCCATGACATCGACGATGGCATTTCCGATAGCGATAACGTCGTAGCGGGTTTCAGACATTGGGGCTCCGTCAGGGGGAATAAAATTCAGACTGTCGGGGCGCGTTAGCGGCTCGTCGCCCTTGCGCCAAGCGCGGCGTTGACTTGGGCGTCCGCCTCCAGCAAGCCTCGCCACCAGCCATGACCAATCTGCCCCGCGCCCTTGCCCTGTCCCTGGCCCAGTTGGGCGACCCAGCGATTGTGCGGGTTCTGTTGAAATCGCTGCTCGTCACGCTGGCGTTATTCGGCGTTTTCGGTGCGGTTTTGTGGTTTGCCGCCGCCCATACAATCAATGCTTATGCTGCAGGGTATGGAACTGGGTTGGGAGCTGTTCTCGGCCTGGTGCTTATGATCCTGGCGGGCTGGCTGCTGTTCCGCGTGGTCGCGCTGGCGGTGCTGCAATTCTTTGCCGACGAGATCGTGCAAGCCGTGGAAGCTCGGCACTATCCTGCCGCCGCACAAGTCGCTGGCCTTCCTTTCATGCGCGAACTGGGGGCGAGCCTGCGCGCACTGATGCGTACACTCATCGTCAATCTCGTCGTGACGCCGATTGCGCTGGCGCTGCTGGTGACGGGGATCGGTACCGCGCTGGTCTATGGCCTTGCCAACGCTTTCCTGCTGGGGCGCGAGCTGATGGATATGGTCTGGTTGCGGCATCGTCGGAGCGACGCCGATACCGCCCCCATCGGTGGCCTGACCCGGTTTGCGCTTGGCGGGATCGTCACCGTCATGCTGGTGGTGCCCTTCATCAATTTTCTCGCCCCGGTGCTCGGAGCGGCAGCCGCAACTCATCTCGTCCATCGCCAACGGAGCCCCGATGCGCCGCTTTAGTGCTTTGATCCTCGCCAGCCTGCTGGCCGGCTGCGTGTCCACGCCCTCGCGCGGTCCTGCGCGTCCGGCAACCACCGCTCACCGTCCGCCACCAATGCGCCCGACCGTCCCGCCGCCTGCAAAACAGGGCTTTATCGCGCCGACAGTCATGCATCGTGCGGGCCTGGAAGATGTGATCGGACGCGACACCTCGGCGCTGCAGCGCGTGTTCGGCAAGCCACGGCTCGACGTGAAGGAAGGAGATGCGGTAAAACTGCAATTCGCCGGGCCGCAATGCGTGCTCGACGTCTATCTCTACCCGCTCCGGCCGGGGGCGCAGCCAACGGCAACCGATGTCGAGGCGCGCCGCGCGAGTGACGGGCTGGACGTGGATCGCGCCGCCTGCGTGGCTGCGCTGAGGCGATAACCCGCTTTTAAGGACATTTGCGTAAAGATCGGCCCAATTCAGAGGGGACATTTACGCCGATGACCATTCAATTCACCGAGCTTGCGCAGCGTATTGCCGCCAGCCGCGCCATCGCGCCCGACGACCTGATGGCCCTGCGCCGCGAAGGATGGGGTGACGGACGGATCACGCGTGGTGAGGCCGAGGCGCTGTTTGCGATCAACCGCTCGCTGGGCGGCGCGGATGCGCAATGGGTCGATTTCTTCACCGAGGCGCTGCGCGAATTCGTGCTCAACGGCAGCGAACCACGCGGAATGTGCGACGAGCAAGAGGCGAGCTGGCTAATCGACCAGATCGATGCCGACGGGCGGCTGGAAACGATGGCCGAGCTCGAACTGGCCGTCTCAGTGCTCGAAAAGTCGCGCAATGTCCCCGACAGCTTGAAACATTACGTGCTTGAGCAAGTCGAACGCGCAGTGCTGTTCGGCAAGGGGCCGACACGCGATGGCGGTGCCCTGTCAGACACCCATATCACGACTGCCGAATGCGCGATCATCCGCCGCGTGATCTTTGCCAGCGGCGGGATCGCCGCGGCGGCGGTCAGCCGGTTTGACGCCGAGATGCTGTTCCGTATCAAGGATGCTACGCTGGGGTGCGACAATGCTCCACAATGGCAGCCACTGTTCGTAGATGGCATCGTCAACTATCTGCGCGGCTTCACCCTGCCGGTGGCGCAGATCAGCCATGCGCGGATGAAAGAGCTGGAATCATTCATCGCCGATAACCGTACCAGCGTGGGTGGATTTCTTGGCCGCATGGCTCGCGAAACGCCGCAGGTTTACAACCATTTCGGCAAGGTCTTCGGGCGCAAGCAGTCAAGCGAAAGCTATGAAGGGCGGCAGGCCGCAGGCGAACAGATTACCGATAACGAGCGCAACTGGCTCGATTCGATGATCGACGCCAATGGCGAAGTCGACGAATTAGACCGCGCGGTTTTGGAAGAGCTCGCGCAGGATCTCTGATCGATGGTCGTCAGTGCTATGCCGTGGCAGGCCACCCTGATGAAAGTCAGACCATGAAACTCTCGCCGCAGCCACAAGCGCCTTTGGCGTTGGGGTTTTCGAACACGAAACCGGCGGTGAAATCGTCTTCCACCCAGTCCATCGTGCTGCCGACGAGGTATAGCACGCTCGCCCCGTCGATGTAGAAAGTGCCGCCGGGGGTTTCGATCTTCTCGTCGAAGCCGGCTTCCTCACTCACGTAATCGACCGAATAGGCAAGGCCAGAGCAACCCCGGCGCGGGGTCGAAAGCTTGACGCCGATAGCGTCGGCTGGCGCCTTGGACATCAGTTCGGCGATGCGCGCTTCGGCGGCGGCCGTCAGGATGACTGCGGCCTTCGGTGCTGGGCGTGTCTTGGTGTCTTCCATCACAGCATCCCCAGTTCGAGACGGGCCTCATCGGTCATCTTGTCCGGGCCCCACGGCGGGTCCCACACCAGATTGACCTCGGCATCGCGTACACCCGGCACCGCAGAGGCACGCAGTTCGACTTCGCCCGGCATCGTTTCGGCCACCGGGCAATGCGGCGTGGTCAGCGTCATGGTAATGGCAACCGCCCCGTCCTCGCTGACATCGACGCCATAGATCAGGCCGAGATCATAGATATTGACCGGGATTTCAGGGTCGTAAATGTCCTTCATCGCATCGACCACGGCCTCGTACAGCGCGCCACCCGGCTCGCCCGGAGATGCGGATTCGGGCGGCTTTTTCAGGAAGCCGTCGAGATAGTCGCGCTTGCGCTCGAATGTCTCGCGAGGGCTCTCCTCGGAGTCGACGGCATCCTCCACGCGTGCGCGCGGCGGCTTGCTCGCCAGTCCCTCGTTAGGTGCTGGAGCGGCGATGAAATCCTTCTCGTTTACGTCTTCGCTCATCCGAAAATCCTCTGGGTGCGCTCTATACCGCGTAGCAGCGCGGCAATGTCGCTCTCATCATTGTAGAGCCCGAAGCTGGCTCGTGCTGTCGCGGGGACGCCGAGATGCTCCATCAGCGGCTGCGCGCAATGGTGTCCGGCGCGGATCGCGACATTCTCTTCATCCAATATGGTGCCTAGATCGTGCGGGTGAACCCCCTCCATCGCGAAGGAGACGATGCCTGCGCTCTCGTCAGGCCCGAACAGGCGCACCGAATTGATGTTACGCAATTCTTCGCGCAATTTATTCGCAAGCGCACTTTCGTGTGCGAACAGCCGGTCGGGGCCGAGTGCATCGACGTAATCGATCGCCGCATGGAGCGCGATCGCCTCGGTAATCATCGGCGTTCCCGCCTCGAACCGCTGCGGCGGCGGAGCATAGGTCGTCTTGGCGAAAGTCACCTTGTCGATCATCGACCCGCCACCCTGATAGGGCGGCATCGCGTCGAGCAGGTCCTCACGCGCCCACAGCACGCCAATGCCCGTCGGTCCGTAGAGCTTGTGCCCGGAGAAGGCGTAGAAATCACAGTCGAACGCCGCCATGTCCAGCACCATGCGCGGTGCCGCCTGGCATCCGTCGAGCAGGATTTTCGCGCCAACCGAATGCGCCAGGTCGGCAGCGCGGCGTACATCGAGCACGCTGCCGAGCACGTTCGAAACATGTGCCAACGAGACGATCTTGTGGCGCTCCGTCAGCATCGCCTCAAGCGCATCGAGATCGATCCGGTCGTCTTCGGTCAGCGGGCAAACGTCGATTTCAGCGCCGGTGCGCTCGGCCAGCATTTGCCAGGGTACGATGTTCGAATGATGCTCCAACGTAGAGAGCATGATCCGGTCGCCTCCACGCAAATTCGCGCCGCCCCAGCTCGATGCGACAAGGTTGATCGCCTCGGTCGCCCCGCGCACGAAGACCACCTCGTTTTCCGAAGTCGCGCCGATGAATTCTGCGACCCTGCGCCGTGCCGCTTCGTAGCCCAGCGTCATCTGCGCCGAGCGACCGTAAACGCCGCGGTGTACGGTGGCATAGTCCGGGCCCAGAGCGCGGCTCATCGCTTCGATCACCGCACGTGGCTTCTGCGCGGAGGCGGCGGTGTCGAGATAGTGCCACGGCTCGCCATCGGCGGTGAGCAGGCCAGCGAAGTCGCTCCGGCGGTCGAGAACGTCGGCGGTGATCACAATCGCGCCTCGAGTTGCTCCAACGCACGCTCCGTCATCGCCTCGCGCGCCTCATCATCTACCATCGCAACAAAAGCATCGCCGATGAAGGCTTGCACCATCAGTCGTCTCGCCGTTTCGGGGGGAAGGCCGCGCGCAGCCATGTAGAAGCCCGCCTGCTCGTCGAGCTGGCCGATGGCCGCACCATGCGCGCATTTGACGTCGTCGGCGAAGATTTCGAGTTGCGGCACCGAATTTACACTCGCCCCGCGTTCCAGCAGCAGCCCCTTGAAGCTTTGCCCGGCATCGGTTTTCTGTGCGTGGCGCGCAACCTCGATTTGCCCGAGGAAATTGCCTGCCGACTTGCCCCAATGGACAGAGCGAACCACCTGATTGCTGGTCGCACCGGGCTGGCCGTGGTCGACTTTGGTCACGATCTCGCGCGTGGTTTCACCGCCACCCAGCGTCACCCCACCCAGTTCGAAATGCGCGCCTTCGGCCAGGCTCACCTCGACCTCCAGCCGCCCGAGATCGCCACCGATCACCAGAGCGAACAGGGCGAAATGACCACCTTCGCCGATGGTCACGCGCAGGCGGTCGAGCGCGACCGGATCGCTACCATCAAGCACCAGCGTCTCGACCAGCTGCTCGCCAGCACCCACATCGATGTTGCGCCATGCGTCCAGCCTCCCGGGCGCGAGTGTGCCCAGCGCATCGGTGTCCGAATAGCGCCACGCCTCGTCGCGGCGTGTAGGAAGGAGCGCTGCCTGACTCATTCGCCGGCTCGCGTCTTTGCCAGTATTCCGATGGCCTTGTCGGTATAGGCCTTGAGGCACGGAGCGGTCGTTTCCGAGACCGCCGCCATCTGCCGCTGGCGCTCTTCGTCGGTAAGCGCCTCATTCGCTTCGAGTGCATCCAGCTTGGGCGCAACCGGCGTGAAGCACGTCACGATCGCACCGCAGCGGATTGCGTCGATCTGCTTGTCGCCAGTGGTCTGCTTGGTGACGCAGCCGACCTTGCCATCGTGCTTGGCTGCACCGCCCTGCCATGTGGCGAGCGATTTGCGGATCAGCATTTCCTGATTGGCGACCTTGGGATCGCTGGCTGCGGCGTCCGTCTCATCGGCGGGCGCAGGCGTGGGCGCAGCGCGCGAATCATCGATGCTGTCGCTTTTCTGTTCGGTATCGACCGGGCCTTCCGGCGGCCCTTCGGCCTGCGCCGGGGCGGGTGTCGCAACCTGTAGTGCAGCGGCGAGAAACAGGGAGAACATCATGCGGCAATCACCTCGTCATAGCCCTCACGCTCCAAATCGAGCGCGAGTTCGGCATTCCCCGTCTTCACGATCCGCCCCTTTGACAGGACGTGAACATAGTCCGGCTTCACATAGTCGAGCAGCCGCTGATAATGGGTAATCAGCAGCACGCCCTTGTCAGGGCTGCGCATGATCGCGTTGATCCCCTCGCCCACGGTCTTGAGCGCATCGATGTCGAGCCCGCTGTCGGTCTCGTCGAGCACCGCCAGCCTGGGATCGAGGATGCCCATCTGGACCATCTCGGCGCGCTTCTTCTCGCCGCCCGAAAAACCGACGTTCACGTTGCGCTTGAGCATCTCCATGTCGAGCTTGAGCAGCGCGGCCTTTTCCTTTGCAAGCTTGAGGAATTCTCCGCCGGACAGCGGTTCTTCCCCGCGCCCCTTGCGCTGGGCATTGGCCGCTTCGCGCAGGAACTGGACGTTGGAGACGCCGGGGATTTCGACAGGATACTGGAAGCCGAGGAAGAGGCCGGCGGCGGCGCGCTCGTGTGGTTCCATCGCGAGCAGGTCCTGCCCCATGAAGCTGACCGTACCGGCGATCACTTCATAGCCCGGGCGACCGCCCAGAACATAGGCAAGCGTCGACTTGCCCGCGCCGTTCGGCCCCATGATGGCGTGGATCTCGCCCGCGTTCACTTCGAGACTGAGCCCGCGCAGGATTTCGGTATCGCCGACAGTGGCGTGGAGATTATCGATTTTCAGCATTGTCGTTCCTGTTGCCGCGCGCCGGACCGGGCCGACGCGGTGCGCTGTTGCGCCGGTGTTCGGCGCGCGCCTGTTGCTTGTCGCCGATGCGCATCCGCATACCTGCGGTAATGCGAGCCAGGACGGCGTCGATGTCGTTCAGAATGTCGGTGGCACGGATCCGCATGACGCGGATGCCGACGCTTTCGAGGCTCTTGTCGCGCCGCCGGGTGAGTTTTTCGTCCGCCCCCTCTTCATCGATGGCGATGGCCATGCCCAGAATGTGACAGTTGAAATCGACAATCGCGCTGCCGACCACCGCGTGGCGGGTGAACTTGTAACGCCCGAGATCGGCCTTGGCGAAACGCGCGGCGAGGACCTTGTGCGCCTCGCTGGAATCGCGCCGCATCTCGCGCGCCCGCTCATGCAGCACGTCGAGCCGCTTCTCGCTGATTTCCCAGCCGCGACCCCGCTTCTTGAGCGCGGGCGCGGCATCGGTCTCGGACGGATCACGGAGCTGGAGGGTTTTACGGTCGGTCATTGGCGCCCCTCATCCGGACATTCTACAAGGTCGATAGGCTGGCTAGCTTCATCGATATGACCGGAACCACGACTATCTTCCCACGAAAGCGTTCGTTTTCCCCGTGAGCCCCTCAGATTCAGCAAAACTTGCTGATCTCTAAGGCCCGCGTCTCCACCCATGATAAATCTGGCTTCGAGGGCCTCGTCGAAATCGTGTCTGGGGCCGACTGAGGTATAAAATTGGAGCAGTCCTAAACCAAGATTATCCCGCATCCAGTTTGGTCCGAACTCGACCCGAGTGAGGCTGCCTTGATCAAGACACGCCTCTGCGGAAAAATCCCAAGCACCCCGAAGGACGTCGGGAAGGTAGGCCGGCACCATCACTTGGCCACTTGAAAGCTGCGCGAGCATCAAGATCGTAATCACCCCACGCTCCCCTCAAGCGAAATCGCCAGCAGTTTTTGTGCCTCGACGGCGAACTCCATCGGCAGCTCTTTCAGTACCTCTTTCGCAAATCCGTTGACGATCAGCGCCACCGCCTGCTCCGCATCGAGCCCGCGCTGCATCGCGTAGAAAAGCTGGTCGTCGCTGATCTTCGAAGTGGTCGCCTCGTGCTCGATCTGGGCGGTGGGATTCTTCACCTCGATATAGGGCACGGTGTGCGCGCCGCATTGGTCGCCCAGCAGCAGGCTGTCGCATTGGGTGAAGTTGCGGACATTGTCGGCGTTCGCGGCCACCGCCACGCGCCCGCGATAGGTGTTGTTCGATCTTCCGGCGGAAATGCCCTTGGAGATAATCGTCGAACGGCTTCCCTTGCCATTGTGGATCATCTTGGTGCCGGTGTCGGCCTGCTGGTAATTGTTGGTCACCGCAACCGAGTAGAACTCGCCCACGCTGTCCTCACCGTTCAACACGCATGAGGGATATTTCCACGTCACCGCGCTGCCGGTTTCGACTTGCGTCCAGCTGATCTTCGACCGCGCGCCCTGGCACAGCCCGCGCTTGGTCACAAAATTGTAGATCCCGCCCTTGCCCTCGGCATTGCCGGGGTACCAGTTCTGCACGGTGGAATATTTGATCTCGGCATCTTCGAGCGCGACCAGTTCCACCACGGCGGCGTGGAGTTGGTTCTCGTCGCGCATCGGTGCGGTGCAGCCTTCGAGATAGCTGACGTAGCTGCCCTTTTCGGCGATGATCAGCGTGCGCTCGAACTGGCCGGTGTTCTCCGCATTGATGCGGAAATAGGTCGACAGCTCCATCGGACAGCGCACGCCTTCGGGAATGTAGACGAAGGTCCCGTCCGAAAAGACCGCGCAATTGAGCGTCGCGAAGTAATTGTCATGCTGCGGCACGACGCGGCCAAGCCATTTCTTGACCAGCTCGGGATGCTCGCGGATCGCCTCGGAAATCGAGAGGAAGATCACGCCAGCCCTTTTCAATTCCTCGCGGAAGGTGGTGGCGACCGAGACGCTGTCGAACACCGCGTCCACCGCGACCTTGCGCGCACCCTTGACGCCGGCGAGCACTTCCTGCTCCGCCAGCGGAATGCCGAGCTTGTCATAGACCGACTTGATATCGGGATCGAGGTCGTCGAGCGATTCGAGTTGCTCTTTCTTCTTCGGCGCTGCGTAATAATACGCGTCTTGGTAATCGATCGGCGGATAGCCGACCTTGGCCCAATCGGGCTCATCCATGGTCTGCCAAAGACGAAATGCCTTCAGCCGCCATTCGAGCATCCATTCCGGCTCGCCCTTCTTGGCGCTGATAAAGCGGACAGTGTCCTCGCTCAGCCCCTTGGGAGCGAATTCGGTGTCGATCTCCGCGTGCCAGCCGAATTCATAATCGGCGGCCTTCGCTGCGGCCTCGCGCGCATCGCGGTCGGTTTCGAGCGTTTGTTCGATGTCGAGATCCTCACTCATGCCGGCTCTCCTTCGAGCGCGAGCTGGGTCAGTGAAATTCCGGCCAGCGCGTCGCGCAGCACATTGTTGACCAGCGGCCAGTGCGGCTTGACCCGGCATTCGTGGTCGATCGAGCAATCGTCGCCCTCGACACAGGTGGTGAGAGCGATCGGCCCCTCCATCGCCTCGACGATATCGGCTAGGCTGATCGCCGCCGCCGGACGCGCCAGCTGCAATCCGCCGCCCGCACCGCGGGTCGACCGCAACAGGCCCGCTGCGGTCAAGCGGCTCACCAGCCGCTGAACCGTAGGCACCGGCAGGCCGGTTTCCGTCGCCAGCTCGGCCGCACTCACCCGTCCGCCACCGCAATGGCGGGCGGCGGCGCTCATGGTGACGACCGCGTAATCGGCAAGATTGGAAAGGCGCATAGCTAAATCGGACTGCTTCGTTCCGATTTCATCTATGCAGCGCGGACAACCACTTCAACCACAAATGCTTATTGCGAGTCGTTCGCACAATCGATGCTCTCCGGCATCGGCGCGACTTGTGGCTTTATCTCCCTGAAGTTCTTGAGATCGAGCAGTGCGGACAGGATTGATTGGTCGCCCCCCCAAAAGCCGCCCGGGCGTGCGCCCCGCAAACTGGCGAATTTCGCGAATCATGTGCGATTGATCGTAAAGCTGCCCTGCCAGCAGCGAAATCGTCTCGTCGCTGAGATTGGGCTGATTGAGCATCGCCACCACGCGCAGAGCACGATATTTGCGCATCAACTCACGCGGCGGGAGGCCAAAGTACCGCTCGACCAGGCGCTGCGTCTGCCGCGGCGAATAATTGCTCAGCTGATAAAGTCGTTCGACCGGCGGGCTCATCGACTGGCTGAGCCACGACGTCACTGCTCGCATCAGCGCGACATGGCGCGGATTGACGGGCTTGAGGTGTCCGGCGATGAACTCTGCCAGCCTTTCGCACAATTGCTGGCCGGTCGCCTCGCCCGACAGATAATCGTCGATCAGGGACTCGCCCAATTCGTCGATCTCAGCACCGAGAACCTCGTGCGCGGCGAGCAGATTGTCGGCAGTCTCGCCTGCCGACAATCCTGTCAGCGCGGCCCAGCCGAGCGGCGACAAGGCGGCCCCTACGCAGTGGAACGGACCGTCGATCTCGATCGGGCTCGCCGCACTCCCGGGCGTCATCAACGAAACCCGGTGCGACGGTTCGGAATGGCCTGCGGCGAAGTGCATCACCCCTTCGCCGCGCAAAAACAGAATCAGATGCCCGACAGCGGCAGGTTGAATGTCGCGCATATGGCTCTCGTCACAGCGAAAATGATAGAAAGTCGTGACGAAATCGGCCAGCTCATTTTGTGCCGGGATATAGTCCAGGGTGAACAGCGACATCGCCGTCAGTTCGCGTCGCGAATCATCCTCAATATATGGTGCGCGCACCGAGCGCAGCAGTTCGTCTGGCATTTTGGCTCGCCCCACAACTTTCGCGTGCCGTCCCGCCACTGTTCCGGTTGGGGCTTCTCTCCACTGGGAACAACGGATAAGACGCCGAAACTCTTCGAGAATGCCGACCCGTTCGAATTGTGGCCGTGCCTTACCGCCATCGCGTTAAATATAAAGAAAAAAAGGGCGGCCCCACGAAGGGACCGCCCATTAAAGTTGAGGAACTCGTCACAATCTTGCGCCGAGCCCTTCGGGTCGCACAAGTGTGTTACCCCGAATCGCCTGGCGATGATTGTATCCAAGCGACAAACTAAGCTTCGTCCCATTTCAGTGCGTTTCCGCGACAGACCCTTAGTGCCGCTCTGCCCCATGCTGCTCGACAGCGCAGATGGTGCACGCCATAGGCTGCAGTGATGCTGTTCCGACTGTTGCGCCCCGCCCTATTCACCTTGCCACCGGAACGTGCGCATCGCCTGACGCTGGCGATGCTCAGGACCGTGCCGATCCCGACGCTTCCCGGTTCGCCGGGCACGAATGGGCCGCTTACGGTAGAGATGGCGGGATTGCGCTTTAACAATCCGGTCGGTCTTGCGGCGGGCTTCGACAAGAATGCCGAAGTTCCCGATGCGATGTTGCGACTCGGCTTCGGTTTCGTCGAATGCGGCTCGATCACCCCCTTGCCCCAGGCAGGCAATCCGCAGCCACGCCTTTTCCGTCTGAGCGATGCGAATGCCGTCATAAACCGCATGGGCTTCAACAACGACGGGCTCGAAATGGCGCTCGGGCGGCTCGAAAGACGTGCACAGAAACGAAGCAACAGTCGCGGCATTCTCGGCATCAATATCGGCGCGAATAAGGATTCGCCCGACCGGATCGCCGATTACGCGGTCATGGCTCGTGCGGTTTCCCCGTTTGCAGATTATCTTGCGGTCAATATTTCAAGTCCCAACACACCGGGCCTGCGCGCCTTGCAGGAAGCAAGCGCACTCGCCGAACTGCTGGATGCGGTGCTCGAAGCGCGCGGGCAGGCCGGGCCACCGGTATTCCTCAAGGTCGCGCCCGATCTCGATCCGCCGGCCATCGACGCCATAGCCCGACTGGTCATCGATCGGAAATTGGGAGCGCTGATCGTCAGCAATACCACCATCGAACGCCCCGGAGCGCTCGGCCCGCTGGCGCAGGAAGCAGGTGGCCTGTCCGGAGCCCCGCTGAAACCGCTCGCGCTCGAGCGACTGCGCGACTTCCGCAAGGCCACGGGTGGCGCATTGCCGCTGATCGGCGTGGGCGGGATTGCCAGCGTAGAGGACGCATGGGAGCGGATACGCGCCGGGGCGAGCCTGGTGCAGCTCTATTCCGCACTGGTGTACGAAGGGCCGGGATTGGCACGGAAAATCGTTCACGGCATCGAACAATTGATGAAGCGCGATGGCTTTTCCTCGATCAGCGAAGCAGTTGGCACCCGTTAACTTTTCAACCAACAGCCTACCCGCCGGAGCTTGCCGCCGTCCGGCCTCCGGCGTAGACCCGCTCGCCTGAAAGAGAACCGCAGCAAACGGCCAAGGGTGAGGAGAGCAGACGGTGCTGACCGATATCGACACCGCCAACAATCTGGTGGAGCTGTTTCTCAAGCGCGCCGACGAAGGCGGAGAACACGCATTTCTGGGATACAAACAGGCGGGCGAGTGGCGCACGATCAGTTGGAACGAGGCTGCAAGCCAGGTCTGTCTGCTGGCCGAAAACCTGCGCAAGCTGGGGCTTAAGGACGGCGACCGGGTTGCACTGGTCAGCGAGAACCGGCCTGAATGGTGCATTGCCGATCTGGCGATCATGGCCGCGGGGCTCGTTACCGTGCCCGCCTATGTCACCAATACCGAACGCGATCACGTTCACATCCTCGACAATTCGGGCGCGCGGGCGGTGGTCGTGTCGACCGACAAGCTTGCCCAGCCGCTGCTGCGCGCGATCATGCGCACCGGAATCGCTGAACATTTCGTCCCGATCGAGCAGCTTCGTCCATACCAGTCGGGTGGCCTGCACTGCCATGGCTGGGACACCATGTTCCAAGGC
Source organism: Qipengyuania algicida (assembly GCF_009828025.1). Taxonomy (GTDB): domain Bacteria; phylum Pseudomonadota; class Alphaproteobacteria; order Sphingomonadales; family Sphingomonadaceae; genus Qipengyuania; species Qipengyuania algicida. The sequence goes on along the minus strand of NZ_WTYA01000002.1, from coordinate 404,569 downwards.
GATGCCGCCGAAGCTCGCCGCGCGGTCGAGCAGCGCATCGCGACAATCGAACGCGCGACAACCGCTTGCATCATCTACACCAGCGGCACCGGCGGCGCGCCACGCGGAGTATTGCAGCATCACGGTGCGATCCTGTGCAACGTCGCTGGCGCAGCGGAAATCCTGCTGGAGGATTTCGGTGTCGACGAAGAGGAACGGTTCTTGTCCTTCCTACCGCTCAGCCACGCTTACGAACACACGGGCGGACAATTCCTGCCGATCGCCGTCGGGGCGCAGATTTTCTATGCCGAAGGGCTGGAAAAGCTCGCCAGCAATATCGAGGAAACGCGGCCGACCTTCATGGTGGTCGTGCCGCGCTTGTTCGAGGTGCTGCGTGCGCGGATCATGAAGCAGATAACCAAACAGGGCGGCGTTGCCGCCAAGCTGATGGATACCGCGCTGGCAGTTGCCAGCCGCCGCGCCGAGGGGCGTCGAAAACTCGCCGATCGCGCGCTCGACCTCATTGTCGAGAAACTGCTCCGCCCGAAGATCCGCCAGCGGTTCGGCGGACGAATCAAGGCGATGGTTTCGGGTGGCGCACCGCTCAACCCCGAAGTCGGCATTTTCTTCGAGGCAATGGGTCTGACCATGTTGCAAGGCTATGGCCAGACCGAGGCTGGTCCCGTCATCAGTTGTAATCGTCCGGCAGCCGGAATCGCGATGGAATCGGTCGGGCCGCCGATGCGCGGGGTAGAGATCCGTATCGCGGAGGATGGCGAGATCCTCTGCCGAGGCGAGCTGGTGATGCATGGCTATTGGCACAATGCGCCGGAAACCGAGCGTGCGATTCGTGACGGCTGGCTGCATACCGGCGATATCGGCCATATCGACCAGCGCGGGCGGATCGTCATCACCGACCGCAAGAAGGACATGATCGTCAACGACAAGGGCGACAATATCGCCCCGCAAAAGCTCGAAGGGATGCTGACGCTACGCCCCGAAATCGCCCAGGCGATGGTCGCGGGTGACAAGCGGCCCTATGTCGTCGGGCTGATCGTGCCGGATGCCGAATGGGCTCTGGAATGGGCACGCGCCAACGGCGAAAAGTTCGATCTCAAGGCTCTGCAGGATCTGCCCGCCTTCCGCAGTGCGGTTCGAGCAGCGATCGATGCAATCAACGGCGATCTGTCTGTGATCGAGAAACTACGCGGCTTCGCCTTTTCCGACGAACCCTTCACCATCGAGAACGAGCAGCTGACGCCGTCAATGAAGATCCGGCGCCACAAGATCCGGGAAGCCTATGGCGCGCGGCTCGATGCCTTGTATCGCAGCTAGGCGGCGACTTCGTCGATATACTCGGGAAAGAACCCCGGCGCACGGTCTGACCAGCCGGGAGCCGTTGCAGCTGCCTCGCTGAGCGATTGCAGCAGCAGCTTGCGACGCGACGGCGCAATCTGCGGCAGCGCGGCGGCGGCGCAGAAGGCGCTCGGCAGCCAAGGGCGCGAGCGCGCGCCAAGCAGCCGCTCATACAGGAAGCGGAATGCGCCGAAGCAATCGATCCGCTCCTGCGACAAGTCATAAGCGGCAACACGCGCCAGTTTGCCGAGAAACTGCTCAATACCTTCGAAATTGTGATCTGCGGGGATCGAGTAACGCAGCAGCTTCAGTTCCTGATAGGCGACATATTGCCCCCGGATCGCTGCACATTCCTCGGGACTGCGGCCCCACAGGCGGAAGGCGTCACAGCGCGCCAGCCCTATGTCGAGGCTACGACGAATGTAACGCTGCTCGGCTGCCGTAAAACTCGCGAATTCCCGCATTTCGGCGATAGTGACCGACGCCGTCCCTGCAATGGCCATAAAGCCCTCCCTGTTGCAGGTCGTATAGTCACCGATAATGGTTAATTATTCGTGTTGGGAATCCCTAGATCAGGCCCGCGAGCGGGCTCGATGGATCGGCGTATTTGCGCGTTGCCATGCGCCCGGCGAGATAGGCATCACGCCCTGCTTCGACCGCCAGCTTCATTGCACGTGCCATGCACAGAGGATCCTTCGCTTCGGCTATGGCGGTGTTCATCAATACCCCGTCGCAGCCCAGTTCCATGGCGACGGCAGCATCGCTGGCGGTGCCGACACCGGCATCCACCAGCACCGGAACGCTCGCCCCTTCGACGATTAATCTAATCGTGACACGGTTCTGGATACCGAGGCCAGAACCGATCGGCGCGCCCAGCGGCATGACCGCAACCGCGCCGGCGCTTTCCAGCTGCTTCGCCGCGATCGGATCGTCGGTGCAGTAGACCATCGGCTTGAACCCCTCGTTCGCAAGGGTCTCGGTCGCCTTCAGTGTCTCGCGCATATCGGGATAGAGCGTGCGCGCTTCTCCCAGTACTTCCAGCTTCACCAGCTCCCAGCCACCCGCTTCGCGCGCAAGGCGCAGGGTGCGGATCGCCTCTTCGGCGGTAAAGCAACCTGCGGTGTTGGGGAGGTAGGTAACTTTCTTGGGGTCGATGTAATCGGTCAGCATCGGCGCCTTGGGATCGCTGATGTTTACCCGTCGTACCGCCACGGTGACGATTTCCGCCCCCGATGCCTCAACTGCAGCGGCATTCTGTTCGAAATCCTTGTATTTGCCGGTGCCCACGATCAGCCGCGAGCGGAAATGGTGGCCCGCCACGCTCCACCCGTCCGCGCTGTCGCCTTCTCCGCCGCCCACGAAATGGACGATCTCCAGCACGTCTCCTCCAGACAGCATTTGCCCGGCAAGCTGCGAGCGCGGGGCGATCACGCCATTGCGCTCCACCGCGACCTTGGCTGGATCGAGTTCCAACTCGCGCAGCAGGTCGCCAAGGCGGGTTGCGGAGGTATTGCGGCTTTCACCGTTGATGGTGACTGTGATCGGGGTGCTCATGACCCCCGCGACATAGTCAGCAATGGCAGCGGCGCAAGTTGAGTATGTGACCGGTCGACACCAGCGCCACACCGATAACAGTCATCACAGCTTCCATAGGGCCGTGCGGCACGAACAATCCGCTGGCCATGAAGCTCAACCCGACGAGCGCGATGCCGAGCGAGGCGAAAGCCCGGTGCTGCAACGCGTTCCAGCCGATCGTGAACGCAGCAATGATCACTGCCAGCATCAGGCCAACACGATGAATTTCGGGCGAAGCGAGCAAGCCGCCGCTCAGGCCCAAGCCCGAGATGAGCACGACCGTTGCCACGCAATGCACCGCGCATAATCCGGAAATCGCAATGCCGATCCGGTCGAGCCGGTGGCGAATCGGGGCGAGGAACTGCTCGAACATGGTCGCGACCACATATGTTATGTTGTAACATTGAACAAGGGGCGCAGCCAAAAAAGAATTTCGTGTCGAAGCCGCTTGCCTTGATCGGGGTTACAGACCTAACAGCAGCGCCCATGGATTCCGCTGCCAACGCTCCGCACCTTTCCCGCACCCGGCCTGCCGCAATCGCACTCTGGCTCCAAATCATCGCGGCCATGGTCATCGCTATGGTGGTAATCGGAGGAATTACCCGTCTGACGGAAAGCGGACTGTCCATCACGCAATGGCAACCCATTACTGGCGTCATTCCACCGCTGACCCATGCCCAGTGGGAGCACGAGTTCGCGCTCTACCAGGCGACCCCGCAATATCGCAATCTGGCAGGACCGGCAGGAATGGATCTGGCCGGATTCCGCTTCATCTTCTTCTGGGAATGGTCGCATCGATTGCTCGGGCGGCTCATCGGGCTGGTCTTCGCGCTGCCGCTGGTATGGTTTTGGGCGCGCAACGCGATCCCGAAGGGATACAAGCCGCGCCTGCTGGCGCTGCTGGCACTGGGCGGGCTGCAAGGGGTGTTCGGCTGGTACATGGTCAGGAGCGGCTTGCATGGCGATCGCATTGCGGTCAGCCATTTCTGGCTTTCGATCCATCTCCTGACCGCACTGTTCACGCTGGGCGGGCTGGTGTGGACTGCGCTCGATCTCAGGCGGCTGGCTCGGATCGCACGCACCCGGCCCGCTCGCTGGACGAGGGCGGCGACGCTGGCCGCGCCGATCCTGGCGATCCAGCTTATGCTGGGCGCATGGGTCGCCGGACTCAATGCGGGTCATGCTTCGGACAGCTGGCCGCTGATGCAGGACCGCTTCGTCCCGCAATTCAACGATTCGCAAGGGCTGTTCCATGCGATGACGCACGACCCGTTCCTGATCCATTTCGAGCATCGCTGGTGGGCTTGGGCGGTTGTCGTTGCGCTGGTCTGGTTCGCCCGTCGCGTCCGTCCACTCGATCGCGCCGCCTCGGTCGCCATTCATATCGCTCTTGGCACCCAGATCCTGCTCGGCATTTCCGTGATCCTGCTCGACGTGCCCTTGTGGCTCGCCGCCGCGCATCAATTGGTGGGGGCGCTGGTGGTCGTCGCCTTTACGTGGGGCGCCCATGTGCTGGGCCGCCGCCCCGGCTGATCCACGCGACAACGCCTCGGTCTCTTCCGCATTTGCGCCAATGCAGCTATGAGTTTCGCGACAAACGGTGTGGATGCCGTGGGGGCGTAGACGGAAAACATTGGAATTTCGAACGATTGATCGCCGCGCCGCGATTGGATTTCTGGCGATCTGTGCGGGGCGCAAGTCTTTGGCATCAGCACGTCTGCATTGGCCGCCGCACAGCGCCGACCGGTAACAACCCCTCAAGGTGAATGGATTCTCACGCGTGTGGTCGAACGCGGCCTCGGCAAGGGCGCGAAGATCGTCGTCACGCGTCGCTGGCTGATCCATTTTTCCACGACAGCGACTGGCATCACGGTCACTGGCCATCAGCTCTCGGCGACCGTGGACGCACCGGCTAAGCTGTCAGCCATCGCCGATATCGAGCGGAAGCGCGATGCCAGTGACATGTTTCCCATCAAACTCGACCGCACTGGGCTCATCACGAGTTTGACCGATGCAAGCAGCCCCAAATCCGTTGCCGAGGCGGTGGATACAGCCCTCCGGCAATTGAAGGAGCGCGGCGAGGAGGGACAAAGCTATGCCGATCACCGGAGTTTCCTCATGAGTGTCAATCGCATGACCTCGGAGCAGGTGAGCCGCATCCCGACCGATCTGTTCTTCCCCGCCCCCGGCAGCAATCAAACGGATCGCGCGATCCCGCTGGCCGATGGCCAAACCGGCAAGATCGCGATTTTCCATACCGCCACCACGCGTCAGAAGTCGCCGCTACTGGCCAGCAGCGAAAAGCGTATTGTCACCACTGTCGGTCCCAAGGATCGCGTCTCGAGCGAGACCTGGACGCTCGCCCCCGCCCCCTGGGTAAGTGCGCGGTATTATTTTACCTCCTCAGTGAGCCGCAGAAACGCTTGACATTTGGAAGGTTCAGCCGCATTTGCGCGGCGCTTCGTGGGGTGGGTTTCGATCATCCCCCACGATCCGCGACCGATAGTTTGCCGTCAACGGCTTGCTTCGGTCCGAACTTTCGATCCTGTGATCACCCATTGAACGGATACCAACAGCCATGAAGGCGCTCAGCAAGATGACGCAGTCGGTCAAGCCGGCCGACGTCGAAAAGAAATGGCATATCATCGATGCCGAAGGTCTGGTCGTCGGCCGCCTCGCCGCGATCACCGCCAACATCCTGCGCGGCAAGCACAAGCCTAGCTACACCCCGCACGTCGATTGCGGCGACCATGTCGTCATCATCAACGCCGACAAGGTGCGCTTCACCGGCAAGAAGATGGGTGACAAGCGTTATTACAAGCACACCGGCCATCCGGGCGGCATCAAAGAAACTTCGCCTGCGAAGATCCTCGAAGGCCGTTTCCCCGAGCGTGTGCTGGAAAAGGCAGTCGAACGCATGATCCCGCGCGGGCCGCTTGGCCGTGCGCAGATGAGGGCGCTCCACCTCTATGCCGGCACCGAACATCCGCATGATGGGCAGAAGCCCGAAGTGCTCGACGTTGCCGCGATGAACCGCAAGAACAAGGCTGCTGCATAATGGCCGATACCAACAACACCGTCACCGATCTCGCCGATTTGAAGGACATCGCCGCCGACGCACCCGAGGGTGACGCCGCGGAAATCGCTCGCACTGCCGACGTTCCCCTGCGCGAGCAGGAACTCGACGCGCAGGGCCGTGCCTATGCCACCGGTCGCCGCAAGGACGCCACCGCGCGCGTCTGGCTGAAGCCCGGCAGCGGCAAGGTCACCGTCAACGGCAAGGACCAGGAAGTCTATTTCGCGCGTCCGACACTGCGTCTCGTCATCGACCAGCCGTTCTCGATCACCGAGCGTCAGGGCCAGTACGATGTCGTCGCCACGGTCAAGGGCGGCGGTCTTTCGGGCCAGGCAGGCGCTGTGAAGCACGGCATCAGCCAGGCGCTGACGAAATACGAACCCGCCTTGCGTTCGACGGTCAAGGCCGCCGGCTTCCTCACCCGCGACAGCCGCGTGGTGGAGCGTAAGAAGTACGGCCGCGCCAAGGCACGCCGCAGCTTCCAGTTCTCGAAGCGCTAAACCGCAATACAAAGATCTTTTCGATCACCGAGGAAGGGCGGTCTCGCGAGAGACCGCCCTTTTTGTTTTCGGTTCTCGAATTCGTCACGCAACCGACACATCATCGGCTATAGCGAGCAAAACGACAGAGAGGATCGTATGCGCCTGCTTCCCGTTTCGATGCTGGCAATCGCCGCCACGCTTGGTTGCTTCATGGCTTCGCCCGTCCCCGCACAGACGCCTGCGGAAACCAAGGTGCAGCATCTGCCGACCGGACAAACGCTGACTCCCACTGCTGCACCCGGTGCACGGTTCGAACCGCTGGTGACGCATATCGGACCGATACCCGACACGGTCGCGGATGGTGCCGCAGCGATGACGGTAAGCCCTGATGGCAAAGAACTCCTGATCCTCACCAGCGGGTTCAACCGCAATGTCGGGCCGAATGGCAAAATCGCAATTGCCCAGTCGCTGCAATCGATCTTCGTGTACGATCTGGACAAAACGGGTGCGCATTGGCGCGAAACCGTGCCTGTCCCGAACAGTTTCGGCGGCATCGCGTGGTTGCCCGATGGCTCGGGTTTCATCGTCGGGGGCGGCGCGGACGACAAACTCTATCTGTTTGCACGAAAGGACGGCTATTTCGCTGCCGACGGCGCGATCCCGCTCGGCCACAAAGCAGGGCTGGGTGCGGGGGTCGAACCACAGGCTGCGGGTGTGGCGCTGAGTCCCGACGGAAGCCATGCGCTGGTCGCCAATTATTACAATGATTCGGTAAGTCTGGTCGATCTGGCAACGCGCAAGGTCATTGCCGAACAGGATCTGCGACCGGGCAAGATCGATCCCACCAAGAGCGGCGTACCGGGAGGCGAATATCCTTTCTCCATAGTCTGGGGATCGCCCGATCGTGCCTATGTCAGCTCGCCGCGCGACCGCGAGATCGTTGCATTGCATGTCACCGAAAATGCTGTCCATGTTGCCGGACGAACCAAGACCATCGGCGAACCGACCGCGCTGATGTTCGGACGCGAAGGCAAACGCCTGTTCGCGACTGAGGACAATTCCGACCGGCTGGCGGTACTCGACGCAGCAACCGGCGCCATGGTCGAGGAACCGCGCCTCACCCTGCCCGAAGAGCTAGGTGGCAAAACACTCGGCAAGGGACTCAACTCCAACGCCCTCGCGCAACTTCCTGACGGTCGGCTGCTGGTGACGCTGGGCGGGATCAATGCGCTCGCCTTTGTTACACCGGGCGAGCAAGGCGGCAGGGTTCAGGCACTGGTGCCGACCGGCTGGTACCCTTCCGCCGTAGCTGTGGAGCCGGGTAGCAACCGCATCCTCGTCGCCAATCGAAAGAGCCCTCCGGGGCCGAACCCGCAAGGATGCGTCCCCGCGCTGGCGATTTACCGCAGCCAGCCTGACGCTTGCGGGCCGGCGAACCAGTATATCTACCAGCTTGAAAAGGCTGGACTGCTGCAATTCCCATTGCCCGATCAGGCGGAACTGGCGCAGACATCCTTGCAGGTCGGGCGCAACATCGGGCTTAAAGAAACACGAGAGCGCGATGCGGCGATCGCGAAGATGGCTGTCATCCGCAAGCACATCAAGCATGTGATTTTCATCATCAAGGAAAACCGTACCTACGATCAGGTTCTTGGTGATCTGCCGATCGGCAATGGCGATCCCAAGCTGGCGATCCTCGGCAACGCGCTGTCGCCCAATCACCATCGATTGGCGCAGCAATTCGTGACGCTCGACAATTTCTACGACAGCGGGGAGCAATCGAGCACCGGATGGAGTTGGTCGACCGCGGCACGCGCAACCGATGTGCTGGAAAAGACCGCACCGGTGAATTACGCGCAACGTGGACTCGCCTATGAAAGCGAGGAAGCCGACCGCTACATCTACACCCAGCAGAGCATGGCCGAGCGCCACAAGACCAACCCGGCGCTCTCGACCGATCCCGACTTGCTGCCCGGTCCGCGGCTGGTAACCGCACCCGATGCGGACGATGATGAATTCGAAAACCAGGGCTACATCTGGGATGCCGCCATCCGCGCCGGCCTCGCCGTGCGCAATTACGGCTTCTCGGACGCGAGCATCTACGACAATGGCAAGCCGGGCTACGTTCCGCCGATCCGTCATCCGTTTGCCGACAAGCGCAAGGTCTACACACCCGGTGACAAGCTGCTCGCCAGCCGCAGCGACCCCTATTTTGCCGGATTCGACCAGAAGCTGCCCGACTATTGGCGGATGCTCGAGTGGCAGCGCGAATATCGTGCAATGGACCAGTCCGGCACCCTGCCCGCGCTCACTCTGCTACGGCTCAGTCATGACCATTTCGGCGATTTCAGCGATGCGATCGACGGGGTGAACACGGTTGAGACCGAAATGGCCGACAACGATTATTCGCTCGGTCGGGTGATGGAAACCGTCGCTCACGGCAATGCCGCCGGATCGACGCTGGTGTTCGTGATCGAGGATGACGCCCAGAACGGCGCCGACCATGTCAGCGCTCGGCGCAGCATGGCCTTCGTCATCGGCCCTTACGTCAAACACCATGCGCTGGTTTCGAGCCGCTACACCACGGTCAATGTGCTGCGCACGATCGAGGACATTCTGGGATTGAAACCCCTCGGGCTCAACGACGGGCTTGCCGCCCCCATGGCCGATCTGTTCGATCCGGCGCAGAAGACATGGACCTATCGCGCGGTCGCCGCCCCGGTCCTGCGTTCGACCAAGCTGCCGATCCCTGCGGAACGGTTCGCATTGACCGACACACCTTCATGCAGCAAGCGCGATTCCGCTTGGTGGGCGGAGGCGATGAAGGGGCAGGACTTCCGCAAGGAAGACCAGCTCAACACCCACGCCTTTAACGCTGCCTTGTGGAGAGGGCTCGGCAATGGGCTGCAACCACAAACGCGTGGTGGTGAGGATCTGCGCAAGGGACGCGAACAGCTTATCGCCGATGCGCAACGCAATTGGAGTTGCCCGCCCCAGCTTGCTTCGGCCAATCGCTAATCGGTCAGCGAACTGGTGGGTCTGTACGCGGAACCTGATTAACCGGGGCCACCGGCTCACCCGGCTGGCGCGGCGGGGTCGCGTCTTCCGGCACATCGTCGATAAGCATGTCGCGTGTCGGCACCTCGGCCAGACTGCGCACTTTCACCGTCAGTTTGGTGCCATCCCAACCGATCTGGTTGAAGCTTGGCGGGGTCGAACGGGTGCGCTGCGAAAGCGTTCCTGCGCCAATCATCCGCACCGCGCCATGCGGCGTGTCCTCGAGAATATCGAACGGGTCATGCACATGGCCCGAAAGTACTGCCGCGACCGGGCGTTTGGCCAGTTCGGCCAGCGCCCTGTTGCCATGCCGGGTCAATGCGGTGCCCGCTGTTCCCACTTCGCGCAAAGGGTGATGAACGGTGACCAATGCCCGCGTGCCGGGGGGCAGGCGATCGATTGCTGCAAGGCATTTCTCGAGCGCGGCGCTGGAAACCCATCCCTTTGACCAGTTCAGGCGTGGCTGGGCACGCGCGGTCGTGCGCAAGGGCACGATGGCGAGGCCCGGCAGGTCGATCTCACGCTCGACCTTCTCCTCCATGCCGTGAAACCGGCGATATGGCATAAGGAAGCGTTCGAGCGGATTGAAATAGGGCAGGTCGTGATTGCCGACATCGACGGTTACAGGCGCTTCGAGCGTATTGATCCAGCGCGTCGCCGCGGCGAACTCTCGCGAACGGGCGCGCATCGTCAGATCGCCGGTTATCGCTATCGCGTCAGGTCTGAGACGGGCGATTTCGCGCTGCACCCAATCGAGCGCGCGGTTGTTCTCAAGTCCGAAGTGGATATCCGACAGGTGAAAGATCAAGCGCGTCGCGTCAGCCATGATGGGTTGCTAGCAGATCGCATTCGCTTGTCGCCAGCGAGAAGCGGTCTCGCGGATCGAGCGTTGCGGGTTCGCCGTCCAGCAGCACGTCGAGCGGGGCACCATCCGAGGACGCAATCGTCACTTCATCGACCATGCCAAGCCGTTCGTGCGGACCCTCGCGAAATCTCCTGCGCAGCAATGCCCAGCCCTGTTGCGCCATCTCTCCAAGCGACTGAGCATGGTAAGCATTGAGCCGCAATCCATGCTCGCCCGGCGTTATCTCGAGCAGCGGATAGCCTTGCCTTGAACCGAGCTCCGGCCGATCCGCCCTGACGGTCACCCCGCCGGTGGACTGGCTGAACGCCTCGGCGGCGCTGCTCGCCATGTCAATCACGTTCAATTCGCGCATCGCCTCGCGCACGTCCGCCCATTGCGTGCCGGGGCCGATCAGGCAATCGGCATAGGCAAAGCCTGCATCGCAGCGCAGCGCCGCAACCCGGCGGCGGCGCGCGCCGCCGCTGGCCACCAGGCCGATGATCGCAGGATTGTCGAATGCGCCGTGCAATCGTTGGCTGAGCAGATTCATGGTTCCACCGGGCAGCACCAGCGCCGCGCCCGACCATCCCGTCAGCTCATTCAGCGCGGCATTGACCGTGCCATCGCCGGTGTAGATCGCCAGCAAGTCGATACCGTCTTTGTCCAGACCTGCCGGTGTCGGCAGGTCGTCTTCGGGAAAGCAGATCGTCCGAGCGACTTCGATCCCGTGGTCGGCAAAGCAGCCGCGCAAATCGTCGAGTGCGGTCGGCGAATTGCTGCCGCTTGCCTCGTTCGCGACCAACCATGCTTTGGCAAACCTCTCCATGCGTTCTCAAGCATCGCAACCCTCTGCCGGTTCCCGTTGCCTGGACTACCTTACTCCGACCATGAGCACAGAAGTTTCGTTTACACATGTCATCGATGGAGTGGGGACAGGTGTTCGTCGGTGGGATCGAGTCTGTCGTCAAATGGTCTGATCGCTCATCGAAAGTCTCATGAGGACCACGCAGATAGGCGGCATCTTCTTATCTGCAGGCCGGAGTTAACCGAGTCCCCCAATGCGGTTTCAGTCCGGCCTGCAACCAGAGGAGAACGGATATGAAGACCCCCATTGCCTGCATTATCGCCACAGCTTTAGCCGCCACGGCAATCCCCGCACATGCGGAAATCGACGCGGAAGGCGTGCACCAGATCGTTGTGTTGCACGACGATCTCAATCTGCTGTCCCAAAGCGGCATGAAGACGCTCGAAAGACGCGTTCACAACGCCGCCCAGAAGGTATGCGGTGTGAACGATATACGCACAGGAACGCGTATTCGTTCGCAACATTCGCTCGAATGCTACGATCAAGCCATGATTTCGGCCAAGCGCATGATCGCGATAGCGAAAGAAAATCAGGCTTCAAACGCGGTGCGTGTCGCCAGAAACGGCAATTGATGGACTGCGGCTATGTCCCGATCCGCCGTAATCCGGCGGGTCGGGACGATGCTTTGAGGTAAATGGCCTTCAACGGCCGGCCATCGCCTTCACCTTGGGCAGATACGTTCGTCCGATCCGCAGCATGGCGCCGTCGGCCAGTTCGACCGACCACACTCCCAGGCCATCGTGGCGTAGCCCGACAATCCGGTCCCGACGCAAGATGGTCGAGCGGTGAATTCGGATGAATTGCGAGGGATCGAGGCGTTCTTCCAATCCGGCGATCGTCTGCAACAACAGGTAACTGCGCATGTCCTCGCCCATACCAACGTGCAGGCGCACGTAATCGCGCTCTGCATCGATCTGGCCGACTTCCGCCACCGCAATCCGGATCAACTCCGAGCGATGCGGGATCCACAATTCCTCAAGCCATCTGCTATCGCCACCAATGCGCTTGCGCCGGCGTGACAAGGCTCTCGCAATGGCCCGTTCGAGACGGCCCCGCTCGACCGGCTTGAGGACGTAATCCACCGCATCGAGATCGAACGCCTCGACCGCGTGATTGTCATGTGCGGTCACGAAAATCACCGCCGGCTTATGCTCCTTGCCAGCGAGCTGGCGCGCGACCGACAGGCCGTCGACTTCGGGCATTGTCAGGTCGAGCAGCAGCAGGTCGGGCTTCAGTGCCCCGACCAGTCGAAGTGCCGCCGCGCCGTCGCTGGCGGTGCCAACCACCTGCACATCGTCGAGCTTCGCGCACACCACCTGCATCCGCTCGATCGCGAGCGGTTCGTCATCGACGATCAACGTCTTGAGCTGTTCTCGATCCTGCTCAGCCATGCCGCACCAATGGTATCCTTAGTTCCGTTTCATACCCTCCCAGCGCCGGACCGGACGTCACACTCGCTGCATTGCCGAAGGCTGCCTGCAGCCGGTCGCGCACATTCCCCAGGCCGATGCCCAGCCCGCCGGCTGGCGGCGCAGAACCCGGGCCATCGTCGGCTACGGTGATGACCAGCCGACCATATTCCTCGCGTGCCGCAATTGTGATGGTGACAGGCCGATTGCTGGCCGACACGCCATATTTTACCGAATTTTCTATCAGCGGCTGCAGAATCATGCCCGGGACACAGCATCGTTCCAGTTCGTGCGGAAGATCGAATTGGGTGCGCAATCTGCTTGGAAAGCGCAACTGCTCAATCGCGAGATATTCGCGCTGGAGATCGAATTCGTCTTCCAGCGAAACGTCTGTCGTCGGATCGCTAGAGAGGCTGTGGCGATAGAAGCGTGATAACGTCTGGATCATCTCCTCGGCCTTATCGCTCTTGTCGGTCATCACCAGCGCGGACAGCGAATTGAGAGCGTTGAACAGGAAATGCGGATTGACCTGATAGCGCAGCGAACGCAGCTCGGCTGCCTTGGCGGCGCTACGAAACCGGTCTTCCCGCCGTTGCGCTTCCTGCGCCTGTGCGCCCGCCAGCATAGCGAAATAGAGCGATGCCCATGCCAGCAGCAGGAAATAGCGACCCAGCGCGACATCGAGGATCATTTTCCAGCGATCAGCCTCGGTCGGCTTGTCCTCCAGCCTAATCGTCGCCACCGCCCGGCCACCATTGAGCGTCTTGACCGTGCCATCGAGATTCTCGAGGCGCGCAGCAGGAACATCGACCAGCATATTGCCCGCATCGTCACGTCTGATGTTGAAGCCTTGCTCTTTGGCAGCGCGCTTCTCTTCGGCCTGTGCAACCGTTTTGAAAATCCATTCATTGGTCTGCGCGATCGGGATCGAAGCGGGCATGGCGATCAGGATGGCAATGCCACTCTTGACCCACAACGGACGCTTGTCGAACAGCCGCAGCACCAGCCAGACGAGCAGCGTCATGCCCATACCGACAAGCGTGACGATCCCACGTCGCCACAACAACTCTCCCTGATAGCTGAAACCGGCGATCAACCCGCGAACCGTGGTCAGTCCGAAATAGCACAGCCACAGCGCGACGATCGACAGGATCACCAGCCGGAAAGTGACGGTCGCGCCCGAGTCAGCGCCCTTTGCCTCGACAGCATTCATCGCGCGATCTTAGCCGTTAGAGCCGCGTCGGCGCCAGCATCCTCGTCGGACGGCGCGCATCATTCGTCGAGCCGTATCAGTCGGCGAGCAACTTTTCCTCGGCGATGCGGCGTTTCCACTTGGCCGGGGCGAGCGTGTGGACATTGTTGCCCGCCGCATCGACCGCCACCGTTACCGGCATGTTCTCGACCGTGAATTCATAGATCGCTTCCATGCCCAGATCCTCGAACGCGACGACCTTGGCCGCCTTGATTGCCCGCGCGACGAGATAGGCTGCTCCGCCGGTCGCCATGAGGTAAGCAACCTTGAAGCGGCTGATGACATCAACCGCATCGGCACCGCGCTCGGCCTTGCCGATCATTGCGAGCAGCCCCTGGTCGAGCATCATCTCGGTGAAGCTGTCCATCCGCGTGGCGGTCGTCGGGCCGGCGGGGCCGACGACTTCACCCATCACTGGATCGACCGGGCCGACGTAATAGATCGCGCGGCCGCGAAAATCGACCGGCAGCTCCTCGCCGCGATCGAGCATGTCCCGGATCCGCTTGTGCGCCGCATCGCGCCCGGTCAGCATTCTGCCCGAAAGCAGCAGCCGGTCGCCATGCTCCCAGCTCGCGACGATCTCGGGCGTGAGGAGGTCGAGATCGACGCGCTTGGCTGCCGCATCGGGCTGCCAGTGCACATCGGGCCATTGGTCGAGATCGGGCTGCTCGAGATAGCTCGGCCCCGATCCGTCGAGCGTGAAATGCGCATGGCGCGTGGCCGCGCAATTGGGGATCATCGCTACCGGCTTGCCCGCCGCGTGACAGGGCCAATCGTAAATCTTCACATCAAGCACCGTCGCAAGACCTCCCAGCCCCTGCGCGCCGACGCCCTGCGCATTGACCGCATCGAAAATCTCGATCCGCAACTTCTCAATATCGTTTTGCGGCCCACGCTGCTTGAGCTGGGCCATGTCGATCGGATCCATCAGGCTCTCCTTGGCGAGCTTGACGCAATGTTCCGCCGTGCCCCCGATCCCGATGCCCAGCATCCCCGGCGGGCACCAGCCTGCCCCCATCGAAGGAATCTGATCGAGCACCCATTGGACGATATTGTCCGACGGGTTCATCATCTTGAACTTGGCCTTGTTCTCGCTGCCGCCGCCTTTGGCCGCGACATCGATCGAGACCTTGTTACCCGGCACCATGTCGACCGAGAGCACACAAGGCGTGTTGTCGCGGGTGTTGCGTCGGGTGAATGCAGGATCGGCGAGGATCGAGGCGCGCAGCTTATTATCGGCGTTGGTGTAGGCGCGGCGCACACCTTCATCGACCACCTCCTGCAAGCTGCGCTGCGAGGCGAGTCGGCAGTCCTGTCCCCATTTGACGAAGACGTTGACGATGCCGGTGTCCTGACAGATCGGACGATGACCTTCCGCACACATGCGGCTGTTGGTGAGAATCTGGGCGATTGCATCCTTGGCGGCTGGCCCCTGTTCGGCCTCATACGCGGCACCGAGCGCGCGAATATAGTCCATCGGGTGATAGTAAGAGATAAACTGCAAGGCGTCGGCGACGCTGTCGATCAGGTCCTCTTCGCGAATAATCACCTGATCGGGTACCGAAATGTCGCTCATCGATTCATGCCTCCTGCCGGTCGAACGCCTGCGCGACATAGTCGCACTGCCCGGCTAGCGTCAAAGCGCTTGGCCGCAAGGTCTATTCGCCTTAATGCACCGCGCGCGAATGTACCCTCGGGCAAGCGCGGCAGGGTTGACGCCCTGTATTAAGCTTATAAAACACCCCGCGGGCCCCCAACCGGTCCGGAGACGACAAGAACCATGGCCACCCAGATCCACACCCGATTCGACGATGCGCGGCGCGCGATGATCGATAGCCAGCTGCGCACCAGTGGCGTGAACGAGCCTTTCGTGCTCAAGCGCATGGCCGACGTGAGGCGCGAGGAATTCGTGCCCGAAGCGCAGCGCGCCGCCGCCTATATGGACCGCGCCATTCGCCTTCCCGACGGCGGGTTCCTGCCAGCACCCGTGTTTCACGGAATGATGTTGGCAGAGGCCAATCCGCAAGCCGACGATCACGCGGTCGTAGTCGATGGTGGCAGCGGTTATCTATCTGCCCTGCTCGAACCCCTGGTCGCTTCACTCGTCACGATCGACACGCAAGCGGCCGTCGATGGCAAGGTCGGTAAGACCACGCCAACCCTGTTGCTGATCGATGGCGCAATCGAGCACCTGCCTGATGCACTGGTCGCAAAGCTGGACGATGGTACGCGAATCGTCACCGGTCTCATCGAACGCGGTGTGACGCAGCTTGCTGCTGGCCGAAAGGTCGGTGACGGCCTGGCACTCGTACCTCTGACCGAGGTCGGCGTACCGCGCATGGCGGCTTTCGACCGGGCAAGCACCTGGAGCTTCTGATGAGAACGGGGAGGGGAACCGGGTTAGCCGCTTCGGTGTCGATTGCCGCGCTTCTCGCCATGTCGGCCATCCCGGCGCAGGCAGATACGCTGCAACAGGCGCTGACAGAAGCCTACAGCAACAACCCCACTCTCTCCGCCGCACGTGCCGACCAGCGCGCCACCGATGAAGGCGTACCGATCGCCAAAGCTGCCGGTCGCCCCAGCGCCAGCGTCGACAGCCAGTACCTCGAATACGTCAAGCAAAGCTCCAGCTCATACATCAGCCCTGACCGATCGGTCGGCGCGCAGCTCAATCTTTCCGTGCCGATCTATTCGGGCGGTGCGGTGCGGAACGGCGTGCATGGCGCCGAGGAACGGGTGCTGGCGGGGCAGGCCAACCTGCGCGCCACCGAAAGCTCGATCTTCAGCCAGGTCGTTGCCGCCTATATGGATGTGCTGCGCAACGAAGCGATCGTGGGGCTGCAGAAGAACCAGGTTGACGTCCTCAACGTCAATCTCAACGCCACCAGCGACCGTTTTCAGATCGGCGACCTCACGCGCACCGATGTCGCGCAATCGCAGTCGCGACTGGCGGTGGCGCAAAGCGACCTGAGTACCGCGCAGTCCAATCTCATCGCGGCGCGCGAGACCTATACCCGCCTGACCGGCTCCGCACCGAATGACCTGCAACCGCCGCCACCGCTGCCGGGCCTGCCGGACAATGTGGCCGAAGCGCTCGCGACCGCGCTCGACAGCAATCCCGATCTTCTGGCGGCACGGAAATCGGCCAAGGCGGCCGGTTATGACGTCAAAGCCGCCGGAGCAGGCCACTTGCCCAAGGTTTCGGTGATTACCGGCGGGACGTACAACAATTACCTCGGCTCGCTGACCGGCGGCGGATTGGGCGCGGTCCCGCTGCCTCAGACCAGCACCGCTGTGCAGGTCGGCGTGCAGCTCAGCCTACCGCTGTTTCAGGGCGGGTTGCCAGCCGCACGCGAGCGTCAGGCACAGGCGCGCTCTTCCGCTGCGCTCGAACAGGTGGTCGCAACCGAAAGACAGGTCGTGTCGCAGGTGCGTTCGGCCTGGTCGAGCTGGCAGGCAGCCAACGCGGTGATCACCAGCTCGAAAGCAGCCGTCGATTCGGCTTCTCTCAGCCTCGAAGGCGTGCGGGCGGAAAACTCGATCGGCAATCGCACCGTGCTGGACGTGCTCAATGCCGAACAGGAACTGGTCAACGCGCGCGTGCAACTGGTGACCGCAAGGCGCAATGCTTATGTCGCGGCCTTCACCCTGCTCGCGGCGATGGGCAAGGCCGAGGCACGCGATCTCGGGCTGGAGGGCGAAGGGCTGCTCTACGACCCGATGACCAATTACGATCGGGTGAAAGGCAAGTGGTTCGACTGGAGTCACGATCGTGATCCGACGACCCAGACCAAGGGCACCGCCGATATCCCGCCCGCCACCGCAGATATTCCTTCTGCAGATGAAACTCCGGACAAAAGCGGGTATTAACCAACTGCGAATCACGTTAAGGTGTTCGCAACAGGTCATCTATTTCGGGGGCGGAGTATGCACCAGCCGGGCGAACCATCGGTCGAGGAAATTCTGCAGTCGATCAAGAAAGTGATCTCGCGCGATGGCGCCGAGATGGACGCACGCCGTCCTTTCGCGACTCAGCGCAATGCCCCGGTCGGAGAACCCGCTGAACAGGTCAGCGAAGACGGGGCAGACGAAGTCCTCGAACTCGCGCCGGATGCGATGATTGCCTTTGCCGAGGACGAGACGAGCGCCATGGAACATGATGAAAACTGGTCCGACGAGGACGAAACCGCCGCGCCGCAAGATCACGATATCGATGACAACGAACCGCTGACCGGCGAAACCACGCGCTCTGCCATGCGCGAAAACCTTGCCGCGCTGGCCATGCTGTCGCAGCCGGGCGCCCAGCCACGCATCGTGCGATCGGGTGAAACCTCGCTCGAACAGCTTACGCGGGAATTGCTGCGACCGATGCTCGCGAAGTGGCTCGATGAGCATCTACCGCCGATGGTGGAGGAACTGGTGAAGGCGGAAATCGCGCGGATTGCGGGCAAACGCGGCTGAAGGCTTAACTTTGCCTCTGCGCGTGGATAGACCGCAGCGTATGATTGTGCGAACCGGGCCCATCCCAACTTTCATCACCGGCCTTTCCGGTATCGTGTCGCTGTTGGCCGTGGCTTGCCCGATGGCGAGCGTGGCAGCGCAGGATCGCCCGGCGATGAGAGCGCAGGATCTCGTCACCATGCCTCGTCTGGGCGTGCCGACGGCCTCTTCCGATGGCAGCCTTGTGGTATTCCCGGTGACGACGACCGATCCCGAGACGTATCAGCGAACGACCGCGCTCTATGTCCGCTCGTTGGCCGCTGACGCACCTGCACCGGTCAAGATCGATGGTCTCGACGGCGCCGGTTCGGCCAGTTTCGCCAAGGATGGCTGGCTCTATTTTCTGGCCGATGGCAGGGATTCGGCGAGCCAGGTCTGGCGTGCCCACGTCAAAAGCGACGGCAGCGTGGCGGACAAACAGCAGGTCAGCACCTTCAGCAAGCCGGTCGATGGATTTTCGGTCAGCCCGACCGGCGACAAGATCGCCGTGTGGGCCGACATCGCCCGCGATTGTCCCGGCTTCGGCTGCAAGCAGGACGGGTCGGGCGAAAGTCCCGGTCCCGGCGATGGCCGCCTTTACAAGACCAGCGACGGTTTCGTGCGCCACTGGGATGTGTGGCAGTCGCCCGGAACCGTAAACCGCGTGTTCGCTTATGACCTTTCGGATGGACAGGTCACCGGAAAGGGCGTGCCGCTCGATGGTCCTACCGGCCCCGGCGCACTGACCGGCAACACGCCCACAATGCCTTTCGGCGGTAGCGAGGACATCGCCTGGGCGCCCGACGGCAAGAGCATCTATTTCGTCGCCAAGCGCGCCGATACCAAAGAGCCGCAGTCGACAAATTTCGACATCTGGCATTCCGACCTGTCGGGCAATGCGCCGCTCGATATCACCGTGTTCAACGACGCCACCGACATGCTGCCGACACCGTCGCCGGACGGGCGCTACCTCGCCTATGTCGCGATGCAGCGGCCGGGGTATGAATCGGATCGGCAAGTCGTCCAGATCCGTGATCTGAAGACCGGGACCGTCACGCCGCTCACCGAAAACTGGGATCGCTCGGTCGGATCGCTGGCGTGGACATCCGATGGCCGTTGGCTGGTCGCGACTGCCCAGGATACGCTCGACAAGCCCGCTTTCCGCATCGATCCGCGCACCGGCACGGTGGTGAAGCTCGATCTGATGGCAGGCAATGAAGCGCATATCGGCAATGTCATCCCGCTTTCGAGTGGCCGCCTGCTGTTCACGCGCGATTCGATCGGCGCACCCGCCGAGCTGTTCCTGTCGCGCGACTGGCACCAGGCCAAGCCCATGAGTGATGTCGCCACCTCTACGATCGGCAAGCTTGCCGGGATCGTGACCACGCGTTTCCATTTTGCCGGGGCCGGGGGTGATACCGTCTGGGGGCAGATCACCAAGCCCGAGCATGTCTCCGGCCAGATCCCGGCGATCCTCTACGTCCATGGCGGCCCGCAGGGCAGCTTCGACGACAGCTGGTCGAGCCGATGGAATCCGCGCGTGCTGGCAAGCCAGGGTTATGCGGTGATCTCGATCGATTTCCATGGATCGACCGGATACGGGCAGGCCTTCACCAACAGCATCAATCAGGACTGGGGCGGCAAACCATTGGTTGACCTAAAGCTCGGCCTCGCCGCCGCACTTGCCGGAGACCCGCAGATCGACGGCACCCGCGCCTGCGCCATGGGGGCAAGCTATGGCGGCTACATGATGAACTGGTTCGAGGGGCAATGGCCCGACCGGTTCAAATGCCTGGTCCAGCATGACGGCGTGTTCGATGCGCGGGCCATGGCCTATGAAACCGACGAACTGTGGTTTGACAAATGGGAACATGGCGGGAAGTTCTATTTCGAGGATCCCGAAGCTTACGAGAAATGGAATCCCGCCAACTATGTCGCCAATTGGCAGACACCGATGCTCGTGGTGACTTCGCAGCAGGATTTCCGTATTCCCTATACTCAGGGCATCGCCGCTTTCACCGCCTTGCAGATGCGCAATATTCCCGGCGAGCTGCTGGTCTTCCCGGATGAGAACCACTGGGTGCTCAAGCCCAGAAACTCGCTCCAATGGCACCAGACCGTGTTCAAATGGCTGGCGCGCTGGCTCAAGCCATGAGTCAGAGGGGCGAACTGTCAAAAGCTGGCGACGCACTCGCGAAGATCGGCGGCGAGACGGTCTCTCGCCACATTTTCCTGTGCGCGCTCTCGGAAAAGCAGAAATGCTGCAACTGGGAGGAAGGCAAGGAAGCGTGGAACTATCTCAAGCGGCGGCTCAAGGAACTCGGCATTGCCGGGCAGGGCGGCGTCCAGCGGACCAAGGCCGATTGCCTGCAGATCTGCGCCGCCGGACCGGTCGCGGTCGTGTGGCCGGACCGCGTATGGTATCATTCCTGCTCGCCGCCAGTTCTGGAGCGGATTATTCAGGAACATCTGATCGGCGGCGTTCCGGTGCAGGACTTTCGCCTCTCCAGCCGCGATTGAACAAACCTTATCGTTCGACCGAATCGTCGTGGCCGGTGCCGCTCGACAGGAACATCAGCCCCATCAGTGCACCACCCATCATCATGGTGATGCCAATACCGAGCGCAGCGGCGATGTAGTAATGAATCGAAACCGGCTCTGTGAGGCTGTGCAACCATAGCAATGCCACGGCGATGGTAACGGCGGTCGTCGCTGCCACCAGCAACATCAGCCGACGAAAACGCCGCCACGCGTAGGCGGCAGTTTCCGGATCGTCGAGAGGTGACTTGCTGGGCATGGCGGGATCAGCATATGCGCGAAAACGCGGCGCAATGACAGGCTCATGCGCCGAGACCATGGCAATGCACGGGAAAAAGTGGCATTCTCTCTTCCATCAAGAAGGGGAGAAATCAGGATGCTGATCGGCAAACTCATCGAGGGCCAGACGGCCAAGGACATCGTTACCTGCAGTGCATCGATGCCGGTGCGCGAGGCGATTGCCCTGCTTGCATCGAAACGGATCGGTGCATTGCCCGTGATCATGCAAGATCAGGTCGCCGGGATATTTTCCGAAAGGGATGTGATCTACCGGCTCGCCGATGAAGGCGAATTATGCCTTGGCCGGGCGGTCGGCGAAGTAATGACAGCGCCCGCCATCACAGTCACACGCGATACTACCTCGGACGAGGCGTTGGCGCTGATGACGCGGCGGCGGATTCGCCACTTGCCAGTGGTCGAAAGCGACAAACTCTGCGGTTTCGTTTCGATCGGAGATCTGGTTAAGGCGCGGCTCGAGCAGATCAGCCATGAGGCCGAAGCGATGCGCGATTACATTCGTACTGCTTGAGAGTGGCGTGCGCGCCTCCTAGATTAGGTCCATGTCAGTTATGCTCACTCTCACCCCGGCTGCCGCCAAGCGCGTTTCGGCCATCGCCGCCAAACAGGCGAAGCCGGCGATCCTGCGCCTTTCGGTGGAGGGCGGGGGGTGTTCGGGCTTCCAGTACAAGTTCGACCTCGCCGATGCGCCTGAAGACGACGATTCGGTGAGCGAGACGGAAGGCGTGCGACTGGTGGTCGACCCGGTGAGTCTCGATCTGGTGGCAGGAAGCACCGTCGATTTCGTCGAATCGCTCGGAGGTGCGGCATTTCGGGTCGAAAATCCGCAAGCAGCCGCGGGTTGCGGTTGCGGTTCCAGCTTCGGCATCTAAGCGGGTAGGATGCGAATAGCGTCCTTCAACATCAACGGCGTCAAAGCGCGCCTCCCACGGCTCCTCGAATGGCTGGAGGAGACGCGGCCCACCGTTGCGTGCCTGCAGGAAATCAAGAGCCAGGATGAAGGCTTCCCGGTCGAGGAATTCGAGAAGATCGGCTACAAGGCCATCTGGTACGGGCAGAAGAGCTTCAACGGCGTTGCCATTCTGGCCGATGGCGTGGAGCCGGTAGAGGTGCAGCGCGGCTTGCCCGGCGACCCCGATGACGAGCAGTCGCGCTATCTCGAAGCGGATGTAAACGGGGTGCGGATTGCGTGCATTTATCTGCCCAACGGTAATCCGCAACCGGGGCCGAAATTCGATTACAAGCTTGCATGGATGGCGCGGCTGCGCGCTCGCATGACCGAATTATGGACGCAGGAAATTCCCGCAATTGTGCTCGGCGATTTCAATGTGATCCCGGAAGACAAGGACGTCTGGTCACCCAAAGCGATGGCCAGCGATGCGTTGATGCAGCCTGAATCGCGCGATGCCTATGCGCAGTTGCTCGGCGATGGCTGGACCGATGCGATCGACACACTCAATCCGCGCGGCGGTGTCTGGACCTATTGGGACTATCAGGCGGGTGCATGGCAGCGCGACCACGGTTTCCGAATCGATCATCTGCTGCTGTCGCCCGAACTGGCTGATCGTATGAAGGCAACCGGCGTCGACAAGGACTATCGCGGGCGCGAAAAAGCCAGCGATCACGCCCCCGTCTGGGTCGAGATCACCGGCTGATCCGCGATCTTTTCAAGTTTCAGCGATAGAAGATATGGCTATTGATCGTTGCCATCGCCTGATGACGACTGCTCCAACGGGGGCTCACATATTTGGCGTGGAAATAGAGCGCGTCGGCGGCCTTGCTGTCCCACAGCCCTTCATGCGCGATCCGCGCAATGGCTTTTGCCCGGCGCCAAGCGGCCGAGTGCTTGCGAACCGTGGGTATCCGGCCGTGCCGAACGAAGCTGAATTGGGCGGGCTGGCGAACGACCCCGCAATAGCTTGAAGGGAACTGCCCCGACGCGGCGCGATTGACGATCACTTGCGCCACCGCAAGCTGGCCCGCAAGCGGTTCGCCGCGCGATTCAAAATAGACCGCACCGGCCAGACATTGGAGATTCTTCGACAGCACCTGACGGTCGTCCGAAACGCGTGATACCAATTGGCGGAGGCTGCTTGCCTTGCTGTCGCCGTCGGCCAGCGCCTTCACATCGTCTTCCGCCGGAAGAGGCTGAACCACTTCCTTGGTCACGAAGCGCGTCTCAACCGGGGATTCGCCCGGGAGCGCGACTGCTGGCTGATTATCGATTCCGGCCGCGCGCGCGAGGGAACTTTCGCCGCCGGTCAGAGTAAGTGCAGTGGACGCGGCCAAAGCGGCCACGCCGAGAAAAACAGTCTTACGAAGCATGATCCCGTGTTCATCGGCGGTGAACGGACCTGCGCAGGGCGTGATCGGGCGCGTGGTTGACGCATCGGTTCCGATCCTTGGCGGCCTGCCGGCCGAACCCCGACTGCGTGCTGACCCTGCAACCGTATTGTTGCACTCGTCGCCTACGCACCGAAGTGGGCGCGCAAATAGTCGCAAATGAAATCAAGTCAAGTTAACCGGTCGACTCCGCGATCAGGCGTTCCGCATTCGGGACATCCAGTTCGATTAGCCAGCTATCGGGGTCCTGAGCGATCCTTTTGCGCAAATATTCTTCGAATTCTTGTTTTTTATCAACGTTTTGTGTCTTTGATACCAAAAAGGGGCGGGTTCCGTCGAGCCGCGGCATCCGCTCCCATAATCTTATGTTTTCGCCACGTTCCATAGTTAAAATCAGTACGATACCGGAGTCCCTGTCTCCCTTGGAAATAACCGTACCAAAGCCACCAGCGGTTTGCGTTGCGCGGATCAGCCCGGAGACCATCAGATGGGACGGCAGACGTGCCTCGCTCACGGCTGAACGCTGTAGCCGGGCAGGGTGAAAAGCGGAATGCGGCTGCGCATGAAGGTGCCGGTGCCGCGACCGATCTCATCGCCCTGAGCATCCACCAGCCGCGATTCGGCTACGAAGACGCGCTTGCGCCCGCTGACCCAGCGCCCCTCGGCAATCACTTCACCCGCCCGAACAGGCTTGGTGAAATGCAGATTGAACGAAGTCGTCAGCAAAAAGCGGTCAGTCGCGAGCGTATTGGCCGCGTAGAAAGCCGCATCGTCCAGCATCTTGAAATAAATCGTTCCATGCGCGGCGCCCGCGGCGTGATAAACGTCTTCTCGCACGCTGAATGCAATCCGCGATTGCCCCTCTTCAGGGATGGCAAGGCGGGAGAGGAATAACCGGTTGATCGGCGCCGAAGCATACAGGCGCTCCAGCGCACGGAAATGCCGTTCCGCACCGCTTTCGTCCGACACCAGTTACCCTCCCGCCAGTGGTTGGTTCAGCGCGGCTCGACCCAGCCGATCGACCCGTCGCGGCGGCGATAGACCATATTGTGATGTCCTGTCCCGGCATTCTTGAACAATAATGCCCCTGTATCGCGCAGATCGAGCATCATTACCGCATCGGCTACACTCACTTCCGGAACGTCCGCAGTCGTCTCCGCAATGATCGGCGGCGCATCGACCGATTCGCTGTCTGCACCGTCCTCGGCTGACGCGGCGAAGATGCGATAGGCCGCCTCTTCTTCCTCCGCCGAATAGGCACTCTGCTCGTGGCGATCCTGAATTCGGCGCTTGTAACGCCGCAATTGCTTGTCGAGCTTTTCCGCCGCCTGATCGAAACTGAGATGAACATCCTGCGCATCGCCATGGCTCTTGAGGATCAGGCCACGATTGACGTGGGTTACGATATCACTGGTGAAGGAGCCATGTGCACCCTTGCCGAAAGTAACATGCGAAGTGAGTGCCTTGTTGAAATACTTCTCGACCATGGCGTTGAGACGGTCGGCCACATAGGCCTGCAAGGCCTCGCCGGTATCGATTTGATGTCCCGAGACGCGGATATCCATATTGTTGTTTTCTCCTGTCGATTTGCCGGTTTGCCGGCCGCTCACCCCTGTATCTCCTCAACGCAGAAGCCGACTTCGAGTGCCCGACCTCAGGTGCTCCAGAGCGCGTTCTCCATCTGCTCGATGAAGGCGCGATGCCGCACCATTTCTTCCGCGCTCGGCACATGGGGGCGAGGCGCACGACGCTCGCTGCGCTGAGACGGACCAAGATTGAACGCGGATCGCTGATCGTCCGTACCTGTGCCGGTATCGATTCCCAATGCAGCTTCGGCAGCGAGTTCGAGACCGATCTGCCGCCCGCCGCGCAGCTCGACGTAAACCTGGGCAAGGAGTTCCGCATCGAGCAAGGCGCCATGCTTGACGCGATGGCTGCGATCAATGCCGTAGCGCGTGCATAATGCGTCGAGCGAGAGCTTGGCTCCGGGATGGCGTTTGCGGGCGAGCGCGACGGTGTCGACCATCCGGTCGGTGCCCAGCGGATCGAGCGCACACAGCGCCAGTTCAGCGTTGAGGAAACCGAAATCGAACCCTGCGTTGTGCGCTACGAGGGGTGAATCGCCGAGAAAATCGAGCAATGCCGACACACCGTCACGAAACAGCGGCTTGTCCGACAGGAACGCTGCCGAAAGGCCGTGGACCGCTTCGGCAGCGGCAGGCATGTCACGCTCGGGATTGAAATAGGCATGAAACGTTTCGCCGGTAGGCACGAGATTGACCATCTCGATGCAACCGATTTCCACCATCCGGTCGCCGGTTCGGGGGTCAAGCCCGGTCGTCTCGGTATCGAATACGATTTCGCGCATCGCAATATATCTGCGCTTCTTGTCGCGTGAGTGCAAGGGCTCGCAACTACCTAATGCCGCCGCCTAGCGTAGCTCAGCCCGCAGTTTATCGATCAATGTGCGCAGCTGCTGCCGTGTTTCGGTCAGCGAAACTCCCGTATCGATGCAGAAATCCGCGCGGGCACGCTTTTCGGCGTCAGGAGTCTGGATCTTCAGAATATGCGCAAATTTTTCCGCGCTCATTCCCGCCCTTGCTAATACCCTCTCGCGCTGGACAGCAGCGGGTGCGGTAACGACCACGATTCGGTCCACTGCCTCATGCCCGCCCTTTTCGTACAATAGCGGTATGTCGAACACGACAATTGGATCGTCGGAATGATCGGCCAGAAAGGCGGCGCGGCGGCGGGCAACTGCAGGATGCACGATCGCCTCGAGCCGCGCGAGCGCCTCGCTGTTGCCAAATACCAGTGCGCCCAGCGCCTGACGGTCGACGCCTTCGGGGCCAGTTGTGCCGGGGAATTCAACTTCTATCGCAGCAAGCAGCTCTCCATCCGGCACCTGCATCGCGCGCACTTCGGCATCGGCATCGAAAACCGGCACGCCTTCATCGGCGAACATCGCCGCGACGGTCGATTTGCCCATGCCGATCGAACCGGTGAGCCCGAGGATGAGCGGCTTATTCATCCGAGCAGCAGCTCGCGCAGCTCCGCATCATGTTCGCGCGGAGGTTGCACCCCAAAGAAATGCCGGAACGCATGGTCGGCCTGCCCGATCAGCATTGCGAGTCCGTCGATCGTTTGCAAACCGACGGCGCGAGCATTGGCGAGGAAAGAGGTGTCGGTCGGGTCGGTTACGATGTCATAGGCAATACTGCCGGGCGGGGCGTGGCTCCAGTCGAAGGCGAGTTGGGCCTGGCCGCGCATTCCCAGTGGCGAGGCGTTCACCACGAGGTCGAAACAGCCTTCGCGGTCATCGAAGGCAAAATCGGTCGCATCGGCGAAATGCGCCAGATCGATCGCATGATGCTCGCCCGATGGCGCCAGCTCGTCGAGCAGGGCACGCGCCTTTGCAGGGTTGCGTCCGGCAAGGACGAGGGTGAATCCCTGCTTCGCCAACCCGAAAACGATCGCCCGAGCCGCACCGCCGGTCCCGATAATCCGCGCCATGCGAAAAAGATGCTGCTGCGACAGTTCGCGCTCCAGCGGTTCGAGAAAGCCGACAATATCCGTGTTGTCGCCGACCAGCGCGCCATCCTCGCCGCGGAACACCGTGTTGATAGCCCCGACCGCTTGCGCACGCGGTTCGATCCGGTCGAGCAATGACGCAACCGCCAGCTTGAGCGGCATGGTTACATTGCATCCCAGCCAGTCCGCATCGCCGCGCCGCCGGGAGAGATAGGACTCCAATTGTCCGTCGGCGACACGCTCGGCACGGTATTCCGCCTCCACCCCCAGCTTGCCGAGCCAGAAATTGTGAATCGCGGGAGATTTCGACTGCGCTATCGGATCGCCGATCACTTCGGCATAGTGTGTCACGCGAGCAGCACCCCGCGCTCGCGCAGTGCATCGAGCACGCCGAGCAGCGGCATCCCGAGCACGGTAAACTGATCGCCGCGAATGCTCTCGAACAGCTGCACGCCTGCCGCCTCGATCCGGAACACGCCCACGCAACCGGCCACTGCGGGCCACTCGGCATCGAGATAGGATGAGATGAAATCCTCGCTGAGTTCGCGCACCGCAAGCCGGGCGAAATCGCTCGTCATCCTGTCAATCTTGCCCCCGCGCGCCAGCGACGCCGCACTGTGCAAAGTCATCACCTTGCCGGAAAAGAACCGCAAATGCTCAGCTGCCTGTTCGCGGCTCTGCGGCTTATCGAACCTTTGCCCATCGACTTCGACCAGAGAATCGCTGCCCAATACCCATTGTTCGGGATGATCGATCGACACAGGTGCGGCCTTTGCCGCAGCGAGCACCTGCGCCACTTCCGCCGGATCGCTTGCGCCGAGTTCCTCTTCTATTGCGCGTTCGTCGATGTCTGCCGGGATGCTGCGGAACGCCACCCCGGCTTGCTCCAGCATCGCCCGGCGCGAGGCGCTGTTCGACGCAAGGATGACTTCCTCCCGCGACAGGGACACACTCATATGGGCTTCACCCCTTCGAAACGGCCGGGCTGTTCGCGCTCGTGTTCACCGAGAAGCTTGATGATCGCTGCAGCAGTCTCCTCGATCGACCGGCGCGTCACATCGATCACCGGCCAGCCGTTCTCGGCGAACAATCGCCGCGCAAATGCCACTTCTGCCTTGACCCTCTCGCCATCGACATAGGCCGTGCGCGCCTGCTGGTTGAGCGTCAGCAACCGATTGCGACGTATCTGCACCAGCCGATCGGGGGAACTTGTCAGACCCACAACCATGGGATGCTTGAGCTGATAAAGAGCAGGTGGGGGCGGGCTTTCGACAACCAGCGGGATATTGGCGACCTTGTAGCCGCGGTTGGCAAGATAGATACTGGTCGGGGTTTTCGACGAACGGGAAACGCCGGCGAGCAAGATATCGGCTTCCTCCCATTCCTCATGCCCGATCCCGTCGTCGTGTGCGATGGTGAACTGAATCGCCTCGACCCTGCGAAAATAGGCATCGTCCATCAGGTGCTGGCGCCCGGGGCGGCCATGCGCCTCCTGGCCAAGCGCGACTTCCAGCGCTTCGGTCACCTGATCGAGCACCGGAACCGCAGGGAGCGCGAGGTGGCGGCAGTGCTCCTCCAACCGTTGGCGGGTATCGGCATTCACCAGGGTATAGAGCACCAGTCCCGGATTGCTGGTCATTTCGGGCACGATCCGGTCGAGATGCTGACGCGAGCGCACCATGGGCCAGAAATGGCGGACAACGTCGACGTTCTCGAATTGCGCGAGCGCCGCCTTGGCGATCATCTCCAGCGTCTCGCCGGTCGAATCGGACATCAGATGGAGATGGATGCGTTTCACGAAACCCCGGCGGTGCGCTTGTGGAGAACTACCGGCATAAACCATGGGATGCAGCTGACGACAAGTTCGGGACAGGATTCGCTCCCCGTTATCGGCCAATCGCTACAGCAAGTTTTGGACAGATTGCGCGATCATCGACAGGCTGGGGACAAGCCGGATAAGTTTGACTCGACTCAAGGAAGTTCGCGATTCGCGACCAGCTGCGGACTGTTCATCGCTGGGAAAATCCGGCAGATCGCCGCAATCCCCGATTTCCACAGGGCCAACAGACTCCATCATCCCTTTTAAAATTACTTATTATTTGGTTGAACACACGCCATGCCCGGATTGCTCATCGACACTCTGAACGGACGTATCGGTCCAAAAGTACCGCTTTGGCTGATGCGTCAGGCGGGCCGTTATCTCCCGGAATACAGGGAGTTGCGTGCAGAAAAGGGTGGCTTTCTTGCGCTGGCATATGATCCTGAGGCGGCAGCAGAAATCACGTTGCAACCAATCAGGCGGTTCGGTTTCGACGGGGCAATCCTGTTCTCCGACATACTCGTGATTCCCCATGCCATGGGTCAGGATCTGTGGTTCGAAGCGGGCGAGGGCCCACGGCTGGCGCCGCCCCTTGTCGATGGTGCATGGCAGGCACTCGAGGCAGTGCCGGAACGGCTCGATCCGATCTACCAGACGGTTCGCCTCACCCGCGCAGAGCTGGGTCCGGAAACGACCATGCTGGGATTTGCCGGATCGCCCTGGACCGTCGCGACCTACATGATCGCTGGGCAGGGCTCGAAGGACCAGGGTGATGCACGCGCGCTTGCGTACCGCGATCCTGCAGCCTTCCAATCGCTCGTCGATGCATTGGAGAATGCAACTTTCGATTATCTGCTCGGCCAGATCGATGCCGGGGTCGAAGCGGTGCAATTGTTCGACAGCTGGGCAGGCAGCCTTGCTCCCGATCAGTACGAAAGCTGGGTCATTGGACCCAATGCCCGGCTGGCGACGCGGGTGCATGAGGCACGGCCCGGCGTCCCGGTGATCGGTTTTCCCAAGGGTTCGGGCGAGAAACTTGTCGCTTATGCGCGAGAAACCGGGGTCGATGCGGTCGGGATCGACGAAACGCTCGATCCGGTCTGGGTCGCGCGCGAATTGCCCAACGGGATGCCGGTGCAAGGCAATCTCGACCCGCTGCTTCTGCTGGCAGGGGGGGATGCGCTGGAACGGCGGACGCGGGACATCCTCCAGGCGTTTTCCGATCGCCCGCATGTGTTCAATCTTGGTCACGGGATCGGCCAGCATACTCCGATTGCCCACGTCGAGCGGTTGATCGCTGCGGTTCGGAGTTGGGAAAGATAAATGAATGGACGGATTGATCTCCATCGCCTTGATCGAGGTGATGTTGCTGACCGTGGGAGTGGTGCTGGGGTTGAGCAGCCGAAAGGATTTTTCCTTCGGCTGGCTGCTGGTGGCAGCTGTGCTGGTGCTGATCAACGATGCCTTGCTTACCCGTGCTTATGGCGTGCTGCCCAATCTTCTGCCTTCGGCCGAATGGAACTGGCAGGGCAAGATTCTTGCGCTTGCCGCCACGCTGATGATCGCCAGCCTGCCGGCGTTAAACTGGGGTCGTTGCGGTATTACGTTGAGGCAGAAGCCAGGCAGCCTGCGCGCGACGTTTCCGGTGCTGGTGATCTATTGCGCGTTTTTCGTGGTGCTGGCGTTTGTTTTTCCGAGCGGCCCGGCAAGCCATGAGACTATTGCGTTCCAGCTCACCATGCCCGGTTTTGAAGAGGAATGCTTCTATCGTGGCCTGTTGCTGTTCGCGCTCGATCAGGCATTTCGCGGACGAGTACGCATCCTCGGCGTCGATTGGGGTTGGGGCGCGGTGCTGTCCTGTGCCCTGTTCGGCCTGGCTCATGCGTTCAGCTATTCAAATGGTCAGCTTGCTTTCGATCCGATGATTATGGCGCTTACTGCATTGCCATCTTTTATCGCGGTCTATTTGCGCTTGCGTAGCGGCAGCGTGGTGTTGCCAGTCGTGATGCATAACTTCGGCAATGCAATTTCGCTGATCGTGTGACGGATCGGCAATGTTGCGATATGATGCTTGAGACTGTTTGACCTAACAGTGTATCAGCCCGCCCATGCAGGATGTGCTTTCGATGACCTATCTCTGGCTCAAGGCCGGCCATATCATTTTCGTGGTGTTCTGGATGGCGGGGCTGTTCATGCTGCCGCGCCAGATGATTTATTGTCTCGATACTGCGCCAGGGTCTGCGGAGGAGGCGAAATGGGCGCATCGCATGGGCAAGCTGCGCAGTATCATCCTCACCCCCAGCCTGATCGTGGTTTGGATTCTCGGTATTGCGCTTGCGGCTGCGATCGGTGCGTGGAGCGAGCCGTGGTTGCACGCCAAGCTCGCCATCGTGCTGGCTCTCTCGGGCTATCATGGCTGGATGGTCGCTCAGGCGAAGAAGATGGGCCGCGGCGAACGTCCGTTGAGTGAGAAGCAGTTGAGGATGTGGGGCGAAGTCCCTGGCATTGCGTTGGCGCTGATCGTGGTGCTGGTGGTCGTCAGACCGTTCTGACAGGGCGATGATCCTTTCGGCTAATCGCGGAAAGGCGATTGACGCTACCGCGTAGCGATCCTATTTTACGCATCTCATTAACGGCACTCGTCCCGCATCACGTCTGGACCGGGTCTGCTTTCCCAAAGCCCACAAGACCTGCCGGCCAACCTACCCTTTTGGAATAAAAAACAAATGCATCTTAAAGATCTCAAAGCGAAACCGCCAGCAGAGCTGGTCTCGATGGCCGAGGAACTGGGCGTCGAAGGCGCTTCGACCATGCGCCGGCAGGACCTGATGTTCTGCATTCTGCGTGAGCTCGCCGAAGACGAGGACTACGAAGAAAAGATCATGGGTATCGGCACCATCGAGGTGCTGCAGGACGGCTTCGGCTTCCTCCGCTCGCCCGAGGCGAACTATCTCGCCGGCCCCGATGATATCTACGTCTCGCCCAATCAGGTCCGCAAAATGGGCTTGCGCACCGGGGACACCGTCGAAGGCGAAATCCGTGCACCTCGCGAGGGTGAGCGCTATTTCGCACTGACCCGGCTAACCAGCGTCAATTACGAAGATCCCGAACAGGTCCGCCATCGGACCAATTTCGACAATTTGACGCCGCTGTATCCCGAAGAAAAGCTGTCGCTCGACACGCTCGATCCGACGGTCAAGGACAAGTCGGCGCGGGTGATCGATATCATTTCGCCCCAGGGCAAGGGCCAGCGCGCGCTGATCGTTGCGCCGCCGCGCACAGGTAAGACGGTGCTGCTGCAGAACATCGCCAAGGCGATCACGGACAACCATCCGGAAGTGTTCCTGCTGGTGCTTCTGGTCGACGAGCGGCCTGAGGAGGTCACCGACATGCAGCGTTCGGTGAAGGGCGAAGTGATTTCCTCGACCTTCGACGAACCCGCGCAGCGTCACGTCCAGGTCGCCGAAATGGTGATCGAGAAAGCCAAGCGTCTGGTCGAACACAAGAAGGACGTGGTGATCCTGCTCGATTCGATCACCCGCCTCGGCCGCGCCTACAACACCGTGGTGCCCAGCTCGGGCAAGGTGCTGACCGGCGGTGTCGATGCCAATGCGCTCCAGCGGCCCAAGCGCTTCTTCGGCGCGGCGCGCAACATCGAGGAGGGTGGCTCACTCTCGATCATCGCCACTGCGCTGATCGACACCGGCAGCCGCATGGACGAGGTCATCTTCGAAGAGTTCAAGGGCACCGGTAACAGCGAAATCGTGCTCGACCGCAAGGTTGCCGACAAGCGCATCTTCCCCGCGCTCGACGTCGGCAAGTCCGGCACCCGCAAGGAAGAGCTGCTGGTTGAGAAGGACAAGCTCACCAAGATGTGGGTGCTGCGCCGCATTCTCATGCAGATGGGCACGATCGACGCGATGGAATTCCTGCTCGACAAGATGAAGGATTCAAAGACCAACGAAGATTTCTTCGCGACGATGAATCAGTAATCGAGAGCATTGGGGGCGCATGGTCCTTGTGCCCCCAAGCTTACTAAGACTTCTGCCGCTCCAACTGCGCGGCCATCATTTCCCACACCTTGTTCACCGCTTTCAACGGGCGCACCATCACCTTGAAATCGGCGATCATGCCGTTTTCATCGAAGCGGATCAGGTCGATGCCGTTGACGTGGATACCGTCCATCTCGGTGGTGAACTCTAGCATAGCGTTCTCGCCGTCGATCAGTTCACGGACATAGGAGAAGCTGTCGTTGCCGAGCGTTTTCCCTGCGGCCGCGAGATAGGCGACCACGATGGCGCGTCCTTGTTGCGGGGTGTGGACGACAGGGGAATGGAACACTGCGTCGTCACGGATAATCTCGGCCAGAGCCTGCGGATCGCTGCCGCCTTCGATTACCGCATGCCAGCGCTTGAGGCCTGCCTGTGCACCCATCATATCCCCCTGAACTGCTGCGGGCTCGCTGCATTCCAGTAGCGTTCGTATTGCGTGCTCGACGCATCGGCAAGCAGCTGGCCGGGCTCAAGGAATCGGTAGATATGGTCGATCGTGTCGGAATGGGCGCTGTTCTGCCGTTCGCTGATATGGGACGGCTTGATTTCCCACGGGTTATCCAGACCCATCGCGACAACCATCTCGCGCAACGCTTTGAGGGTCTGGCGCTGGAAGCGGGTGACACGCTCTGCCTTGTCCTCGACCACCAGACCGCGCTGGCGGGTGGGATCCTGGGTTGCGATGCCGGTCGGACAGGTGTCGGTGTGGCATTTCATCGATTGCACGCAGCCCAATGAAAACATGAAGCTGCGCGCCGCATTGCACCAGTCTGCGCCCAGCCCCATGTTCGTGGCCAGCCCGGCGCCGGAATGCACCTTGCCCGAAGCGGCGAGCTTGATTTCGTCTTTCAGTCCGGTGCCGACGAGCGCGTTGCGCACGAGGATCAACCCTTCGCGCAGCGGCATGCCGACGCGGTTGGAGAGCTCGACCGGTGCCGCGCCGGTGCCGCCTTCGGCGCCGTCCACGACGATGTAATCGAGCCGGATACCGGTTTCGAGCATCGCCTTCATTACCGCAAAGACCTCATGCGGCTTGCCGACGCACAGCTTTATGCCGACCGGCTTGCCGCCGGATGCCTCACGCAGGTCTGCTGCCCATTCGACCAGCTCGATGGGGGTCGAGAATGTCGAATGTCCCGGCGGGGAGAGGCAATCCTCGCCCTTTTCGACACCGCGTGCCTCGGCAATTTCCTCGGTGACCTTGCCGCCCGGCAGCAAGCCGCCATGACCGGGCTTCGCGCCTTGGCTGAGCTTGATTTCAACCATCTTGACCTGTTCGATCGAAGCGGTTTCGGCAAATTTCGCACGGTCGAAACTGCCATCCTTGTTGCGGCATCCGAAATAGCCGCTGCCGACTTCCCAGACTAGATCACCGCCGTGCGACTTGTGATAGCGCGACAAGCCGCCTTCCCCGGTGTCGTGATAGAAATTGCCGTCCGCCGCGCCCTTGTTGAGCGCCTCTATGGCGTTGGCGGACAAGGCACCGAAGCTCATTGCCGAGATGTTGAGCAGCGCAGCATCATAGGGATGCGCGCATTGGCTGGTACCGACGTGCACGCGCCAGTCATTTTGCGCATCCTTGTTGGGCGCGATCGAATGGGCGAGCCACTCATATTCCTCCGAATAGACGTCGAGCTCGGTGCCGAAGGGGTGCGCATCCAGCTCTCCCTTGGCGCGGGCATAGACCAGCGCACGTTCATCATGGTTGAAGGGTCGGCCGTCGAGGTCGCTCTCGACAATATAGGCGCGCAGATAGGGCCGGAGGCCCTCCATTATCCACCGCACGCGTGCGAGCAGCGGATAGTTGCGTCGTAACGAGTGTTCGTCCTGGAAGAAATCGATCACCGCAATGAGGAGCAGCGGTACGGTGACGATCAGCCCCCAATACCACTGCAAAGCGATCAAAGCGGCGCTTACGGCCAGTAAGATTACCGGCAGGCCAAACCGCATCAGAATCTGGGACGAGGGGGGTTTGTGCGCGGAAGGGACAGCCATCAGCCGAGGTGCTCGGAAAAGAAGGCGCTCGTGCGCTGGTCGGCCTTTTCGGCACAGGCCTCATTGCGGCGCTTGCCGAATTCGGTTGCGAAACCGTGATCCATGCCTTCGTAATCGTGGAGGGTGACCTTGGGATGATCGTCCAGCCCTTCGTGCATCTTCTTCTGCGTTTCTTTATCGACGAACCCGTCTTCGGTCGGGACGTGGAGCATGAGCGGATTGGAGATGGCGTGCTTCTCACCCAGCAGTCCGTCAATGCCGACCGCGTAATAGCCGACCGATGCATCGCTATCGGTGCGCGCGGCGGTCATATAGGCAAGTCGACCGCCGAGGCAGTATCCCACCGCACCGACTTTCTTGCCGTTGGTGGTGTTGCGCGCCCACTTGATAGTCGCCTCGATGTCGCGGATGCCCGCATCCTGATTGAATTTGCCCATCAATTCCAGCGCGCGCTGGAACTCGGGTTCGACGTCGGGATCGAGTTCGATTCCCGGTTCAAGCCGCCAGAACAGATCTGGCGCTACCGCGAGATAACCGTCTTCGGCGAGCTTGTCGCACTTGCGCCTGATCCCGGCGTTGACCCCGAAGATCTCCTGGATAACGACGATGGCGGCGCACGGGTCGCCTGCAGGTCTGGCGACATAGGCCGAAAAGGTGCCAGCGTGGTCCAGCGTCTCTATCGTCACGGTCTCGCTCATGGAATGGGAACTCCCTTGGTGTGCTGAAGATGTGGCCTAGCTTGTCTTGTGCTTGTGGCAAACCCAAGTAAGACCTTGCCTAAGCCTAACGGAGAAAGCGCCATGAAGGTCCATGTCGAAATTGATTGTACGCCGGAAGAGGCGCGTAGCTTCATGGGGCTGCCCGATGTGGGCAAGGCCAATGATGTCTACGTCGACATGATGTCGAAAGCGATGCAGGGCGTGTCGGACACCGAAAAGCTGCAGGATTATGCGCGCCAGCTCGCGCCTATGGGTCAGGCGGGTTTCAAGCTGTTCCAGAGCTTTATGGAAGGCGCCTCTGCTGCGCGGACAAAGGGCAAGGATGCACCCTCTCAGTCCGACTGACGGATCCTCGACCGACTTCGTTCCGGATACAATTTTTGCGCTGTCGAGCGGGCTTCCGCCTGCCGCTATCGGTGTCATACGGATAAGCGGGCCCAGTGCAGGGATCGCACTGCAACGATTGACAGGGTCGATGCCGCCGGCCCGGCGGGCTGTCTTGCGCGATCTTCGGGATGGCAATGGCGATCTTCTCGATTCCGCTCTCGTATTATACTTTCCCGGTCCGGCGAGCGCCACGGGAGAGGATTGCGCGGAGCTGCAGTGCCATGGGGGGAGGGCAGTAGTTTCTGCTGTAACCAAGTCTTTGGCACAGATGACGGGGCTGCGGGAGGCGCAACCGGGTGAATTTACCAGGCGTGCCTTTGCCAATGGCCGCATCGATCTGGCTCAGGCCGAAGGTCTTGCTGACCTGCTTTCAGCTGAAACCGAAATGCAGCGTTTGGCAGCACAGGCCGGGGCGGGAGGGGCATTGTCCCGGAAGACCCGCGAGTGGCGCGATACGGTGCTAAAACTGGCGGCAGAGGTCGAGTTGGTGCTCGATTTTGCCGACGAAGATGATGCGCAGGATTTGAGCGCAGCATTCTGGCAGCGTTTGGAGGATGTTCGAGCCGATATGCGCGAGTGGCTTGAACGCCCTCGCGCCGAAATTTTGCGCGAGGGCATACGGGTTGTGCTGGCCGGTCCTCCCAATGCGGGGAAGTCGAGCCTGTTCAATGCTTTGGTTCAGGATGGGGCGGCCATAGTTTCTCCTGTTGCCGGGACCACGCGCGATGCGATCGAGCGCTCGATTGCATTTTCAGGCATACCCTTCGTGCTGGTCGATACGGCCGGTCTGCGTGACGAGAGCGATGATCCGGTGGAGACGATCGGTATCGACCGTGCGAAGGATCAGCTGAAATCAGCGGACATCGTCCTTTGGCTCGGATCGGAGGGTCAGGGACCGGCGGACGCTATCGAAATTCAGTCTCGGGCGGATGCGAGCGATTGTGTGCGCAAATCTGCTCCCGACCACACAGTTTCAGCCGTAACCGGTTTGGGCGTTCGAGAACTGGAAAGAGATTTGATCGAGCGCGCCAGACTTTTGTTGCCGAAGGCGGGTAGCGCAGCACTCAATGCAAGGCAGGCCACGCTCGTCGGGCAGGCGCTTGAGTCGCTGCAAGGCGTTTGCGAGGGCGAGGACGGTTTGCTTGTCGGTGAGAGCTTGCGTCAGGCGCGCGTGTGTTTCGATCGCTTGCTCGGACAATCGTCGACAGAGGACATGCTTGACCAGCTGTTTGGACGCTTTTGCATCGGAAAGTGATGTTTCACGTGAAACAGGCTTTTGACTGTGCAGCTGGCGCGTATTAATGCGGCCACAAATGCCGGATTTCGATGTTCTTGTCATAGGCGGCGGTCATGCCGGCGTCGAAGCTGCTTGCGCGGCCGCGCGAATGGGTGCGCGCACCGCTTTGGTCAGTTTCGATCTTGCAGCCATCGGTGCAATGAGCTGCAACCCCGCTATCGGTGGGTTGGGTAAGGGCCATCTGGTCCGTGAGGTCGATGCGTTCGATGGGATCATCGCAAAGGCTGCCGACGCTGCAGCGATCCATTATCGGATGCTCAACCGCTCCAAGGGCAGCGCGGTATGGGGACCGCGCGTGCAGGCGGACCGTGTGCTGTTCAAGCGCGCGGTGCAGTCGATGGTTCGGCGTCAGAGTGGATTGTCGCTCATTGAAGGTGAAGCAGCTGCTCTATCGATTGCAGGTTCTGCCGTCACCGGGGTGGAAATGCGCGATGGTCGGCTGATCTCGGCAAATCGAATTGTTCTGTGCACGGGGACTTTTCTTGGCGGCGTGCTTTTCCGGGGCGAAGAGCGGCTCGAGGGTGGGCGCTGGGGCGAGGCAAGTTCCTTACGGCTTGCACAGCAGATGCGAGAAGTGGTCCCAGCCATGGCTCGCCTCAAGACTGGCACGCCGCCGCGCCTCGACGGCCGAAGCATCGACTGGAGTCAACTTGCGGAGCAACCGTCCGACCGCGAGGACTGGACGATGTCTTCGCTCACCGAACGCCGCGGCAATCCGCAGGTGTTCTGTGCGATCACGCGGACGAACGAGCAAACGCACGACATCGTGCGTAGCGGACTCGACCGATCACCACTGTTTTCAGGCGCCATCGACGCGCAGGGCCCGAGATATTGCCCGTCGATCGAGGACAAGATCCATCGCTTCGGCGACCGCGACGGCCACCAGATCTTCCTCGAACCTGAGGGGCTGGCAACCCATCTGGTCTATCCGAACGGTATCAGCACATCGCTCCCGGTCGATGTGCAGCTCGCCATGCTCCGCAGCATTGATGGTCTCGCCGACGTCGAGATGGTCGCGCCGGGTTATGCGGTGGAATACGATCATGTCGACCCGCGCTCGCTGGGGGCGGATCTCCAGATGCGGGGGCTAACTGGGTTATATTGTGCCGGCCAGATCAACGGCACGACCGGCTATGAAGAGGCTGCGGCGCAAGGCCTGGTGGCGGGGCTACAAGCCGCCTGCGCCGCGCTGGATCGCTCGCCTTTGCAACTCGATCGGGCGGAAGCGTATCTTGCCGTGATGGTCGACGACCTCACCTTGCAGGGGGTAACCGAGCCGTATCGTATGTTAACTTCGCGCGCCGAATATCGCCTGCGTTTGCGCGCGTCCAATGCCGACAGTCGCCTGACACCCAAAGCCATTGCGCTGGGTTGTGTCGGATCCGAGCGGACGCAATGGTACGAACATCGGGAACTTCGCAAGTCGGCGCTGGTCGAGACGATGAGTACCCAGTGTGTTTCACGTGAAACCAATGCGGGGGAGCGCAGCCTTGAGGAATGGATTTCGGCGGGAAAGATGGATCTCGATGCTATGGTCGATCATTTCCCCGATTATGCCGATCTACCGCTGCTGTCCGAAGTGGTCGAAGACATACGCTACGCCCCCTATCTTGCCCGGCAGGACCGTGAATTGCGTGATCTGAAAGCGGGCCAAGAACAAAGCATCCCACATGATTTCCGTTTTGGCGATGTCCCCGGATTGTCCAACGAAATGATCGAAAAGTTGAGCGCTAGCCGACCTGCCAACATGGCTGCAGCAAGCCGAGTTTCCGGCGTCACACCCGCAGCGCTCGCCGCCGTCATGGTCCATGTCCGCAAATTTGAGCGGACTGAGGCGTGATAGAAGACGAAGATCAGGCGCGACGCTTCGTGGCGCAACGCAGCGACTTTAAGGCGATGGCGAGACTGGATCGATTTGCCGAGGCGCTAGCTGAGGAAAACCGACATCAGAATCTCGTTTCGAGCGCCAGCCTGGAGCACATCTGGCAGCGCCACTTTGCCGACTCCGCCCAATTGCTCGATTTCGTACCGCTTAGCGAACCCGAATGGATCGACTTGGGCTCCGGCGCCGGATTTCCCGGTCTCGTGATCGCCTGCATGCGACCCGAATTTAATGTAACTTTGGTTGAATCACGAAAGAAGCGAATAATTTGGCTTGAGAATATGGTGCAATCGCTCGGTCTCGTGCGAGCGCGCGTGGTGGGCTCGACACTGCAATCGGTTTCTGGCTTTAGAGCCGATGTTATCAGTGCGCGCGCATTTGCCCCACTTCCCAAGTTGATCGACTTGTCCGCACGGTTCTCCACAAGCGACACCATCTGGGTGTTGCCCAAAGGGCAGTCGGCGGCGCAAGAATGGCAGGAGTTACCGCGTCGATTGCAGCAAATGTTCCACGTGAAACAGTCGCAAACAGACGCAAGTGCTGGGATACTCGTAGGAAGTGGCAAGGCGGAGATAAGGTCGTGATTACCATTGCCATCGCGAATCAGAAGGGCGGTGTGGGCAAGACCACCACGGCGATCAATATTGCCACGGCTATGGCGGCCACAGGCTCGCGCACTCTGCTGATCGATCTCGACCCGCAGGGCAACGCATCCACCGGACTTGGCGTCCATTCAGGATCCCGCGAAACGTCCAGCTATGATATTCTGATTGGCGATGCGGCAATCCATGAAGCGGCCCAGGATACCGATATCCCCAATCTCCAGATCATTCCGGCGACACAAGACCTCTCGGGCGCCGAGGTCGAACTGGTATCGGTAGAGGACCGGACGTCGCGTCTCTCGCAAGCATTGAACCGGACCGATCCGGCATACAAGCAGCCGGAAATCTGCTTTATCGACTGCCCGCCATCGCTCGGCCTGCTTACGCTCAATGCCCTGGGCGCTGCCGACACATTGCTTGTTCCACTGCAGTGCGAATTCTTTGCGCTGGAAGGATTGAGCCAGCTGCTGCAGACGGTCGAACGTGTGCAGGAACGCTTCAATCCGGACCTCGGGATCATCGGCATCGTCCTGACGATGTTCGATCGCCGCAACCGATTGACCGATCAGGTCGCCGATGACGTGCGCGATTGCCTTGGAAAGCTTGTGTTCGAGACGGTGATCCCGCGCAATGTTCGCCTGTCGGAGGCGCCCAGCCATGGACTTCCGGCATTGATCTACGACCATGAATGCGCTGGCAGCCGTGCCTATATTGCGCTCGCTCGCGAATTGATCGGCCGTCTGCCCGAGAAGAGGAAAGCCGCATGAGCGATACGACCGACACAAAGAAGCTCTCCGGCCAGAAGAAGAAACTCGGCCGAGGGCTCGATGCCCTGTTGGGTGAAGTGCGGCGCGACGAACCGGTCATGCGGATGTCGAACGACGACACTACCGACCCGCAGACCACGCAAGCACCTCAGCGTGACGATGCTAAAGGTCTGAAATCACTGGATATCGCCTCGATCTCCCCTCTTCCCGGGCAGCCCCGGACACATTTCGACGAGGATGCTCTTGATGAGCTCGCCAGCTCGATCAAGGCGCGCGGGGTCATCCAGCCCATTATCGTTCGACCGCGCGGGGCTGGGCGCTATCAGCTTGTCGCGGGCGAACGTCGCTGGCGTGCCGCACAAAGAGCGCGGCTGCATGAAATCCCGGCGATCGTCCGCGATCTCAACGACCGTGACGTCATGACCCTGGCGCTGATCGAGAATTTGCAGCGCGAGGATCTCAATCCCGTCGAAGAGGCGCGGGCTTATCAGCGGCTCGCCGAGCAGGAAAATCTTACCCAGAGCGAAATCGCCGAACTGGTCGATAAATCGCGCAGCCACGTGGCGAATTTCCAGCGTCTGCTGGGCCTGCCTGAATCGGTACTGGCTCTGGTGGAAGGAGGCGCGCTGAGCATGGGCCATGCACGCGCGCTGGTCGGACGTGACGATGCGGTCGAGCTCGCGAGAAAAGCGGTCGATCAGAAACTTTCCGTGCGCGAAATGGAGCGGCTCACCCGAAAGCCGCGCCAATCGACCCCGAAATCGTCGGAGAATCAGCCTAGTCCGTCAGACAATGCGGACATCGCTGCAGTGCAAGGCCATCTCGAAGATTTCCTTGGCCTGCCCGTAAGAATCAAGACCGGAAGCTCGCCAAATCAGGGTGCGGTAACGATAAACTATCGCACGCTGGATCAGCTCGATCTCATTTGCCAGCGGCTAACCGGCGGAGATTTATAGCTTTATTGTGTGTTTGACCTTGTCTCACCGACGGTCCCTGCAGCTGGTCAGCGATAATTAACCATATCTGCACATGAAAGCTGAACCCTGCGGCTCATAAGTAGTTCCACGGACGAGGGATCAGCTTGTCCGGCGGAGAGGAAGGATCAGGCCCTTTCCGTCCAGGGATCAAGACTACAGGGACAAAACAGACCATGACCAATCCGATTCGTTTCAGCGCTGCGGCGCTGGCTTTCGCTGCCGTGCTCGGTACGGCTGCACCGGCTGCTGCCCAGCAGACCGCATCTGCGGACGCTCGGGCTGAAATTCTCGCTGCGCTCAAGCTGACCAAAGTCGCCGGCAGCGTGCTCGACTTCGGTGATCTCATCATCTCGAACAACACCGGCAACTACACTCTGACGCTCGACCCCAGCACGATGCAGGTGGCTTGCCCGACGGGTCTCGTTTGCACCGGCGTGACGTCGGGCGCGCAGTTCCATGTCGAGGGACAGGGTGGCAAGCAGGTCCGTGTCGACCTGCCGCTCGCAGCGACGCTTACCAACGGTTCGGGTGGGTCGCTGACCGCCGACACCTTCACCATGTCGAGCCCGACCAGCAACGCTATCGGCAACACCACGGTGAAGGAACTTTCACTCGATGCCAACGGGCTGATCCAGAATGACGGCGCGGGCAACCCGCTGCTGAAGAACAAGCTCGATGGCAGTGGCAACCCGATCCCGGTGAAGACGATCACGCTCGATCCGACAACGCAGGATGCCTATTTCACCGTTGGCGCCAATCTGAACATCCCCGGCACTGCCGCAGTCGGCGTGTATCAGGGCACTTTCAACGTCTCGGTCGACTACAACTAAGTCGACCAGGACCTCTTGAGACAAGGATGGGGGATGCGCGAAAAGCGCGTCCCCCATTTGCTTTTGGTGGCGGAAAAGCGCCGGGTTTAAAGCTTCTTAACCATAGACCTCTACCACGGTCTGCGGATCAGACACCTTCCTGTGTGGCACGGGAAGGCGAGAGGGAGCATTGCATGGCCAGTTTATCTTTTCCGCGCCGCGCCATATTGGCGGGGGCGACCGCCCTTGCGATGGTGGGCGCAGCCTTGCCGTTTCAGCAGGCGAATGCGCAGGGCGATCTGCTGATCGCGCCGACGCGCGTTATCCTCGATGGACGCCGCGGAACCGAGGTTATCCTCAGCAACATTGGCTCAGAAGAAGCGACCTATCGGGTCGACCTCGAGCTGCGGCGGATGAGTTCGGATGGGCAATTGAGCGATGTCGATGTCGCCCAGGCCGATCCGACCGAACAGGCCGCGCTCGACATGATCCGTTTCGCGCCGCGCCGGGTGGTCTTGCCACCGGGGCAACCGCAGGCGATTCGCATCGCCGCGCGGGCTCCGGCCGGGCTCCCCGACGGTGAATATCGCGCGCATATGGCCTTTCGCGCCATTCCCAAGCCGCAACCTGCGGAAACGGCAAGCGACGCGCAGGGAGTCACGATCGCGCTCGTCCCGGTCTATGCGATCTCCATTCCGATCATCGTCCGGCTGGGCAATATCAGCGCGCAGATCGTGCTCGACCATGCCGGTATCGCCAATCGGCCTGAAGGAAAATATTTCGAGCTGGTGCTGAACCGCAGCGGCAAGGCGTCAACCTTCGGGCAGTTGCGCGTGTTCGCAAAGGGCTCTGACAAGCCGGTCCTGCAAGTCGCGGGCGTGGCCGTCTATCCCGAACTCACCAAGCGCCTGTTCAGCCTGCGGCTCAGCGATGAGCAGGCGGCTGCACTGCGTGGCCCGGTCCATATCGAATACTCCGAAATGCCGGAAGATGGCGGCAAACTGATCGCCGAGCTCGACACGACGCTCGATTGAGCGATGCATTCGGGCTAAGGGGCGATGCTGCGGCAATTTCTTCGGTTGGCAGGCGTTGCTGCGCTGGGCGCGGCGACGCTTGCTGCCGCGCAGCCTGCATTTGCCCAACCAAGCCCGGTAGCCGTCACCCCTGGGGAAGCACTAAGCCAGGATGATTTCCTGCTGCTGCAATTGACCGTGCGCAATTTCCGGCTCGAAACCGACGTGCGCGGCTATCGCATCGGCAACGGCGTGTGCCTCGATCTCGGCGATACCATTCAGGCTCTGGATCTGCCGATCCGTCTGGACAAAAAGTCGCGCCGCGCAACTGGCTGGCTTTTTTCGGAAGATCAGAAATTCACGCTGGATCGCGACTCCAAAACAGTACAAACCATGAACATGGGATCCGCACCACTGGCCGGTGAGATTACCGATACGCCCGAGGGGTGGTGCGTCGACACCAAGGCTTTGTCGCGCTGGTTCGGCATCACCTTCAAGCCCGATCTGTTCAACGCGCGCATCGTCCTGCAAGGGGCCGACGATCTGCCATTCCTCAAGGCGCTCGAGCGACGCAGTCGCGCGGCGCAACTTTCTCAGCAGAAGCCCGATTTCGATCTCTCCGATTATCGCCGCGCCGATACCGCCTATCGCGTGTGGCGCACGCCCTCGGTCGACGTGACGATCAATGCGACCGCTACGGCGGGTGGCGGCAATACGGGCACCAGCGCTACGGCAGAACTCTATGCGGCAGGGGAGGCGCTGGGTGCGAGCTATTCGGCGCGGGTCAGC
The DNA here is from genome assembly GCF_009828025.1 of Qipengyuania algicida. Classification (GTDB taxonomy): domain Bacteria; phylum Pseudomonadota; class Alphaproteobacteria; order Sphingomonadales; family Sphingomonadaceae; genus Qipengyuania; species Qipengyuania algicida. Next base: position 360,378 of record NZ_WTYA01000002.1, on the reverse strand, counting down.
ACCGACCAGCAACTGGTCCCCGCGGCGCTCAGAGTCACCGCGTTTCGTCAGGACCCCGATGGTGGCCTGCTCGGTCCCTTGCACGCGACGCGCGTCGCGGCGGGCGATATCCAGACCGATCCGGGGCGCCTGACTCTGGCCAGCGCGATCGGCCGCGGACTTTATGTTGGCAACCGGCCTCTGGGTCAGGATTCGCGCTTTTCGACCACCGATCTCTACGGCGTTCTGCCCAGCGGCTGGGATGCGGAACTGTATCGCAACGGCCAGCTCATCGGCTATCAGTCGGCGAGTACGAACGGTCGGTATGCGTTCACTGACATCGAACTCTATTACGGGAACAACGATCTCGAAGTCGTACTCTACGGCCCGCAGGGGCAGGTTCGGCGCGAAAGGTTTTCCTATCCCATCGGCCAGGCGAATGTGGAACCCGGCAAGACCTATTATTGGGCGAACATCGTCCAGCCCAATACCGATCTCATCACCCTGCGCAGTCTGGATACGCCGGCCGAGAGTCACTGGCGCTATGGCATGGGTTTCGAACATGGGTTCGACCGCCGGACAAGCATGATGCTGGCGGCGAGCGGCGATTATCTTGCTGGAAAGCGGCGAGATTTTCTCGAAGGGTCGCTGACCCGGACGTTCGGAAGGATGCAGGTCGAGCTGGGTGGCGCGCACGAGCTCCGCGCGGGCGGGGCGGTAAGGCTGGCTGCCATAGGACGTGTCGCAAATTTCAGTCTCGGCGCGGATTTCACAAAAGTTATAGGAACTTACGTGAGCGAGGCGATCACCAGTCAGTTCGACTACCGTGCAAGCTTCAACGCATCCACCTCACTCAAGCTGGGATCGGTCGCCCTGCCGGTGCAACTTGCCATCGGGCGAGCAAGGCTGGTCAACGGCACCATGGTCACGCAACTGGCCGCCAATGCTTCGCTCAGCGTCAGGGGACTGGCAATCACCGCATCGCTTGATCACGGACTGGTCGATGATCCCACCACACCCGAGGACGAAAGCCAGACGCAGGCGCGACTGCTGCTCAGCACGCGGCAGGCGGGGTTTCGACTGCGAGGTGGGATCGACGCAGCGCTCTCCGGATCGCAGCGCGGTGTCCAGACAGTGCAATTCGCTGCCGAAAGAATGTTGGGAGAGGGGATCGGTTCGGCGGATCTGCGCTACAGCGTGCAAACCGGCCAAACCGACGCGACCTTGTCCTATGCCCGGCAATTCAAGAGCTTCGGCCTGCGTGGTGAAGTGGGCGCGGGCAGTTCCGGCATCTGGCATCTGGGCCTGTCGCTCAATTTCAGCATCGGACCCGATCCGGTCTATGGCGGGGTGCGCGTGTCCGAACAGCGGCTGGCGCGGCAGGGCCAGGCCAAGGTCACGGTATTCCGCGACGAGAATGGCGACGGGCACTGGGAGCCGGGCGAGAAGCTGCTCAACGGCGTTACCATTACCGCCGGTTTGCGCGGGACCGATGCGAAGACCAATGGCGAAGGAGAGGCGCTGGTCGACAATCTCACGCCCTATCGCCCGATCCTGATCGGGGTCGACACTTCGACGCTCGAAGATCCGTTCCTCGCACCTTCGGAAAAAGGCGTGGTGATCGTGCCGCGTCCCGGTGTCCCGAGCGAGGTCATGCTGGCGGTCACCGCCTCGGGCGAGATCGAGGGAACCGTGTTGTCACCGGCAGGCATCGTTCAAGCGGGAATCACGTTGGAACTGGTCGATGCGCATGGCAGCGTGGTGGCCACAACGCTGAGCGAGTTCGACGGCTTCTTCCTGTTCGACAAGGTGCCATATGGCCAGTATCGCGTACGCGTCGCGGCCAGTACCGCGAAGGCGCTGCAGGTGCGCGCAGACCTTGACGAGGCGGTGGTGATCAAAAGCGGCGCCGATGTCGGTCGGCTTGGCAAGATTCGCTTGCGCGCGGCACCGCAACTCATTGCGGCCAACCCCTGACGCTCCGCTCTCAGATACGGTCCGACAGAAGCCGCGCCAACGCCTCGATCCCGCGTGCATCGTCTGCATCGAATCGTGTCGCCTCGGGGCTGTCGAGATCGATGACTGCGGTGACCTGACCATCGCGCACTACCGGGACGACGAGTTCCGAAGCGGTTGCCCCGTCGCAGGCAATATGGCCCGGAAAGGCGTGGACGTCCTCGACCAGCTGCGTTTCACCACTTGCCGCGGCGGTCCCGCATACGCCCTGGCCCATGGGAATCCGGATACATGCCGGACGTCCGGCGAAGGGGCCGAGCACCAGTTCGTTCTCGACCACGCGATAGAAACCCGCCCAGTTGACCTGTGGCAGGAACTCGAACAGCAGCGCAGCGACATTGGCCATATTGGCTACCGCGTCGCTTTCGCCCTCGGTCAAGCCCGTGGCAGCGGCGAGCAGATCTTCGTATAGCTCGGGCTTGGGGAGGCCGGATGCGGGTCTGAAATCATACATAATTGCCGCTATCTAGTGACGTGCGCCATTGCCGCAAGGGCGCGAGCGGCGTAGATGCAGGGCGTATGAGCACCGGCAAAAAAATTCTCATCGCCCTTCTCGTCATCGTCCTGATCCTTGCAGGCCTGAGTTTCTGGTTGACCAGAGGCAACACGGCCGAGGTCGCCTTCGCCAAAGTCACCGGGATCGATCCCGAACTGACCAAGCCGAAGGACGAGACTTTCCCAACGATCGATATTGCCAAGCCAATCGGCTGGGAGGCCAATCAGGCTCCGACACCGGCGGCGGGGCTGGTCGTGACGCGCTTTGCCCAAGGACTCGACCATCCGCGCACAATGATCACGCTGCCCAACGGCGATGTGCTGGTGGCACTGTCCCGCGCGCCTGCGGGGACAGACAGCAAGGACAACTTCATCGTTCGTTGGATCACCGAACATATGATGCGCAAGGCCGGGGCGGCGGGCAAATCGCCCAACGAGATCGTGCTTCTGCGCGACACCACCGGTGACGGCAAGGCGGATCAGCGCTTCGTGTTGTCGAACAAGTTCGATTCGCCTTCGGGCATGGCCTGGCGCGACGGGACGCTTTACGTCGCCGACCACAATGCCTTGCTCTCCTTTCCCTACAAGCTGGGCGATACCACGCTGGCATGGAATCCGACCAAGCTGATGGATCTCGCCCCGGGCGGCCAGCACTGGATGCGCAATATCGTGCTCAGCCCCGATGGCACCAAGATCTATGTCGCTGTCGGTTCTGCAACGAACATCGCCGATCATGGACTCAAGGCTGAGGAAGGCCGCGCGCTGATCTGGGAGTACAATCTGAAAGATCACCAGCAGCGCATTTTCGGCGCCGGAATGCGCAATCCCAATGGCCTCGCCTTTAGCCCATGGACCGACGAGCTGTGGACCACCGTCAACGAGCGCGACATGACCGGGCCGGATCTCGTGCCCGACTATCTCACCAACGTGCCTGTCGGCGTGCATTATGGCTGGCCGTGGGTTTACTGGAAAAATATCATCGACGACCGGGTCACCGCGCCGATGCCGCAGTTCCTGACGAGCTATACGCGCAGACCCGAGTATGCGCTCGGCCCCCATGTCGCTGCGCTGGGCCTCGTGTTTACCGAGGGCGGGGCGCGGCTCGGCAAAGAGTTCGACTCCGGAGCCTTCGTTGCCGAACATGGCTCGTGGAACCGCAAACCGCCTTCCGGTTACGATGTCGTGTACATCCCCTTCGATGCGCGCGGCAATCCGAAGGGTAAGCCGGTTCCGGTGCTGACGGGCTTCCTCACCGGCAAGGGCCAGACGCATGGTCGCCCGACCTGGTTGACTTGGTCGAAAGATGGCGCCCTTCTGGTGAGCGACGATACCGCCGGAATTATCTGGCGTGCTATCAAGCCCGGAGCTGCCGCGGCGCCGGGAATCAAGCAACTCAAAGGTCCACCCCTGCCACCGCAGAAGGAACTTCGGGGCGACATGCAGGCGACCATCCCGGCCGATCAGCCGCAATAAGCGCGCACCAGACTATCCGACTAGCGCGGCGGTGCTGACTTCGTAAAGCGATGCGGCGCCCGCCACGGCGCTGGCCTTTAGGCCACGCGCCTCGGGCACAATCCGGTCCAGGAAGAATTCCACCACCGCGGGTTTGGTGGGCATGGCACCGTCGTTCCCACCCGCCGCAATGGCGTCTCTCTGTCGCGCCAGCTGCCATCCAGCGGTTGCTACCGCCAGCATGGTGCAGAAGGGCACGCTTGCGGCCAGGCGATCGTCGAGGCTGGCCGTATCGCGCATCCATGCCACGATATCCGCACAATCCTGCGCCAGCGCGGCAAGCGTCGGGTCTGCGGCGCTGCCTGCAATGATGTCTTCGATCAGCCCGTCGAGCGCCGCACCGCCTTCGAGCGCGAGCTTGCGCGTCACCAGATCGGCGGACTGAATGCCGTTGGTGCCTTCGTAGATTGGGGCGATACGCGCATCGCGATAATGCTGCGCCGCGCCGGTTTCCTCGATGAAACCCATGCCGCCGTGGACCTGCACCCCGATACTGGCGATCTCGACGCCCACATCGGTGCCCCACGCCTTGAGCAAAGGCACCAGCACTTCGGCGCGCGCGGCGGAATTCGCACTGCCCAGCGTGCCGCGGTCAACCTGCCCGGCGGTATAATAGAGCAACGCCCGCGCACCTTGCGTCAGCGTCATCATCCTGAGCAACATCCGCCGCACATCGGGATGTTCGATAATCGCCACCGGGCTGCGATCTGCGGCTCCTGCACGGGCGGACTGCACCCGGTCGCGGGCATAGGCCAGCGCCTGCTGTGTCGCGCGCTCGCCGATCTGAACGCCCTGGTTGCCCACATTGATCCGCGCATTGTTCATCATCGTGAACATCGCTGCGAGGCCGCGATTCTCCGCGCCAACCAGTTCGCCGATGCACTCGCCATTGTCTCCGAACGACATGACGCACGTGGGCGAGGCATTGATGCCGAGCTTGTGCTCAAGGCTGACCGCGCGCAAATCGTTGCGCTCGCCGAGGCTACCATCGGCGTTCACATGATATTTCGGGACGACGAACAGCGAGATACCGCGGCTTCCCTCAGGCGCGCCGGGCAGGCGCGCGAGGACCAGATGGATGATGTTCTCGGCCAGTTCGTGATCGCCCCAGGTGATATAGATCTTCTGTCCTGCGATCCGATATTTGCCCGCGTGTTCGCCCTCGGTGATCGGCTCCGCGGAGCTGCGCAGCGCACCGACATCGGAACCGGCCTGTGGTTCGGTCAGGTTCATCGTCCCCGACCATGCGCCATCAACCAGCTTGGGAAGATACGTCGCCTTTTGCGCATCGCTGCCATGGTGCGCCAGTGCCTCGATGGCGCCTACCGACAGGATCGGCAGGAGGGTGAAGGCCATGTTCGCGCTGCCGAGGTTTTCCAGCACCGTGCAGGCCAGCGTGAAAGGCAGGCCCTGCCCGCCGAATTCGACCGGTCCGGCGATGGCGTTCCAGCCTTGTTCGACATAGTCCTTGTAGGCTTCGGCAAATCCGTCAGGCAGGCGAACTACGCCGTTTTCCAGTTTCGCTCCCTGAAGGTCGCCCACCCGGTTGAGCGGCGCCCATTCGCCCGCGGCAAACTGGCCTATGCCCTCTGCGATGGCTTCGACCAGTTCAGGCTCTGCGGCGGCAAAGCGCTCGGCTGCTGCCAGTTCTTCGATACCCGCATTAACGCGGATCGCCAGCAACTGGTCCTTGGTGGGGGGCGTAAAATCAGACACGGTTCGCAAGTCCTCTTGGCTTTGTGCCGATACCGAATATAGCGCGACGGGATGAGCGGCAAGAACGCTACGGAAACGCTGCCCGCCGATGCGGGAGGAATCGCCAGTGCCGCGCAAATCCTGCGCGATGATGGTCTGGTGGCTGTTCCGACCGAGACGGTTTACGGACTCGCGGCGCGTGCCGACAGCGATGTAGCGGTAGCGCGCATTTATCGGGCGAAGGGCCGTCCGAGCTTCAATCCCTTGATCGTCCATGTGGCGAGCGTCGAACAGGCCCAGGCACTTGCGCAGTTCTCCGACCAAGCGACAGCGTTAACGGATATCTATTGGCCTGGGCCGTTGACGCTGGTCCTGCCCAGGCGCGCAGACGCTGATCTGGCCGCCGATGTTACAGCCGGATTGGACACGATCGCGCTGAGAATGCCCGATCATCCCGTGATGCGCGCGGTAATCGAAGCGGTGGGCGCTCCGCTTGCCGCGCCATCGGCGAACCGCAGCGGCTTTGTCAGCCCCACTGCTGCTGCGCATGTCTTGGCCTCGCTCGATGGACGGATCGATGCCGTGCTCGATGCCGGACCCTGCCGGGCGGGGCTGGAATCGACGATCGTTGCCGTGAGGGACGACGGATCGCTGGCGTTGTTGCGAGAGGGGCCGGTCTCCATCGAAGGGGTTCGGCAGGCGGCACAGGGCAGGATCGAGGCACCGGGGCAGATGCTGAGCCACTACTCGCCGGGCAAGCCCGTCCGGCTGGACGTCACGCAGCCACATGACGATGAATTCTGGATCGGCTTCGGTGAATGGCAAGGGGATGTGAGCTTGTCCCCGTCCGGCGATCTTACCGAGGCCGCGGCGAGTTTATACGATTGCCTGCATCGCGCTTCGATAGCTGACCGGTCTGCTGTTGCGGTTGCGCCCGTTCCGGAAAATGGGATCGGTCGCGCGATCAACGATCGCTTGCGCCGCGCTGCGGCACCGCGCGACTAACGCTCTGGTTCCTGAGGAATGGTCGGCAGGATCGCCTGGATTTCGTCATAGGAGTTGCGCGCCTCGGCGCAGGCGCTGCGATCGCCCGCATCGCATTTGGCGCTTTGCTTGCGATACTGACGCTCGAGCTTGCCAAGCTTCGCCTCGCGCTTGCGCAGCGCCCGACCGCGCTTCTCGTCGGCTTCGGACTGGCTGGTCGTCATCATGTCCACGCCCTTGCTTGCGGCCTTGACTGGCAAGGTGACGACATCGACCGCGGTCTTGGCGATGCAACCGCTCACCAGCAGGCTGCAACCGGCAACTATGGTCAGAGACACACCGCGCATGACAAAACCCCTCGACTCTTGCGGAGCCGAGGGGCTTATCCTGCCAGCGGTTAGCAGCCGATGAATTATGCGCCGGGAGCTGGCGGAGGCGGCGCGTCCGGTGCATTCGGCGCAGCCGGAGCGTCGGGAGCGTCGGGAGCGTAGGATGCCGTCGCACTGTCGCTATTATGGCAATTGAGTGTCCCCGATCCGACCGAATTGATCTTGCAACTTGCCCGTCCGTAGACGTCGACGCTGCCTGACCCGGCAATTTTGGCTTCCACGGTGCCGTTGGAAGAGAAGGCCGCGCTTCCCGAACCCAGGATCTTCACATCGGCGGAATTCACGTTGAGATCGTGCATCCGGCCTTCGCCTGACCCGGCGACTTTCAGGTCGAGGGAGTTTGCCTTGCCAGACCCTGCCATCGATCCCGAGCCAAGCAGGTTCACGTCGAGCGAGTTGGCATCGATATGGGCGACCTTCGCGGTCCCCGAACCGGCTATGGTAACCTCTGCATCGCCCGTGAGCGATTGCGCTTCGACATCACCAGAACCGGCGAGAACAATCTCGCGTGGAGACGGCATGGTTACCTTGACCAGCGCGGTGCCATTGCCCGTCCATTTGCCCTTGCGATAGATGCCCAGCGTCCCGTCCTTAAGCGAGAAGCGCAGGGCATCGACAGCATCCTTGTCCCCGGACACCGAAATGTCGAGCTTGCCGCCATCGCTGACGCTCACCTTGTCGGGTGAGGCAAGCACCAGTTTCGTCGGCGCGGGTCCATCGGTTTTCAGTTCGGACAGCGGCACACCGTCGTCATCGTTGATGCTGATATGGGCATTGTCGCAGCCGGCCAGCGCCAGCACGGCGGCCAGCGCGGCAATCGGCAAGAATTTTGCGGGTTTCCAGTGCAACACGGCAACTCTCCTGATTGGCGTATTGCTCATATAATACAGCAAAGGAGTTGGCCGCAAGCATGAAAAAAGGCGCCAACCCTGTGGGCGGCGCCTTTTTCGATCAAACGCTGACGACAGCGGTCAGGCGTCTTCGGAATTCTCGTAATATTGCGGCGCATGTTCGCGCAGCACGTCGAGAATCTTTTCGAGCGCGGTCGGCTCGTCGGTCTTTTCCATCGCGGCCAGCTCGCGCGCAAGGCGGCTTGAGGCGGCCTCGAAAATCTGCCGTTCGGAATAGCTCTGTTCGGGCTGGTCGTCGGGACGGAACAGGTCGCGCGTCACTTCGGCGATCGACACAAGGTCGCCCGAGTTGATCTTCGCTTCGTATTCCTGGGCCCGGCGGCTCCACATGGTGCGCTTCACCTTGGGCTTGCCCTTAAGCGTCTCCATCGCTTCTTTCAGGGTCTTGTCGCTCGAAAGCTTGCGCATCCCGATCGATTCCACCTTGTTCACCGGAACGCGCAGCGTCATGCGCTCTTTCTCGAACCGGAGGACATAGAGATCGAGCTTCATTCCGGCGATTTCCTCGCTCTGCAGCTCGATCACCCGGCCTACGCCGTGCTTGGGGTAGACAACGTAATCACCAACGTCGAAGGCATCGGCATTGCTTGCCATGCAAAATCCTTTCTCTTCGGGCGGAGGCGGCTGGGCACTAGAAAATCTGGTTTCCCGCGAACCCTGGTGGGATACGCAGACTTTCAATCAGCCGATGGGGTAATCCTGCCCTTTCCAACAAATCGACCGACCGGGAGCAAAAGCCGGTGCGGCGCAACCATTATATAGCACATGCGCAACAAGATTGCGAATCGCAATTCAATGGGGCTGCAAATTGTCGGAAGGGTTAGGCCGAAGAGTTAAGTTCAGTCGCCCTCGCCGGGTTCGGTCGTGAAGAACTTTTCGTATTTGCCTTCTTCGCCTTTGTGCTCGTCGGCATCCTCGGGCGGATCTTTTTTCTGGGTGATGTTAGGCCATTCTGCCGAGAACTTGGTGTTCAGCTCAAGCCATTGCTCAAGTCCGTCCTCGGTATCGGGAAGAATTGCCTCTGCCGGGCATTCCGGTTCGCACACGCCGCAATCGATGCATTCGGACGGGTTGATGACCAGCATCGTTTCACCCTCGTAGAAGCAATCTACGGGGCAAACTTCGACGCAGTCGGTGTATTTGCATTTGATGCAGGCGTCGGTGACGACATAGGTCATGGGTCGGGCGTTCCCTTGAGTGGCTGTTCTGGCGACGCTGCTATGTCGGATTGCCCGTGCGGGTCAAGCACGCGATAACATGCTTGCGCATCGCGTGCCGATCCGCGCCGGTCAGGAAGCGCCAAAACTTCCACCAGTCTTACCCCGCCTGCCAGTGGCAAGGTCAATATGTCGCCCGCATGGATCGCTTGGCTGGTCTTGGTAATTCGTTCGCCATTGCGGCGCACAGTACCGGTTGCGATCACGCCCGAAGCAGCGCTGCGAGAGCGTGCGAAGCGCAGGAAATACAGCAATTTGTCGATCCGCAGCGCGGATGGACCGTTGCTCAGCGGATCAGCTCTGCAAGACCGGCGAAGGCGTTGCCCTCACGCGGCTTGGCGGGTTGCGCGGATTTCGGGCTTGGCGGGCGTGACGGGCGCCAGTCCCACGTATCCGGCCGCGGCGGCCCGAATTGCCCTTCGGCGAGCGGATGCGCGTGCTGCTGGCGGAAGCCTGCCTGACCCAGCAGCCGGGCGATGTTACTGGTGTCCAGACCGATCGAAACTGGAAGCGCCAGATCAAGCACGAAGCGTTTGCGCCGATCGTTCTTCTGCTTTGCGACCCTTTGTTCATGTGCGGCACGAAAGATCTTTTCCGCCAAATCGACGCGGATCGCCTGGCTCCCGGCATGGCGATAACCGGCTGGCAATCGCTTTGCATCGGGAATGACCGGCAGCATTGCTGGCTGGAGCGCGCGCTTGTCGAGGCCGATATCGTGCAACAATTGCCGTGCAGCAGGTTTGAGCAGGGCGGGCGCAAAAATGTCGAGTGCGCCGAAAGTGACGCCAATCCGCCGCAGAAATGGGCGCATTTCCTTGGGCAAATGGACGATGCCCGCCTGCTCGCGCGTCGCCAGCCCGTGTCCGGCAATCAGGTTCAGCAGCAACGCGCGCGCTTCGCTCCCGGCCTGCGGATCACGCGCCGCTTCCTGAAGCTTTGTCAGCGGCGCCAGCGGTTCGAGCTGTTTGGCCAGCCAGGTCTCGATGGCTGCGAGCAAGGCCTTGCGTGCGTCATCCGGCAAGCCCGACAATTCGCGTGCCGGCTCTACCCGGGGCGGAATTTGGTTTTCGCGGAATGCCAGCTTGGCCAAAATGCGATCGTTCCAGCGGATTGTGCCATCCCTGATCGCCACGCCTTCCAGCCCACCCGAGACGAGTGCTTCTGCACGCTCTGCCAGAATACGCGGCAAGGCCTTTTCGGCGGCGGCAAGCAGCATCCGGTGGTCGCTATGGTTGGCGCCGTGATCGACGACGAAGCGGAAGCCCTCGAGATGGCCGATCGCTTCATCCTCGACTCGTAACACGCCATCTTCGCCCAATGCGATCGGCAGCATGGAAGCGTCCTCTCCCAGCGATTTCATCAAAAGTGCAGTCCTCCGGTTGACGAACCTCTCGGTCAGCCTGGCGTGCAGGGCATCCGACAGTCGCGCCTCGACCGCGCGAGCCCGCGCGGCCATTTCGTCTCGTGCCAGCACCCAGTCGGGGCGCTGGCAAATGTAGGCCCAGCTGCGGATAGCCGCGATGCGCCCCTGCAGAGTATCGATATCGCCGCTGGTGTTGTCGAGTTCCGATATGCGGGCGGCGGCGAAATCGGCACCGATGTGGCTTTCGCGCAAGTCCTGCCACAGCCGCGCAACGAAGCGCGCGTGGACATCCGGCCCGCGCTGGCGGAAATCGGGAAGCGAGCACACCTCCCAGAAGCGCCTAACCATACCCGCACCACGGATCGTTGACGCGAAAGGCTCCTCGGCGAGCCGCTTGAGTGTGGTGAGGTCGATCGTCTCGGGCGCGAGCCGCAAACCATCTTCTTCGGGTGGCGTCTCGAGGTCTGCGATCAGCGTCGCGATGGAATCGAAGCGCGGCTCGGCATCGCGCCAATAGAGGCTGGTCAGCGGAGCGAAGCGGTGCTCTTCGATCGCGTAAATTTCCTCCTCGGCGAATTCGGGTATCTCGCCCAATCGCTTGCCGCCACCAGCCAACGTGCCGAAAGTGCCGTCGCGCTGGTGGCGGCCAGCGCGTCCGGCGATCTGAGCCATTTCGGCGGGTAGCAACCGGCGTTGGCGCACACCATCGAACTTCGAAAGCCCGGCGAAGGCGACATGGCCGACATCGAGGTTCAGTCCCATGCCGATGGCATCGGTGGCGACGATGTAATCGACCTCGCCCGATTGGAACAGTTCGACCTGCCGGTTGCGCGTCTCCGGGCTCAGCGCGCCCATCACCACCGCAGCTCCTCCGCGAAACCGGCGCAGCATCTCGGCGACGGCATAGACCGCCTCGGAACTGAAGGCGACGATTGCGCTACGCGGCGGCAGGCGGGAAAGTTTGCGCGGGCCGATATGGGTGAGAGTCGAAAAACGCGGCCGCTCGATCACTTCCAGTCCGGGGACGAGCGCGCGGGCCATCGGTTCGAGCGTTGCCGCGCCGAGCAACATGGTCTCTTCGCGACCACGAGCGTTCAGCAATCTGTCGGTAAAGACATGGCCGCGTTCCCGGTCGGCGGAGAGTTGTGCCTCGTCGAGCGCGACGAAGGCCCGCCCGCCGCCGTCGCGCGGCATGGCCTCGACCGTGCAGCACAGGTAGCGCGCGTCCTTCGGCTCGATCCGCTCCTCTCCGGTAATCAGCGCAACCTGGCTATCGCCCTTGATGGCGCGCACCCGATCATAGACTTCGCGCGCCAGCAAGCGCAGCGGGAAGCCCATCGAACCGCTCGAATGGGCGCACATCCGCTCGATCGCGAGATGGGTCTTGCCGGTGTTGGTGGGTCCGAGGACCGCCTTGATCGCGCTACCCTGCACATCATCCCAAATGGCATGGGCCATCGGCGGGCACAACCGTTTGTCCTGCAATGCGTTCGCTTCATCGCGCGACTGACTCGATTGAACGTAATTTAGGGCGTGGTTAACTTTAATGCGGCAAGGATTTGCGCCAGACACATGTTTGGACGGGTCCGGTCTTGCGCAATGGGATTGCGGCGCAGGCCGTCGGGAGGTCACGCTTGGCGAAATTTCGCGACGAGCAGCTGGAGTATTTCGGCGAGGCCGCATTGGCCGGTCGCGGCGCGCCTGCTGCCGTCCTGACGGCAGATATGATCGCGCCGAGTACCAGCGTTCGCCGAAATTATGGTTTGGCGGACCGTATCGCGTCGCTAGACCTTGCACCCGACCTCGCCGAAAATATCGGTAGTCGCCGGTGGTTTCGCGGCCTCGCGACCATGCTGGGCCTTTCGGCAGCCGCGATTGCGTTCTGGCCCGGCTTCAGCCCGGTCGAAGCGGCGCCGCACATGCGCCTCGATTCATCCGCGCTCGATGAATATCGCAGCCAGTCGATCGGCCCGCTCGCATTGGGTGCTGACAGCGGCCGCCACATGGCCGAGACCGGCGCTGTCCGTCCGCTCGCAGCCGCGCCGGAGCGACCGCAAGTCGAATTGCTGGCGACGCTGGCGCAGGGCGATGGCTTTTCCACCATGCTCCAGCGCGCCGGTGTCGGTGCAGGCGATGCCAGCCGGGTGCTGGCGCTTGTCGGCGGCGCGCTGCCGCTCGACAGCATCGAGCCGGGCACGCAGGTCGATCTGACGTTGGGGCGTCGTGAGCAGCCGGGCGACCCGCGCCCGCTCAAGTCGCTGTCCTTCCGCGCGCGGTTCGACCTTGCGCTGAGCGTCGATCGCGCGGTTCCTGGTGGTCCGCTATCTCTGACCCGCCACCCGATCCGGGTCGATGACACACCGCTCAGGATCCAGGCGCAGGTGGGGGCGAGCCTTTATCGCTCCGCGCGTGCGGCAGGTGCTCCGGCAAGTGCGGTGCAGGCCTTCCTCAAGGCGCTCGACAAGCAGGGTGAACTCGACGGCAAGATCCGGCCCGGCGACACATTCGATATCATCATTTCCCATCGCCGCGCGGCGACCGGCGAGAGCGAGAACGGCAAGCTGCTGTTCGCCGGGATCGAGCGCGACGGCAAGCCCAAGGTCCAGTTGATGCGCTGGGGGGCGGACGGCAATTTCTATGAAGCATCGGGCGTCGGCGAGCAGAAGAACGGGCTGGTGCGTCCGGTACCGGGGCGTGAGACCTCGGGCTTTGGAATGCGCCGCCATCCCATCCTCGGCTATGTGCGCATGCACGCCGGCGAGGATTTCGCTGCGTCCTATGGCACACCGATCCGCGCCGTTACCGACGGCCGGGTTGTCAGCGCCGGGCGCGCGGGCGGCTGCGGCAATGCCGTCAAGCTCAACCATGGCGGTGGGTTGCAGACGCGCTATTGCCACATGAGCCGGATGGCCGTGAGCGCAGGGCAGGCGGTCAAGCGCGGGCAGGTGATCGGCTATGTCGGGGCAACCGGGCTCGCGACCGGGCCGCATCTTCATTACGAAGTCTATCGCAACGGCCGGCCGGTCAATCCCGAAACGATTAAATTCGTCACCCGCGCGCAGCTGGCCGGTGCCGACCTCAAGCAGTTCCGCACCGAGCTTGCCCAGCTCAAGCGGGTCGAACCGGGTGCGGCCTTGGCCGAACTTGCGCCAACACAGCGCGAGCAGGCGGCGAGCGAGCCGCAGCGCGAGATCGACAAGCTCGATTCGCGCCAGACGCTCAACTGATCCAGACTTCCTGAAGCACCGATTGCGTTGCGCCGCGGGCGGCTTTGCGGCATCAGCGCGACATGAGTCTTGCTGCCTATCCCAATCTGCGCCTGCGCCGCACCCGAGCGAGCGGCTGGAGCCGCACGATGCATCGCGAAACGGTTCTCACGCCAAGCGATCTCATCTGGCCCCTGTTCGTCACGTCGGGTTCCGGGGCCGAAGAACCGATTGCCAGTCTGCCCGGTGTTTCGCGCTGGTCGGTCGATCAGATCGCGCTCCGCGCCAAGGAAGCGGTGCGGCTCGGCATTCCCTGTGTGGCGCTGTTTCCCCATACGCCGTCGGACAAGCGCAGTGACGATGGGGCCGAAGCGCTCAGCCCGGACAATCTGATGTGTCAGGCAATCCGCGCGATCCGCGATGCCTGCGGCAGCGATATCGGGATCCTCACAGATGTGGCGCTCGATCCCTATACCAGCCACGGACAAGACGGGCTGCTCGATCCGGCAGGCTATGTCGTCAACGACGACACGGTGGCGGTGCTGGTCGATCAGGCGCTTAACCAGGCTGACGCGGGCGCAGATATCATTGCCCCGTCGGACATGATGGACGGGCGCGTGAAAGCGATCCGCATGGCGCTGGAAATGAACAGCCATCCCAACGTCCAGATCATGAGCTATGCCGCAAAATACGCCAGCGCCTTCTATGGCCCGTTCCGCGACGCGGTCGGTTCGGGTGGACTGCTGAAAGGCGACAAGAAGAGCTACCAGATGGACCCGGCCAATGCAGCCGAGGCGCTGCGCGAGGTTGAGCTGGACCTGGCCGAAGGTGCGGATAGCGTGATGGTCAAGCCCGGCCTCGCTTATCTCGACATCATCTGGCGGGTGAAGCAGCGCTTCGACGTGCCGGTGTTCGCCTATCAGGTGAGCGGCGAATATGCGCTGATCGAAGCGGGCGCAGCGGCCGGGATCGCCGATCGCGAAGCCTTGCTGATGGAAAAGCTCATCGCTTTCAAACGCGCCGGATGCTCCGGCGTGCTGACCTATCACGCGCCGCTCGCCGCGCGCTTGCTCGGAGCTTGATGCGATGACGGTACCTTTGCGGCTCGAGACCCCGCGCCTGGCCCTGCGTGAATGGCAGGAGGACGACTGGTCCGAATTTTTCCGCGTCACCAACACGCCCAATGTCATGCGCTGGCTGGGCGGTGTGCTCGACGAGGCGGGGCAGGCCAAGCAGCGCGAACGGGTTGAAGCATGTGCCGCGCGCAATCGCTTCTGCTTCTGGCTGGTCGAGCGCAAGGAAGATGGCGCGGTGCTGGGTTTCTGTGGGCTGAAGCGCGCCGATGCGCCTGGCAGCACGATTACGGGTGAGTTCGAAATCGGCTGGCGCCTGCGCGAAGATGCGTGGGGACATGGCTATGCGCGCGAGGCGGCGGAAGCTGCACTGGCCGCAGCATTTGCGCTGTTCGGGGCCAAGCAGGTGTTCGCACTGACGGTTGAGGACAATTCGCCGAGCTGGGGCCTGATGAAGCGGCTCGGCATGCAGCGGCGCGAGGAGCTGGACTACGCCGACGAGCGTTACGATCCGCCGTGGCGAGACACGATTGTCTATTCGATCGACCGCGGGTCCTGGGAAGCGTCGGGTGAGTGAAACCGTGCTCGAAACCGGGCGGCTGATGCTGCGCTCGATCGGGCCAAACGATGCCGAAGAGCAGTTTCGCGTACTCAACACGCCAATGGTGATGGCACGACTGGGTGGCCCGAAGACGCTTGAGCAGATTCGGGAAAAGCACGCCAAGGCGATGGCGATGTATGCCGCAGAGGGTTTCAGCTTCCTGTTCCTGATCGAAAAGGACAGCGGCGAGATGGTCGGCCATGCAGGGATCAAGCGCGTCGACAACCCGCTTGCCAGCAATCCCGGCGATCATGAGATCGGCTGGCTGATCCGTGAAGATCGCTGGCGGATGGGTTATGCCGCAGAAGCGGTCAGGGCCATCATCGGCTGGGCGTTCGGCCCTGTCGGCGCGCCGCATGTGGTGGCGCTCACCAGCGAATTGAATGTGCCGAGCTGGAAGCTGATGGAAAAGCTCGGCATGGAGCGTCGGCGCGACCTCGATTTTGAAGACCCCGCCTATCCGCCCGAAGATCGCACTACGATCCTCTACAGCCTTACGCGCGAACAATGGGAGACTGCCGCATGAGCAGCGAACGCCCCGGCGTCCGGATCATCGCGATCCATGGCAAGACGCCGCAAATTCACGAAACCGCCTTTGTTGCACCCGGCTGTGTGATCGTGGGCGATGTCACTATCGGCGCGGGTAGTTCGATCTGGTACAATTGCGTGCTGCGCGCGGATGTCAGCCGGATCGTGATCGGCGAGCGGACCAATGTCCAGGACGGCAGCGTGCTCCATTGCGACGGCCCGCATCCGGGAATGGAAGACGGCGCGCCGCTGCTGATCGGCGATGATGTGCTGATCGGCCATATGGCGATGGTGCATGGTTGCAGGATTCACGACCGGGGGTTCGTCGGCCTTGGTGCGATTGCCATGAACCATGCGGTGATAGCCTCCGATGCCATGCTCGCTGCCGGGGCCATGTTGACCGAAGGAAAAGTCATGGGCGAGCGCGAACTATGGGGCGGGCGACCGGCGCGCAAGATGCGCGATCTCGATGATGCTGCCATCATGGGCATGCGTATAGGCGTGGCGCATTATGCAGAGAATGCAAAGCATCACGCGGCTGCAATCGCGCAAGGCGATGGCGCGGCCTAAGGCTGATTTTCCAGCAGCATCCGCAATCCGCGCCCTGGCGGATGATGTCGGTCGTCTGGCGGTTCGGGTTACACCGGGTGCGCGCGTAGAATCCATCGAACTGGGTGCGGACAAGCTGCTGGTGAAATTGCGTGCCAAGCCAACCGATGGGCAAGCCAACGCCGCCCTGATCGCACTGTTGGCGAAGGCGCTCGGTTGCGCTCCCTCTCACCTTGAGTTGTTGCGCGGCGCGACTTCTCGCGAGAAGTTGGTTCAACTCGCCGACTGAGGCGTTCGGCGTTCGATCTGCCAGGCACAGACCAGCAAGATCAATGCAAACCCGGCCGCGATCCACGCCGCCTGCCCTTCGATCCGGCTCCAGCTGTATGCGCCTGCGGTCGCGCCAATCGCCAGACCCAGCCACAATCCGCCGTTCCATAGCCAACCCGGCTGCGCGTGGCCGGAAAGGTGCGCGGCCAGCCCTTGTCCGAATCGTACCAGCGCGCCGGTCATGTAGGTAACGCCGACCAGCACCGCGCCCTTGCGTGAAAAGGCGTTGTTGAGCGCGCCCATCGCCACCAACGTAAAGGCGAGATAAATCCTGTCAGACCCGATCTGGGCGGCGATTGCGGCAAGGATCAGCAGCCCGCCCGCCATGCCGATGACGATGGTCTTGCGCCGCGCGCCTGCCCGTTCCGCAACCAGCGCGCCCACAACCACCCCGAATACGAAGCCCGTGATCAGCAGCGCAGGCAGGATGGCCAGCGACCAGTCCCGCGCAAGATCGACACCCAGCCGCGTGGTATTGCCCGACATGAACGACACGAAATACCCGCCCGCAGTCAGAAAACCGAGCGCGTCGGTAAACCCGGCGAGCCCGGCCAGAGCAACGCCCAGCAAGCGGCGTGATGGATCATAGCGGTGCATGATTTTGCGCCCCGGCTCAGGCGTTATCGGGCTGCTTCGCGTAACGCAGCATATGCGACACGAAATCCGCCTTGCCGATCTCCAGACCTTCGTGGCGCAGCAGGGCATAGGCCATGGTCGTATGAAAATAGAAATTGGGCATCGTCCAGTCGCGCAGATATTCTTCCGACGACATGACGAAACGCATATTGTTGGGCAGGCTGAAGTCGACCGGCGTATCAGCCGATGCGCCGCCGGCTTTGCGGGCTAGCGCGAGCCTGTCCCTTACCCTTGACAGTTGTCGTCCAACCTCTTCGAGCGAGGCATACGGTTGTTCATCCATCGGCATATCGAGGCCATAAACACGCCCAAGCGCCAGGATCAGCTGGTTGATGGCGATGCGGAACTGGGTTTCCAGCGGAAACATGTCCTCCGCCAGCTTCACCGCAAGCACCTCGTCGCCCATTCCCGCGTCCTGCGCCTTCCTCACCAGATGTTGCAGTGTCCCGATCATATTGTCGAAAGTGGCAAGCGCGTTGTCAGCGTAATCCATGCGTAGCTCTCCAACGTTATGCTGGGGTTTTACGCTGCACAGGGGCGACTTCAATCCCGAATCAGTGCTTTGAGAGCCGAAAGGCGATCTGCCTCTTCGACCGGCTTGTCCCAGCGGATACGATGGATACGCGGGAAGCGCATGGCGAGACCGGACTTGTGCCGTTTGCTGGAATGGACACTGTCGAAGGCGACTTCGAATACCAGGCTGCGGGTCGTTTCGCGTACCGGACCGAAACGGTTGACGGTGTTGCTGCGGACATGACGGTCGAGCTTTTTCAGTTCCGCGTCGGTGAAACCGGAATAGGCCTTGCCCACCGGCAGCAGCTCTGCACCCTGCTCGGGATCGCCGTCCCAGCAACCGAAAGTGTAGTCGGAATAGAAACTCGATCGTTTCCCGCTGCCCCGCTGTGCGTACATCAGCACGCAATCCACCAGCAGCGGATCGCGTTTCCACTTGTACCACAGCCCGGTCTTGCGGCCCGCGACATAGGGGCTGTCGCGACGCTTGAGCATCAGCCCTTCGATGGCATCGTCGCGCGCGCCTTCGCGAATTTGCGCGAGATGGTCGAAATCGCGTGCCTCGACGATCTGGCTAAGGTCGAAGCGTTCGGCGGGCAGGCGCGCAATCAGTTTTTCGAGCTGGTCGCGCCGCTCGGTCCACCTGCGCTCGCGCAGATCATCCCCGTCCAGCAGCAGCACATCGTAAAGCCGGATGAACGCAGGGCTTTCGGCAAGCATTGCCTTGCTCACTGTCTTGCGGCCCAGCCGCTGTTGCAGCGCGTTGAAACTGGCCGCGCCGCCTTGCTCGCCCCCCTGATGGCTGCCGCGAACCAGCAATTCGCCATCCAGCACCGCAGGAAAGTCGAGCACATCGAGCAGCTCGGGAAAGGTCGCGGAAATATCGTCGCCCCCGCGAGAGAAGATCTTGGTTTCATCCCCTGCATGGACGATCTGGACACGGATGCCGTCCCATTTCCATTCCGCGACATAGTCGGCAAGGTCGACCACGCTATCTTCGAGCGGATGGGCCAGCATAAACGGGCGGAAGGTGGGTAGGCTCGCGATGTCGGGCGGCGGTTCGCCTTTAGCCGCCCAGGCGAACAGCGGTTCGTAGGGCGGTGCCAGCCCGTGCCAATATTCCTCGACCTCCTCGACCGGCACCGCGAAGGCTTGTGCAAACGCGGTCTTAGCCAGTCTTGCCGAAATGCCCACGCGCATCGCGCCGGTGGCGAGCTTGAGCAGGGCGTAACGGCCCGATGGATCAAGGCGGTCGAGCAACTGCGGCAGTTCGCTCATCACGCTTGCCCGATTCATGGCTGAAAGGGCGGCGACGGTCTCGCTGACACTGGGCGGTGTTGGCGGAGCATCGGGTTGTGGCCACAGCAGGCTGGCAGTTTCCGCCGTGTCGCCGACGAAATCGCGGCTCAGCGTCCACAGCAACGGGTCGATCCGTTCCTGCATCAGCTTGCGGATGGTCGAGGATTTGACCGCCGGGAAATCCAGTCCATCGGTGAGCGCGGCGAGTGCCCAACCGCGGTCGGGATCGGGCGTCTGACGCAGATACTCGGCGATCAGTCGCAGCTTTTCATTGCGGCTGCGGGTGAAGACGAGCGCGTCGATCAGGGCGGCAAATTCCTCCACCGCTCAGTCGTCCTCATCTTCGTAGCCGACGAGCGCCAGCGCGCGGGCGCGCTTCTGGTAAAGCTGGCACCAGCGCAACAGCGCTTCCTCGCGCCCATGGGTAATCCAGTTCTCTTGCGCGCCAACTTCCTCGATTGTGCGGGTCAGTTCGCCCCAGTCGGCATGGTCGGAAATCACCAGCGGCAGTTCGACATTACGCTGGCGCGCGCGCTGGCGCACGCGCATCCAACCCGAAGCCATCGCGGTGATCGGGTCTGGCAGGCGGCGGCTCCAGCGATCGTTGAGCGCGCTGGGCGGGCAGAGCACGATCGCTCCGCGCATATCGTCCTTGTCGTGATCGGCGACCAGCCGCAACTCGCCCAGCTCCACGCCGAAATCCTGATACAGGCGGCACATCTTCTCCAGCGCGCCGTGGAGATAGATCGGATCAACGTGCCCCGCTGCACGCAGTTCCGCGATCACCCTTTGCGCCTTGCCCAGAGCATAGGCACCGACCTGGACGCAAGCATCGGGATAGGCGGCGAGCCGGTCCAGCAGCTTGGCCATTTCCTGTGCAATCGGGGGGTGGGTGAACACCGGCAGCCCAAAGGTCGCCTCGGTGATGAACACATCGCAGGGCGTTACCTCGAAGGGTGGACAGGTCGGATCGGGGCGGCGCTTGTAGTCGCCGGTCACGACGACGCGCTCGCCTGCGTGTTCGAGCAGGATCTGCGCGCTGCCCAGCACATGGCCTGCCGGGACATATGTCGCCTTGACGTCGCCGGGAAGATCGACGGTCTCGCCATAAGCGACCGGCACCGCGCCCTCACGCGTCTGGTAGCGTAGCTCCATGATCGCGAGCGTCTCTGGCGTGGCAAAGGTCTGCCCGTGGCCGCCGCGCGCATGGTCGGCGTGGCCGTGGGTCACCAGCGCCCTATCCACTGCGCGCGCAGGATCGATCCAGCAATCGGCAGGCACGACATGGATGCCCCAAGGTTCGGGCCTGATCCAGGAAAAGGGCGCAAGCATCAGCGGATCAAGCCGCGGCGCGCGCCAGCGTTCCCATCCTTGTCAGCGCGGCGCGGCTTTCAGGCGGCCAACAATCTGCTTCAGTCCCAGCTTCTGCCCCTGTGCGAGCAGGCTGGCGCGGAACAGTCGCCCGAGAAAGACGACTTCGAGAGCAACGAAGATAGCCAGCACCACGCCCGAGCCGATCAGCTCCCATGTCTCTATCCCGATCCCCAGCCGCGCCAACACCGCGAAGGGCGTCCACAGCGGCACCCAGGTCAGCACCTGCACCATGATCCCGTTATTGCCCGCCAGCACCGCCTGGATCAGCATGGTGATCGGCAGCAACACTGCCAGCATCACCGGCATGAGATAACCCTGAGCCTCGCGCATGGAATCGCTCATTGCGCCAATGGCGACGAAGATGATCGAGATCGCGAGATAGCCCATCGCGAAGAAATAGATCAGCGCGATGATCGCGCCCGGCGAAGTCAGCGGAGCAAGGGCGGGACGGATCATATCGGCGATCGCGCCATGGGTGGCATAGGCGGCGAAGGCTGCGCAGCCCAGCCAGACCGCTACCATCGACAGGCCGATGGTCAGCGCGCCAAGCAGCTTGCCATACATCAGTTCCTCGGGAGAAATGCAGGCGAGCACCGATTCGAGCAACTTGTTGGATCGTTCCTCGACCGAGCCCTGCAACATCCAGCTGCCCGACAGCATCAGGCTCATCATCAATATGTAGGCGAGCGCCAACGGCACGATCGAGCGCACCAGCATTGCTTCTCGCGCGCCACCACCCGGCGGTGGCGTGGACACGGCTATGGCGGGCGCGGCAGTCTCGATCGCCACGGCTGCTTGCGGTGAGACACCCTGCTGCTGGAGCAGGCTGCCACGCATCGCCTGGGTAAGGACCTGCTGCAACTGGATGACGAAGCTGCTGCGCGGACGGTCGTTCGACCACAGGCTGACGGTGGGATCTTGCGGGAAACCCTTGCCGATCAGCAATACGATGTCGGCGGCCGCTTTCTTATCGTCTCCACCTTTTGCCTGGGTGAGTTGCTTGGCCTGCGTGCCGATGGTGTCTGCGGGAGCTTCCGTCAGTCCGGCGGGCGGCGGGAGAAAACTGTAATCGGGTGTCGGGGCATCGAACGCGGGCACACCCTCAGGCCGCACCGTGTCGATCTTCGCGAGTGCGGCCTTGAGTCCGCCGGCGGCGCGGAAGCTCGCGACATCGGCATTGGTGTACCAGCGGTCATGCTGCGCCCATACGGCCTGCGGATCGGCCTTGTCGAAATCGTGGCGCTGGACGTAGCGCGACAGGCGCACCAGCAAGGCCCGATCTTCGTTGATGGTGAAGCTGTCCTCGATCGTGCGGGCGACACCGCCGCCGGTCTGGTCGACGATCATCACCTTGGTGGCGGTATCGTCCTGGAGCTTGTCGCCGACGAGCGGACCGATAGCGAGAGCAATCGGAACCAGCAGCAATGTCAGCCAGAAGCTCTTGGTTGCGGTGACCTGACGGAACTCGCGTTTGGCGACGAGCAGAATATTGGCGATCACCGGTTTTCCTCCCCGCCCACGAGCTGGACGAACACATCGTGCAGATTGGCGCGCTGTTCCTCGAACCTGCGCAGCGCAACGCCGCTGGTCGTGCAGCGTTCGAGCACCTCACCCGCGCTCACGCCCGGATCGAGCCGGATCGACCAGCGCCGCCACTCGCCATCCAGTTGTTCTTTCGGTTCGGCCGATGCGATACCGGCAACGCGGATAATATCCTCCTTGGCGATTGCCTCGATCGCAGCAGGCAATTCGGCGCGCGCCTCATCAAGCGTGCCTTCGAACCGCTTGGCACCCTTGCGTAGCAGCAGCAACCGGTCGCACAGTCGTTCGGCGTGCTGCATGACGTGGGTGGAGAAGATTACCGCGGCTCCGCGCTTCGAGGCGCGCAGGATTTCTTCTTCGAGCAGGCCCTGATTGACCGGGTCGAGGCCGGAGAACGGCTCGTCCAGCATCAAGAGCTGCGGATGGTTGACCAGCGCGGTGGCAAGCTGGACCTTTTGCGCCATGCCCTTGGACATCTCGCCGATCTTGGACTTGGCGCGGCTTGCAAGGTCGAACCGCTCGAGCAGTTCCATCCCGTGCTTTCGCGCTTCGCCTCCATCCATCTGCTTGAGCCGGGCGAAATAGACGATGGTGTCGATCGCGGTCATATTGTCGTAGAGACCGCGTTCCTCGGGCAGGAAGCCGATCGCTGCCGCCTGTCGCCGGTCGGGCGCAGCCCCAAGCACGCTGATCCGGCCCGATGTCGGGCGGATAATATCGAGCACCATGCGCAGCGTCGTGGTCTTGCCCGCGCCGTTGCCGCCGAGAAAGCCGAAGATTTCTCCTGGCTGCACGGCGAAGCTGAGATTGTCGACTGCGACCACTTCGTCGAACCGCTTGGTCAGCGCATCGACTTCAAGAACTGCCATGAAATGCTCCCCGCGGCCATCGGGCTGCTTTGCCGATGGCCGCGGGGAGGTTTAAGGTTCTCAGCAGAACGGTCAAGCATCCGTGGATGCCACCGTCCCCGCTGGATCAGCTCTCGCTGGTGTCGTCTGCGCTGTCACTGCCGGTTTTGGCCGCTGGCTTCTTCGGCGCTGCCTTCTTCGGCTTGCGCTTGGGCTTCGCGCGCGACTTGGGCGGGGCCGGGGTCAGCTCGAAGGACGGTTTGCCATCCTTGATGCTGACCTGCACCTCGCCGCCATCGGCGAGCTTGCCGAACAACAGCTCCTCGGCGAGCGGCTGCTTGATCTTTTCCTGGATCAGGCGGCCCATCGGGCGCGCGCCATAGAGCCGGTCGTAACCCTTGTCGCCCAGCCAGTTGCGAGCATCCTTGTCGAACTGAATATCGACGTTCTGTTCGGCCAGTTGCAGCTCAAGCTGGAGGATGAACTTGTCGACCACCCGCGCGACCGTGTCCTTGCCGAGATAGGAGAAGGGCACGATGGCATCGAGGCGGTTGCGGAATTCGGGCGTGAACATGCGCTTCACGGCCTCTTCGCTGGCGTCTTCCTTGCTCACGTTGCCGAAACCGATGCCCTGGCTCGCCATATCGGCGGCCCCGGCATTGGTCGTCATGATCAGCACGACATTGCGGAAATCGACGGTCTTGCCGTGGTGATCGGTGAGGCGGCCATTGTCCATCACCTGCAACAGGATGTTGAACAGGTCGGGGTGGGCTTTCTCGATCTCGTCGAGCAGCAACACGCAATGCGGGTTCTGGTCGATCGCATCGGTGAGCAATCCGCCCTGATCGTACCCGACATAGCCCGGAGGTGCGCCGATCAACCGGCTGACCGAATGGCGTTCCATATATTCGGACATGTCAAAACGCTTGAGCTCGATCCCCATGATGCTGGCGAGCTGCCGCGCGACTTCGGTCTTGCCGACGCCAGTCGGGCCGGAGAACAGGAACGAGCCGATCGGCTTGTCCGGATCGCGCAGACCTGCACGGCTCAGCTTCATCGCGGTCGATAGCTTGTGCACGGCGGCGTCCTGCCCGAACACGACATGCTTGAGATCGCGTTCGAGGTTTTCGAGCGCCTTCTTGTCGTCGCTGGAGACAGATTTGGGCGGAATCCGCGCCATCGTTGCAATCACCGATTCGATTTCCTTGGCAGTGATCTTCTTCTTGCGGCGGCTGGGCGTGACCAGCATCTGCATCGCGCCGACTTCGTCGATCACATCGATCGCCTTGTCGGGCAGTTTGCGATCGTTGATGTAGCGGCTCGACAGCTCGACCGCTGTTTTGAGCGCATCGACGGTGTAGGTGACTTTGTGATGCTCTTCGAAGGCGCTCTTGAGGCCTTTGAGGATCTTGATCGTATCCTCGATCGTCGGCTCGTTCACATCGATCTTCTGGAACCGGCGCAGCAGCGCGCGATCCTTCTCGAAGTGGTTGCGGAATTCCTTGTAGGTGGTCGAGCCGATGCAGCGGATCGCACCGCTGGAGAGCGCAGGCTTCAAGAGGTTGGACGCGTCCATGGCCCCGCCGCTCGTCGCACCAGCCCCGATAACCGTATGAATTTCATCGATGAAAAGTACGGCCTCGGGCATTTTTTCGAGTTCGGAGACGACCTGCTTCAACCGCTCCTCGAAATCGCCGCGATAGCGCGTTCCGGCCAGCAGCGCGCCCATGTCGAGCGAGTAGATGACGGCGTCCTGGAGCACCTCGGGGACGTCGCCCTCGATGATCTTGCGCGCCAGCCCCTCGGCGATGGCGGTCTTGCCCACGCCGGGATCGCCGACATAGAGCGGGTTGTTCTTTGAACGCCGACACAGGATCTGGATCGTCCGGTCGACCTCGGCATTGCGCCCGATCAGCGGATCGACCTTGCCCGCATCGGCTTTCTCGTTGAGGTTGACCGTGAACTGGTCGAGCGCGGTTTCCTTCTTGCTCGCCTTGGCGGCTTCCTTTTCCTCCGCCTCGGGCTGCTCTTCCGCCGCGCCGCGCGGGGTCTTGCTCTCGATCTGCTTGCCGCCGCGGCCGATGCCGTGGCTGATATAGCTGACCGCATCGAGCCGGCTCATATCCTGCTGCTGCAGGAAATAGACCGCGTAGCTGTCGCGCTCCGAGAACAGCGCCACCAGCACATTCGCGCCCGTTACTGTGTCCTTGCCCGATGTCTGCACATGCAGGATCGCCCGCTGGACCACCCGCTGGAACCCGGCGGTCGGCTGCGGATCGGAGCCATCGTCGGATTTGAGGCTCTGGTATTCCTGTTCGAGATATTGCCGCACCACTGCGCCCAGCTCGGCAAGGTCGACCCCGCAGGCGACCATCACCTGTGCGGCGTCTTCGTCATCAATCAGCGCCAGCAGAAGATGTTCGAGCGTTGCATATTCGTGCCGACGCTCGGACGCATCGGCGAGCGCCTGATGGAGGGTCTTTTCGAGGTTTGCGGCAAAACTTGGCATGGGATTCACGTCTTTCGTTGGAGATCCGCGGTCTGGTCACGCGCGGAGGAGATTAGCGCCAACAGGTTAGCCAAACCTGTATGCGGTTCTAATATGGTGGGCATGGCCGGAAATGCGAGAACCCCGGCCATCGCGCTAGCTCTTTCGCCCGAACAGGGCCTCGGCTGCGTCTCGGTGAGCGGCGGCGGAAAGGCGATGTTTTTCCACCCGCGCAATTTCGGCTTCGAGCAGTTCGATACGTAGCTGCAATTCGTCCTGCGAATAAGGGCCGAGGTCTTCCCCGGCCAGCAGGCTGGCGGCATCCCCGCGGGGGCGCGGACGATCATCGTCTTCCATCCGTGCACTATCATTGAGATGCTATCCCTTGCTGTCAATCGGCGCTCTCGCTAGATGCGCATTTCCTGTCAGCAAGAGGCGCAAAAGACGCACCGAATGCCGCATTCAATTCCCGAAACGATGACCGCGATGGGTTTCGATGCCCCGGGTGGTCCCGATGTCCTGCGACCTGAGACGCTGCCCGTGCCACAGGCCGGCAAAGGCGAGGTGCTGATCAAGGTCGCCCATGCCGGGGTCAACCGCCCCGATGTGATTCAGCGGCAAGGGTACTATCCGCCGCCGAAGGGAGCATCCCCGATTCCCGGGCTCGAGATTTCGGGCGTGGTGGTTGCCATCGGCGATGATGTTGCGCCCGAATTGCTCAACCAGGAGATGTGCGCGCTCGTTACCGGCGGAGGCTATGCCGAATATTGCATCGCCAAGGCCGAACACTGCCTGCACGTGCCTGAGGGCCTTTCGCTGGCCGATGCTGCCGCGCTGCCCGAAACCGTGTTTACGGTGTGGCACAATGTGTTCGATCGCGGCTGGGCCAGCGAGGGCGAAACGCTGCTCGTTCACGGCGGTACCAGCGGGATCGGCACAATGGCAATCATGCTGGCCAAGGCGTTTGGGCTGACGGTCATCACCACTTGCGGGTCCGATGACAAATGCGCGGCCGCTCGCGAACTCGGCGCGGATCTCGCGATCAACTACAAGCAGGATGATTTTGTCGAGAAGGTACGCGGCTTCACCGATGGTCGCGGGGCCAATCTGGTGCTCGACATGGTTTCGGGCGATTACGTCCAGCGCAATCTCGATTGCCTGGCCGAGGATGGACGGCATGTGACCATCGCCGTGCTGGGCGGGATGCAGGCCGAAGTCAACATGGCCAAGCTGATGGCGAAGCGCCACACACTGACCGGCTCGACCTTGCGTGCAAGGCCGGACGCATTCAAGGCGCTGCTTGCCGACGAGATCCATCGACAGGTCTGGCCGCTGGTCGAGGACGGTACGATCCGGCCGGTGATGGACAAGCGCTTCCCGCTGGTCGAGGCGGGCGAAGCGCATCGGCGTATGGAAGCGGGCGACCATATCGGCAAGATCGTGCTCGATATCGGCTGACAACGTTCTGTCACATTGCGGATTTCTGACCCGGAACTGTAACCGCCCTGTGAATCGCCTGTCACAAATGCTCGCTATGTCGCTGCCGAGGAAGATTGTTTCTTCGGGGAATCGATGTGAGCGATCCACTGGGCAATTTCACCGTATCGGGCAGCGAACGGACCAAGGTTGCCAGCCTTCCCTTGCGCCCAATGGCCATACCGGAAACCGTCGTCGGTGAACGGCAGCGCTACCGCACGATCTGGATAAGCGACGTCCATCTCGGCACCAAGGGCTGCAATGCCGGGATGTTGATCGATTTCCTCGACCATACCGACAGCGAAACGATGTATCTCGTCGGCGACATCATCGATGGCTGGCGGTTGAAGAAGAAGGTTTTCTGGCCGGTTTCGCACAACGACATCGTCTGGCGCATCCTCAAGCGCGCGCGGCGCGGCACGCGGGTGGTCTATATCCCCGGCAATCACGACGAGATCGTGCGGCAGTTTGCGGGCATGAATTTCGGCGGGGTGGAGATTGCCCGCGCCGCTGTCCACACCACGGCAGACGACCGCCGCCTGCTGGTCCTGCACGGCGACGAATTCGACACGGTGATGCTGGCGCATCGCTGGCTCGCATTCGTCGGCGATGCGCTTTACGAATTCATGATGCGGCTCAACGGCCTGGTCAACCGCGTGCGCAAGACCTTCGACCTGCCGTACTGGTCGCTCAGCAAGGCGGCCAAGCACAAGGTCAAGAACGCGGTCGAATTCATTTCGAAGTATGAAGAGCTGGTCGCCCGTGCCGCTGCCGAACGCGGAGTGGATGGTGTCGTCTGCGGCCATATCCACACCGCCGAGATCCGCACCTTCGACGGTATCGAATATTACAACGATGGCGACTGGGTCGAAGGGTGCAACGCGCTGGTCGAGCATTTCGACGGGCGCATGGAATTGCTGCACTGGCCGGAGGTGATCGCCGCCCGCAAGCCGGCATCGTCCGACGTTGACGGCACCGTTCGGGAGGCCGCGTGAACATCGAACCGATCCTTTCCTGGCGCGCCGTCGAACCACGCCGAATCGCTATCGTCACCGATGCCTGGACCCCGCAAATGAACGGGGTGGTGCGTACGATGACCGCGACTTGCACCATCTTGCGCGAGTGGGGTCATGATGTGCTGGTGATCTCGCCCGACCAGTTCCGCTCGATGCCATGCCCGACCTATCCCGAGATCCGTCTGGCGCTACCCGCGCGCAAGGAGATCGCGCGGCGGCTGGACCGGTTCGCGCCCGATGCGATCCATATCGCCACCGAAGGGCCGCTGGGTTTGCGCGCGCGCGCTTACTGCCTCCGGCACCACATACCCTTCACCACCGCCTACCATACGCAGTTTCCGGCTTATGTCGCGCGTCGCACGCATCTCCCCGAAGCATTGTTCTGGCGTTACATCTGCTGGTTCCACCGCCCAGCCGAGCGGGTGATGGTAGCGACGCCCTCGATTTGCGAGGAACTGGCCGCACATGGGCTGAAAAGCCTGCATCACTGGAGCCGGGGCGTCGATCTTGAGCACTTTTCGCCGCAAGCTGCGCCACCAGCCGAATTTGCCGGACTTCCGCGTCCGATCCAGCTCTATGTCGGGCGCGTTGCGGTCGAAAAGAACGTCGAAGCATTTTTGGCGAACAGTCATCCCGGCTCGAAAGTGGTGGTTGGCGATGGTCCGGCGCTCGATGATCTGAGGGCACGCTATCCCGATACGCTATATCTCGGGCGAAAGGCCGGAAGCGAACTTGCCGGATGCTATGCCGGGGCCGATGTTTTCGTCTTCCCGAGCCGCACCGATACTTTCGGCCTGGTGATGATCGAGGCGCTGGCCTGCGGGACGCCCGTCGCCGCATTCCCCGTTCCCGGCCCGATCGACCTGCTCGACGACAGCAATGGCGCCGTGTCCGAAGAAATGGAGCGCGCTATCGATGCAGCCCTGTTCTGCAGACGGGCCGATTGCGTCGAATCGGCGCGCGGCTTCAGCTGGGAAGCGGCCACCAGCCAGTTTCTCGACGGGCTTCAGCCGGTCGCCTCGGGCGAGCAGGCTTTCGCCACGCTTGCCCATTGCGCCTAAAGCGACTAGATCGGGCCTTGCGCGGCCGCTCCGAAAGGGGCGGCCCTTCTATTTCAGGCACGCTTCAGGACCTCTCTTCATGGCCGACCAACCCACTCCGCTGATGCCCCACGCGACCGCCACCTGGCTGGTCGACAACACGGGCCTCGCTTTCCAGCAGATCGCCGATTTCTGCGGCCTCCATATCCTCGAAGTGCAGGCAATGGCGGACGATCTGGCGGGCAGCAAATACACCGGCCGCGATCCGGTCCATGCCGGCGAGCTGACGCAGGCGGAGATCGAGCGTGGGCAGGCCGATCCCGAATATCGCCTGAAGATGCAGCGCGCGCCGGTCGCGGTGAGCCGCACCAAGGGTCCGCGTTACACGCCGGTATCCAAGCGTCAGGACAAGCCCGATGGCATCGCCTGGCTGCTGCGCAACCATCCCGAGGTGTCCGACGCGCAGATTTCCAAGCTGATCGGCACCACCCGCAACACCATCACAGCGATTCGCGAGCGCAGCCACTGGAACATCCAGAACATCCAGCCCAAGGATCCGGTGACGCTCGGCCTGTGCTCGCAGCGCGAGCTCGATTCGGTGGTCGCACGCGCCGCCAAGAAGGCGGGTATCGAGGAAGAAGCTAAGCCCACCGGCACTGGCACCGATCGTGAAAAGCTGATCGAGGAACTGCGCGCCGAGCGTGACGCAGGCGAAAAGGCCGCCGTCGAAGCGGCGCAGGAAGCCGAAGCTGCCGCATGGCTCGAATCGCGCCGTTCGAGCGAAGGCGCCGAAGAAGCCTGAGCGTTGCGGGTCGCTAGAGACCCGTAAATCCGCGATACCAGTCCACGAAAGCCGGGACGCCGACTTCGATCGGCGTAGTCGGGCTGTAGCCGACATCCCGTGCGATCGCGTCGATGTCGGCGTAGGTCCGCTCGACATCGCCCGGCTGCATCGGCTGGAAATCGATGATCGCCTTCTTGCCGCAAGCCTGCTCGATCCTTTCGATCAGTCGCATCAGATGCTCGGGCTTGTTGTTGCCGATATTATACAGCGCGTGCGGTGAAATGCTGCCGCCCGCCTTGTTCGCCCCATCGTCGCGCGGCGGTGCATCGAGGGTGGCGAGAATACCGCTGACGATATCGTCGATATAGGTGAAATCGCGGAACATTTCGCCCTGGTTGAACACCGGTACGGGCTCTCCCTTGAGCACTCTGTCGGTGCATTTCCACACCATCATATCGGGCCTGCCCCATGGGCCATAAACGGTGAAGAACCGCAGCCCCGTCAACGGAATGCGATAGAGGTGGGCGTAGGTTTCGCTCATCAGCTCGTCGGAACGCTTGGTCGCCGCATAAAGCGAGATCGGGTGGTCGCTGCGGTCCTCGACGGAAAACGGCACCTTGGCGCTGTTGCCATAGACCGAGCTCGAGCTGGCGTAGACCATGTGTCCGACTTCGCGCGCTCTCGCCAGCTCCAGCAACGCGAGATGACCGGTGAGGTTCGATGCGGCATATGCAAAGGGATTTTCGATCGAATAGCGTACGCCCGCCTGCGCCCCCAGGTGAACGATGCGGTCGATAGCTACGTTGCGCAGTGCATCGGTCAAACCCGCATAGTCGCTGAAATCGATCTCGATGAACTGCAGATCGGGAGCAATCTTGCGCAGATGCTCCAACCGTGCCTGTTTGACGGCCACCGGATAATAGCTGTTGAGATTGTCGACCAGCACGACCTCGTCACCCCGCCGGATCAGTCTCTCGGCGGTTGCGGCTCCGATAAAGCCAGCGCCGCCTGTGATCAGAATTGCCATTGTCCGTGCCCTTTGCCGATATTTGCGCTCGCTCCCTTTCGCAAAAGAACAATGAGGTAAAGGGTCTTGTCGGACGAGCCTGCGACAAGCATACTGCTTACATGGCTGTAAGTAGACAGTTCCCGTTCCCGCCCCCGGCGTCAGGCTATCACCATCCCACGCCGTGGGACACACCGGTCGATCCCGTGCCCTTGCCCGAGTTGTTTCGCAGGCAGGCCGAAGCGCATGGCAATCATGCGCTGGCCCATTTTCTCGGCCGCGATTTCTCTTACGCTGCACTGTATGACGAGGCGCGCCGGTTCGCAGGTGGACTCAAGGCAAATGGCATCGCTCCGGGTGAGCGCATCGGCCTGTTCCTGCCCAATATCCCGACCTATATCGCGGCCTATTACGGGGCAATGATGGCGGGGGTGGTGCTGGCCAATTTCTCTCCCCTCTACAGCGCCGCAGAACTGGCGCATCAGGTCGAGGATTCGGGCACGCGGATGATCGTGACCCTCGATTCCTCTGCGCTGTTACCAACGGCCCTGGAAGTGCTCGATCGCTCGCCGCTCGAACGGCTGGTGGTGGCGCGGCTGGCGGATCTTCTGCCGACCGGCAAATCGATTGCCCTGCGCCTGTTCGGGCGCAAGCAAGTGACGCCCATTCCCCATCGCGACAAGGTCGACCACTGGCGCGATTGGCTGGGCGATCTGGCTGAACCTATGGTTCCCAAGCCGGACGATCTGGCCCTGTTGCAGTACACCGGCGGGACGACCGGGACGCCCAAGGGCGCAATGCTCACACACGGCAATCTTTCGAGCAATGCCCAGCAGGCCGATCTGATGGACCCGTTTTCGCGCGAAGAACCCGATGTGATCCTGGGCGCATTGCCGCTGTTCCATGTCTTCGCCAACACCTGCGTGCTCAACCGCACCATGCAGCGCGGTGGCACGATCGTGATGCTGCCGCGCTTCGATGCCAAGCAGGTGATCAAGGCGATAACCCAGCACAAGCCAACGGGATTTCCCGGCGTTCCGACGATGTATCAGGCGTTGCTCGACCATCGCGACTTCGACAAGTGCGACTGGTCGAGCGTGCGCGTGTGCATATCGGGTGGGGCCCCGATGCCTGCGCCCTTGCGCGAACAGTTCGAGGCGGCGACCGGCGCGCGGCTGGTCGAAGGATATGGGCTGACCGAGAGTTCGGGTGTGGTCTCCGCCAATCCCTATGAAGCGACGCGAAAGCCGGGCACGATCGGCCAGGTGATTGCCGGCACGCGCGTGCTGCTGCTCGACAAGGAAGACCCTGCCAAGCTGGCGGGCGAAGGCGAGGCTGGGGAACTTGCGGTTCGCGGTCCGCAGATCATGGCTGGATACTGGAACCGCCGTGATGCCGACAGCTCGGCTTTCGCGACCGTCTATGGCGAGAAATGGCTCCGCACCGGCGATATCGCGACGCTCGACGATGACGGGTTCCTGGCCATCGTCGATCGCAGCAAGGACATGATCGCCGTGGGCGGCTTCAAGGTCTTCCCGAGCCAGGTCGAGGCTGTGCTTTTACGCAATCCCGCAGTCAAGGAAGCGCTAGTGATCGGTGTGCCGGACGCCTATCATGGCGAAATGCCGCAGGCCTATGTTGTCATGAACCCGGAGGATGAGGCGACTGCTGCCGAGTTGAAGGACTGGCTCAACAGCCGGGTCGGCAAGCACGAGCGAGTCAAGGATGTGATCATACGGGAAGATTTGCCGAAGACGATGATCGGCAAGCTAGACCGCAAGGCGCTGCGCGCCGAAGTGCTCGACTAACGCCCGTCAGCCGGCGATGGTCAGCTCCGGTTTGCCGGACGGTTGCGTCGCCGCAGCTTCACTTGCAGTTCCCGTGCGGCGCTCGCGATGGGCGAAGCGGCCTTCGACTTGCGCGCCCTGCTCGATGGTCAGAGCATCGTAATGCACGTCCCCTTCGATCTGCGCGGTCTTGAGGATCACCAGTTCGCGCGCGGTGATCGAGCCGGTCACGCGTCCGGCGAGCCTTGCGCTTTCGGCCACGACAGCGCCATTGATCGTGCTGGCATCGCCTTGCACCAGAGAGGCGCAAGAGATGTCGCCCTCAACCGAACCATCGATATGCAGGTCGGCCGAGGCGCTGATGTCGCCGGTAATCTTGATGTCGGACCCGAGCACGGAAAAGGTCGAGGAGGCATTGCTGCCGCGGCTGGCCATGGTTCGCTCCTGATTACTGGCTGATGCGTTGCGGGACGCTGTGGACTTCTTTGAGAACATCGGGCGCTTGCTCCAGAAAGGGGCGCGGATTGACGGCACGGCCGTTGATACGGACTTCGAAATGCAGGTGTGGCCCGGTCGATCGGCCAGTGCTGCCGATCGCGCCGATGACTTCGCCCGCCGAAACCTTCTCTCCGACATGCGAATGGAATGCGGACATGTGTGCGTAGCGAGTGCTGAGGCCATTGCCGTGGCTGATCTCGACGACATTGCCGTAGCCGCGAATTTGCCCGACGAAAGTGACGGTGCCCTGCGCTGCTGCAAGGATCGGCGTGCCCTTCGGCGCGACGAAGTCGAGACCCTTGTGCATCGCGCCGCCACCGGTGAAGGGATCGCGGCGGAAGCCGAAGGTGGAGGAAATCCGGGTGAAATGCGCCGGCACGACCTGCGGAACGCCGGCCAGACCCTGTTCGAGCGCGTTCATCCGCGCCAGGCTCAATCCGAGCCGTTCGAAGCGTGGGTCCATTCCGCCATTGGCATCGGTGCTGGGGCGTTCGAGCGGACCACCCATTGCCTCGTGCTCGACCTTGTTGAGTACGCGCTTGGGATCGAGCCCGAGCTTCTTCAAGGCAGCGGCAGCGCGGTTGGCACGCCAATCGGCGAAATGGGTCAGCCGTTCCACCAGCGCGAGCTGGCGTGCTTCCATCTGCGCGAGTCCCTTGGCCTCGGGGACCGCCATGCTGACCTTGGAAACCGTCTTGGCGGCTTCACCCGTTGAATCGCTGACCTTGCCGGAAGATTTCACATCGGCGGGTAGCGAAGCGACCATGTCCTCGAGGAAACTCTGGCGACGTTCCAGATCGTCGCGCACCTGACCGATGTCCTTGCGATAGGCGGCAACGCGCTCTTCCGAACTGGCGACTTTGGCCTCGCGGTCGATCAGCGAGGCACGGTTGGCCGCGTCGCTGTAGCTCGACCATGCCATCGCGCCCATGCTGCCACCCCATGCCAGCAGCGCGGCAAGCACTGCGCCTGCCATGGCCATCTGCACGCGCGAGCTGATGGTGATGAAACGTACCTGCCCTTCGGACCGCATGAAGAATTCGCGATCCGGAAACCAGCTTTTTACGCGGCGCCCCCAGTCGCCGTTTCGAAGCGATTGTATCACGTTTGACCCGTCCCGTTGATTTGTATCCCCGCAGCTGGGCTATCCGGGGTTCCCTAATGAATCGAATCGCTGCCCACGTGTTTTGGGTGAGTCGAGCCACGGGCGGGATGAATCGAACCACTAAGGATAATTTTTATCCAAACCCCGGGAACAAAACGCGCTTTCGTGCAACAAAGGGGCGAATCGAGCTCAATTCGCAGAGGCGGCACACAACATGGAACGAGGAAGGGGACTGTGAATTTTGCAGCCGGTCCGGCGAGGCGCATCGGGCTTCTGGGAGGGAGCTTCAATCCCTCGCATGGCGGGCATCGTCGGATTTCGTTGTTCGCCGCGCAGGCGCTTGGGCTGAACGAGGTGTGGTGGCTGGTTTCGCCGGGCAATCCGCTCAAATCGGACAAGGGCATGGCGCCGCTTGCCGCACGTGTTGCCTCGGCCCGCGAGCAGGCGCGGCGTGCGCCGATCCGCGTGACAGCCATCGAGCGCGAGCTCGACACGCGCTATACGGTCGACACGTTAAGGGCGTTGCAACGGCGGTATCCCAAATGCCGGTTCGTATGGCTGATGGGGTCCGACAATCTCGCCCAGTTCCACCGCTGGCGCGACTGGCGGAGAATTGCGCGAACGATGCCGATTGCGGTCATCGCCCGTCCGGGTTATGATGGTGTTGCCCTCGCGAGCCCCGCGATGGCCTGGCTCAGACGTTATCGTATGTCTGCGGCCAGATTCAAAAGTAGGGGCGAATGGAGCGCACCGGCACTGGTGATATTGCGTTTCGATCCCGATGACAGGTCGGCCACGGCGATCCGCCGCGACGACCCCGACTGGGCATCGCGCCATAGCGACATCGCTCTGCGCGACCAGTTGACGCATCGGCTCATCCCGACGGCGGAAACCGCACCGGTATGATCGGCGTTTCGGTCTTCATGCACTTCGTCCCAACCTCAAGGAGCATATCAAACGCCTATGACTCAGGCGCATACTTCGTCGGCTTCGGTCGACGCCAAACAGGTGCCGCCCTTGGCTGAGCACCAGACCGACGCGCTGCTGGCCCTCGTGCTCAAGCAGCTCGATGACGATCAGGCACAGGATATCGTGACGATCGATCTGGAGGGAAAAAGTTCGATCGCCGATCACATGGTGATCGTCTCGGGCCGTTCGACCCGCCAGGTTGCGTCCATGGCCCAGAAACTCGCCGAAACGCTCAAGCAGAACGGCTATGGCCCGGTGAAGCTGGAAGGCTTGCCTGCGGCCGACTGGGTACTGCTCGATGCGGGAGACGTGGTCGTACATCTGTTCCGTCCAGAGGTGCGTAGCTTTTACAACCTCGAGCGGATGTGGGCTTTCGGCGATACGCCCGACAAGGCGATCGGCCGCGCCTGACCAGTGATGTGAAGCAGTCGCTCAGGCGGCTGCCTCTGCTATCACCTCGACCTGCTTCGCGCGGCTCGCTATGCATGGCGTGTCATGTTGTTGCATATCATCGCCAGGGGGAAAATCGGGCGCTCGCCCGAAGCGGAGCTGGTCGCCCGCTATGCCAAGCGTATCGCATGGCCTTTCAGGATAACCGAATTACCCGAAACCGGTGGGCGCGTACCCGACGCGTTGCAGCCGTGCCGCCACGTGGTGCTTGACGAGCGCGGCAAGCAGCTCGGCTCGGAGAACTTTGCCGCGCTGATCGGGCGCTGGCGCGATGATGGCGTGCGCGAGACGCGCTTTCTGATCGGCGCTGCTGACGGGCACGAAAAGGCGCAGCGCGAGGAGGCCGATCTGCTGTTCGCCTTTGGCAAGGCGACCTGGCCGCATCTGCTCGCCCGGGCGATGCTGGCCGAACAGCTCTATCGCGCGACCGCGATCCTTGCCGGTCACCCCTATCATCGCAGCTGACTTGCGGGCATGAAGGCGGGGATGCGGGACAGGGTAACAGGACTGGCGGCAGGCGGGCTGACGGCGCTTTTGCTCGTTGTTCTGACACTGCCTTCGCTGGCACAGGGCCCCACTCCAGACACGGCGCGCACCGCCACTGCCGAAGAACTGGCGCAAGCGCGTGCACAGGCGTTGCGGGCGCGTCAACGCGCGGCCAATTTCGAGCAGGAGGCGCGCCGGTCGAGCGAGGCGGCGAACAAGGCGATGCTGCAAGCCGCGGCGCTTGCCGCCAAGGTTCAGCAGGCCGAAGCGGCGGTGTCCGAAGCGGACGCCGCGCTCGCCCTCATCACCCGGCAACGTAGCGCGCTCGACCGCAAGCTGGCTGTCGAGCGGCAGCCGATCGCCGATCTGAGCGCGGCGCTGGCCGCAATGGTTCGTCGACCGATGGTGCTTGGACTGCTGCGTCCTTCATCCTTGCAGGATACGGTCCATCTCAACGCGATCCTTGCAGGGACGATCCCCCGCATTCGCGCACAGACCGCCCAATTGCGTGGCGAACTCGAACGCGCTCGGGCGCTCCAGTCTGCCTCGAAAAAAGCCGCCGAAAGACAGCTGTCGGCTCGTGCATCGCTGGTCGAACAACGCAACCGGCTCTCCGTCTTTGCCGCCAGCCAGCGAATCGTGGCGAGGAGAGCGACCGGTTCAGCCGATCGCGAAGCTGCGCGGGCGTTTGCTTTGGCGGAACAGGCGCGTGATCTGGGCTCACTGGTGAACCGGCTCGAACAGGCCGGATCGCTGCGGCAACGTCTCGCCGCTCTGCCGGGGCCGGTATTGCGTCCGAGCGATCCCTTGCGCGCAGCGATTCCTGCACCTGGGTCGCCCGCAATGGTGTCGACTGACGCCCCGCAACCCTATCGCCTGCCGGTCGTCGGGCGCATCCAATCGGGCTTCGGTGAAGTCGGCGGCAGCGGCGAAAGGCGCGAGGGATTGACGCTGGCGCCCGCGAATGGTGCGCAGGTGGTCTCTCCGGGTGCGGGCCGGATCGCTTTCGCCGGCCCCTATCGTGGGTATGGTCAGATCGCCATCATCGAACATTCGGGCAGTTGGACGAGCCTGATCACTGGGCTTGCAACGCTCGAAGTGGCGGTGGGCGATAAAGTCGTCGCCGGATCGCCGCTCGGGACTGCCGCCGCCCAAACGCCATCGATTACGCTGGAACTCAGGCACAAGGGTGAGCCGGTCAACCCAATCCCCTTGCTTCGGTAAGCGTGGGGCAAGATAAAGACAGTGCGATCCTAATCTGGCATTCACGGTTTGTGCGCGATAGGCTATGGCGCTGCTGCAACGGAGACAGTTTCCCGCAATGAATTTCGCCACCTTCGCCCGTTCTACCGCCTTGGTTGCCGCCGTGGCTCTGATTCCCGCGACCACCTCGGGCATGGCCGAGATCGATGGCCGCGCCGGGCCACAATTCGCCAAGCTGTTCGCCGTCTACCAGAAGGTGAAGGCCGACTACGTCGATCCGGTTCAGGACGACAAGCTGGTCAAGGGCGCAATCAACGGGATGCTCGCCGCGCTCGATCCGCATTCCGCCTATCTCGACGGGTCGGATCTCCAGCGGCTCGAAACGATGATCGACGGGAATTATTCCGGTCTTGGCCTGTCGGTTGTGATGGACGATGGCGCGGTGAAAGTCGTCTCTCCGTTCAAGGGCAGCCCGGCGGACAAGGCCGGGATTAAGGCGGGCGATTATATCACCCATCTCGACGGCAAGCTGATCTACGGCGGCAGTCTCGACGATGCGGTCAACCAGATGCGCGGGAAAACCGGGACCAAGGTGAAGCTGACCATCTATCGCCCTGGCCGCGACGAACCTTTCGACGTGTCGGTCACGCGCGGGGTGATCGAGCTTGAGCCGGTGACGTCGGAACTGCTCAAGGGCAATATCGGGCATATCTCGGTCAACGAATTCTCCAAGGACGTCGGCAACGACGTGTTCACCGCCTATGAGGGACTGCGCGCCAAGGCGGGGGGCAAGCTCAACGGGCTGGTACTCGACCTGCGCAAGAACCCGGGCGGATCGCTCGACGAAGCGGTGGCGCTGTCGGACCTGTTCCTGACCAATGGCCGCATCGTCTCGCAGCGCGGGCGCGCACCGGGTGAAACGATCGTCTATGATGCGGAGACTGTCTTCCGCGGCGAAATGGCGCAGGGCGTGCCCGTGATCGTGCTGATCGATGAAGGCACCGCTTCGGCTTCAGAGATCGTCGCGGGTGCGCTGCAGGATCACCACCGTGCGGTTATCATGGGTGAACGCAGTTTCGGCAAGGGCAGCGTCCAGACGCTGATCCCGCTCGGGCCGGATGCCGCGCTCAAGCTGACCACCGCGCGCTATTACACGCCGTCGGGCCATTCGGTGCAAGAGGGCGGGATTCAGCCCGACATCGTCGTGCCGCAACTGACAGATCCGGATTTCGCCTTGCGCGAGAAGATGTCGCTGCGCGAATCCGACCTGCGCGGGCATCTGGTCAACGAGGCGGCGCTCAAGGATACCGATCTGGAGCAGGACAAGCGCGCCGATCCGCGTTTCCAGCAGACCGCCGAACAGCTCAAGGCCAAGGGTATTGAGGATTTCCAGCTGAACTACGCGGTGGAGACCCTGCGCCGGACGGCGGGCGTTGGCGCCAAGACGTTGGCCAAGCGTCCCTGACATGGCTGGCCGGATGACGATCTCCTCGAACCTGTGGCTGGCCCGATTGCTGGCGCTTGCGATCCCGGCGCTGCTGATTGCCGGCGCCTACATCGCGCAATATGGCTTCGGTCTCTACCCTTGCGAGATGTGCTGGTGGCAACGCTATCCGCATTTCGCCGCGATCGTGCTGGCGTTGCTGGCGTTCATCATACCCCCCG
Source organism: Qipengyuania algicida (assembly GCF_009828025.1). GTDB lineage: Bacteria > Pseudomonadota > Alphaproteobacteria > Sphingomonadales > Sphingomonadaceae > Qipengyuania > Qipengyuania algicida. Next base: position 321,345 of record NZ_WTYA01000002.1, on the reverse strand, counting down.
CGCGGCTCTGGGTCGTCCTTGCGGCACTGGCGATCCTCGTTTCGGGCGCGATCGGAGCCTATCATGCCGGGGTCGAATACGGCTGGTGGTATGGGGTTACCAGCTGTGCGCGACTGGATGTGCCGCAGGGCGCAAATGCTCTCGATACGATCATGAACACGCCGCTGATCCGTTGCGACGAGGCGCAGTGGCGGTTGATCGGAATTTCACTGGCGGGCTGGAATTTCCTCATTTCGACGATTGGCGGACTGAGCGTGTTCTGGCTGCTTTTGCGCAAGGAAAGCGACGCATGACCATGCCCGACACAGAACGCATGATCCGCGTCGATCAGGCGGGTGAATTCGGCGCGACGCGCATCTATGCCGGGCAACTGGCGGTGATGGGCAATCGCGGCCCGGATTCGGCTGAAATCGCCTCGATGGCCGAGCAGGAGGCGGGCCATCGTGAAAAATTCGACGCCTTGATGGCGCGACGCGGCGTGCGCCCCACGGCGCTCCAGCCATTCTGGTCGGTTGCAGGCTATGCGTTGGGCGCTGCGACCGCGTTGATCGGCCCCGAAGCGGCGATGGCCTGTACGGCAGCGATCGAGGAGGAAATCGATCGCCATTACACCAAGCAGCTCGATAGCCTGTGCGAGGATGGCTCGGATTCCGAACTGGCCGTTCTGATCGAAGAATGCCGCGAAGATGAACGCGCCCATCGCGACGCGGCTCTTGCAGCTGGCGCAGAGCGAGCACCAGCCTATCCGCTCTTGTCCGGCGCGATCCGATTGGGATGCCGTGCAGCCATCCGGCTCAGCGAAAAGGTTTGATCGTGGGAACGGCCCGTTGTCTTCCTGCGCTTCACCAGCAGTTCACCGCATCCCGTGCAGTCTGTCGGGATCATTAGATTAGAGGGCCACATTATGATCCGCCGCTTGCTTCCCGCACTTCTCGCCGCCAGCGTGCTCGCCGGTATCGGCCCTGCCCAGGCCCAGGACGCAGGTGGCGACAAGGTTCAGATGGTGATCCGCTACGGCAACGATCCGGCACCCAAGCCCGAAGGCAACGAGATCGTGGTCGTCGCGCGCTTGCCAGAGGCGGACCGCTATCGCATTCCCAAGGAGTTGCGCGATTCTGACGATCCGCAGAACACGTCCTGGACATCGCGTGTGCAAAGCCTTGAGTTCGTCGGCAATTTCGGGACGCTGTCATGCTCGCCTGTGGGCGCTGGCGGCTCAACTGGCTGCACGCAGGAAATGATCCGCAAGGCTTATGCCGACAAGAGCGCTTCGCCATCGGTGCGTTTCGGCGAATTGATTGCGGCGGCGCGCAAGCAGCGACTGGCTTCGATCGACAAGGACGCTACCGAAGAGCAGGCACGGGTCGAGCAGCTCGAGAAGGAATATATGGAGCGCATGGGCAAATCGACCACATCCCCGTCGCCAGCATCCCCGCCGGTGGTGGTGGCAAGCGAGAAACCCGCCGACGGCGGACAAGATCAGAAGTAGCTGAATTACAGGCTTAACATCTCCTCCGAAGCTAACACCGCTTTTGGGGGATAAGGGGTCGTGAACAAAATACCGGTGATCGTCAGGACGCGTCCCGAAGCAATCGAGCTATTTCCGGTGGTGCACGCCTTGCGGGACGATCCACGGTTCGATTGCGTTGTTTGCCACCGGACAGCACCGCGAGATGGTCGACGATGTGCTCGACTTCGCGGGTGCCGGCTCGATGCGATGCACGCGGGGCAATCGCTGGATGATCTGATGGCAGCCCCAAGGGCGTAGCGAAGCAGGCCATTGCTTATCCAGTTTGGCGGCAAACGCCCACGGGTTCTCGTAGTCGAGAGACGAGTGGGGCCTTTCCCGGTTGTAGTCCTACACTCAGACGGCGAATTCGATCCGGGCATGTGCCAGACTCATGAACAATATCTCGTTGAGAAGCTCGTCACGCATGCGTCAGTTGAAGCTGTCGACGTAGCCATTTTTGCATCGGCTTGCTTGGGGCGATATATTGCCGCTCTTCGCCGATCTCGTCGCATCATCGACCACGTTAAGTACCCGGAGCCGCCTGCCTGATGCCATCTGGTCGTGAATGGACTCGTGGCGCATTGTAGAGGGGCGCGTAGAGCCTAACTCCAGGCTCCAGCGCTGATTCGGCAAGTAGGCACCGGAGCCGGTGCCTACTTGCCGACAGCACCCCTGCTGCTTCTTCGTCGCCCATTGCTCACGTGGGTCTTCTTCCGCTTGATTATAATTCCCTCCCGGTGCAGCAGGATGTGCAGACGCTGATAACCGAACCGACGACGCTGGTTGGCAAGCTCGCGTAGCTTCTCTCTGAACCCAGCATCAATTTTCCGCGTCAAGCGGGAGCGCGTGCTCTTGCGATCGGCATCGATGAAACGGCACGCCCGCCGTTCGCTTATCCCGTGGCAGGTCTGGAGATGAGCTACAGCTTCCCGCATGGCTGTGGGCGCCAGAACTATTTGCCAAATGATCCGTCAGCGCTACGTTGTCCCACATCGTGTCGGTCAGCAGTCTTCGCTCCCGCCTTCGCCTGCTTCAGCATCCCGATAATCTGCTCTTCGGAAAACCTCCTTCTCTTCATATCGTCCGTCCGTCTCGTAGGGCCGGACTCTAATCCAACTTGGAGGAAAAGCAGGGGGTCACGAAACCGCAGCTGCCGATCGATCGCGTTCCAACTTCAGTATTTGGACGGGACGTCGTTTCATCGCGTGCCGCAGCGAAATCGCCAGAATATGCCGTTGTTGATCGCACGGCTGGCCTAAGGACGCAGTTCGCACATGCCTAAATCAGTCGCATTCCCGTCAAAACACGCCATTCTGCTTCAGTGAGATCGCCGCGCCTCAAACCCGCCTCCAAAGGGCAGCTTTGCATCAACCAACCAGCGCAACGTCAACCAACTTGTCCACGCCGCCTGACTTAAAGAAGACAGTTCAATGGAGTTGGTTGATTGGCCAGCTTTCGTAGATTAGGACGATTTTTTGCCAGCCATATCTTGGACTTGAAATATCCAAGTGGTCTTTGTTGAATGTTTCGATTCTTTTGAAAAGCATGCTGGTTCAAGACTGCCGAGCTCGATATGAATCAATCTAAGGGTATTTGAATGCGAGTTTTCGTTACCGGCGGCGCAGGGTTCATTGGCTCCGCGTTGGTCCGTCAGCTTGTCGTGCAGGGGGAGCACCAGGTTCTCAATTACGATAAACTAACTTACGCGGGCTCCCTTTCAACGGTCGCTGACGCAGCTAAGAGCAAGAACTACCGATTTGTCCACGGCGACGTATGTGACGCTAAGTCTGTTGGCGAGGCGCTAGCGAGCTTCCGCCCTAACGTGATCACGCATCTTGCTGCTGAAACCCATGTCGATCGCTCTATCGATGGCCCCCGCACATTTGTGGAAACAAATTTGGTCGGAACCTTCACGATGCTCGAGGCGGCTCGTGCCTATTGGGACGGCTTGGACAGTGAAGATCGAAGAAAATTTCGATTTCACCACATATCCACCGACGAAGTATATGGTTCTTTAGGTCCAACTGGGCTTTTTACGGAAAATACGCCGTACGATCCGCGCTCACCGTACTCGGCGTCAAAGGCCGGGTCTGATCACTTGGTTTCGGCTTGGGGCCATACTTACGATTTGCCCATTCTCATATCAAACTGCTCAAACAATTATGGGCCCTACCATTTCCCTGAGAAACTCATTCCACTCATGATTCTGCGAGCTTTGGAGGGTCAGGAATTACCGGTTTACGGGATGGGTGAGCAAATTCGAGACTGGCTCTACGTGGCTGATCATGCGCGCGCACTGCAAATGATTTTCGAAAGTGGAATTCCAGGCCGTAGTTACAACATCGGCGGTAAATGTGAAAAAAAGAACATAGAAGTCGTCAGGGCTTTGTGTGCTATCCTTGATGAACTCGTGCCAAAGCCTGACCGTAGTTCATACAGTGATCAAATTGCGTTCGTTGAAGACCGTCCGGGGCATGATATGCGCTATGCAATCGATACTAAAAGAATTGAAGACGAGTTGGGTTGGCATCCGGAAGAGAGTTTTGAAAGCGGTCTTCGCAAGACTGTCTTGTGGTATTTGGCTAACGAGCGCTGGTGGCGCCCGCTTTTGACAGCCAGAGCCACAAAACGGCGAGGTGCCACTGTTTTTTCAGACTGAATTCCCGATTATCTGAAAACACTGAGATTACGTATTGGAGTTTGCAGTGCTTCCACGACAAGGCGGAGTCCGAGGACATTCTCGCGCGAATCAGATTCGATTTAATTTCCCTTATTGGCTGCTTTGCGCATTTTTCACGGTACTTTGGCTTGCTGGCGGATCCTCACGAGCCGATGCCTCTGGTCAGGTCATCGTCCGTGCCAGCGCATGGCTTATCGTGCTTGTTATGATTTTGCTTGGAATGAAGCCTGTATGGCGCCGTTCGCCTCCTGTTTTTGTCATTCTCCTCGCGACTATTACAATTGTCGCCATTCAACTCTTGCCTCTTCCGCCAGCTTTGTGGACTTCGTTACCGGGAAGAGCGATGCTTCAGGCAGCGGCCCAGGCAAGTGGAGAGCTTCAGCCTTGGAGACCTATTGCGATAGTCCCGTCTGCGGCTGTCAATGCTTTATCTTCGCTTGTAGTACCTTTAGTTGTAGTAATTCTGATTTCACAACTACCTACAGGCCGCCAAAGGAGCCTTCTCGAATTCGTGTTTTTTCTTGTACTTGGTGGAGCTTTTCTGGGTTTGTTGCAAATATCTGGTGCTCATTTCAAAAACCCATTTTATTTCAGCATATCCGGCGAAATCAGCGGATGCTTTGCGAACCGAAATCATTTTGCGCTTTTTATCTCAATCGGGTGCATACTGACACTCGTTTGGGCGTTTGCGGAAAGTAAACACCAGCGTTGGAGAATTATGGCCTGCTCTGCACTCATCCCGTTCTTCGTGCTTATTGTACTGGGAACCGGATCGAGAATGGGAATCCTTACTTGCGTAAGCGGCGTGGTACTCGGCTTGCTGGCAGTCAGAACTCAATTTGCAAAAGCTCTAGGTAAGATACCCAAGCGGTCGAAATTGTTTATCATTGGCGTGTTCCTTCTGGCGCTGGCGACGATAATCGGCTTGAGCATTTTTCTTGATCGAGCTGTAGCTCTTAATCGCTTGACAGAGATGCATGCGGGCCAAGACTTACGAGTTAAGGCTCTTCCAGTCATCCTTAAGATGATTTCAGCCTATTTCCCGGTTGGCTCAGGCTTTGGTGGGTTCGATCCAGTTTATCGGATTTGGGAGCCCGACAGCCTGCTGAGCCCACTTTATCTCAACCATGCGCACGACGACTGGCTTGAAGTCATTCTTAGTGGAGGGATTTTGGCGCTTCTGCTGCTCGCCGCATCGGTGATTTGGTGGGCATTGGCAAGTATACGAGCTTGGCGTGCTCATGGCCCTGGGTCAACTTTGCCTAAAGTCGGATCGGGAGCTTTAGGTTTAGTGTTGGTTGCTAGCATAACTGACTATCCGGCACGAACACCTATGATTATGGCTATAATTACGATTGCCGCATTTTGGCTTGGAGGCGCAAGTAGAACTAAGGATCGGCCATAGAAATTGGAAGTTTGGTTTCAGCGTATACTGTATTTGGGAATTGACGAGGCGCGACTCCGAGAAAGTCAGGCATCTCGGCCTTCGATAATTCCGTCGCCGCTTTGAAATTTTTCATGATTGGCACGACGTTCATCAACATCTCTTCGTCGATCGTCCGTGCGTGTATGTTCGGCAAAGTCTCGCCGAGCGTCTCCGTTACTGAAATTGTGAATGGTCTGAATCCGATGTCTCTAATAATTTCCAGTGAAGCCTTGCGCCGGTTTGATGCCGATCGCTGGGTGTGATGGGTGGAGCGTATTGCGGGTGCACTGCTACCCAACCTTGGACCGCTCGGGCCTGGAGTTTTCCGCCTTTCTCAGATCCGGTGGGCTGGTTTCACCGGCTGAGTTTGCCAGCATGATCGGGGGGATATTCCCGATCGCGCTGTGCGGTCGCTCTTCGTTGTAGTGTCTACGCCACGCCTCCAGCTTTTCGCAAGCATCTTGCAACGACAGGAACCAGTGGGCGTTCAGGCACTCGCTGCGCAGCTTGCTGTTGAACGCTTCGATGAACGCATTGTCTGTGGGCTTGCCAGGGCGGGAGACCCGAAGGGCGGCGCAGCCAACTCCAGGATCACACCGCGCTGGTAAGCCCACAGATCCATGTCCCGCGAGATGAACTCGCTGCCATTGTCCACCCTGATAGTCTTCGGATAGCCGACCTTCCTGCATGCCTGTTCCAGCGTGGCAACCACGTCCTCACCGCGATAGCTGAACCGGGGATCGATCACCGGCGATAGCCGGGAGAACGTGTCGACCACTGTCAGGATGCGCAACTTGCGACCAGTCGCCAGCTCATCGTGCACGAAGTCCATTGCCCAGACATCGTTCGGCCTGATCGCCGGCGCCCGATCCTCCCGTAGCTTCGCCTTGACCCGCCGCTTGGGCGTCTTGTTCCGCAGCTGCAGGCCCAACTCCCTGTAAAGCCTGTAGACCTTCTTCAGGTTCACGCACCAACCGTCCCGGTGCAGGATGTAATACACACGCCGATAGCCGTAGCGGACATGCGTCTCGCAGATATCCTTGATACGCTTCTTCAGAAAGGCCGGATCGGTACGACGGGACTGGTAGTGATAACTGGAAGTGTCGAACGGCAGTGCCCGGCAGGCCCTCCGGATCGACACGCCCCAGTCCGCCAGCATCCCGTCGACCAGCTCGCGCTTCCGATCCGGCCTCAGAGCGTTGGCCGCGCTTCGCTTGGCCGCCTGCGGCTCCGGCGGATGACGTCCTGCAACATCTCCCGATCCAGGGTCAGATCGGCAACGATCTTCTTCAACCGTCCGTTCTCGTCTTCCAGCTCACGCATCCGCCGCATCTCCGACGGCATCAGGCCAGCATATTTCTTCTTCCAGTTGAAGTAAGTCGCCTGGCTGATGCCTGCCTTGCGGCAGATCTCCGCCACCGGCGTGCCTTCCTCGCCTTGCTTGATGACGAACGCCTTCTGCGCGTCAGTGAACTTCGATGCGTTGGCTTCGCCTGCCTTCGGCTCATGCCGTAACTCCTAGTCCAGCCAAGGATGTCTACGGCGGAAAACTCTAACTGCGAATGGTCCAAAATTCAGGTGGCAGAGCACTCCATGTTTGATGGGATGGTAACGTGTCTGGGGGCAGGCCCCAGGCACGTGCGGCGCCGACCTCACTCGGAACTTTTGCCCGATGACATGAAGTCGTTCCCATGAACTGGCCGTTGTCGTTTGGTCATTCGTTCAGTTTGAGCTTCGCTTGAAGAGAATAAGAAGTGTGGCACATATGATTTTCAGGTCATTTATTAAGCTAACGTTGTCCACATACTCCAAATTCAAGGCTAACTTTCTTGGTAGTATATTAGTAATATAGTAAGAATGCGGGTCATCTGAAGATGCTAGCAATCTCTCTTCGTCGATGAACTCCGCTGATGATCGCTCAGTAATGCCGGGCTTCACCGAAAAAACTCGGGCTCTAATATGATCTGGATAGGCTTTAACGAAGATTGGCACTTCGGGCCTTGGTCCGACCAAGCTCATCGCTCCATTGAGAACATCTATAAGCTGCGGCAACTCGTCAATTTTGTACCGTCTTAACTTCGCACCAAGTGGTGTGATCCGAGGATCCCCTAGGGCGGTGACCTTGGAAGCACTAGTCATTTGCTCAACCCGCATGGTCCGAAATTTGTGAATACGGAATGGAACTTCGTCTTTGCCAATACGAATTTGTCGGAAGAAAACGGGACCACTGCTTTCAAGCTTTATTGCTATCGCTATGACCAGGAAGACTGGTAATAGCAAAACAAGACCGAGTAGACTGCCAAAAATATCGAACAGGCGTTTGGACATTAACTTAGGACGGCGTGAAGGGCTTCGATGACTCTTTGTTGGTCATCCTGTGTCATGCGAGTGTATATAGGGATCGAGAACATACTCTGATAGGCGGCTTCGGTCACAGGAAAGTCGCCCGGTAAAAGACCATAGCGGTCGCGCCAGTATGGTTGCCGATGAAGCGGTACATAGTGAACGCTGGTCCCGATGCCTTTGTCAGCAAGTTCGCGAATGACCCAATCTCGCTCAACCGCATTGGCAATCGCTTCATCGCTCAACCGCACAACATACAAATGCCACGCGTGCGTGTCGCCGGTCGGCGACTGCGCCGGAAGCACGAGAGGCAAATGGGCGAGTTCTTCGTGATAGCGCTGTGCTAGAACAGTACGCCGTTCTAGAAACTCAGGTAATCGCTTGAGTTGCTCGATACCAATCGCCGATGCCAGGTCTGTGAGGTTGTATTTGAACCCCGGAGCCACAACCTCATAATACCAGCTCGGCCTCTCCGATCGAAATCGCTCGAAAGCATCGCGGTCAATTCCGTGCAGCCGCATGATCTTCATGCGCTTTGCAAGCTCCTTCGAGCGGGTAACGATCATACCGCCCTCGCCGGTCGTCATCGTCTTATTAGCGTAAAAGCTGAAAACGGTAATATCGCTATCGAGCGTACCAATGAGCTTTCCTTTACAGGTCGTAGGAAGCGCGTGCGCCGCGTCTTCGACTACCGCCACGCCTACCTCGCGCGCAAGTTCTAGTAGGCGCGGCATGTCGCAAGAGATCCCACCGTAATGAACGGGTATGATCGCCTTGGTTCGAGGTGAAATGGCCCTACGCACACTGTCTGGGTCCATTGTTAGAGAATCCCGCATCACCTCTACGAACACCGGATCAGCGCCAAGATACCTGGCGACTTCAGCTGTTGCAGTGAAAGTCAGCGAAGGCACAATGACCTCGTCGCCAACGCCAACTCCAAGCGCCTCAAGGGCGAGATGAAGCCCCGAGGTGGCTGAGTTTACCGCAATTGTTTCAATTTCTTCGCCAAGAAAAGCAGCGAAGTCGCACTCGAAGCGCTTGGTTACTGGGCCTGTTGTCAGCCACCCAGAAGACAGCGCTTTGCAGACGGCCTCCTGCTCGTGCGCTCCGATATCGGGCATGGCGAATGGCAGGAAGGGTTTTGTCAACGGAAAGTCCTCGCGGATTGAGCCGCTAAGGCGGCTTATGCAGCAGCCATATTGCGGGCCTTGTCGTCCATCAAGGGCGCCTCGTCAGGTTTTCTCCTTTGATTACCTTTCCGTGTGTTAGCGAGTGCCGGGTTTCATTCCGGCCCAAGCTAGGCTTTGCTGCTACTTTGCACTATATCCGCCGCACGAAAAGTTTAATGCGGGTCACGTGATGTTCTCGAGAATTTTGTTATTGGTTCAAGACCAAGCCCGGCGAATTATTCATGATTCTCTGGGGCTTCCACGATCTGCCAAGCGGATAATTGTGATTCTGATTGATGCCTGCCTCGCACTAGCGGCAGTGTGGCTGGCATTCTACCTTCGTCTTGGTGCTTGGAACTATCTTTATGGCAGTCAGTGGATTGCCGCACTTCTATCATTATCTGCACTTCCAATATTTTGGTTATTTGGCCTATACAGGGCCTTATTCCGACACATAGGCCTTGAGGCTCTAGTCGGAATTGCCCGAGCATGCTTCGTTTACGCGATGTTTTATTCTGCAGTTTTCCTGCTGCTCGGCGTGCATGGTGTTCCCAGAACAGTGGGCTTGATTCAGCCGCTATTGTATTTTCTTGCTCTTTCAATAAGTCGGATTGCACTGGGCTCGGTTCTCGGCAATATGCAGGTTCGAAGTAATCGCACGAGAGTGCTTATTTACGGGGCCGGCGCCTCTGGGCGGCAACTAGCCTCTGCGGTTATTGGCAGCCGGGAGATGGATTTGCAGGGGTTTGTCGATGACGATCGATTGTTGCAACGGTCAGTCCTCAACGGAAAACACATCTACAGCCCGTCCCTACTTCCAAAGATTGTTGAAAAGCGGGGCATTTCCGACATCCTGCTTGCGATGCCATCTGCAAGCCGAAAGCGACGCGGAGAGATACTTGACCAACTTCGAAAGTTGAACGTCAATGTGCGAACGGTCCCGGGTTTGATGGATCTCGCAAACGGTCGTGTGGAAGTTAATGCGTTGCGACCCTTGGATATCGAGGACCTACTGGGGCGGGATCCTGTTGAGCCAGACGAAGCGTTGTTCGCGCGCCATATTCGAGACAAAGTTGTTATGGTGACGGGGGCAGGCGGTTCTATAGGGAGCGAGCTTTGTCGTCAGATCCTGCGAACGGGTCCTCGTACTTTGATATTATTCGAGCAGAATGAATATTCCCTATACGCGATCGACAGAGAACTCAAGGCAATCGAAACCTGCTTGCGAACGACCCTTGTCCCCCTCCTTGGATCGGTGCGCGACGCCTCCCGTTTGGCGACAATCCTCGATGCTTGGCGGCCAGATACGCTATACCACGCCGCGGCATACAAGCACGTACCTCTGGTCGAGGAGAACATCGCGGAAGGTGTCTGGAATAACGTTTTCGGTACCTATCGCACCGCGCTCGCTGCATGTTCGGCAGGGGTAGAAAATTTCGTGCTCATATCGACAGACAAGGCAGTTAGGCCAACGAATGTGATGGGGGCGACCAAACGCCTTGCGGAACTTTCACTTCAGGCGCTCGCAGAAGAATCTAATGAAACACGCTTTTCCATGGTTCGCTTCGGCAATGTGCTTGGGTCCAGCGGCTCGGTCGTCCCATTGTTTCGTTCGCAGATCTCGCGCGGTGGCCCTCTGACAATTACGCATCCTGAGGTGACGCGCTACTTCATGACAATTCCTGAGGCGGCGCAGCTGGTCATTCAGGCTGGTGCAATGGCTGAAGGCGGGGAAGTGTTTCTGCTGGACATGGGTGAGCCAGTTCGCGTCGCTGACCTTGCTTACAAAATGATTGAGCTGTCGGGCTCGACGGTAAAGGACGACAATAATCCGGATGGGGATATTGAGGTCACGATCGTTGGCTTACGGCCTGGAGAGAAGCTCCACGAGGAGCTGTTGATTGGCGATGATCCGATCGAAACCCGCCACCCACTGATCCTTAAGTCGCGCGAAGCTCACATGAGCATGAGTGAATTTTCAGCGGTTATGCTCGGTCTTGAGGGCGCATTAGAGCGCTTTGATACCCATGCCATTCACGAACTGCTCAAGCGTGCTGTGCCAGAGTTCCGATCATCGGGCGTGATTGATCTCGTGCACATGGTCACTCAGCCGCGCTCCGAGGGTCGGGCGGTGCGGCAAACGGCACAACCCGAGCGTTATGAGGTAGAATGATACAAATCGATCGTCGTAAGGCGCTCGCCTGGACAAGCTCATCGATTGTTTGTGGCGCTTTTATTACGGGTCAAGCTGCTTGTGCTGGCACTGAATTAAGTGTGACTGATTTCGGTGCGAGCGTCACGGCTGATCCTGTTCACAACCGTTCTGCATTTTTGGCTGCAATAGATAAGGTTCCAACTGGGGGCGCGCTTGTTGTCCCGGCGTCCGAAGGTGGAGTGTTTGCAATCGACACGTCCGGAGGGCTAACTGAGGCGCTGGCAATACAGCGCAAAATGCGCATCATATTGAATGGAGGGATCAGGGCCACTCATGGCGAAGTACGTGAAAATCCACCTTACCTCTTTCGGGTCGAAGGGGATGATGTTGCGATTGTGGGCAATGGTTTCATCAGCGGGCCTGGGGCGTCAGATTCACGAAATTTAAAAGCAGACATAAGTCATCCCGGCTTGATATTTGTGACGGGCGACCGGTTCTGTTTCTCAGGCCCTTTGGTCCAAAATGTGCCGAAAATCGGCATCCACTTGTGGAACTGCCGAAATGCGGCAATCAGCGCGACGTGGCGCGGCGGCATCAGGGATTATATCAGAGGCAACACAGCCCTTTTCGGCATCCGCGCAACAGGTGGAGGCGGACATCATATTGTTGGGAATCGATTTGAGCGAGATGACTTAGGTAGAAGATTGATTTCTGGCTATTTTGCCGGCGGCCTTCATGGCGAAACAACCGGAGATGTTATTGAAAAAAACATCGCAGATGTGCATGAAAAATTAGCTTATCTCTATGCGAGCGATGCATTGATCACCGATAATTTGGTTCATGATGCAGTCCAAACTGACATTGTTCGCTTAGTAGGTTCAAGGAACATAGTCGAAAAGTTGAGCGGAAATAGAATAAAGGGCGGAGTTTCTATTTACAATGGGAAAGATAATATAGTTAGAAACTGCAAATTTAGCAATGTGATGCAAGCTGGAATTTACGCATCTTTTCAAGGGGATTATAAAGATAGTATATCTGGCACGGAATTTATTGATAATGAAATTATTGCTGCCAGTCATTCTTCAGAGCTGCAGGATGCCATTTGTATTTATGCCCAATCTGGTCGAGCGTCGAACATTCGAATTGTCGGGAATACCGTTTCGGCTTCCGGAGAGGCATCTTGGCGAAACTGCGTTCGAGTCGTTGGGGTGCCGCCGAATTACGTGTCCGGTGCGGCAATAGTGCGGAACGATCTTGGTGGCGGCAAAAATGGACTAGAGTTGCGACGCCTAGTTGGCGCGCAATTGGAGTACAATCGGATCACAGATCTACGAGGGGGAAATTCACTCGTAGAGATTTCAAGATGAAGTGGTTAGTTGACCCGTCACCGCGGTTGCGTTGCGCAAACAATTTCCTGCTGATAGAGGGCGCTCCAAGGCGGCTCTTTGCGGCAAGATTTTCAATGTATTTATAAGGTCAGTAGTTTGCTCTCGAAGCGATCGCGGGTCGAGGCAATGTATTGCGGATATTTGGAGGGCGCGGTTGTGACGCTTGAGGATGCGAGGGTCGGTGTCGTTGGCTTGGGGTATGTCGGACTACCACTCGCGGTAGAGTTTGGAAGAAGCCGGGAAGTTGTCGGTTTCGACACAAATCGCGAGCGTGTTGCTCAGCTTGAAAGCGGTTACGACGTGACGCGAGAAGTTGCGGGCGCATCTCTTGCGGGCGCCCGCTTTTTGAGCTTTTCTGCAGATGCTGCTGACCTTGAGCAATGCTCAATCTTGATAGTGACCGTTCCGACGCCGATTGATGGTGCTAATCGACCTGACCTTAGGCCGCTATTAAAGGCTACCGAAACGGTCGCAAGCGTACTCAAGGCTGGCGATATCGTGATTTATGAATCCACGGTCTATCCCGGGTGTACTGAAGAACAATGTGTCCCTGTCCTTGAGGCAATCTCGGGTCTTCAATACAATAAAGATTTTTTTTGTGGATATAGCCCGGAAAGAGTCAACCCTGGAGACAAGATTAATACTCTGACCAGGATTAAAAAGATAACGAGCGGATCGACACCTGAAGTCGCCAAAATAATTGATAATCTTTATTCTTCAATAATATTAGCAGGGACCTACCCAGCTTCTGCAATTCGCGTGGCGGAGGCTGCAAAGGTCATCGAGAATGCCCAGCGAGACTTGAATATTGCATTCGTAAATGAGTTGTCTGTCATATTCGAACGTCTCGGAATTGATACGATTGAGGTCCTCGAGGCGGCTGGCAGTAAGTGGAATTTCCTTCCTTATCGTCCTGGTATGGTTGGCGGGCATTGTATCGGGGTTGATCCATACTACCTCACGCATAAAGCTGAGGAAATGGGTTACCATCCGCAAGTCATTCTCGCAGGTCGCCGCATCAACGACAATATGGCGCGCTATGTAGCGCGTAAGGTTGTGCAGATGATGTTGTCTCATAAGCAGCCGATACTAGGTAATCGAGTTGGGATCCTTGGAGTTACTTTCAAAGAGAATTGCCCGGATATTAGGAACAGTAAGGTAGTCGATCTGATTGCCGAGCTGCATCGCTGGAACGTAGAAACGGTAGTCGTTGACCCGTGGTGTGATTCGGATGAGCTTTACCGTGAGACCGGCCTTCGGTTAGGCAGCATCAGCGCAGCCGAGCCGGTGGACGCGCTTGTCGTCGCTGTCGGGCACAATGAATATCGCAGCATGTCACCTTCACAATTGAGGGAGATATGTCCCGGGGATGGTGCAGTTTTGGCCGACGTAAAATCGCTTTATAACAGGCACTTGTTGGCCGAGGCGGGCTTCAATGTATTTAGACTTTGAGGGGCAGCAATGCTGACTGGAATGAATGGAAGGCCACTTGCGATTGTCGGACGCAAGATCCGTATCGCTGTGATCGGCTGCGGGCGTATTTCCAAAAATCATTTCGGAGCGATCGAGGCTTATCCGGAGGATTTCGAAATCGTCGCTGTCTGCGACGTGATGCAGGATCTGGCGCAAGAGGCGGCCGACAAGTATGGCTGTATCGCTTTCACCGATCTTGAGCTTATGCTCGAGCAATGCAAGCCTGACGTGGTTTCGCTGTGTACACCTAGTGGTTTGCATCCTGCCCATACGATTGCTGTAGCGCGCCATGGCGCGCATGTGGTGACCGAAAAACCAATGGCCACTCGTTGGCGAGATGGCTTGAATATGGTTGGCGCTTGCGACCGAGCGGGAGTATACCTTTTCGTCGTCAAACAGAACCGCCGCAACGCGACCTTGCAATTGCTTAAAAGGGCAATTGATGATGGGCGATTTGGCCGAATTCACTTGGTCCATGTTAATGTCTTATGGGCGAGGGACCAGGCTTACTATGATCAAGCGGACTGGCGCGGCACCTGGGAATTTGATGGTGGTGCCTTCATGAATCAGGCTAGCCACTACGTGGACCTGTTCGAATGGCTCTTTGGGCCAGTTGACAAGGTTCAGGCTATGATGTCGACAACTCGAAAGATCGAATCCGAGGACACTGGCGTCCTAAATGTGCACTGGCGCAGTGGAGCGCTGGGTTCCATGGCCGTGACCATGTTGACCTATCCAAAGAACTTGGAGGGAAGCATTACAGTAGTGGGCGAGACAGGCACGGTGCGCGTAGGCGGACTTGCGGTAAACGACGTGCAGCACTGGGCGTTTGCTGACGAACGTGACTATGATGAGCAAGTTCAAAATGCTTCTTACGCAACTACTTCGGTATATGGCTTTGGCCATCCTCTCTATTATCAGAATGTTGTCGATACTTTGCGTGGCAAAGACTTGCCCCATACTGATGGAAGAGAAGGGCTCAAGTCGCTAGAGCTGCTCGTGGCCGCCTACCGTAGCGCAAGAGACGGTGTGACCGTTTCCCTGCCACTAGAGCGATGATCCGATCATTGTGATGCCAGAAGAACTGATTCACCCAACAGCAGTTGTTGACCCTGGCGCGACGATCGGCCGAGGCACGCGCGTCTGGCATTGGACGCATGTGTGCAGTGGAGCTCGCATCGGCACCGACTCTTCGCTCGGCCAAGGTGTTTTTGTAGCCAATAACGTGATGATTGGAAATCGAGTTCGGATCCAGAACAACGTTAGTGTCTATGACGCCGTAACGCTTGAGGACGACGTATTTTGTGGGCCGTCAATGGTTTTCACCAACGTTTACAATCCGCGCTCAGAAGTCAGTCGCAAGACGGAATATCGTACGACATTGGTTGAACGAGGGGCGACATTGGGTGCAAACTGCACCATCGTTTGTGGGACAACAATTGGTCGCTATGCTTTCGTTGGAGCAGGCGCGGTCGTAACGACAGATGTCGTACCTTACGCCCTTGTTGTTGGGGTGCCGGCGCGACAAATCGGTTGGATGAGCCGATTTGGTGAACGGCTTGATCTCCCGCTTGACGGATGTGCATTGGCGCGTTGCCCTGCAACCGGTGAAGCCTATCGCCTTAATGGTGGCCGAATTGTGGAGGATCCCTCTTGATGCGTTTCATCGATCTGCACAGCCAGTATGACGCCCTAAGAACGTCTATCCACAGCAGGATCGACCAAGTACTCGCCCATGGTCAGTATATTATGGGGCCAGAAGTTGTAGAACTTGAAGGCAGGCTAGCAAATTTCACCGGCGCCAATCACTGTATTACGGTTGCGAGCGGGACTGAGGCACTTCTTATCTCGCTCATGGCACTAGGCATTGGTCCCGGTGATGAAGTCATTACGACGCCTTTCACATTCGTGGCGACCGCAGAAGTGATCGTTCTGTTGGGGGCGCGCCCAATCTTCGTCGATGTTGAGTCTGACACCTGCAATATCGATCCCGATCAGATCGCTCGGCGAATTGGCCCAAAAACCAAGGCGATTGTACCTGTTAGTCTCTATGGCCAGATTGCGAATATGGATGAGGTCGCTGCCGTTGCGCAGCCTCTCGGTATTCCCGTAATCGAAGACGGCGCTCAAAGTTTCGGAGCGTTGTATCGTGGCCGGAGGAGCTGTGCCACCTCGCTTGTGGGCTGCACGAGCTTTTTCCCAAGCAAACCTCTGGGATGTTATGGCGATGGCGGCGCGATATTCACTGACGACCCCGATCTTGCGCACGCAATGCGTGAGATTCGTACTCATGGACAGTCGGATCGCTACTATCACACCCGGGTTGGCGTAGGCGGGCGAATGGACACACTGCAGTGTGCGGTTGTGCTTGCAAAGTTGGAACGTTTCGATTGGGAAATCGAGCGTAGGCAATTTCTCGGACAGTATTACAGCGAACGACTGTCAGGCATCGGTGTGAGTCCAGTAACGGTTCGCTCCGATCGAACATGTGTTTGGGGGCAATATACCGTTTTCATCAAACACCGGGATCGCGTTCGGGAAAAGCTGCAGGCGATGGGAGTTCCCACTGCGGTTCACTATCCCCGGCCACTTCATAGGCAGCCAGCCTACGAAAAATGCGACCCCCATGCATGGGTTCCGAACAGTGAAGAAGTTGCGAGTATGGTGATGAGCTTGCCGATGGGCGCGGATCTAAGCAGGGAAGATCAGAACCGTGTCATAGATGCTCTGAGTATCGCAATAGAGGAAGTAGGTGAATGACGCGACGCAAAGGCATAATTTTGGCGGGTGGTTCCGGTACTAGGCTGTTCCCGGCGACCAAGGGTGTCTCAAAGCAGCTGCTGACCGTCTATGACAAACCGCTGATCTATTATCCTCTCTCCGTCCTTATGCTTGCAGGCATACGCGAAATTCTGATCATTACTACACCGGAAGATCTTGAAATTTTCCGGCGCGTTTTTGGAGACGGTCGTGATTACGGGATTTGTATCGAGTACGCTATTCAGGCGCGCCCCGATGGCTTGGCTCAAGCATTCATTTTGGGCGAAGAGTTTATCGGTCAAGACCCAGTTTGCCTGATCCTCGGCGACAATCTATTTTTTGGTCAGGGGCTCACGGAATTGCTCAAGGGTGCAGATGCACGCGACAAGGGTTCAACGATATTCGGATACCGAGTGACCGATCCCGAAAGATTTGGTGTGGTCGAATTTGACAAATCGATGCGCGTCATGTCAATCGAGGAAAAGCCCCAAGAGCCGCGATCGCAGTTTGCGGTAACTGGTCTTTACTTCTATGATAATGATGTGGTTGAGATCGCGAAGGCGGTCAAGCCGTCCGGGCGGGGCGAGCTTGAAATTACGAGTGTTAATCAAGCTTATCTTGAGCGTGGTGATCTTAAGGTTGAATTGCTTGGACGAGGCTTCGCCTGGTTAGATACGGGCACCCACGAAAGCCTTCTGGAGGCATCACACTTCGTGCAGACAGTTGAAACTCGGCAGGGTTTGAAGATCGCATGCTTGGAGGAAATTGCATTCCGGCGTGGCTGGCTTGAGCGCAATGTACTGTTGGCCTCTGGGCGGGCTATGAAGAACAGTTCATATGGGCAGTATCTGCTCGAATTGGCGCATGAACCAAGGTGACGTGCACGTGTCCCTGAGTGGCTACGCGTAATCTACCGCATGATCAGGCGCGATCTCTTTTTGTCGATGTTTGGGATAGGCGCAGGTCAATTTATCCTGCTAGTGTCGATGCCACTTCTAGCGCGAGCCTACGGTTCTGCGGAATTTGGCACCTATTCGGTAATTTACGCTGTTGCCGGTATCGTGGGGACTATTGCTGCACTGCGAATGGATCTTGCACTTGGTGGTGCGGACGATGTCGATGTGGCGGTATTTGCGCGTGCCTGTGTGGTGCTGCCCTTTCTGGTCGTCCCGTTGGCAATTGCGATACTTTGGGTGGCGCTGAAAACTCCTTTGAGCGTCAATATCCCATTTTCCGCATCAGACTTGCCGATGATTGGAGCAATCGGGCTCTTTCAAGGATTAATTTTCATTGCTTCGGGGCTCTGCACGAGGCTAGGCATGTTCTGGCTGTTTGCAACCATCAAGGTAGTACAGCCTTTGGTCTTTGCGCTGGCAGCATTATTGGCGGTTCACAATCTTGTGATCTCCATGGCGATCGGTGCGGCGGTATCGGCGGGCTTCGGTTTGACTGCTCTTCGTGGAATTACTCTGCGTCGTGGTTGGCGCGAAAGTGCTGGTGCGCTTATTCGGATGTGGCAATACCCGGTTATATCCACACCCATGGCTCTTCTAAATGTTCTTGCGCTCGCACTGCCATTGCTTGCGATCGCAACTGCCTATGGCGCCCGTTCAGCGGGCGACTACGCACAAGTGCAACGCCTACTTGGTGCTCCTCTAATCTTGGTTGCGACCGCAGGAGGGCAGACTTTCATTAAGCACGCTGGCGATCGCTTGCGTGCTGGCTCATCGGTGACGCCGCTGTTCTGGCGTTTTGTCGCGGCGATGACGGTTCTGGCTGCCATGACCATGGCAGCTACGGCAACCGTTGGACACCCGATTCTACGTTCATTGGTGGGGCCGGGATGGAGAACCGATGGAACATTTCTTGTTCTCGTGCTGCTTCCTGTGCTCTGGCGTGTCATAGCGAGTCCGGTTTCGTTCATTCTGGTCCTCACCAATCGCATCGGAACTCTTGGCGCATGGCAATTAGCCTACTTCGTTTATACTGTTGTTACGCTCGAAATTGGTGCAAGGCTTCTGAATCTCGATGATTTGCTACTTATTTTTGGTATTGGATGTTTCTTTATGTATGCGGCGTACTTGACTCTATCGAGTTGGGCTGCGAGCAACGCAAATGAAAGGCCAAAAATTTAGATCTTAAAGATAGCGACACAATATCTGTGGCGCAGTTGGCGCTTCCCTCAAACTAGTTCCGCGGAACGGCGAATGATCAGTTGCTTCGGTAGTCTGGGGCGTCAGCTAGCCTGCTCCTATATGGCGCCTGCGTGAGACTCGCGTAGTTGGTATGGGTGTCTTTGCAGCTTACGGTCGGGAGCTGCAGACGTTCGGGCGCTTTCATGAGCGTTCCGCAACCGAGCCACAGTTGCCCCATTTGAGAAGTGCAATGTTCATTTACACCCTGCCGTGGTTTTGCATTCTCACTGATTCGGAAATCCCTTGGATACAAATTAACAATGCCACTGATGCAATCTCTTCCGTGCCCCCTCGCCATCGTCGGCAAATACCTTATTATAATTAGTTTATAATCCCTAATAAGTATATCTAAAACTCCATCCTTTCACCATCAAATAAATAAACAGGAATAATATGGTACTCTACGAGACGGTATGATGCATAAAAATATTTACAGGTATCCATTTTTTCAAATAAATACGAGCTTGACAAAGACCTTTATCGATATTCAATGCATTACTGCTTCATGTATAGTGGGAATCATCCGGGTAGTCTTTGCGGGGCCGTTTTAGGTGATTGCTATGAAATCGAAGGTAAATCGAAGCGCTTCGCGCGGTAAAGTGTGCCATCTTACATCGGTCCACAGAGTCAACGACATACGCATATTTCGCAAGGAATGTGCGACATTGTCCCGCGCTGGCTTCGATGTGACACTTGTGGGTGTCAAATCGCCGGAAATTTTGTCGGGAACAAACATACAAATCGTCAATCTGCCAACTCCAGAGAACCGTGCGACGCGAATGATTGGCCAGACCTATCGGGTGTATCGAGAGGCTTTGAAGGCAAATGCCCAAGTATATCACTTTCACGACCCCGAGCTACTTCCCTGTGGCTTAATGCTGAAGAAGTTCACAGGAGCCAAAGTAGTCTTCGACTCGCACGAGTGCTTTCGTGAGGATGTAGTAGAAAAGGATTGGATCCCAAAAATATTACGAAAGAGTGTCAGCTATGGTGTCGGCGCAATTGAAGACTTTGTTGTCGAAAAAATAGATCTTGTGATTGCTGCTACTCCCCATATTGAAAAATTCTTTTCAAGTAGAGCCAATAGTGTCGTAACAATTAATAATTATCCTATTGCTGACGAATTTAAATTTCCAAATTTACAGGAAATTGATCGCACTGGCGTTTGTTATGCCGGCGCGCTCAGTCCTGCGCGTGGAATTTTACCTTTTCTGGATGCCGTCGCGCTGATCGATCGTGACATCCCGGTTCATATCGCTGGTACTTTTGCAAATGATGCATTTGAAGAAGCTGTGCGATCTCATCCAAGTTGGCGATATATCACTTATCATGGCCAAGTAGACCGAAAGGTGGTCGGTCAAATTTATGCATCATGTTTCGCTGGAATCGTTACCCTCCTCCCGGCGCCAAACCATGTCAATTCTCAGCCGAACAAGCTGTTCGAGTATATGTCATCTGGGCTCGCGGTCATTGGGTCTAACTTTCCGATATGGAAGAGCGTTATTGAGGACGGTGAGGCAGGGCTTCTCGTCGACCCGTCTTCACCGTCCCAGATTGCTGCCGCAATCCAGGTACTCCATGAAGATCGTGTGCGCGCTGAGCGCATGGGGCAGCAAGGTGCCAGGCTCGTGCGTGAACTCTACAATTGGAATCGCGAAGGCGAGCGGCTAGTCGAGGTGTATGATGACCTTCTTGCGAGCTGACGCGCATCGCTTTGGAGCCGACAGTCGGCCACGAACCGGACTATTGGGGTGGGTAACGCGCTCACGGCTAATAAGCGTGGTTGCGCTGATAGCACTTTATAGCGTCCTCAGCACTCTTTATGACCACATCGTTGCTCCTCGCTATGCATTTGGCTCTTTTCGAATAGATCCGCGCCCTGATAGATGGGTGGAATTCGGGGTTATAGCTATCCTTGGCCTCTCGCTTCCAACCGATCCTCGGCGCATGAGCCACATATTCGCTTGGCTTTCGGCGATATTTCTACTTCTCCCGGCAGCCGTCCTGTCTGCGATACAGGGAAGCGATCGTTACGCTATGTTTCTGATGTTCGGCGGGGTTTGGTTCGTCATGTTTCTGTGCTGGATCATGCAAAAAAATGCAGTTGATTTTTCACTCGATACTAGGCCACGCCAAGCGAAAATAAATATAGCTGTATTGTTGGCAATGCTTTTCGCTGTCCTAGCGTTTCTTGCTTTCCATGTTGGCGGAAAGATGAACTTTTCGCTTTCAAGCGTTTATGACTATCGCGAAGACTTCAATGAGTCGCTTAGATTTCCGCTCAATTATCTCCTGCCATTCGCGGCAGGTCCTCTCTCAGGCCTCATTGTTGCATGCGCGCTCCATGAGAAGAAATATTATATTATCGCCATGACGGTAATATCTGGAATTTTATTCTTCGGATTGTCATCACACAAGGCAATGTTATTTTACCCATTTTTTGTTATTATGATTTATATTTCCTTGTCACACAGGTCAGGTCACCTGTATTTGATAGGCGTTTTCCTTTTTCTTACCTTTCTCACCGTGATTGCTGTTGGTACAAGATGGGAAGATTTGCTTGGGTCTTCGTTTGCAAACCGTCTGGTTTTCATTCCGGCTCAAATCCACTACTACTTCTTTAGAGAATTTGCCGAAATTGGCCCACAATACTGGGCCGAAAGTAGGTTTGGGTTTGGCTTACACGCGTCGGACCTCCCTTTGCCCTCAGTCAACTATATTGGTTTCCTGATGACTGGCGATGCACAGATCGGCGCAAATACCGGATGGATTGCTAATGGCTTCATGAATGCAGGAGTTATCGGAATAGCGTTCTACGGAGTCATTTTGGCCGTAACTCTTCACGTTGTTGATATATTAGGGGGGCGATACGGATATAGCTTTATTGGAGCTGCCTTCATCGTGCCCATATTTAGCTTTGTGAATTCAATCGACTTACTAGTCGGATTTCTCACGGGCGGTTTGGGTTTGTTATTTATATTGGTATTCGCTACGGTCAGGCCAGGTCGACTACTTGTCAAAGATGCGATCGGTGCTGATTAATGGGGCATCTTCGCTCTGTCTCGTCGCTGGTGACCGCGGTAATTCCGAGTTTTAATCATCGGGACTACATCACCCGTTCGATTGAAAGCGTGCTGGCGCAGGACTATTCACCCGTTCAATTGGTTGTGATAGACGACGGATCGACGGACGGATCGGCAGATCTCCTACGAAATTTGGCTAAAGGCGGCTCGTTCGAGCTTTTTGAGCAGGAGAATCAGGGAGTTTGCCGCACTCTGAATCGAGCGATACGAGAGCATGCTCGCGGCGATTGGATTGCCTTGCTGGGTTCAGATGATTTGTGGCGTCCGGATAAACTCCGCTTGCAGATGGCCGAAATTGCTAAAAATCCTCACTCGCATTTCTGCTTTTCGCAAGCCCGCACATTTTCGGACGAGGCACAGCTTGATGGCGGCCGAATTTTCCCTCACCACGTGCGACGAGGCTCCGTTCTTAATCAAGTGTTCCTCAGGCAGCATGTTCCTGCTGGAACAATGCTGTTTTCTCGAGACTTGTATGACGAATTGGGGGGATTCGACGAATCGTTGCGCGAAGAGGACTGGGATTTCGTCATTCGCAGTGCGGCGGCAACAAAATTTTGTGCAATTGCGGAGCCGTTGCTTTATTACCGCTCTCATGCAACGAACACGATGAAGACTTCGAAGCGCAGCAGGATATTTCAACAGAAAATGCAAATACTATCGAAAAACCGAAATTTGGTTTCTCCACTGAGACGTTTGACGGCTATTGCTCTTCATTTCGTTCATGACTTCGTTTGGTCGCGATTGGTGCGATCGTAATTGCAATGACGCTGAAGATCAGCCGATCAGCTAGTGTTCACGAACTCGCTGAGGTGCAGCCAGGCTGTGCGATCGGCGCACGCACTAGGGTATGGCAGTTTGTTGTTGTGATCTCTGGCGCGAGAATTGGCGAGGATTGCAATATTTGCTCGCATGTCCTTGTTGAAGGGAAGGCGGTCATAGGTGACCGGGTGACAGTCAAATCTGGAGTTCAATTGTGGGATGGCATTACGCTAGAGAATGATGTCTTTGTCGGTCCTAATGTGACTTTCACAAATGACCTTTTCCCTCGTAGTCGCGCCCGCTCCGGCGAGTTGGTAGGTGCAACAGTGAAATCGGGCGCTTCAATTGGGGGGGGGGCGACAATTTTGCCAGGCGTTACCATTGGTGCAGGTTCAATGGTCGGGGCGGGTGCTGTTGTAACGCGCGATGTGCCAGGAGACACAGTCGTTGTCGGAAATCCAGCTCTTTTTGTGCGAAAATTGTGAGAGGCTAGCTTGGCGATTGCTGATTGTAGGCTGATGGAGCTACCCAAGATCGGTGACCGTCGGGGTGACCTGACATACGTTGAATCGCGACGGCATATCCCCTTTGACATTGCGCGTGTTTACTACCTTTACGGCGTTCCTACTGACGCTGAGCGCGGCGCACACGGACACAGAGAATTGGAGCAACTGATCATTGCAGTTGCGGGAAGTGTTGAGCTTGTCATCGATGATGGCCATAGCCAGAAAAGCTATACGCTAGATGATCCAACAAAGGGCCTATACCTTTGCCCAATGGTATGGCGGGACCTACGTTGTTTCTCCAGCAACGCAGTTGTTCTTGTTCTCGCTTCGCATCCATACGACGAGCGGGATTATTTTCGTGACTATTTGAAGTTTAAGAGAGCGGTGGCCGAGAGTGAACGTCAACTTCCTTGACCTTCGTAGCAACTACGAAAGCATACAATCTGAAGTTGAGGCCGCAGTTCTGCGGTCGCTCCGGTCTGGCCAATATATCGGCGGGCCGGAGGTCGAGGCGTTCGAAAGTGAGTACGCGCAGTTTTGCGAATCTGAATATTGCGTAGCAGTTGCAAATGGACTTGAGGCGCTGCAGCTATCGATTGTGGCGCTGGGAATCGGCGCCGGTCACGAAGTGCTTGTCCCGTCAAATACCTTCATCGCGACTTGGCTGGCGGTTAGTCACTGTGGTGCTACTTGCATTCCGATCGAGCCTGATCCGGCAACTTGGAATATCGATCCAAGACGGATCGAGGAATCCATATCCGACAAAACTCGGGCGGTTATCCCGGTCCACCTGTACGGACAACCTGCCGCTATCGATCCTATCCTAGCGATTGCCGAACGTTATTCGTTGAACGTCATTGAGGATGCAGCACAGGCTCACGGCGCTAGATATCTTGGGAGACGCATAGGAAGCCATTCGAAACTTTGCACCTGGAGCTTCTATCCAGGGAAAAACCTGGGGGCGCTTGGTGATGCGGGGGCGATTACTACTAACGATGCTTCGCTTGCCGAGAAACTGCGCTTGCTGCGCAACTACGGCTCTATCGTTCGCTATCACCATCTTGAGCGCGGCTACAATAGCCGAATGGACCCGGTTCAGGCAGCAATTCTCCGTGTGAAACTACCATATCTGGAAGGTTGGAACGAGCGGCGCCGTGCCATAGCTCGTCGGTATCAAGAGGGTCTTGCTTCAGTGCCGAACATTGTTGTCCCTACGGTTGCCGAGGGGGTTGAGCCGGTTTGGCACCTTTACTGCATCTTGCATCCAGAACGTGACCGGCTGCGAGTTTTGTTGCAGCAATCAGGAGTCGAGACATTGATTCACTATCCAGTTCCGCCGCATCGTCAAGCTGCATATCGTGATTGCGATTTCCGCGGGCGTTCGCTCGAAATTGCCGAGAATTATGCTGATCACAGCCTCAGTCTGCCGATTGATCCGATGATGAGTGATAATCAGGTAGACTATGTGATCCAGGCAGTCGTTCAGGCTGTGAAGCTTGTATAATAAATGATGGAGCGGAAAGCGCCTATTCGTCGCGCGGTGACGCAAGACCTTGCGGCGATCGCTACGGTACATCTCGCTGCCTATTCAACATCGCACTTCACATCTCGGCTGTCGTCAAATGCGCTTATGCGTTATTATGAATTGTTTCTGGATGGCGGATCCGAAGCTCTTGTATTTGAGGCATCTGCGGACGAACGGCGCGGCGAAATAGTTGGCTTCGCAGTATTCGGAACCGGGATCGCTGAAAAAATTGCCAAATTCAAGAAAGAAAACTGGGGCGCAATTTCTCGAGCCGCAGCCCAGCATCCCATGCAAGCCTCCTCCAAACTGATACGTCGACTAATGGCGCGTTCGACTAAATCGAACGCCCCACCGCCCGCAGATCATCTCCTGCTCTCTATCGCAGTTTGCCGGCCCCGCCGTGGCATCGGGGGGCATTTGCTGGATGCCGCATTGTCTCAGTCGAGAGAAGCTGGAGCGGATCGTATGGGGCTTTATGTAAATGTCGACAATATTGGCGCAATCAATCGCTATGGGTCACGTGGCTTTGCGGTCCGAGCGCTCCATGGGTCTCAGTTCTACATGGAGAAACAATTGGTTGCGAATAACGAGGATTAGAGCTTTGCGGACTCGGTCGCGGCGGCTATGGGGTTTCGCCGGACCTACATTTGAAGGATCATGCCATTATCCTTGCCGTCGCTGGTCTTGATCAACCTCGATGGACCTTGATTGATGAGCTTCTTGTGATTTTATGCTAAAACGTCTTTTTCCGATAGCGTTGGTCGTTGCACTTTCGGCGTGCGCTGGAAGTCCGCCAATCGAATCCACGGGTCGATTAACTGTATTGCAGTCGCAAACTGAACTGCCTGCACCCGTCCGCAGCGATCTAGTCGCACCAGATCGTGTGTCTCTGATCGGGCCGTTGGATACGATCTATGTGGATGTATTCGGTGTTCCAGAGCTTAGCAGAGAAATGCAGGTAGATGCTAGCGGAAGGATATCCATGCCGCTAATCGGTACGGTCGATGCCGGGGGCAAGACCGCAGAAGAGCTGTCAAGCTCGATTAGCAAGAGACTTGCGGGCCGTTTCGTTCGAAATCCAGATGTTACCGTGAACATACGGAGCTCTGTCAGCCAGGTTGTCACGGTGGACGGGCAAGTCGTCGAGCCCGGCCTTTATCCGGTGACCAACCAGATGACATTACTGCGCGCGATTGCTTCGGCTAAGGGAACCACGGAGTTTGCGCGTGACAAGGACGTCGTAATTCTTCGAAGCGTGCGTGGCCAGCATTTCGCGGGGCTTTACAATATCGATGCAATTAGGCGAGGCGTGTATGATGACCCACCAATTTTCGCCAACGATGTGATCGTTGTCGGGGACAGTCCAGCAAGGCGTCGATTCAAGGATATCGTTTCCCTATCGCCGCTATTGGTGTCGCCAATCATCGCGCTATTCCGACTGTGAGGCCATGAACATACTTTCATCTAAGATTGGGTCGGGAATGCCCGAGGCTGGATCTGACTCGAGGAATTCCGCTGAGTCCGTCTCTCCCCTTCGCGATTATCTTCGTATTGCGCTGCGTTGGCGCTGGGTAATTTTGGGGGCAATTGTTTCGGCAGTGTTGCTGAGTTTGATCATCACGCTGCTGATGACGCCGAAATTCACCGCAACTTCCACGATTGAAATTTCCCGTGACGGGGATCAGGTCACAAACTTTCAGGGCGTACAACGCGACGTAAGTGTCGCCGATCAGGAGTTCTATCAAACTCAGTACGGGCTTCTGCGATCGCGCTCCCTATCAGAACGAGTGGCCACCGAATTGCGTCTGGTCGACGATCCCAGTTTTTTTGGCATGTTTGATCACGATGATAATGGCAATGCATTCCGCTTGACGAATGGTCGTTATTCTGCGGCTGGACGAGCTTATCGTCGACGGATGGCCGGTGAAATATTGCTCAGAAATCTGAGTGTCGACCCGACCAGACTTTCGCGATTAGTCGATATTCATTTTACAAGTCCAAGCGCTCCGTTTTCGGCGAAGGTCGCGAATGCTTGGGCTGATAATTTCATCAAAGTGAATCTCGAACGCAAGGTGCAGGCGACTTCGTATGGCCGAGACGTGCTTCAGCAGCAGTTGGCCGACTACAAACAGAAGCTTGACGACTCGCAGCGCCAGCTTGTTGCGTACGCTTCCAAGGAGCAAATCATAAATCTTCCTGGTACGCCCGGAGAGAACGGGGCGGCGGGGCAGGAACGTTCAATAGTTTCTGACGACCTTGCAGCATTGAATGCCGCGTTAAGCAAGGCAACTGCAGACCGGATCGAGGCTGAAGCCCGCTATCGCCTTGCTGGCGGTTCAGGTGCATCAACTGAAGCGCTCAATAACTTTGCAATAAATAATCTGCGCCAGCGTCGGGCAGAATTGGCGGCTCAATATCAGCAGATGATGGTGCAGTTCGAGCCGACCTATCCGGCGGCAGTCGCTCTGAAATCGCAGATTGACCAACTTGACAAGTCAATTTCGCGCGAAGAAGCGCGAGTCTCGCAATCTCTCGAATCGGACTATCAGCAAGCCAAAAAAAGAGAGCGGGTTCTGCAGTCTAAAGTCGATAGTCTAAAGGGCAGTTATCTCGACTTACGCCGACGCAGCATTCAATACAATATTTTCCAACAAGAAGTTGATACCAACCGAGCACTCTATGACGGATTGCTACAGCGTTTCAAGGAGATTGGAGTTGCTGGCGGAGTTGGTGTCAACAATATTTCGATTGTCGATACAGCGCAGGTGCCGGACAAGCCTTCAAGCCCCAGGCTGTTGTTAAATATTGCCGTCTCGCTTGTCCTCGGCTCCGTACTCGGTGCAGCTCTTGCTTTCGGACTAGAGCAGCTGGATGAAACCATCACGGATCCCTCCGAGGTCGAGCGACGGCTTGGACTGCCACTTCTGGGATCGATCCCGAGAGTCGAACACGAAACCCCGAAAGAGGCTTTGCAAGATAGAAAGTCAGATCTGGTCGAGGCTTATCTCGCTGTTCAAACAAGCTTAGCATTCACCACAGAGCACGGCGTGCCAAGAGCCATAGCCGTTACCTCAACGAGACCCGCGGAGGGGAAATCTACGACGGCACTTGCTTTGGCAACAACGCTGGCCAGAGGTGGGCGGAAAGTTTTACTTATTGATGGCGATATGCGCTCACCGTCGGTCCATCAGTTGGGCGGGGTTGGCCATGAACGCGGGCTGAGCAATTTCCTTGCCGGCGAAGAGGATATTTCAAGTTTAACTTTTGAGATGTCAGACCTAGGCATCTTTGCCATGACTGCAGGTCCAATTCCTCCCAATGCGGCCGAGTTGTTGACAGGATCACGACTATCGAACTTACTCACTCGGTTGCGCGACACCTATGATCATGTGGTGATTGATTCACCTCCAGTAATGGGGCTCGCTGATGCACCACTCATTGCCACACGCGTAGAGGGAATCATCTACGTAGTTGAATCAAGGGGAATCCGCGTAAATCAGGTCAAAACGGCCATATCGAGATTGGAAGCCGGAAATGCGCATATCTTTGGCGGTGTGCTCACCAAGTTCGATGCACGCAAAGTCGCTTATGGCTATGGTTATGACTACGGGTACAGCTACGGACGATCGGACGAGCGTGCGGAGGAAGCCTAGCCGTGTCTCTTGCCAGTACGAAGCAGGTGGTTGATCTGCATAGCGTAAAGTTACATAGGGTTACGCTGGCATTTGTTGCCGTTATGTTTGGTGGTCTGGCAGTGGCGAACGCGGCTGGAAACGTCGTAGCCAAGGTCGACCCGATCCAAGCCCATGTGCTGGCGCCTTGGGATGGTCGGATAACTGCCGACGCGGCGAACTTGAGCTTTGCAATGCGTCCAGACGCAAATGAAAGTTCCGATCCCGCAAAGCTGGCCAAACTTGCGCTCCGACAGGATCCAACAACCGTGAAAGCATTGAACGTGCTCGCTTTTCAGGCGCAGTTGCGGGGCGATACGAGGAGGGCGAACGAAATATTCGCCTATTCCGCGAATCTCTCTAGGCGGGAGTTGCGACCTCAAATATGGAAAATTGAGAGCTCAGTTGCACGAGGTGACATTCGAGGGGCGCTCAATAATTATGACTTGGCTTTGCGAACGTCGACAGAGGCGAACAGTCTTCTGTACCCGGTACTTAAAGTTGCCATTTCTGAACCGAAAATTCGCGCTGCTCTTTTGCAACTTTTGTCTAAGCGGCCAAAATGGGCGCCGAGCTTCTTGAGCTATCTTGGGAGCAGCCGTACAAATGCGGTCGCAGCGATGCACCTTTTCATTGAAGGTGGGTCCAATCTACCAGCGACGAATCAGGACCGCGCCAATTTAGTTAAAGCATTGATATCGGATGGCAAATATGACGATGCTTGGAATTTTTATCGGACATTGCACCCACAAGCAGATCGGCGAATGTCACGTGATCCAAACTTCGTCGTTGAGGAGGGTCTGAGAACACCGTTTGATTGGCATGTTCCGGAAGATGCGATCGGTTTCGCTACACTCCTTCGGACACGTCAAGGCGGTTTATTTGAATTTTCAATGCCACCTGCAACAGGCGGAGCCATGCTCAAGCAATTGGAAATGCTTCCGCCCGGCATCTATCATTTGGATGGCCAGAGCAGCGGGATATCTCAGCCTTCCGGATCACTTCCATATTGGTCCCTGACATGCTTGAATGGCAACCAGCTGGGACGATTCAATCTGACCAATTCAGATGTAAACGGCGGACGTTTCTCGGGCGAGCTCAAAGTACCAGCACACTGTAACATTCAAGTATTGTCGCTGATCGCGCGATCTTCTGACGAGGTTGAAGGGCTTACCGGGCAAATCTTACATGTCGCGTTGAGACCAAAAGAAGGGCGATAGGCAAATGGAGCAGTTGAGCCCGAAAGTGCGCAAGTCGTGGCTAGCAATAGCCAGGGCGATAAGTATTGTTGTTGCGGGAGGACTTGTCACAAGCCCAGCGTTTGCGAAAATAGCACACCAAACTGCGAACGAAAATTATTCAAATCCGCTGCATCAAACTAAATCAAGGGCCCAGCCGAATTCGAATTCCGATGGGGGTCAGACAGCTGATGCCGGAAATGGACAGATCGGTACGCGCCAAAGCTCTTCTGATATGCTCGTCTCTGCTCAGCCATTAGGTCGAATATCCAATCGAATTGAGAACAGGATTGATAGTCGTTTGCATAATCGAATCGATCAAGCCTACACCCCACGTGCGAGCGCGTCTTCTTCAATCGAAGCCGCGACTAAAAATGTGCATTCGACCTTTCCGACAAGACCCCGATAGCGTTCTGTAAGCTTCAGAGGCAATTCGAATGACACATTTCCAATCGCTGAAAATCGCGGTTCGCTCAAGAGCAGCGCCGACTGCGGTCATTCTAGCGCTTCTATTCATTGTCGTTTCTTGCTCTGAGCCCGCCCCAGTTTCCCCGCGTGAGAGCAAAATAACAAAGCCGATAAACTTCACAGCTGACGACAAGCGGGCGGCTCAAGCGCTATCGCTTGGAAACGCTGCGGCATTGAAAGGCGGTTCCAATCAATATGACCAATCACTATTGTGCAGCATATCGATAGAGTCGATCATGAGTAAGCTACGGGACACCGGTACGTTCTCTCCACAACAGCTTGCGTCGGTTGAAAAAGCAAAGAAAATCTATGATGAGCGTGCATCTGCCGCTGCAAAGGAGCAATCCAAGTCACGGGCAGATATAAGCCGGGATCGAGCGCAGCTTGCTAGCAAGCACCAAGATGAGATGGAGCGCGCGCGGCTTTCAATCGGATGCCTAAAAAGCCTTATGTGAATTAGTAGTATACGGCAATTCGAGCCATAGCTCGCAGCAACAGTTCTCAGCTCAAGGCAATATCCGGCGCATCCTCCTGTTTCATCCCCACCGTGTGATACCCCGCATCAACATGATGCGTTTCACCCGTCACGCCGGATGAGAGATCGGACAGGAAATAGAGCCCCGAACCGCCCACGTCCTCGATCGTCACGTTGCGGCGTAGTGGTGAGTTGTATTGGTTCCACTTCAGTATGTAATTGAAGTCCCCGATCCCGCTGGCCGCCAGCGTCTTGATCGGACCGGCGCTGATCGCGTTGATGCGGATGCCTTGCGGTCCGAGGTCGTTGGCGAGATATTTGACCGAGGTTTCCAGCGCCGCCTTGGCCACGCCCATCACATTGTAATGCGGCACGACCTTTTCCGCGCCATAATAGGTCAGCGTGAGGATGGATCCGCCGTTCGGCATCATCGCCTGTGCGCGGCTTGCCACCGCCACCAGACTGTAGACCGAGATGTTCATCGTCATCAGGAAATTATCGAGCGTGGTGTCGTAGAACTTGCCGCGCAGCTGGGTCTTGTCTGAAAAGCCGATCGCGTGGACCACGAAATCGATCGTTTCCCAGCGCTCTTTCAGCTTGTCGAAAGCCGCGTCGAGTGCGTCCATATCCGACACGTCGCAATCGAAAGTGAAGCCGCTGCCTAACTCGGCGGCAAGCGGCTCGACCCGCTTCTTGAGCGCGTCGCCCTGATAGGAGAAGGCCAGCTCGGCGCCATGTTCGGCAAGCTGCTTGGCGATCCCCCAAGCGAGCGACTTGTTGTTGGCGAGCCCCATGATCAATCCGCGTTTGCCCGCCATCAATCCGGTCATGTCAATTCTCCTGCGTCGAAGCCTCTGCCCGGACCGAAGCGGCTTTAGCCGTGCGCGTCCGGTCGCCTTCCTGGCCAATTCTGTTCATTTCTTCCTCCGGCGTTTCGGCCAGAGCAGCGTTGAGTTCGGCGCCTATAACCACCCCGAGCCCGACGAGCCAGAAGAAGAATAATGCGATCATTATTCCCGCAAGGCTGCCGTAAGTCAGGTTGTAGCGAAAGAATATCCGCAGCACCGGCGGCAGCGCGCTTGAGGTGGCCAGCCACCAAAGCGTCGTGAACAGCACGCCGGGCCATTTGGGATAACGCCGATGGCGATAGGTAGCGGGTGTGAGGGTCAGGAACAGCAGGTAAAGCGATCCGAACAGCCCGAAAGCTGGCACCAGCCGTGAGAGTTGCAGTTCCGAGATATAGTCCACCAGCGTCGGGAAGTATGCCTCGATGACCTGTTGCGCGGTGCCGATCACGAATTGGGTGATGAGCGAAAGCATCAGCAGCACGACCGCGGCAATGATGATCCCGGCCGAAAACAGGCGATATTTCCAGAACGCCTTGGTCATGCGCGTGCCATAGGCGCGGCGCAGGATGTCGCGGATCGTCTCAATCAGGCTGCCCACGGTCCACAGCGCGACCAGAGCGCCTGCCCATAGCAGCCAGCCGCTGCGCGCCGCGATGACATCACGCGCGACCGGCTCGATCACATTGCCGACCATCGGCGGCATGGCGAACAGCACGGCGTTGATGGTCGCGGCGCGCTCGCTCTGCTCGCCGACCAGCGAGAACAGCGCCGCTCCGAGGATGAAGAAGGGGAAGATCGAGAACATCGCCAGATAGGCAAGGTTGCCTGCATGGATGAAACCGTCGTTGAAGGTGCCGATCGCGACGCGCTTGATCACTTCCCAGCTGCGCGGCCCAATCCCCAGCCTGGCCGCAACCCGGCCGCCTTCGGTGCTCCGTTCGCGTTTAGCTGCCCGTCGCCGCGCTTCCGGGGTCAGCGAACGGATCTCGCGTTCCTCCGGTTCGGGCAAATTGGGTTCGGTCAAAGGCTCAAGCCCCGAGCTTGCTGCGCGGATCGCTGGTGTCTTTCCATCCTTCGAGGCGCTTGGCAAGCTCGCCAAGGTCCTCGGGCAACTGGATTTCCAGTGTCACCAGCTGGTCTCCGCGTCCGCCATCCTTCTTCGAAAAGCCCTTGCCCTTGAGGCGCAGCACTGTCCCGCCGCTGGTTCCAGGCTTGATCGTCATCATCACCGCGCCATCGACCGTGGGGACACGCACCTTGCCGCCTTCCACCGCCTCGTCCAGCGTAATCGGCAGGTCGCAGCGCACATCGTCGCCCTTGCGTTCGAACAGGCGGTGCTTGTCGATGCTGATCGTCACCAGTCCGTCGCCCGTGCCGCCCGGACCGTGTTCGCCCTTGCCCTTGAGGCGCATTTGAGTGCCGTCCTCGACGCCTTTGGGCAGTTTGAGGTCGATGGTCTTACCATCGGCCAGCGTGATGCGCTGGTCCTTGAGCGTCGCCGCATCGACGAAGGGCACACGCAGGCGATAGCCGATGTCCGCCCCCTTGCTCGGCGGCGGGGTGGGGCGCGACTGGCCGAACGGGCTTGAACGCGATCGCCTTGCGCCGCCGCCAAACAGACCTTCGAAAATATCGCCGATGTCGAGATCTTCCGCGCCGGCGAAACCCTGCATATCCTCGGGCCGAAAGCCGCGCTGCGAGCCGCCGCCATATCCGCCGCCGCCCATACCGGCGAAGGGGTTGGTGGGATTGCCGTCGGCGTCGATTTCGCCACGGTCGAACTGCGCACGCTTGTCCTTGTCTGACAGCAAATCATAAGCTTGCGTGACTTCGCTGAACCGTTCCGCCGCCTTGGGATTGTCTTTGTTGCGGTCAGGGTGCAGCTCCTTGGCGAGCTTGCGATAGGCGCTCTTGATATCCTTTTCGTTCGCGCCGCGCGCAACGCCAAGGGTGGAATAGGGATCGGCCATGGCGTGTTAGCTAGGTGCAACGCCGCGCCCGCGCAAGCATCTCGAAACAAACCGGTGCCATTCGAAGCCGGAGCTTTCCCGACCGATGTTCTCGAGTTAGAGGATTTTTCGAGCCCAGCGCCGACCGCGCGGCGGGCGCAAAGGAGGCCGACAAGTGACAGCGGGAACGACAGATGGATTCACCGAAGAAATGAGCGCTCTGCCCGTGAACGACCCTTTTTCCCTCTTCGACGCATGGTTTGCCGAAGCACGAACGAGCGAACCCAACGATTCCAACGCAATGGCCCTCGCGACAGCGACTGCCGATGGCCACCCTTCGGTACGCATGGTGTTGCTCAAGGAGCATGGGCCGGACGGCTTCGTCTTCTATACCAATGCCCATAGCCGCAAGGGCGAGGAAATTCGCGCCAACCCCCGCGCCGCCTTGCTGTTCCACTGGAAAAGCCTTCGTCGCCAGATTCGTATCGAGGGGACGCTGGAGGAAGTATCGCCGGATCAAGCCGACGCCTATTTCCATTCGCGCAACCGCGTATCGCAACTCGGCTCTGCCGCATCGGATCAGTCGCGACCATTACATGAGCGTAGCGACTATCTACAGCGTGTGGAGCAGCTGGCCGAGCGCTATCCCGAAGGTGATATCCCGCGGCCCGCGCACTGGACCGGTTTCCGCCTGATTCCCGCAGCGATGGAATTCTGGCTCGATCGGCCCAATCGCCTGCATGACCGGCGGCGGTTCTCCCGTTCCGGCGACGGCTGGGCCAGCAGCCTGCTCTACCCATGACCACCAAGTCGCGATCATTTCTCACCCGCAGCGCGGCGTTTGCCTCGATCTCGGTGGCGCTGGTGCTGGTCGGGCTCAAGGCGTGGGCTGCGTGGCGCACCGGATCGACGGCCATGTTCGGCAGCCTGGCCGATTCCGCGCTCGACCTGCTGGCCAGCCTCGGCACGCTGGTCGGCGTGTGGGTCGCCGCCATGCCTGCCGACGAGGAACATCGGTTCGGCCATGGCAAGGCTGAGGCGCTTGCGGCGATGGTGCAGGTCATCCTGATCGCAATCTCCGCCACGGGAATCGGCGCAAGAGCGGTCATGCAGCTGGCAGCCGGACATACGACATCTGCGGCGGGCGATGGAATCGTGGTTTCGCTGGTGG
Source organism: Qipengyuania algicida (assembly GCF_009828025.1). Lineage (GTDB taxonomy): Bacteria > Pseudomonadota > Alphaproteobacteria > Sphingomonadales > Sphingomonadaceae > Qipengyuania > Qipengyuania algicida. Next base: position 286,553 of record NZ_WTYA01000002.1, on the reverse strand, counting down.
CGATTGCGGCGACCTTCGCGTTGCTGTTCTGGCAACGCTACGTCATCGCCCATACGAAATCGGTCGCGATCCATGCCGACCACGTGCACTACCAGTCGGACCTGCTGCTCAATCTGGCGGTGATCGCGGCATTGGTGCTGGATCAATATGCCGGATTTTCTGCCGCCGATCCGCTGTTCGGTCTCGCCATCGCGGGCTGGCTACTATGGGGTGCATGGCGCGCGTCGAGCGAGGCGGTGGCGCAATTGCTCGATCGCGAATGGCCCGACGAACGCCGTGCAGCCTTCGTCGAGGCGGCGGCGCGCCATCCCGAACTGTCTAACCTCCACGATCTGCGCACGCGCAGCAGCGGCACCCATGAGTTTGTGCAATTCCATGTCGATTTGCCGGGCACGATGACTGTCAACGAAGCCCATGACATCATCGACCGCGTGGAGGAGGACCTTGTTGCCCGCTTCCCCGGTATTGAATTGCTGATCCATATCGATCCGAAAGGTCATGTCGACGAACCCGACAATCCGCTGGCGGAAGAAAACGAATTCGCCAAGCTCAAGGACGAGGAATGACTACGCTCGATTACTGGCACGTAGATGCCTTCGCCACTGCGCCGTTCAGCGGCAATCAGGCGGCGGTGATGCCGCTCGATGAATGGCTGCCCGACGAAACGCTGCTCGCCATCGCGGAAGAGAACAATTTCGCCGAAACCGCGTTCGTGGTGGAGGATTCGAGCGGCCAAGCGGATTGGGAATTGCGCTGGTTCACGCCGACGACGGAGATCCGCCTGTGCGGCCATGCCACGCTCGCCAGCGGGCACGTGCTTTTGACCCGCGATGGCGGGAAGCGGGTGACCTTTCGCACGCGCAAGGCCGGGGTCCTTGAAGTCAGCCGAGACGGTGACGGCTATGCACTTGCCCTTCCGGCGATCCCGACAGAGCGTGGCGATTGGCCGGAAGCGGCTCGGCTACTCGGTGATGTACCGCAAGAAATCTGGCTCAACGCCGATCGCTACGGCATTTACCTGTTCGAGAGCGAGGAAAAGATCCGCGCGCTCGATCCCGATCTACGCGCTCTTGGCAAGCTGGGTGATGACCAGTTCATCTGTACCGCGCCGGGGGTAGGTAAAGATGTCGTAAGCCGGGTTTTCGTGCCGGGGGGCGGGGTGGACGAGGACAGCTTCACAGGTTCAGCCCATGCCTGTCTGACGTCGTTCTGGGCTGCGCGGCTGGGGCGTGAACGATTTACCGCGCATCAGGCATCATCTCGCGGTGGCGATGCAGTGTGCACGCTCGCGGGGGACAAGGCTATCCTGACCGGCGGCTGCGTCACCGTGGTTGAGGGGCGGTTCTACCTTTCTGGATAGAGGTCGATCACATCGGCCATCAGCGGTTTGAGCGCCGCACGCTGCTTCTCGTCGGAATGGCCCAGCCGCACCATGGTTAGCCCCTGCCTTGGCGAAACCAGCACATATTGTCCCATGTGCCCCACCATGCCGAACAGCGAATGCGGCGCGAGTTTCGGAAACAGCGCATCGTCGGCGCCCGGCTTGACCGGATTGTTGAGCCAGGTCTGGAGGCCGTATTGTGGGCTTTTCGGGCTCGGCGTGGTCATCGCGACGACCCAGCTACGCGGCACGATCTGCGCTCCGCGATACGAGCCCTTGTTCCTCAGCAGCTCGCCGAAGCGGGCGAAATCGCGCGCGGTAGCGTGCATCAGGCTCCCACCGATCAGCGTGCCCGAACGGTCGAATTCGGGCACCACGCTGGTCATTCCCAGCGGATCGAACAGCCGCGCTTTCAGATAATCGTAGACCGCGCGCCGCCGGGTTTCGGGATCGTTGCTGTTGTTGGTCAGCACGCGCGCGGCAATGTCGGACAGGATTACCGTGGTGTTGGTCGAATATTTGAACTCCGACCCCGGCACCGTTTCGAGCGGCTGTTCCTCGGCCCATTGCGCCATGTTGTCGCGCCCGTCGAGGAACAGCATCCGTACCTCGCTGCTCTCATAGGGGATCGGCCCCGCCTCGGTGTGCTGGAGGCCCGAACGCATCTGTAGCAGGTAGCGCAGCGTGATCGCGCCGCGCGGATCGCCGGGTCGCTGCCAGCGCGGGATCGGGGCCGGCTGGTCGAGGCTGAGCCTTCCATCGGCGACGAGCATCCCGATCATGACCGAAGTGATCGTCTTGGCCATCGACCAGCTCACCAGCCGCGTGTCGCGCGTGTACCCTGGTGCATAGCGTTCGGCGACGATTCGGCCGTTCTCCATTACCACCACTGCACGCGTTTCGCCCACATCCTTGGCGGTGAACAACGCGTCCACCGCGCGGGCCAGTTCTTCGCGAGGGGCACCCGGTTTTTCGGAGACCGCGGCCATCGCCTGCTTGCTCAGAGGTGGCAGCGTGTCGGATTTTGGGCCGTGGCACGAGGCAAGGCTTGTGGCGAGAGCGAGAGGCGCGATAAGGGAGCGAAACTTGAGCGGCATGGCCGCGCACTCGCATGGGAATTTGTGCCTTGGCAACGCAAAAATCAGTTCGCGCACGCAGGAAGTGGCTTGCCGGATTGGTGGTGGTCGCAGCTTTGCTGGCGGCTGCATGGTTCACCTGGGGGCCGGGATTGCGCGGCGATGCAATTGCCGGGGCGGCCTATGGCGCGCATGTTGCCTGTTCGTGCCGCTTTATCGAAGGGCGCCCCCTCAAGCAGTGCGAGAATGACAAGCTGGCGGGCATGGGAATGGTGCGATTCAGCGAAGACGATGCGGCGAAAAGCGTGACCGCCAGCGTCCCGCTGCTTGCCTCCGATACCGCGACGTACAAGCCCGGCTATGGCTGTCTGCTCAAGCCGTGGGAAGGCGATCCTGTCGGCTGAATTGCATGGGCTGCAACCTCTATGGCGCCGGATTCATGTCCGGTTTTGCTTGCCCTCCGGCCCCTGCAGGATAATATTCCTTCCATCGAACGAATGGTTTGTTCGACCGAAAGGAGCAGGTGTAACGGCGTAATGGCTTGAGCTTGAGGGCTGGACCCCAGCGCGTTTCCCGCGCAAATGTCCGGCACATGAGTTGTTGCTTCGTCGTCCTCGCCTGCTGCCCTAACCGGCGCATCCGTCGACCCCGAAATCCGACCGAAAATCGACCCTGACACGGCCGCCTCGTGCAGCTCAGGTTCGCGCGCCCGCGCGTCTGCTCCCGTTCTTGCAACAGGGAGTAATTCACATGGCATATGCATCGCATTTCGACGAGCTGAGCACGGGCAATCGCCTGCGCCGGATCGGCAAGCGCGCGCTGGGCCGGACCGGCTGGATCTTCGCCGGAGTGGCTGCACTGGCGCTGGCCGCCAGCAGCTTTGCCCGCGTCGAACCCGGTAATGTCGGCATCCGCGTCAACAACATCGCTGGCGGTGTCTCGCCACATTCGCTGGGCGTCGGCTGGTATTTCGCGCCTCCGGGCACGCATATCTACGAATACCCGGTGTTCACGCGCTATTACACCTGGACCTCGTCCGACACCGAGCAGAGCCCGATCGACGAAAGCTTCAGCTTTCAGGACAAGAACGGCCTGTCGCTGAAGGCCGATGTCGCGGTGAGCTATCATGTCGATCCCACGCGGGCTTCGATCCTGTTCCAGCGCTATCGCACGAGCATGGACGAGATCATCGCGGGGCCGCTGCGCAACGCGATCCGCAACGCGATCGTCGAACGGGCGGCGCAATTGGGCGTCGAACAGATCTATGGCGATCACAAGGCCGAGCTGATCCAAACCGCCCAGCAGCGAGTGCAACAATTCTTCGCGCCCGTGGGTTTGCAGATCGAACAGGTCTATTGGGCCGGGAACATCGTTGTGCCCCAGCAGGTGCTGAACCAGATCAACGCCAAGATCGCCAATGAACAGGCGGCGCTGGCTGCGCAGGCCAATGTCGCGACCGCAAAGGCCGATGCCGAAGCGCGCGTCGCCAAGGCGGAAGGCGATGCCAAGGCGATTCAGGTCGAAGCGCAGGCGATCCGCACCAACCCGGAAATCGTCAAGATGCGCGCGGTCGAGAAATGGAACGGCCAGTTGCCGACCTACAGCGGGCCGGGGCCGATGCCGTTCATCGGCGTCCAGTAAGACGCGAAAGTCAGTCGGTGGCGGCGCGGGTCTCTTCGATCCATCCGCCGCCGACCACGCGTTCCCCGGCGTAAAGCACCGCCGCCTGTCCGGGAGAAACGCCGAATTCAGGATCGGCGAAGACGATCTCGGTCTCGGCGCCTTCGCCTAGCGGCCCGGCAAGCGTCACGGGCACCGGCTTCGCGAGGCTGCGAACCTTCGCGGTCAGTTGGACGTCTGGCAGCGGACCGATTCGGTTGGTGGCTCTCAGCCTTGCACTCTCGACAGCCAGCATCGCCCGCGGCCCAACCCTGACTTCGCGGGTTTGCGCATCGATTCCCACGACATAGAGCGGTTCCGCCTGCCCACCGATCTCCAGCCCCCGCCGCTGGCCCACCGTGTAGTGAATGATCCCGCGATGTTCGCCCAGCACCTCGCCAGAATGCGCATGGACGATCGCGCCGGGTTCGCCGCCTTCGGGGCGTAGCAACTTGACGATCTTCGCGTAATCGCCATCGGGCACGAAGCAGATGTCCTGGCTGTCGGGTTTGGCCGCATTGCGCAGCCCGGCCGCCTGGGCGAGTGCGCGCGTATCGTCTTTGGGCAATCCGCCGAGCGGGAAACGCAGGAAACCGAGCTGCTCCTCAGTCGTTGCGAAGAGGAAATAGGACTGGTCACGCGCCGGATCGCTGGCGCGATGCAGTTCAGGCCCCGCCGCGTCCATCACGCGCCGCACGTAATGCCCGGTGGCGAGGCAATCCGCGCCCAGTTCTTGTGCCATCGCGAGCAGGTCGGTGAACTTCGGCCCCATATTGCAGCTGATGCATGGCACCGGAGTGCGCCCGGCCATGTAACTGTCGGCGAATTGTTCGACCACGTCTTCGCGAAAGGCGCTCTCATGGTCCTTGACGTAATGGGCGATGCCGAGACGGTCGGCAACCGCGCGCGCATCGGCGATATCGTCGCCTGCGCAGCACGCGCCTTTGCGTCCGGTAGCCGCACCATAATCGTAAAGCTGGAGCGTGATGCCGATCACTTCCGCGCCGCTTTGCGCCGCGAGCGCTGCGACAACCGAACTGTCCACACCTCCCGACATCGCGACCACGATCCGGCATTCACACGCGGCTCGCGGCAGATCGAACAGCGCGGCGGCACCGTTCGCAGTGAGCGGGAGGGGGAGCTTGTCGAGTTGGGGCATGACGCGGGCGTTACATTGCATTGCCGCGAATGGCCAGAAATGCCTCCGCATTCTGCGGGCTAAGATGTTTCACGGTCTGTTTACCACAAAGCCGTATAGGCTGTGGATATGTACGAGGGGCCAATCAAAGCAGCCGACTATGCCAACGCCGGAGAATCCCCGGTTTTACGGCAGTTACGCTGGACCGAGCTTGTCGCGCGGATCGCTGCGACTCGTGATGTTCGCCAAGCGCTCACCGACGAGGGGAAGCCCGGACAGGCAAGCTTCGCCGCATTTCATTGTAGCCCCACTCCAGAAAGTAAACAGACCGGTAACCACGATGTTTTAAGCCATGGAAAAATCGCCCGGCTAAGTCGGGGTCAGGCCGCGGACGACGCGGCACCCGGCGACCGAGAGAAAGAATGATAGAGAAACAGGACATCCGCCCAGCGCAAGTGATCGGCCCTCTGGGCGAAGCCTTGACGTTAGAGGATTTGCCTCCTCCCAGTACCAAGCGCTGGGTCGTTCGGCGCAAGGCCGAGGTCGTGGCAGCGGTCAACGGCGGCTTGCTGACGATCGACGAGGTGCTTGAGCGTTACAGTCTGACGCTCGAAGAATTTGCCAGCTGGCAGCGGGCGGTCGATCGTTCTGGGATGCAGGGCTTGCGTGTCACGCGGATCCAGCATTATCGCGAACTTTACGAGCGCCAACTCAAATATTGATCCGGGGTCGCCCGAATCAAGGCCAAGCAATCGACCGATCCCGACCAGGCATTTAACCTTGTCCGGGAACTACCTCCTGCGGCTGTCGTTCAAATCACTGCGAACGGCACCCCAAATGCCACGCCATAAGGCACAATAAGGAGGATCCGGGATGAATATTATTATCATGATTATAGTCGGCGGCATCGCTGGCTGGCTTGCTTCGATGGTCATGGCTCGCGACGCGTCAATGGGCGTATTGCTCAATATCGTCGTGGGTATCATCGGCGGCCTTATCGGTGGGTTCCTGCTGCCGGCTGTCGGCCTCGTCCTGTCGGGCTGGATTGGTTATCTCATCACCGCCTTTATCGGCGCAGTGGTTCTGTTGCTGATTCTCAACCTGTTTCAGCGCGGTCGCGCACGTTAAGTCGCGATCTCGATAGACCATGAAAGGCGGCCCGCGAGGCCGCCTTTTTTGTCGATAGCATTAACTGCAACTCGTCTGGCTCTCTTGACCCCCGGTCGAGAGATCGATTGCCTCTTTATCCTGCTCCGCATAATGAAATCGACGCGGGTTCTTGCGAGAACTGATTTATGTCGGTAATACACTCGCATTCCTCCATAGAGGCGCAGGGGCATGAATTACGAAACGACGGTCACTGCGGACAGGGCCGACAATCTATCCGGCAGCTATGATGCCGACCTGACCGACGCTCCGCGGAGCAAGCGGCGCGTCATCATTATTGTCGCGCTTGTGCTGGCGGCAATCGTGGCGCTGGCATTCTATATGCATTCGCGATCGGGTGAGGCGACGCCTGCGGCTGATCAGAGCAATCAATTGCCCGTCGTCACGGTGATGGAGCCGGGGCGCTCCTCGGTCGAAGGCACGATCAATGCCACGGGAACGCTGTCCGCGAGACGCGAAATCCCGGTCGGCGTGGTCGGTGAAGGTGGCCGTGTTGTTTCGGTGCGGGTCGATCAGGGAAGCTGGGTCAAAAAGGGCCAAATCCTCGCGGTAATCGATCGCTCGGTGCAAACGCAGCAGGCAGCAGGCGCGGCTGCGCAGATTCAAGTGGCACGCGCCGATGCCAAGCTCGCGCAAGACAATCTCAATCGCGCGCTGCAATTGGTCGATCGCGGGTTTATCTCTAAGGCCAATGTCGATCAGTTGACCGCGACCCGCGATGCAGCGGTTGCGCGGGTTAAGGTTGCCGAGGCCTCTTATCGTGAATTATTGGCCCGCAATGCCCGGTTGAATATCGTTGCGCCGGTATCGGGGCTTGTGCTGACGCGCAATGTCGAACCTGGTCAGACTGTCAGCCCCGGCGCGCAGCCGGTTTTCACCATGGCCGAAAATGGCCAGATGGAGCTCGATGCCCAGCTCGGCGAACAGGATCTGGCCAAAGTTGGCGTTGGTACCCAGGTACAAGTAACACCGGTCGGGCTGGACAAGACCTATAGCGGCCAGGTCTGGCAGGTCGCACCGACGATCGATGCGCAAACCCGACAGGGAACGGCGCGCGTCTCGCTCAACTATGCGCCCGGTTTGCGGCCCGGCGGTTTTGCGAGTGCGGTGTTCCAGTCCGGCGCCGTTGATGCGCCGATGCTACCCGAAAGTGCGTTGATGTCGGATGAAAACGGCAGCTATGTCTACGTTGTCGGCAAAGATGACAAGGTCGTGCGCCGCCCGGTGAAAACGGGGCTCGTCACCGATCAAGGCATCGCGATCACCTCCGGCCTGACCGGTAACGAGCGTGTCGTGATGCGCGCCGGCGCCTTCCTCAATCCTGGCGATCAGATCAAGCCCGTCCTGCACAAGCCAGAAGCGAACTGACGGGGCGATGAATCTTCGCCGCATCTCCGCTTGGTCGATCGAGAATCCGATCATACCGCTGGTGATTTTCGCCGGCCTGCTGTTCGCCGGGATTTTGAGCTTCGTGCGCATGAGCGTGCAGAACGATCCTGACATCGAATTTCCGGTGGTGATCGTGGTCATCAGCGATCCGGGTGCGGCACCGAGCGAGATCTACACGCAGATTACTGAAAAGGTGGAATCGGCGATCTCCAATGTCGAGAATATCGACACGGTTTCAAGCACGGCCAGTGAAGGGTCTTCGCAGACTCAAGTGCAATTCCAGATCGGCCAGAATATCGATACCGCCGTCAACGAGGTGAAGCAGCAGATCGACCAAATCCGCGGCAATCTGCCCGATGGTATCCTCGAGCCGCGGGTGTTCAAGGTTTCGACCTCGGGCAATGACATCGCCAATTTCGCGGTCCAGTCCGATGACATGACGATGGAGCAGCTGAGCTGGTTCGTCGATGATGTCGTGACCAAGCAATTGCTGGCCGTTCCCGGTGTTGCCGCCGCGCCGCGGCGCGGTGGGGTTGATCGTGAGATTCGCGTTACGCTGGATCCTGCCAAGATGCAGTCGCTTGGCGTTACTGCTGCCCAGATCAATGCGATGCTTCGTTCGACCAACGTCAATGCAGGTGGCGGCGAAGCACAGATCGCAGGTTCACGCCAATCGGTCCGCGTCCTTGGCAACGCCCAGGATGCATATCAGCTCAGCCAGCAGCAGATCTCGTTGGGTGGTGGGAGAACTATCAAGCTGAGCGATGTCGCCACGGTTACCGACGGCACGAGCGAGGTTCGCGATATCGCCAAGGTCGATGGCAGGCCGGTGGTGACCTTTGGGCTCCAGCGCGCCAAGGGCGCTTCGGACGTGACCGTTTACGACGAGTCGATGAAGGTCCTGAAGCAGATCGAAAAGGACAATCCCGGCGTCCACTTCGTCAAGCTCTTCGATTCTGTGCAGTACACCAAGGGTCAGTATGAAAGCTCCATGTCGGCCATGGTCGAAGGCGCAATTCTGGCGGTCGTCGTGGTGTTTTTCTTCCTGCGCGACTGGCGCGCCACCATTATATCTGCCGTCGCCATTCCCATGTCGGCGATCCCGACCTTCTGGTTCATGGATCTGCTCGGCTTTACCCTGAATTCGATGAGCTTGCTGGCGCTTGGCCTGGTCGCGGGCGTGCTGGTCGACGATGCGATCGTCGAGATCGAGAATATTGTGCGCCACATGCGCATGGGCAAGACCGCCTATCAGGCATCAATTGACGCGGCCGACGAGATCGGGATTGCGGTGGTTGCGACTACTTTCTCAATCGCAGCGGTGTTCCTGCCAGTCGGCCTGATGCCGGGCGTGGCGGGCCAGTTCTTCAAGAACTTCGGCCTGACCGTGGTCGCCTCGGTCCTCATGAGCCTTGCGGTCGCGCGCATGATCACGCCGATGATTGCGGCTTATTTCCTCAAGGAACATGGCGAGGCGGAACACGCCAACGGTCCGTGGATGCAGCGTTACAAGCGCATTCTCAACTGGACGCTCGATAAGTCGAAGGCGGATCGTTATCGTGATCGTGTCCGTGAAAAGCGCCAACGGGTAGGTTTTTTTGCACGCATCGGCGCGCGCTTTCGCGATCATCGCACATGGGTGATGGGCATGGGCCTCGGCGCCTTTCTGCTTACCCTCGTGCTGATTGGCACCAGTCCGGTGCAGTTCTTCCCTAACGTCAACCTCGACTTCTCGCAGGTCAGCATCAAGATGGTGCCTGGGACCACCCTGCAGGAAACAGAGAAGGTGGCCGACCGCGTCGTCAGGATTCTCAAGCAGCAGCAGGAAACGAAGCTGGTGATGGAGAATGTTGGCGAAGGCACCGCATCGCTTTATGTAACGCTCAAGGACGATCGCAAGCGCACTAGCCAGGAATTTGAACGCCAGACTGCACTGCTGTTCCAGAATATTCCCGATGCCCGGATCAATTTCCGGTCCAATCAGGGAGGCCCTCCGGGAGGGTCGGGTCGTGACATCTCGGTGATGCTTTCGGGTAGCGATCCCCAGCTGCTGGACCAGACCGCCCGCAAGCTGGTCGATCAGATGAAGGGGCTCAAGACAGTCCGCGCGCCGCGCATCGAGGCCGACCTCCAGCGACCCGAATTGGTTATCACGCCGCGGATGGATCTGGCCGCTTCGCTTGGGGTGACGACTGCCGCACTCAGTCAGGCGATCCGTATCGCGACCATCGGCGAAATCGATCAGAACGCTGCAAAATTCTCTCTGTCCGATCGTCAGGTGCCGATCCGCGTGATGTTGCCGCAGAATTCGCGCAGTCGATTTGCTACGATCGAGAACCTGCCGGTGCCGACCGCGAGCGGCGGCTCTGTGCCGCTTTCGCGCGTTGCCGAGATCCATTTCAGCGAAGGTCCGACGACGATCCAGAGTTATGACAGGCTTCGGCGCGTCTATGTTGGTGCTGATCTGGCGCCGGGCGTGGAAAAAGGCACCGCCGACGCACAGATCGCCGATCTTCCGATCATGAAGAACCTGCCACGCGGGGTCATCAACAAGAAGTCGGGGTCCGATCGCTTCCTGCAGGAACTGCTGGTCAATTTTGCGATCGCCCTGGCGACCGGCGTGCTGCTGGTCTTCGCCGTGCTTGTGCTGCTCTATCGCCGGTTGATGAGCCCGCTGGTCAATATGGGCTCGCTCCTGCTGGCACCTCTGGGCGGTCTTATCGCGCTGAAAATCATCGGGGAGCCGATCTCGCTGCCGGTTTTCATCGGCATATTGATGCTGTTCGGCATCGTTGCGAAGAACTCGATCCTGCTGGTCGATTTCGCGCTCGAGGAGATGGAGCGCGGCAAGACAAGGTTCGAGGCTATCACTCAAGCCGGCCAGAAGCGGGCGCAGCCGATTATCATGACCACTGTGGCCATGACCGCGGGCATGATCCCTACCGCTGTCTCGATTTCGGGCGATGGTGCGTGGCGTGCGCCAATGGGCATGGTGGTGATTGGCGGCCTGATCCTGTCGACCCTGCTGACGCTGGTGATCGTACCTGCCGGATTCAGCTTGGCGGCCGGTTTCGAAAAGCGCATCGGACCGAAATTGCGCCGGACATTCCTGACACACAACCCCGAGGAAGTGCGCAGCCATGCGCATGGGCTTGACGGCGGCAGGGATAGGGACGCACTCCCGGCGGAGTGAGCGCCAAGCCTTCCTTTTCGCGCAGCATCGCCTCGTTCCGCCCGGTAGGGACCACGATTCGTATTGATAAAGCGCGGGCGATGCGGCGTACTGCCACAGGAATGCTGCTGCTGATGGCGATGATCTTCATCGCGACGGGCCGCTACCTCGGCGTGCATCCGGCGATGGGATATCTGCATGCTTTTGCGGAGGCGGCGATGGTCGGCGGGCTGGCTGACTGGTTTGCGGTTACTGCCCTGTTCCGCCGTCCGCTGGGCCTGCCGATCCCGCACACGGCGATCATCCCACAAAACAAGGACCGGATTGCGGATACCATGGCGGGGTTCCTTCGCGACAATTTCCTAACCCCCGCCGTGGTCGCGCGCAGGATGCGCTTGATGAACCTTGCGCACGCGGTCGGCAGTTATCTCGCCGAACCGGATAAGCGCGGCCAGTCGCGCGTGCGCGCCGGTGCGGGCGAATTGCTGGTCGAGGTGTTACAATCGCTCGATCCAGAGCGGTTGGGAAATCAGGTGCGCGGCGCACTGGCGAGCGGCCTGGAGCGCCTTCCGGTCGCGCCGTTGCTTGGCCGCATGATGGAAGCGATGATTGCCGATGGGCGACATCGCCCACTGATCGACAGCATCATCCGCTGGGCCGGTCTAGTTCTGGAAGACAATGAGGAAATGGTGCGCGACATCATCCATCAGCGCGCCAACGCCTTGCTGCGCTTTACCGGGCTGGATGAAAGGCTCGCCAATTCGGTGCTCGACGGGCTGTACAAGCTATTGGCCGAGGTACTCGTCGATCCTGAACATCCGCTGCGTGCCAAGGTTGAGGAAGGTTTGCACAATCTCGCGCGTGACCTGCGTGAAGACCCGGCGATGCAGGAGAAGGTCGAAGGGATGAAGCGCGAGTTGCTTGCCAATCCGGCGGTCGCCGATTGGTGGCAGGGTGTGTGGGAGCGGCTGAGGCAGTCGTTCATTGCTATGCTGCGTGGCGAGGACGGACCGGGATCCGATGCCCTGTCCGGGCTTGTCGGAAGCTTCTCGGAACTGGGCGGGGCGCTGCGTGACGATCCGCGCCTCCAGCATCAGGTCAACCGCTTCGCGAGGCGAACGGCAGTGGGCATCGCCAGCCGCTATGGCGATCAGATCGTGCAACTGGTGTCAGAAACGGTCAAACGCTGGGATGCGGAAACGGTAACCGCGCGGATCGAGGGAGCCGTGGGCCGCGATCTGCAATTCATCCGCATGAACGGCACGCTGGTAGGCGGGCTGGTGGGGGTGACGATCCATGGTGCGTCGACACTGGCCGGTTAGCGTTATGGCGTCCGCGCAAATCGTAACGTGTAGTGAGAGGCTTCAACCGAATCGATATAATATCTTCGTGCGATAGATCGATTTCACCGCATTTCCGTTCGCATCTACTGCCGGACTAAACTGGCCATATTTCTTGAAGACTTCGCACGGATAATCATCGAAGTCCTTTGCGTCGGTAATATCGGTAAGTTCGCAAGCTTCGACATGACCTTTGGTGTCGATTGTGAGCCGAGCACTCAAATTTGCTTCAGTATGATTGCTTACCGCAGCATGTGGATAGTGGTCTATGATCCGCCGAACGACTGAAATACGAAAATTGTCGCTCGGGGTAGGGCCGCTTTTTATTGATTTCAGTTCCGCTGGATCAACTCCCCAAGTCCTGACAAGATCGTCCACGCATTTGTCCATTGCCGCCATCGTCGCGTCCCACGGTCCGGTCATGAGCCGGACGGTCCGTTTCCCGCGCAAAAGCTCGACCCATGTGATCTGGTGGAGTGCTGCCGGGGCCAAATCTTCGTCGTCAGGCAGAGACTCCGCGTCCTTCGAATACGTTGATCTCATCAAACGTCTTAACTTCGCCCGGTCTTCCTGCTTTGCAAAAGTCGCGGGATTCAGCGTGGCGCTCGTAGAAAACAATGACGGGCCGAAAGTGCCGAAATCACCTCCCGTTAGATTGGTTGCACCGCCACCATTGCTAAAGCGAAGCTTAGCACTCGGATCGAGCACACTGCTGATCGATTTGCCAGCGATCAACAATGTGAAATCGGACGAAATTCCGTATTTCTCGATGTAGAAGGCGACTTGCTCATCACCTGATCCAAAAACCCTGGCGAGCCGGCACGAATTGGTACCATAGTTGAGGTTCCAAGGCGTAGACGGCTTGAGAACTCTGAGTTGGCTGTCCTTTCCCACAGCTGGATTGCTGGTAATCAGAGAACCCACCGCAGCGATCAAAATGATCCTTTTCACAACTGCCCCTATTCCGACCCTTTAACAGGCTCAGAATAGGGCAAATTGCATTGCAATCAAAGCTTTTCAGTCAGTTCCGGCACAGCCTTGAACAGGTCGGCGACCAGGCCGAGATCTGCAACCTGAAAGATCGGTGCGTCCTCGTCCTTGTTGATGGCGATGATGGTCTTGGAATCCTTCATCCCTGCAAGGTGCTGGATCGCGCCCGAGATACCGATCGCGATATAGACTTCCGGGGCCACGATCTTGCCGGTCTGGCCGACCTGGTAATCGTTGGGGACATAGCCCGCATCGACCGCCGCACGGCTCGCGCCAACGCCTGCGCCGAGCTTGTCGGCGAGCGGCATGATGTATTCCTGGAAGGTCTCGGCATCCTTGAGCGCGCGGCCACCAGAGACGATCACCTTGGCGCTGGTCAGTTCGGGACGCTCGGACTTGGCGAGTTCCTGCCCGACGAAGCTGCTGGTGCCGGCGTCGGCGGGACCGGAGACATCCTCGATCGCGGCCGAGCCACCTTCGGCATCCGCCTTGTCGAAGGCGGTGCCGCGCACGGTGATGACCAGCTTGGCATCCGAGCTTTCGACCGTCGCAATGGCGTTGCCGGCATAGATCGGGCGGGTGAAGGTCTTGTCGCCTTCGACCGACAGGATGTCCGACAGCTGCATTACGTCGAGCATTGCGGCAACGCGCGGGGCGATGTTCTTGCCGGTGGTGGTCGCCGGTGCGACGAAGGCGTCGTGATCGGCCATCAACTGTGTGACGAGCGGTGCTACGTTTTCGGGCAGCGAATGTTCGTAGGCGGCGTTGTCAGCGAGATGGACCTTGCCGACACCTGCAATCTTGGCCGCTTCTTCAGCCACCGCGCGGCAGCCGGACCCGGCCACCAGCAGATGCACTTCGCCAAGCTTGCCGGCCGCAGTAACCGCGCTGAGCGTTGCGTCTTTCACATGGGCGTTATTGTGTTCGACCCAGACGAGCGTTTTCATGGTGTTTTCCTTTCTGTCCGGGCTCAGGCGATGCCGAGGGCTTTGATCTTGGCGACTAGCTCATCGACATCGGCAACCTTGATGCCCGCCTGGCGGACGGGCGGTTCGGACACTTTGAGCGTCTTGAGGCGTGGCGCGATATCGACGCCGAAGTCTGCCGGGCTCTTGGTGTCGAGCGGCTTGGACTTGGCCTTCATGATGTTCGGCAGCGAGGCATAGCGCGGTTCGTTGAGGCGCAGGTCGGTGGTGACGATGGCGGGCAGGGTGAGTTTCACCGTCTCCAGCCCGCCGTCGATCTCACGCTTGACCGTCACGCTGTCACCCTCAACCTCGACAGTGTTGGCGAAAGTGCCTTGCGGGCGATCCATCAGCGCGGCCAGCATCTGGCCGGTCTGGTTTGAATCGTCGCTGATCGCCTGCTTGCCCAGCATCACGATGCCCGGCTGTTCCTCGTCGGCAATCGCCTTGAGGATCTTGGCGACTGCCAGTGGTTCAACCTCGACGCCATCGTCGACCTGCACCAGGATGGCGCGGTCCGCGCCCATCGCCAACGCGGTGCGCAGCGTCTCGGTCGCTTTGGCCGGACCGACGGACACGGCGATGACTTCTTCGGCCTTACCCGCTTCCTTGATCCGCAGCGCTTCTTCCACCGCGATCTCGTCGAACGGGTTCATGCTCATCTTGACGTTGGCAAGGTCCACGCCGCTGCCGTCCGCTTTTACGCGGGGTTTCACGTTGTAGTCGATCACCCGTTTGACGGGCACGAGGATTTTCATTGGGATTCCTTCCTCTCGAATAAATCTGCCGCTCGCCTAGCTTGCGTTTACGTAAACGTCAAATCGAACGGGCGAGCATTTGATGTCGAAACTGTGCCAGATGCACTCTCGTTCCCCGCTTCATTCGTCAAGCAAGGAATCATTTGCGGTCTGTGTCGGCACCGCCCAGTTTCTCAACGGATAGAGGAGAACTGCGATGAAACATGCGATTGATTGGCGGTTGGCTCTTGCGATTGGCGGCGCCGCCTTCGCAATCCCGACTGGGCCAACTGCGGCGGCTGGGACGACCGAGCACTCCGAAACCGAGCAACCTCAATGCCCGGACGCCCAGACGACGATCGACATGAATCGCTGCTATGCCAATGTGCTCCATCGGGCGGAAGCAAGGCGCGAACGCTACCTTGCGGCGGCCATCGCAGCGCAGATTGACAGGCCAAAGTTGCAGACCGCCATTCGCAAGTCCAGTGCGGCATTCGCGGCGTATCGCGATGCCGAATGCGGTGCAGTCTACGAAGACTGGGAGGAAGGCACGATTCGCGATGTCATGGCGCTCGGCTGCCGGATCGATTTGACCGACCGCCGGACCCACACGATCTGGGCCAACTGGCTGACCTATATGGACAGCACGCCGCCGCGCCTGCCCGAACCGGAGCCGACCCATTAAGCTGGGCCGCGCTCCGGCATGAGCTTATTCAGCGGTGTCAGGCCGTCTTTTTGACTTCGGCAACGATCTTGCGCGCCGCATCGCCCAGATCGTCGGCGCTGACGATCGGAAGGCCCGAATTGTCGAGGATTTCCTTGCCCTTTTCGACATTGGTGCCTTCGAGTCGCACGACCAGCGGGACCGACAGGTTCACATCCTTGGCGGCCTGGACGATCCCGTTGGCGATCACGTCGCACTTCATGATCCCGCCGAAGATGTTGACGAGGATACCCTCGACCGCCGGGTCTTTCAGGATGATCTTGAACGCTGCAGTCACCTTCTCGGTGGTCGCGCCGCCGCCCACGTCCAAGAAGTTGGCGGGGAAAGCGCCGTTCAGCTTGATGATGTCCATCGTGGCCATCGCCAAGCCTGCGCCATTGACCATGCAGCCGATGTTGCCGTCCAGCTTGATGTAGGCGAGATCGTATTTGCTCGCTTCGATTTCGGCGGGGTCTTCCTCGCTCTCGTCGCGCATCGCTTCGACATCCTTGTGGCGATAGAGCGCGTTCGAATCGAAGCTCATCTTGGTGTCGAGCACCAGCAGCTTGCCATCGTCGGTTTCGACCAGCGGATTGATTTCGAGCATCGCGCAGTCGAGTTCGATGAAGGCGGTGTAAAGCTGCGCGGCGAGGCGCTGGCACTGCTTGGCCAGATCGCCCGACAGCTTGAGCGCGAAGGCTACGGCGCGGCCGTGATGCGGCATGAAGCCCTGCGCGGGGTCGATGGTGATGGTGGTGATCTTTTCGGGCGTGTCGTGAGCGACCGCCTCGATATCCATACCGCCTTCGGTCGAAACGACCATCGCAACGCGGCCCGATGCGCGATCGACCAGGAGCGAAAGATAGTATTCCTTGGCGATATCGACACCGTCAGTGACGTAAAGCCGGTTCACTTCCTTGCCGTGATCGCCGGTCTGGACGGTCACCAGCGTGTTGCCGAGCATTTCCTCGGCATTGCTCGATACTTCGTCGATCGACTTGGCGAGGCGCACGCCGCCCTTGGCATCGGCAGGCAGTTCCTTGAACTTGCCCTTGCCGCGGCCACCGGCGTGGATCTGTGCTTTCACGACATACAGCGGTCCGGGCAGCTTCTTGGCACCTTCAACCGCTTCCGCGGCGGAGGTGGCGGGATAGCCTGCGGGGATCGCGATCCCGTATTTGGCGAGCAGTTCCTTGGCCTGGTATTCGTGGATGTTCATGGGAGTCTCGGTTCCTTCGGGGTAAACGGGGGGAGTCGCCGCCCGCATAAGCATGGATGGGCCGCCTTGAAAAGTGGCCAATCCGGGTGCAGGGCAAAGCTTCGCTTGCATGATCGACAGTGACCGCCTTCTTTCCATCGTCTCCGAAGCGGGACGTATCGCCCATGGCATGTGGCCGGGAGCGGGTCATGACGTTGCGAGTTGGGAGAAAGACAAGGGCTCGCCGGTGTGCGACGCGGATCTCGCGGTCGATGCGTTTCTCAAGCGCGAACTGGGCCGCCTGTTGCCCTCGGCAGGCTGGTTGTCGGAGGAAACCGCAGATGCGCCCACCCGGCTTGGGGGCGATCTGGTGTGGCTCGTCGATCCGATCGACGGCACGCGCGACTTTCTCCGTGGGCGGAGCGGCTGGACGGTCTCGGTCGCGCTCGTGAGCGCAGGGCGACCCCTGATCGGAGTGCTGGCCGCGCCCGCGCGGGGCGAGGTGTGGCAAGCTGTGGCCGGCAAGGGCGCGACGCTCAATGGCAAAGCCATCACGGCATCGCGCCGCGAACAACTGTCCGGCTCGCGCGTTCCCACTGACGCCCTGACAAAGGAGGATGCCGACCTTGTCGCGGTTGAAAAGCCGAATTCGATCGCGCTGCGCATCGCAATGGTCGCCGACGACCGCGCCGACCTGCTCGCAACGTTGCGCTGGGGCTGGGAATGGGATGTCGCCGCCGCCACGCTGATCGCGCGCGAAGCCGGTGCGGCGGTGAGCGACGCTTTCGGCAACACGCTGGCGTTCAACAAGCGCGATCCCCGTGCTTTTGGCGTGCTGGTATGCGCGCCGGCCATTCATGCAGCAGCGGTGGAGCGATTATCCGACCGCGCAGCGAGGATGGCAGCCGGATAGAATCGAAAGGCAGATGAAAAAGGGAGCCACTCGAAAAAGCGGCTCCCTCGTATGACCCAATGCGCGTTATGATGCGCGCGGATTTTCGTGATCAGTTACCCTGAGCTCGCTGGGCTGCCTGAACGTCCTGCTGGGTAAACGGAATGATCTTGATCTCCACCCGGCGGTTGAGCGGCTCGTTCACGTTGTCACCGGTTTGCACCTTCAGCCGGGTTTCGCCAAAGCCCATCGAGCGAATGCGCGAGGAGTTGACCCCGCGGCTGATGAGGTAATTTGCCACAGCCTGAGCACGCTGTTCGGACAGGACCTGGTTGGACGAGGCTGAGCCGACCGTGTCGGTATAGCCATAAACGTCGACCAGACTGTCCGGATACTGCGTCAGGCTGTTGGCAACGCGATCGAGCAATTGCTGGAAGCCGGGGCTGATCGCCGAACTGCCCGTGGAGAAGGTCACGCCATCAGGAAGGTTGACGAGAATCGCCTGGCCGCCATCAGTCTCGCTAACATCGACGCCGCTACCCGCGGTGCCTTCCTTGAGCTGCTTGATCTGGTTGTCCATTCGGTAACCGACATACCCGCCTGCTGCGCCGCCAGCCACCGCACCGATGATCCGGCCGGTCTTGCCGCCGATCACACCGCCGAGCAGGCCGCCGGCAAGTGCGCCGCCGACGCCGCCAAGCGCGGTGCGAGAAATTTTCTGCTGGCCGGTGTTGGGATCGGTGACACAGCCGCTGAGGCTGATGAGTGAAACCGATGCTACGGCGGCGACAAGAATGCGAGGTGTTTTCATGGTATTTCCTCCTCCGAAACGGATTTGTGCTGGGGCCAAGTGACAGCCTCAAGCCTACGCGCCCGACCCGCGTCGAGCACTATAACTCTTCTGAACTGAATTCCGTTCCAGAACACGGTGGCCGCTATGGCTGGTTTCGAGCGAATTTTGTGCTAGCCAGCGCGACTGTGCAACCGTTTCCCTGGACAGACTGCGTCATTATCGCCGGGCTCATCGTGCTCAACGGCATCTTCGCCATGTCGGAGCTGGCGATCGTGTCCGCGCGTACGGCACGGCTGCGCGCGGCGGCGAAGCGCGGTGCGGGCGGGGCGCGCATCGCACTGTCGCTCGCTGCCAATCCTGGGAAATTCCTGTCGACCGTGCAGATCGGCATAACCCTTATCGGCATTGTTGCCGGTGCCTATTCAGGGGCGAGCCTCGGCGGGCCGATGGCCGACAGGCTGGCTCTGATCGGCTTTCCTACCGCCTATGTGCAAGAAGCGGGCTTCGTTCTAGTGATCGCGGTGACCACCTATCTGAGCTTGGTGGTCGGCGAGCTGGTGCCCAAACAGGTGGCGCTGCGCGCAGCCGTCCCGATCGCGATCATCATGGCGCGCCCGATGGCACTCATGGCGCGCGTAGCCGCGCCGCTCGTGTGGCTGCTCGATACGTCTTCGGGCCTATTGATTCGCTTGCTGGGTGTGCGACCCGCGGGACAGGCGTCGATCAATGCGGAAGAGCTGCATATGCTGTTCGCCGAGGCGACTCGCAGTGGTGTTATCGAGCAGGAACAGCACCAGATGCTTGCCGGCGTGGTCCGGCTGGCCGAGCGTCCGGTGCGCGAGGTGATGACACCTCGCAACCAGCTCGACTGGATCGATATCTCAGCCGACCAAACGGCGATCCGCGCCGCGATCGAATCCAGCTCGCACTCGCTGATGCCGGTCGCGGACGGTTCACCCGACAAGGTGCTGGGCGTGGTCAAGGTGCGCGAACTGCTTGCCGCGATGGTGGCCGGACGCAGCACGGATTTGTCGCAGCTGATGCGCAAGGCGGAAGTCGTCCCTGATCAGCTCGACGCGGTGGATGCGCTGCGTGTACTCCAGCAAGCCGAAGTGGGCATGGCCATGGTGCACGACGAATATGGCCATCTGGATGGTATCGTGACGCCGGTGGACGTGCTCACCGCGCTGGTCGGCGATTTCGTCAGCGATCAGGAACACGGCGAGGCGCCCTATGTCATCGAGCGCGAGGATGGCGGTTATCTGGTCTCGGGGGCTCTGTCTGCCGATGCGCTGGCCGACCGGCTGGACCTCGATTACGGCGCGGACCGCGATTTCGCGACCGCCGCAGGATTTGCGCTCGAGGTGCTCAAGAAGCTGCCCGAAGAGGGCGAAACATTCGAGGAGCAGGGCTGGCGGTTCGAGGTTGTCGACATGGATGGGCGCCGGATCGACAAGCTGCTGGTCACGCCGATCGAGACCGGGCATGCGCCAGGCGAGGACGCCGTTTAGCGCCCCCGTTTCAGGGATTGTCGCAGTTCGCCGGGCGAATAGGCCCGCACCGAATCAACTGCCAGTAGCTGGGATAACCGCTTGCGCCGCACCGCCTGCGCCCGCCGGGGCGGCGAGGATATCGCGCGTCACCGTACCCTTGGCCACGGCATGGGTTTCCGGATCGCCGACTTCGGAGCGGATGCCCGGCTCTGCCGTTCCGGCCTGATCCAGGGCGCTGGTTTCGACAGTGCTGCGGCGAGCGGGGCCGCCGAATAACGCTTCCAACGCTTCCTGCGAGGCAGTGCCCTGCGCAGGCTGCGGCGCGCCGGGCGCAGGTGGAGCGAGATTGAAATCGGGCGGTACGATCAGCGGCGCTTCGCGTTGCACGGCGAATTCGTCCGGGCTGCCGCCATGCAGCAATCCGCCGCTGGCGCAGCCGCTCAGCAGCAGCGCACAGCTACCAACGAGGGCAAGTGAGAAAGTCTTGGTCATCGAAAGGTCTCCGGGGCCTCGTCGGGCCTGTCGTGTGTGTGCTGGTCGGGCTTGTCGCGCAGGAAGATGGCGCGCGCAAGGATAATGACGACGCCGATGCTGATTGCCGCATCGGCGATGTTGAAGATCAGGAACGGGCGGAAGGTACCAAAGTGCAGGTCGGCATAGTCGACAACATAGCCGAGTTGCACCCGGTCGCGGATATTGCCCAGCGCCCCGCCGAGGATCAGCGCCAGCGCGACGATTTCGCCCAGCTTGCGCTCACGCGCGAGCCACACGGTCACGACCAGCGCGATCAGCGCGGTAACGCCCACCAGCATCCACCTCTGTGCATCGCTGGAAGCAGTGAACATGCCCAGCGACACGCCGAAATTCTGGGTGAAACGCAGGGCGAAGATCGGTAGGAGCGGCAGGACATCGCCGACCTGATTGATACCGAGCGGGCCGGTGACCCAGTATTTCACGCCCTGATCGATCAGGAAGACGGCCAGCGCGAGGGCCATTCCCAAGGCGCGATAGCGTGCGACGGGGCTCATGCGCCCTGCTCCATACCCGCGACTACGCTCTCGCAGCGCCCGCACAGATCGCCATCCTCCGCCACTTCGGGCAGGAGGCGCCAGCAGCGGCCGCATTTGTGGTCGGTGGTGCGCGATACGGTCACACCGTCGCCCTGCCCGCGTGCGACTGACGCGGTGATGAACAATTCGGCGAGATCTTCATCGCTGAACCCTTCCGGCACTGCGCCCGCAGGCACTGTGATGTCCGCTTCAAGGCTTGAGCGGATTGTCTTGTCGCGGCGCAGCGGTTCGATGGCTTCGGTCACTTCCTCGCGCAGGGCCTTGAGCGTGTCAAAACGTGTGGCCAGCGCGTTGTCGGACCAGTCATTCGGCAACGGATGCCATTCGAGCAAATGCACACTGCCCTTGTCGGGGAAGCGCGTGCCCCACACCTCTTCGGCGGTAAACACCAGCACCGGCGCGGCATAGCGGATCAGCGACTGGAACAATATGTCGAGCACGGTGCGATAGGCGCGGCGCTCCACCCCGTCCGGCGCATCGCAATAGAGCCGGTCCTTGCGGATATCGAAGAAGAAGGCGCTGAGATCCTCGTTGCAGAATTCGATCAGCGCGCGGGTATATTCGTTAAAGTCGAAAGCCGCGATGGCGTCTCGCAGAGTGTGGTCGAGTTGCCAAAGCTGGCTGAGCATATAGCGCTCCAGCTCGGGCATGTCGGTGGTTTCGACATGCTCGCTCTCCCACTCAAACCCGTCGAGCGCGCCGAGCAGGTAGCGGAAGGTATTGCGCAGCTTGCGATACTGGTCGGCAACGCCTTTCAGGATTTCATCGCCGATGCGGTGATCCTCGGTGAAGTCGACACTCAGCGCCCACAGGCGGATGATGTCGGCACCATACTGCTCCATGACCTTGAGCGGATCGATGGTGTTGCCGAGGCTTTTCGACATCTTGCGCCCGTCGCTCGCCATGGTGAAGCCATGCGTCAGGACGGCTTCGAACGGCGCGCGCCCGCGGGTCGCACAGCTTTCGAGGAGCGATGACTGGAACCAGCCGCGATGCTGGTCGCTGCCTTCGAGATAGAGGTCGGCCGGCCATTTGAGGTCCGGCCAGCGGCCGCTCTCAAGCACGAAGGCATGGGTCGAACCCGAATCGAACCAGACATCGAGGATGTCGGTGATCATTTCGTAGTCGCCAGGGTTGTAGTCGGCCCCGAGATATTCCGCCTTGCGCGCTTCGTCCCACGCATCGACGCCTTCCTCGCGGATCGCGGCGACCACGCGGGCGTTGACCGCTGGGTCTTGCAGGTAATCGCCCGTGCCGTTCTTCACGAACAGTGTGATCGGCACGCCCCATGCGCGCTGGCGCGAGAGCACCCAGTCCGGGCGGCCTTCGACCATCGAGCCGATGCGGCGGCGGCCCTTTTCGGGCACGAAACGGGTATCGGCGATGGCCTGCACTGCACGCTGGCGCAGGGTCGAATGATCCTGGCTGACGAAGGGTGCGACCGCGGCGCCCAAGGGATTGCCGGGGGCAACCTCGAAGTCGCCGGTGCCAAGCGGCTGGTCCATCGGCACGAACCATTGCGGTGTGCAGCGGAAGATGATCTTCGCCTTGCTGCGCCAGCTATGTGGATAGGAGTGCTGGTAATCCTCCGACGCGGCGAGCAGCGCGCCTGCGTCGCGCAGGTCCGAACAGATCGGGCCCTCGGGCGAATTGAACGGCTTGTTGATGACGCTGCGACGGCGCTCGTCATTGCCGCCCAGCCATGGCCAGTCGTCACGATAAAGGCCATTGCCCATT
Source organism: Qipengyuania algicida (assembly GCF_009828025.1). Lineage (GTDB taxonomy): Bacteria > Pseudomonadota > Alphaproteobacteria > Sphingomonadales > Sphingomonadaceae > Qipengyuania > Qipengyuania algicida. Next base: position 263,653 of record NZ_WTYA01000002.1, on the reverse strand, counting down.
ACCGCGAATTGCGGCTCGATCCCGTTGGCACGGCACAGCTCGAAATCGTCCTCGCCATGATCGGGCGCCATATGGACGAGGCCGGTGCCGCTGTCGGTGGTGACGAAATCGCCCGGCAGGAACGGGCGCGGCTTGGCGTAGAACCCGCCGAGATGGTGCATCGGATGGCGGGCGACGGTTCCGGCGAGGTCGGAGCCTTTGACAATTGGAAAGGGTCCACCTGCTTGCACTGACGGGAGCGGCATTTCGTCTAGAAGCAAATCAACAAATTGCGCCCCTTCAAACCCCGGGACCAAAATGCTGCCAAGTATAGCAGTTATTCGCGCATGAAATTGCGATTCTAGCTCTTGCGAGATCAAAATTTTAGTTTGGTGGAGGGGGAAAACTTTTCGAAGCGCAGTGTCAAAAGCTTCTCTATTGCCTTCAACCCCCACGAACACGGGGAAAACCTCGTAGAGTGTGTAATCCACTTCAGGCCCATAGGCGATCGCCTGATTGACCGGAATCGTCCACGGCGTGGTCGTCCAGATAACCGCATGGGCGCCGACCAGCTCTGGGATCGGGCTCTCGGTGATCTCGAAAGCCACGTCGATCTGGGTCGAGGTGATATCCTCGTACTCCACCTCGGCCTCGGCCAGCGCGGTTTCCTCGACCGGGCTCCACATCACCGGCTTCGAGCCGCGATAGAGATTGCCCGCTTCGGCGAACTTCATCAGCTCGGCGACGATTGTCGCCTCGGCCTGGAAATCCATGGTGAGGTAGGGATTGTCCCAATCGCCCATGATGCCGAGGCGCTTCAGCTGCTCGCGCTGCACGTCCACCCAGTTCTGGGCATAGGCGCGGCATTCGGCGCGGAATTCCTTCGGCGGGACGGCCTTCTTGTCGAGTTTCTTCTTGCGGTACTGTTCCTCCACCTTCCATTCGATGGGGAGGCCGTGGCAATCCCAGCCCGGCACATAGGGCGCGTCCTTGCCCAGCGCGTTCTGCGTGCGGCAGACCATGTCTTTCAGCACATGGTTCAGCGCATGGCCGATATGCATGTCGCCATTGGCATAGGGCGGGCCGTCGTGGAGAATGAACTTCTCGCGACCGCTGCGGGCATCGCGCAGCTGGCGATAGAGATCGCCCTGCTGCCAATGTGCCAGAATGCCCGGCTCCTTCTGCGGAAGGCCGGCTTTCATCGGGAACTCGGTCTTCGGCAGGAAGACGGTGTCTTTATAGTCGCGCTTTTCGGACATAGGGGGCCGCCGCTAGAGCAAACGCACGCTTGAGGGAAGGCCTCAGGAGGCCAGCAACCGCCGCGCTTCCACGCAATCGCGCTCCATTTGCTCGGTTAAGGCGTCGAGGCTGTCGAATTTCGCCTCGCCGCGCAGGAAATGGTGGAAGGCAATTTCGATCTCCTGACCGTAAAGATCGCCGGAGAAATCGAAGAAATAGGGTTCGAGCAATTCCTTGGGTGGTGCGAACTGCGGGCGCACGCCGATATTGGCCGCGCCTTGCAACTCCTGCCCGGTGGCAAGCACGCGGCCGGTGATGGCATAGATGCCGTAACGCGGGCGCAGGTAACTTTCGATCGAGAGATTGGCGGTGGGATAGCCGATTTCCCGTCCGCGCTTGTCGCCATGTTCGACCACGCCTCGAATCGCAAACGGGCGGGTAAGCAGGCGTGCGGCTTCCTGCGGATCGCCTTGGCGCAACGCCTCACGCACGCGGCTTGAGGAGATGGGCGCACCATTGTCCATTACCGGCGGTACCGCGCGCGTCTCGATCCCGACTTCGCGGCCCAGCTGGCTGAGCACCTGCCGGTTGCCGCTGCGACCCTTGCCGAAAGTGAAATCCTCGCCCGTCACCACGCCTGCCGCGCCGAGCCGTTCATGCAGGATGACTTTCACGAAATCCTCCGCGCTGGTGCTGGCAAGCTCGGCGTCGAAATGGAACACCAGCATCGCGGTCGCCCCAGCGGCGAGATAGAGTTCCTGCCGTTGTTCGAGCGTGGTCAGGCGGAAAGGGGGCACATCGGGCTTGAAGAAGCGCACGGGGTGGGGGTCGAAAGTGGCGATGATACTCGGGCGGCCCTCGGCCCGCGCCCAGTCTATCGCTTCCTTCGCCACCGCCTGATGCCCGAGATGAAATCCGTCGAAATTGCCGAGCGCGATCACTGCCCCGCGCAGCGAATCGGGCAGCGGGAGACGATGATCGAGCCACCTCATGACGTTGCCTGGCGATAGGTGACGAAGGAATGGGCCGGGCGGCCATTGTCGGTGGGATGGTCTACGCGCGCGGTTTCTGCCCATTGCTGCCCGAGTTCGGGCATGAACACGTCGCCGTCATAGTCGGCGTGGATCTCGGTGATCTCCACCCGACCTGCATGGGGCAAAAAGGCTGCGAAAATCGCCGCGCCGCCGATGACCGCAACATCCCCTTCGCCCGCCAATTCGAGGGCTCCATCGATCGTGCTCACGGTTTCGGCACCATCGCTGTTCCAGCCCGGGTTCCGGGTCAGCACGATATGGCGACGTCCGGGCAACAGGCCGGGCAGGCTCTCGAAGGTCTTGCGCCCCATGATCATCGGCTTGCCCATGGTGAGCTGCTTGAAACGTTTGAGATCGGCGGGCAGGTGCCAGGGAAGTTGCCCGTCCTTGCCGATCACGCCATTGGCCGCGCGCGCATAGATGACGAACACCTCGCCGCTCACGCGCGCTCCAGCCGCGTTACATGGCCCATCTTGCGCCCCGCACGGATCGACCGCTTGCCATAGAGGTGCAGGTGAACGTCGCTGTCGGTGAGCGTGTGCTGCGCGCCTTCGACCTGATTGCCGATAAGGTTTTCCATCACGACGCGGGTGGCGACAGTGCGTGTGTCGCCCAGCGGCAATCCGGCGACCGCCCGGATGTGGTTTTCGAACTGGCTGGTTGCCGCGCCCTCGATCGTCCAGTGCCCCGAATTGTGCACCCGCGGGGCCATTTCGTTGAACACCGGACCGTTGGCGGTGGCGAAGAACTCGAGCGTCAGCACGCCGACATAGCGCATCGCATCGGCCACCTGCCGCGCCAGCGCGCGCGCTTCTTCGACCTGCGCTTCGATTGTCGTGCCGGCGGGCAAAAGCGAGCGTGCGAGGATGCCGCTGTCGTGCTCGTTACGGGTCGAATCCCAGAAGCGGATCTCTCCGTCCTGTCCGCGCACGAGGATGACCGAGAATTCCGCTTCGAATTCGACGAACCCTTCGTAAATCGCGGGCTGGGCGAGCGGGGGGAGTGCTTCGACATCGCGCGGGGAGGCGATCCGCCACTGGCCCTTGCCATCGTAACCGTCGCGTCGGGTCTTGAGGATGCCGGGCGCACCGATCCGTTCGACCGCGCCGACAAGATCGGCGCGTGTATCGATCGCCATATAGGGGGCGGGGCGCCCACCGAGCTGTTCGACGAAACGCTTTTCCTTCAGCCGGTCCTGCGCTGTTTCGAGCCCGATGCGCGTCGGGTGCAGGCATTTGGCGTCGAACGTGCCGAGCACGGAGACGGGGACATTCTCAAACTCCCACGTTACCACGTCACAGCGCGTCGCGAAGTCGGCCAGTGCTTCGCTATCGTCCCAGCGATTGGAGAAGAATTCGGCGCAGACGAGGTCGGCGACGTTGTCGCCTTCCGGCGCATAGCCGATGCAGCGATAGCCGAGGTTGACGGCACATATCGCCATCATCCGGCCAAGCTGGCCGCCGCCCAGAATGCCGATCGTGCTGCCAGGCGCCAGCATCAGTTTTCGGGACGCTCCGCCACGGCGGCGCTGCGCGCCTCGCGCCAGGTCGTCAGCCGCTCGGCGAGATCATCGTCGCCAAGCGACAAAATGCTCGCGGCGAGCAATCCGGCATTGGTGGCACCGGCTTCGCCGATCGCCAGCGTCCCGACCGGCACCCCGGCGGGCATCTGTACTATCGACAGCAGACTGTCCTGTCCCGAAAGCGCTTTCGATTGCACCGGCACGCCCAGCACCGGAAGGTGGGTCATGCTGGCGACCATTCCCGGCAAATGCGCTGCACCACCGGCGCCCGCGATAATGACGGCAAAACCTTCGTCGGCGGCGCCTTTGGCAAAGGCGACCATGCGGTCGGGCGTGCGATGGGCCGAAACGATGCGCGCTTCGTGTTCGACATCCAGCTCTTCAAGCACTTCGGCGGCCTTGCGCATAGTCGGCCAGTCCGACTGGCTGCCCATGATGATCGCGACTTTCGCAGCCATGTGTCAGGCGTCCTTGAGGTAATAGCGTTCGCGCGCGGGGCGCAAATTCTCGCCGAACTCATAGACGATCGGCTGGCCGGTGGGAATTTCCAGACCGGTGATTTCATCGTCCGAAATGCCGGAAAGATGCTTCACCAGCGCGCGCAGCGAATTGCCGTGCGCGGCCACGATCACTGTCTCGCCAGACGAAAGCTGGGGCAGGATCGTGCTCTGCCAATAGGGTAAAACGCGCTCGATCGTCAGTTTCAGGCTCTCGGTGCGTGGCACTGCGATCCCGGCATAGCGCGGATCGTCCGACAGATCGAATTCGCTGCCTTGTTCCATGTCCGGCGGCGGCACGTCGAAGCTGCGGCGCCAGATATGCACCTGCTCCTCGCCATGCTTTTCGCGCATCTCATCCTTGTTGAGCCCGGTCAGCCCGCCATAATGGCGTTCGTTCAGGCGCCAGTCCTTGGTTTCGGGAATCCACAGCCGCCCGCACTGTTCGAGCGTGAGATGCAATGTCTTGATCGCGCGGATCTGGACCGAGGTGAATGCCACGCTCGGCAGCAGGTCGTGTTCGCGCAGCAGATCGCCAGCGGCCCTGGCCTCGGCCACACCTTTTTCCGTCAGGTCGACATCCCACCACCCGGTGAAGCGATTGGCGAGGTTCCACTCGCTCTGGCCGTGACGCAAAAGGATCAGCTTGGACATGGTGGCTCCGCTAGGGTGGTCAGGAGCAAGCTGCGTTAGCTGCCGTTGTCCGGCTTGGAAAGGGTATCCGCAGGCGATTCGCCAAACTGGCCCGCCATATCCCGAGACTGTGCCTTTCGTCGCCGCAGGTTTTCGCGCAGCTTTGCTGCCAGACGCTCTTCGCGTGAAAGATTCTTGTTCGTGCCTTCACTCATCAGCAATGCCTTGGCGATAGATGACGAAAGGCTCAAGCATTGCTTGACATCGGGGCGTTGCGCGACAATAGCGCCCGCCCGTTGCCCGCACCCTTTTTGCGCGGGCTTCCCGTGCTGCTGTAGCTCAGTGGTAGAGCGCACCCTTGGTAAGGGTGAGGCCGGGAGTTCAATCCTCCCCAGCAGCACCATTTTTCAATAACTTAAAGGGCTTCGGCCCGCCCAGTACGGAAAAAGTACGGAAAGTCGGTGCGCCTTGTAGGGAGCGAGCGAGGGCTGATATTGCAACCCTGTCTCCATGGTGCAGTCATTGATTCGTTAGCCATCGCAGGCGCAACCGTTACCTTTGTGACATTCCTTGTCACGCGAGATGCAGCTGTCACCGCATGCCTTGCCTTTGTGGCATACTTTGCAGCATCCACCGGCTGCGCATACAGGTGTAGGCCCGGCTATAAGTCCAGCGCTAGCAAGCGCGAAAGCAGCTAGTATGGCTTTCATGTTTCTCTCCCCCTGAGCGCGGAGGGTATGCGATTTCAGCAAGATCGCCAAATTAGCAGAATGCGGGTGAGCTGCGGCTAGAGTTTATCCGCTCTTAAGCGGATTTATCCCCGGCGAATGATGGCTAAGAGACTCGCCTTTAACCATAATCTGCGCGATCATTTAATCGATGACATGAATAGGGGCCGAGCTTCCGACTCGGCCCCATTCATACCGCCTTGGTTTTGTAGCAACCGTCAGCGGGCATGAGCCAAATAGCAGGAGTGTGATTGCTCCGAATGGGTCAAAGGTCAAGGGCGGTTGCGATGACTTGAAAGGTTATCGCTATGATACACGATCTTCCCATCACCGCCGGACAGGCTGGGGTCTGTCTTTTCCTCTCCTACAACGGATTCCGCCGTACAGTCGAAGTCCATGCTGTTGGCACTACAAGGGCCGGGAACCGCGTCATGCGCGTCTGGCAAGTTGCTGGTGGCAGTTCGAGTGGCAAGTCCGTCGGATGGAAGCTCATGAGCACCAATGAGGCCAGTTCTCTCTCCCTTACTGAGCAGCGCAGCCAAGCTCCTAGAGATGGTTATCGAAGGGGAGACAGGGCGATGGCTCGCATCGACTGGCAGATTTAGACCTCGACAATCGCAAGGTCCCGCTTCGCTAGCGGGTTCGTTGTAAATCGCGCAGTCTGACCAGTGCTCTTGCATTGGGAATCGTTAGCGAGGAGGAGTTGAAAAAGATTCCTCCTCGCTTTGGTTATCCACAATCACTCCTGCCAATATTCCGCCCACTGGCGGCTCAACCCTTCCTGAGCGATCCGCGATACCTAGCGCGATCAGTCGGCGCGCCACCACCAGAACGCATCCCACGCGGCACATGAGCGCTGTTCGTACGCTGGTTTGACCGTCGAGCTGTACAGTCTCCACTCTCGACAATTTCCACGATCCGCGACCGCTGAAAGCGCTTCACACGGATGTACCCGCGCTTCTCCAGCCGCTTTACTATCGTGGGCACCACCGAGCCCGAATTACAGCCGATAAGCATTTCCAGATCTAGGTTTGTTGGACAGGGCTCGCCATCGCGCGCCGCAGCCTCAATCTCGGCCAGGACCGTCTTTTCCCAATTGGATAACTGAGCGCTGGCCATCAGCCGAAAGGCGTCCCTGTCAACAAATTGACCGGCTTCTTGCCGTAAGCATCCTTGAGGGCGGCGTACTGCTGCACACCGCCCAATGCAGTCGAGCCCATATCGAACACGCCCTTGACCAGCGCGCCGGTTCCGGCCTGTCGGTCGGCAGAAGCCTGCGCCGTGTAGTTCGAAGCGTTGATATCGCGCGAGCGCAGGCGATTGTTGCCAGTCTCGTATATCCGCTTGGTATCCTCGCGCGCCAGTTGATCGGTCGATGCAAGCACATCGGCGGCAGTTCCGAAGTCGAGCGACACGCCATTAGCCGCAGCCGCCACACGCTGCTGACCTTTCAGCGCCGCCACCTTGCGATAGTGCGCCAGAGCCTCTTGCTGCGTGTTGGCGATTTCCTGCTGCGCAGCCTCGCGTTCCATCGCCGCATTGCGGTCGGCAATCTGCGCTTGGTAGTTCGCCTGTGCGTTCGCCTGCAGCGCGGATACGCCGGTTCCAAGCATCGACATGCCTGCAGCGACAAGGGGTAAGGCTGGGCCGCACATCAAAGGCCTCCTTTCAGCAGATAGAGAAAGTTCGCTGCCTCACGCGGCGATAAACCGGATGGCAGACGCGGCGCGGCGCGAGGGCCATTGTCGAGCGTGCTGGATGTGTAGCGGCTCGGCATAACCGCAGCGGGATCAAATTGGGGCGCGCGCATCACGAATAAGCCGCCGCCTTAAGTGCAGCCATGTACTCAGCCTGAGCGCGCGAACCTTCGTGGAAGCGTTGCGAGAGTGGCACGCGTGACAATTCGCGGTCGACCCGCTCAGGGTCAGCAATAGTGCGCTCCCATGCAGCCTTTGCCTTGGGATCGAGCGGTGCAAGTTTCCAGTTTGGCTCGCCGTCATAATCGATCTCGGCCCCGGCCCGTTGGATGGAGCCATCGGGATGAAGGATGGGGACCAGAATTTCGTGCGTTGCCATCACGCGTCTCCCTTGGGAGCGAGCATTTCGACCTGGGCTTTCACAGCGTCAGCAGCGCGCGTTTCGATTGTCAGCGGATCTTCGCCGCGCATCGAATGACGATCGCCGGAAATGGTCATGGAGTGGATGCCATGCAGATCGAGCTGGTGGCCGACCAAAACGCCCATGGTGTGCCCGAAGTTCAGGGCACGCTGGAAGCCGTCGAGAGCACCGAGCCCGCGATTGACTCCAAATTCCTTGTTGTAGGCGTTGACCTTGCGATTGATCCGGTCCCGGATCGCATCGTGCTCGATCAGGGCTTTGCCGAGATTGTCCGCAAGTTCGATGATCGTTGCGACGAGATGGCGCCGCTCTGCTAGCTGATCGTCGATTTCAGATTGCAGTTCGGCATATGCCTTGGCGCGCGCCTTATCGCGCTTCTCGCCAGCGTGCTTCTCGCTTTCATCGAAGGCAAGGCGCAGCGTTTCGCGCTGTTCGCGGATTGCGTCACGATGCTTGCGAGCATTGGCGGTTTCTTCGGCTGAGCCGGTGCCGGTTGTCTCTGCGAATGCCGCCTGTTTCAGCGCATCATCTGCGAGGCGTTCGGCCTCTTCAAGCTCAGCGTGGCGCTTCTCGAACGAAGCGCGGGTAAGCGTAGTCATAGCGGCGACCTCCTTGGGGTTGATCCGTCAGGAGGGTTTTATGGTGCGCAAGTGGTGGTTTGAATCGCTGCTGGTTAGGCCGGGTGGACAAATTCCGATCTGAACGAACGACCGCTCTCAGGAAGCTTCGCGCGGACGCCGAATGTCCAGTGTGTTGGGGAAAGCTGACTTAGCCCCATCCACCTGCGAGTTCCGCGATACCGCCAGCCACGAATGCGACCGCAATCGCAGCGAGGAAAATTCCATAACCGAAGAGTATTTTTCGCCCGTATCCCTCGTGGCCCTCGCGCTTCCTAAAACCAGCGGCCCAGCGGGGAATGAAGAACCTAGTCGCGTAGATGTGAGCAACCGCCGCAACACACCACGCCGCAATAAAAACCCACAGCATGATTTGCGGAACTATGCTCATCTCAAGATGCTACCGCGAAGGGCTTATGACCGCAATGTTGTCGTTAGCGGAATGTCGGCTTTCGGAAAATAAATCCAGAAATGCTGCCCTTCGCTCGCGGCCTCGGTAAGCCGAATAGCACCTAAGCTGCTATTGCCGAACGAGATGTGCCAAAAAGTCATGCATCTCATCCCCGATCTTCACGTGAATGAGGATCGTGACAGGCTCTTTTGAGCTGCGAACATCTTTCGGCAATTCGTACATAACTTGGCCACCGAAGGAGTTGCCGGGATCAATGGTGGTGGTGCGCAAATTTACTCGCAGCGCTTGCATGGCCGCCGCATTCGTTTCGGCAAGACGTTGGAAGTTGGCTTGATTCTGAGCATTTGCAATTGATTGGGCGGCGTAAGCTTGCCCGCCGTTGTAACCCGAATACGTGCCAGTCGCCCATCCACCTGAGCCATAAGCTGAAACTGTTCCGTTGGTGTAGCCAGCGTTCGATGCTGCCAAACTGTTGCTCATAGCGCTCAGACCTGCGGCAACTGCTGCCCATGCACGACGCTTCTTTTCCTCTTTGACGAGACGCTCATAGCTGATCATCTCGATAGGTTCGCCACTAGATGTTTCCATTGTGACGTTTTCAACGCCGAGGTTGACCGGTTCACTTCCAGCGTTGAGTGCATAAAGCATCAGAGTGCCACGTTTCTTGACCGTGCCTTCCGTCTCAAACAACCTTACGCTCGATTTTGCTTCGTCTGAGTCAATTGCCTTCATCCCGTGATCCATCCGAGAATGTTGACCTGGCTCTGCGTCAAGATCGAACTTAAATTTGGCTGCGTGGCCTGCTGTCGACGAACCGAAAAGCGCACAAGCGACCGCAATTTTTACTAGACGTTTCATATGACCCCCTATTTCACTACTCTTGCGAGCAGCTAGCGCAGGGTTCCTTCGTCAAGGCTAAAAGTCAATATTAAGATATTAAGAACAGACTCTTGGGAAAATAAAACGTCACTGATTGCAGTTGTTGGCGTGCGCCACTCAGATCAGGCGCTCACAAGTCCAGCTCGGCGTACCGGTCATATTCCTTCACTACGCCCCACTCGGTCGGATTGTAGAACGAGGCATCGTCAATCGGCAGGACCGGCTCAGCAAACGTACAGGCAAGCGCGTCAGCATCGTCCGGTGATGGCATACCGCGAGCCCGCATGTCCTTCTTGCTCTCAAGCTGGATCGATACCTGATCGGCAGCATAGCCGTACTCAGGCGCCGTCAGATCGGCTTCCAGATCATCGCTATCCGGTATTGCGCCCGTTGCCAGCCATGCTCGCATGGTGGTCCACATTTCCGCGCGCTTGTTCTTGGTTTTGACGCGCACCTGTCCCGCCCAGGTTGCCTCGCGACCTTTGCCGCCGAACCAGACTTCAAAAACGTTCTGCACCCCAAGTTGGCGCAATCGATCGATAACCGCCGCACCAATGTTGCCAGCGTCGACGAATACCGCCTGAGGGTGCCAGCGCTTCGCTTCCAGCGCGATATCGCCCGCAAGCGTCATGGCATCCAGATCGTACCAGCGCCGCCATTCCAGCGACCGCGCATCACGACCGCGCCGCATGGCCAGCGTCGAGTGATCGCCCCCGAACCGGGCGCAGTCCACGCCGAAGATAAGCGGTTCGGACAACAGTTCGGGGACATCGCGCTTTCTCGCCGCCTGCACCAGATCGGAACCAATGAACTGAGTTGAGCCAGCGCGCGGAAACTGCCCTTTCACGCGAACACGAACAAAATCCGAATCCTCGCCATAGGTTTCGATCCACGCCTGAAGCTGGGCCTTGTTGGTCCGCTTCACGTCCCGGCCATCGATCATGCGATGCTGCCATTCCGTGCGATGACGACCGACAATCGCGGAATGAAACCGCCCAGTGTTGCGGGTAGGGTTGCCGTAGGCGAACCACAGGATTTCAGTCCCGGCATCGGTCAGGGCACCGCTGGCAGTGTCCCAGATCGCATCGATGATGGAGGAAGCCTCATCGAACAGCAGGACGATACGCTTCCCGGCATTGTGGAGCCCTGCGAAGGCTTCCGGGTTGCGTTCGGACCATGGGATCGCATCGAAGCGCCATGTGCGCTCACGCCCCGGTTCCGTTGCGTGCAGTGACGTTGCTTCCAGTCGGAACATCTCGCGCAGAACATCGAACTGCAGCAGCCCGTACCATTTCGCCACTTCCGGCCACGTCTTCGATCTAAGCTGGCTTTCCGTGTTGGCAGTAACGACGCCGCGCGTGTTTTCGTGGGTCATGGTCGACCAGAGGATCAGCCAGGCAACCTCAGTCGACTTACCAATGCCGTGACCGCTCGCAGTTGCGTCCTTGATCGGAGTGTGAGGATCTTCGCGCAGTCGCTCCCCAATCGCGGTTAGCTGCTCGCGCTGCCATTCATCCGGGCCATCTTCATCCTCTAGCGATGTGCCTTCTACACCCCAAGGAAAGGCCCACAGGACGAAGCCGAGAGGGTCATGGGTAAATCGTCCGAGATCGGCGATTACGGCGGCGCGGAACTTGTCTGGCGTCATGCGCGCATATTGGCGCGTCTACTGTGGGGTTGAATCGCTACAGAAAATCCGGTCTGTCTCGTTCGGAAGGGAGGACCACCCTATGCCGATCGACTGGGCCGCAACCGGCCAAATGCTCTCTGGATGGGGCTCGTTAGCAGGCGCTGGCGCTGTTGCTTTTGCAGCGTGGAAGGCTGCTGAAACCGTAGATAAATGGCGCACCAAGAAGATTGAAGAGAGGCGCTTTGACCATGCAGAGCGAACATTGGCTGCCACCTACAATGCCAAAGAGGCGATCGATCAGATCAGGAGCCCACTCGTACATGGGATTGAGTTCGAGCGCGCGCGCAGAGAACTAGAGGCCGACGATGGCTGGCAGCTTATTGCGGAAGACAAGAAGGAGCGCTTCGCCACCTGTCAGGCCATCATTCGACGCATCCGATCTACGGAGGAAGCTTGGGACGAAGTGACGGAAGTCCTTCCTTTGGCCAAAGCGCTTTTTGATGACGACCTGGAGAAAGCGCTTCAAAGCCTACTCCATTGCAGATGGAAAATTCGCGTAAGCTTAGATCTTTATTCTCAAGATGTGGAGGCAGACCCGGACTTCGCCGTTAAGCTTAGGAAAGAAATTTGGGGCAGGATCGGCGAGGGCGAAGATGATATTAGCGTTGCCGCAAGATCCGCTATTGAAACAATTGAGGGTAAGTGCCTGCCTGTGCTCAGGGGGTAGAATCAGAACCTTGTCTTTGTTGCGTCCTGCTTTTCACAGGTGCCCGTAAAGCCATTCTTGGAGGTCATGATACCGGTGCGCCGATCAATCTCGAACTCAGTCCCGGACAACATACCATAGTGGATGCGCCCTGAAATCCGGTCGGGTTCAATTCTCAAGTCTTTGACCTCGCGCCAGCCCTTTTCCCCTACGCAAATTGCACATGTTGGTGGCTGCGGAAGATTAAGCCGAGCCTTCCCATTCGTCAGCTCGAACATGGCGGTGGTGGGAATATCGGAATAACGTGAGCTTGACGCTCCACCGGTGGCGGCGTGACCATCATTGTCGGCAACAACCGCACCCACGCGGCGATCCTTAAACATACCCCGCATGTTGCCTTTGCAGATCAGTAATAAGTCTGCTTGAGCAAAGGCCGGTTGCGACATCAGCCCTATCATCACTATTATCGGCCAGCGCATAATATCCCCCCGAATTTTCAGCGTTATCATGGCCTATCGTGTGCAGCATGCACAAGGGCCACCTCACGGCAAACTGCGGTGCATCAAAAGTTTGTCCTTTTGATAGAGGGTGATTTAACCCTGCAATTATGCCTCAAATGATAGCTTGACGCATTTTTGATATAGTCTCATAAGGTTGCCTATCTTTTGATGGAGGCAGGCATGAGCCGCATTGCATACTATCGCGTCAGTACCGCAGATCAGTCCATTGAAGCACAGCGAAGCGCCATGGGCGGTCAGTTTGATCGCGAGTTCAGGGATGAGGGAATTAGCGGTGCTACGGTCGCCGCTACTCGCCCCGGCTTTTCGAGTTTACTGGAATACGTTCGCGAGGGCGATACTGTCTGCGTCTATGCCGTCGACCGGCTAGGGCGCGATGCCTTGGACGTACAGGCCACAGTTCGCCGTTTGATCAATGCTGGCGTGACTGTCGACATTCATGGGCTTGGCCCAATCGGCAAAGGCGTGGGGGAGCTTGTTCTGGCTGTGCTTGCGCAGGTTGCAGATATGGAGCGCCAAAGGATCGCCGAACGCACTGAGGCGGGCAGAGAAGCTGCCAGAGCGTCCTTAAGGGCTACAGGCAAGACGCACAGGGGCAAGGTGAGCATGGGCAGGCCCGTTGCAGCAAACGCTGCAGAGGTCGCTGCATGGCGAAAGGCTAATCAGGCCAGCATTTCTGAAACTGCTAAGCACTTCAAAGTGTCGACCGCCACTGTAAGCCGCTACTGCGCAGCTTAGCTCGCAGGCAACTCCGGCACAGCCTTAGCCTCAATCGCCCGCTTTCGCGCGGCCTCCAGTAGCGAAGCCATCGCTTCGTCGGACTTCATCTCGATACCGACATCTTGGCGAGGGCGTCCCCAACCGCGATCGAGGATGGCTGTCGCGGCAGACACTCTTGCGGAATCCGTTGCCTCCGCGCTGTCCAGTACGGCAACCAGGGCCGTCACCGCTTTCTCAGTATGGTCACGAGCCAAGTCTGTCAGCGTCCGACCATCGGCCAGCTTGACCTTGGGCCTTCCACCCGGATTCCCGCTAGTTCCCTTTACGAATGTCACCCATCCAATCCCTTGAAGCTTGAGAACAAGCCTTAGCGGCGTGGGTCGGTCTGATTGAATCGCGGTCCTTCGCCATGCTCCCGATCAGTCTGGTCAGTGAAGTCAGTGATTTTACATTGCGCTCCAATTCTCCTCACGCGCACACGCTTTGCCATTTTTAAGAGGCTGTTTTGATTGAGTGTAGCTAAAAGGGCTGCAATGGCAGATCACTGACTTCACTGACTTCACCGACGAATGAGGGCCTCGACAGAGGCGATCTGATCTCTCAAGCCGAGGTTGTGGCGAGCATAAACTACGCACCGTTTCCCGCCGATCTTGAACAGTCCATCATTGGCGGTATCATTACGCACCGGAACGTATCCGCATTGTTCGAGACGGTGCGGAATGCGCCTGCTGTTTCGTCGGTCCGTCAACCAATCCGCGAAACCTGGGGGCGACACGCTGGCAATGCTGGCTACAGTCACAGCGTTCGGCCAACTAAGCATCTCCAGGGCATCCGCTAGCTCAGCATCTTCGGGTGCTTGATTGGCCGACACGATATCCCAGAATGCCGTCGTCTGAGGGGGCGGCGATTTGGGATCGAAATCGGTAAGGTCAAATTCGCGAAGATACGCAGCAACGTGTCCGGTTCCGCCATTTGCGAACCAGCCATAGAGCCTTTGCCAGTAGTCGGCCTCAAAGCTCTCTCGGCTTAGCGTTGACCATGCGACGTAATGCCTCCGGTCATCAGTGGGCAAATAGATACCATCAGTCTTATGGTTTGATGTGATGATCACACCGCACACGTTGAAGACTGAATATTCTCTAAGGTGCTTTTCATCGACACGCAGCACGTCTGGCGGCGCAGCAGTGTACGTTTTCATGTGATCGTAGAATGCAAAGCGATCAACCTCTCCCAGATCGCGCGCCTCGCTGACACGCAAAATCACCGATTTCACGAATCCGTTGAACCGTCCGAGCATATGCTGAGGCGAAACTTCGGCGAAGTTCCAAGGGCCAATCGCCTCTTTGACCGGCTCAAGGATTGTATCCTTTCCGATGCCTTGTGAGCCCCCCAGGACGAGCGCATGATTGATCTTCTCCCACGGTCGCTGCACACGTTGCGCGAACCACCGAATAAGATGATCGGCATCCTCGGGATAAACTCGGCGCAAGTGCTCAATCCACGGCCCAGCTAGTCCGGCATCGCCAATCCGCTCGACCGGAGGTCGATAGAGATTGAACACGTTGCAGCCGGGGCGGTCGCGCCAACCGCCATCGGATACCAGCTTGTCAGCAACGACCTGCGCTTTGCCGGGTATCCAAGTCATCTGCTCGACGGGATGATTCTCATCCAGCCACGCGGATGCTTTGATTTCCCTGGCATCGCCCTTCTTGTCGGGTAACGGCTCCCCGTCTGCCCCAGTCACCTTGACCGGCGGAATCCGAGAATTGACGCTAGACGCAGGCCACAGCTCCCCAGTCGGAGCGAAGATGTACGAATGTTGCGGCATATAAGCGCGGAAATCATCAAGACCTACTCCGCGCTTCCTAGCCGATCGTGGAGATGCGGCCCCATCTGCAAGACCCCTGTCTACTTTGCGGCTAAGAATTTCACCCGTCCACGGATTGCGCGGATCGAACGAAGCCATGTTCATGGCGGCTTCCATCAATTTCTCCCGAGCGGTCACAGGGCTGATCTCGCCCCCGGCGACCAAGGCACCGATTTTCAGCGCTGCCGCGTTAAGGGTGCCTTCCTGCTCGCCATCGCCAGCATTGCGGATGGCTTCACACTCGCTTTTCAATGCCGAAAGACCATACGACCGGTCAGACCCGTCTCGCTCCCGAAAAGACGGTAGATCGTTCGCCGGATAGCCAGCCTCCCGTTGCTTGCGCTTACCTCGCACAATTGACAGTAACGCGCTGGGCGGATCGGTCACCGTAGCGTCGTCATGCCACCGATATCGCTTGCCGTTAGGATGCAGCGATGGGGGCACAATAACGTATCCACCTTCCCCGCGCACTTCCGCCCCGGGAAGTTCTGGCATCGGCCAAGGGCCATCCTTTGCGCCGCGCTGTTGATTGCGGACCTCGCGATAAGGATCATACTTGAAGAGCAGATGATAGCCTTTGCCGGTGTTGCATCGCCTTGTCCCGGGAAGTTCGAGCCCACAACCAGCTTCAAATGCGGCAGGATCATCAACGTCGAGAGCCCAGAATCCTGTTCGCTTGCCAGTCGGCATACCGATCATTGCATTAGGCCAACGACCCCACCATGCCTTGATTTGCTCGGCGTCGGTGGTGGCACTGTGTAGTCCGCCTTCGACCCTTGGCCGTTTCGTCGCTGGATTGCAGGGAAATACCGGCAATCCCTTGGCTGCGTACCCTAGCGCTTCGTCGAGCATTGACGGCTCCTGCTGTTCCGCCAGGTTCATGACGCACCCCCGATCACCGGAATGGCGCCGGGCCCGAAAAGGTCCATATTCTCAACCTGCGATGCGGCTGCCATCAGCCGTTTGCACAACAGCAGAAGGTCATCGAGTGCAGCGGTCGACGCTGGCGCATACAACCATGGAGTCAATCGATCGACGACCAGCCAAGCGAGTTGCATCGCTGTTTCGGTTTTGGCGATCGAGACCATTGCTGAAGCAGCATTGCGATAGCTGCGAAGCTGAGTACGACGCTCATATTCCTCTGCAGGGATTTCGCCCATGAATGTCTGGATGTCATCCAGTTTGGCTGGCGCGTTCATGCCACCCTCACTTTCTGGCCGGGGCGCTTATGCTTCTGGCAACGCCGATTGGGCTCGAATTTGCGAGACGATGAAGGGGTCAGGACTTCGAACGGTGCGCCACACTCTGCGCAGCATGAAATCCAACGGCGCAGTGTGGTCATTGACCCATCGCGCCGTCGATGAGGAACCTCGCCAGCAAGGGTGTAAGTCTGGCCATTGAAAACGCGTTTCATGACCCCCTCCTTGCGACCCAGCCGCTCAGGAAATCCTCGCCAAGGTGCAATGCCAACATTGGAGGAAGACTTGCCCAAGGAATCGACTTGATGTATTGAAAGTCGTGATCCGCCTGCCAAGAAAGATCACGACGCCCGCCCTGTGCGGGCGTTCGTTTTTCAGGCGCTACCATTGTCGCCTCCCCACAGTTCGATGACCGGTACAGGCGGGTTTGCGCAGCCAGCGCCCAACACGGTCGGCGCAGTCGCTTGCGCAAAGCTGTGAAGCTTCTCTGCGATGCCGTTCGCATCGACCGCATGAAAGCGGAAAGCCTCGTGACGGCGCCCACGTATTGGACAATCGGTCATGACCTCGAAACCGAGACCGTCGACCTTGCGAACCCATGTGCGGTGCGGGCTCATGCGGCTTCCCTTTCGAGAAGCGCACGAAGTTCAGTGACCGGCACAACACTTCGACCACCCAGCCGGACGATCTTGATCTTGCCTTCGCGATTCAGTTCGTAGAGTTTTGACCGACCGATGCCGATTGCTCGGCAAGCTTCGTCAATCCGATAAGCCAGCTTTTCGCTTGGCATTGTGGCAGCAGCAGTACCCATAGTATGCCTCCATTGGTTGTCCGGAGGCGGTTTTATGGGCTTGGATTCAGGCTTTGAATCGCTGCACAAATCGCCACCGGGCGGGTCTGTGCGTGCATGTTGGTTGATATGCTTTGCGCTGTCCGTGGCGCAAAAAGGGCAAAACTAGCCGCGTCGTATAAATTGAGCAGTCGCGAGCATTAATGACGTGATGCCACTTGGCAGAATACGCTTCTTTCGCTCCGACTCACTTTCAGGCGAGAATGCATGAAGGCCACGACTCGATTTCGCCAATTCGGCACGCCCTGTTCGAAGCATCCATTGATACTTTCGGACGGTTTCCGGCGCGTAGCCACCATGCTTGAGATTTTGGCGCCTTTGTTCTGGACTCAACCTAGCGCCGCGCTTCGCTGATAGACGAGCGTGAATTGCCCACATCACAGGACGAAGGTTTCGAGGACATGTCACGGCGGCGTTTGGTGAGTTCAACAAGATAAGCCCTTTCACAGGCAAGAAGTAAGTTGAAACCGGACTTCTCGGGCGCCCAGTGTGCTTTCTTCTGAGCGATGTTGCGAGTGCGAGGATCGCTTGGCGGTCAGCCTCGTCAGCCGCCAATCGTCCAGCTTCCCCGAGCTCGGCACCGCTGAGGGCACTTCTCGGTTCTGGTCGATATCGATCCAGCCAATCAGCTAATTTTTCAGCACGATACCTAGATAGCTTGAAAGGTATTGTGCCTTTCGGAGTTGTCATCACCGCACCCCTGCGGACCCACAATAGTAACCGGGGAAATGCGAGCGGGTGTGTCGCACTTGTCAGGCCGTCGCCCTATCCCCGGCTGTTCGATCAAATCAGTTGCGGACTGGCTTTACAAATTGCGATCCATCCGGCTCGCCCGCTAATCTTCGGGCATCCGCAATTAGCACATCGAACAGACTGGAGCCCCCCATGCGTTGATATGCCTCATCCTCGCGGAACACTTCGAGTTTCTGGATGAAAGACGGCCAATTCGGAGCCGAGGTAAGCAACAAGCGTCGAACGGCTAAATCGTAGTTGTCGACGTAGAAATTTAGTTCCGCATCCGCATAATCTTCGCCAAGCACCTCATCGCTGATGTCATGCTTTGCGAGTTCGAATGCGTCGAACGCTGTTTGCCAGTCAGACATTATCTAACCCCCTGCCGTCGTGCTCCCTTCCGTCGTGTTCGCAATCAGGGTCCGAAATATCGCATCCGGGGCCGAACCCCTTTGGGCGGGGGCCAGAATAAGTGTCCTCATCATACTGGCCTGCCGGATCATCATCTTCGGCGTTTTCATCTTCGCTGGAGATATTGGGGCCTCGCCGATGGCGATGACGCAACTGGTCCCATTCAATCCATGCGTTCTCGCCCGGATCTGCAATGTCGCAGCCAGGGCGATCCCAAGGGCGTTTAGGCCGATCGAGAAAATCATCCTCAGCTTCAGTTACTTCATCGTCCGGCTCGCCGTCCCAAATATCAAGCAGCGCAACAAGCACTTCGATCGCATTACCAAGTTCATCGCGATTGAAGCGATCTAGTATCCGCATCACTGCAGGCGCTGGAGGAATTGTATTGGGAAGCGTGACGACGCGTGAACTGGTCCCTAAAGGGTTGCTAGCCATTTCATCGACTCCTTTTCAGTCGGTTGTGGTGAGGGTCGGCATTGGGGCTCCATCCCTTTGCCGACCCGCCTTCATCGGGCCGAATGCCCGTTGAAATTCATGTCATAGCGCCAGCTCTCCCAGCGCTTGCAAAGCTGCATCGCGGGCAAGGTGCCCGTAATGACGTTCAATCATTTCGGCGCTGGTGCCGGAAATCTGTGCGATTGTGAGCAGAGGCAGGCCGGCGCTCACCAGATCGGTAATGGTGCTGTGGCGCAGGGTGTAAGCGGTAGTACCCTTTGGCAGACTGGCTGACTTCGCTGCCTTTTCGATGGCATCGCCCCATGTATTGCGATCCCATGGCTTGCCGCTTGAGCGCATAAACATAGGAGCGGCTGGAAGCTTACCCTTCACTTGCTTGGCGAACAGAGTCGCCGCCGCCGCAGGCAGGAGAATGCGCCGATCACCGCCTGCCTTATCGTGGCCGATAGTGAGTTCCGAGGTCCGCTTGTCGTAATTGCCAGCAACTAGTGACGCCATGGCTCCGGGCCTCAATGGAAGCAGACACAGCGCTCTGATGAATGGCGCAGCGTCGTCCTCGACATGCTCCAGCAGCAATCTGCGTTGAGCCTTATCAAGATAGAGCAAACGCCGCTTGTCGGCCTTCTCAAAGGGTTTCAGGGCCTCCTGCCAAGCAGCTTCGCTTCCTGGTGCTCCCGGGGCTAAGAACATATTCAGAGCGGCCCTGAGGGGGGCCATATCGCGGTTGACGGTGGAATGCGCGCGCTGCCTCACCCGCTTTTCGCCATCCTTGCGTCGACTGATTACCGCAGGCGCATCTTCCAAGCGCTTGCGCCATTCCTTGAGGTGATGGCGGCGCAGCTTATCAAGTTTCACACGCGCCAGCGGATCATCATAAACATGGCGACGAAATACGCCTTCAGCGATCTTGTTCGGCTTTTCTCGCAGATAGTCTTTGCACGCATCGGCGACGGTTTCGATCTTGCGACGAACCTGTCCTCCTGACTCAATCAGGTCGGCAACCTTCTCGGCCTCGATTTTAGCAAGAGCGAAGCGCTCGTTCGGCGCAACAGTGCCGAAGTCGCCGAGCGATTTCATTGAGTACCTGTTCGACTCGGGATTGTAGGCACGGGCTATCCATGTACCGGCGCCGCTCAACTTGGAGGGGCGAAAGCCAAGGAAGCACCCATTGCGTAGGCGCTGCCAATAAGGCTCGCGCCGAGGTTTTAACTCGTTTCGCTTGCCAACTTTGCTGAGATCCAACGCCAACGCTCAGGGCTCCAAATGACCGAGTACGGAAAAAGTACGGAATACATGGGTGGACGAATCTGCACAAGCGCAAACAGCAATCGTTGAAAATGCTATATTTTTCTGTGCGAGGGTGTGCGGAGATATGCGGAAATGCACCCTTGGTAAGGGTGAGGCCGGGAGTTCAATCCTCCCCAGCAGCACCATTTTTTGTTTTTGACGGCTTCGAGTACCAGCGCGGGCGGACGCCCGCGCCGACGCTTGAGGCCAAACGAAAAAACCTGCATCCCTCCGAAACTGAGGAGAGAGGTGCCATGGATTTTCAGCTGAGCGAGCAGCAACGCGAGTTGCAGGAGGCGGCGCGCAAGTTTGCGCGCGGAGAGCTGATCGAGCTGGCGCGCGAGCTGGAGGAGAAGGACGTCTCGGTCCCGGCAGATATGGTTCGCCGCTATGGCGAGCTTGGGTTCCTGGGCGTAAACCTGCCTGAGCAATATGGTGGGCTCGGCCTCGGCCATCTTGAGGCGCTGCTGGTGCTCGAGCAGTTCGCGATGGTGTCGAACGCGGTCGCATTTCCGGTGTTCGAGGCACTGGTCGGGCCGGTGCGTACGATCGAGCGGTTTGGCACCGACGAACTGAAAGCACGAATCATCCCGCAAGTGACCGCTGGCGAGGCGACGGTCGCGGTGTCGATGTCCGAACCCGACGCCGGGACCGCGCTGACCGATCTGACCACCCACGCGCGCGAGGACGGGGATCGCTTCATCCTCAACGGTACGAAGCGCTGGACGAGTGGTGCAGGGCATTCACGCTATTACGTCACCTATTGCCGCCTGTCCGATGCGCCGGGGGCCAAGGGGATCGGTGCGCTGCTCGTCGACCGCGATCAGGACGGGGTCAGCTTCGGCAAGCGCGAGGAGCTGATGGGGTTTCGCGGTATCGCCACGCGCGACATCAGTTTCGAGGATGTGGCGGTGCCCAAGGAGAACCTCGTCATCGGCGCCGGTGGTTTCGGCAGACTGATGAGCGCCTTCGGGCTTGAACGCTGTGGCAATGCCACACAGGCATTGGGACTGGCGGCGGGCGCGCTCGAGCAGGCGCTGGCCTATACGCAGGAGCGCGAGGCTTTCGGCAAGCCGATCGTCGATTTCCAGGCAGTCCAGCTCAAGCTGGCCGAAATGGCGATGAAGGTCGAGGCGGCGCGGCTGCTGATCTATCGTGCTGCGGCCAACGCTGCGCATGAAAGCAATGGCCTGCCCGGCGTGTTCGAAAGCAGCGTCGCCAAATGCTTCGCCAATGAGATCGTGCGCGAGGTGACCGCGCTCGGGATGCAGGTGATGGGCGGCTATGGCTATCACAAGGATTACGGAATGGAGCAGCGCGTGCGTGACGGTTTCGCCTGGGGGATCGCGGGCGGGGCAATCGATGTGCAGAAGACCAATATTACTGCTGCAATGGTCGGTCGCCGCTTCGACCAGCGGCGCTGATGGCTTGCCTCAGGCGCGCAGGCTCGCCCATTCCGGGTGGCGTCTGAACTGCGCTTCGACATAGGAGCACTGAGGCACGATGCGGAAGCCTTCGCTTTTGGCATCGCCGATCAACGCATCGACCAGTTTCCCCGCGATGCCCTTGCCGCGCATTGAATTGGGGACGAGCGTATGCGTCGCAACGCGGACGTCCTCGCCCCTGCCGATCCAATCGAGATGACCTGCGTCTTCTCCGTCCAGCGTCGCGCTGTAACGCCCGCTCTGGTCATCGCCTTCATGGGTGACAGTGACATCGGCCATATGATTTCTCCTTCTTGCGTCCAATCTCCGCTCGGCTAGACGCGTTCCCGATGACTTCTTCGACACCGCTTCGCCCGTTCATGTCCGACAACGCCGCGCCGGTCCATCCGCGCGTGTGGGAAGCGATGCGCGCCGCCGACGACAGCGCGCCGCCCTATGATGGAGATGCGCTTTCGCAGGCACTCGATGAACGCTTTTCGGACCTGTTCGGGCGCGAGTGCGCCGCACTGTGGGTGGCGACGGGGACGGCTGCCAATTGCCTTGCGCTTGCCACGATGGTCCAACCGCATGGCGGGGTGGTTTGCCACCGCGAGGCGCATATCGAGATGGACGAGGGCGGCGCGCCCGGTTTCTATCTCCACGGTGCCAAGCTGCTGCTGGCCGAAGGCGAAGCAGCCAAGCTTACCCCCGATGACATCACGGCGGTGATCGATCCTATTCGCGATGACGTGCATCAGGTTCAGCCGCACGCGGTCTCGATCACCCAGGCGAGCGAGTATGGCTGCGTCTATCGGCCCGACGAGGTCGGCGCGATTGCTACCCTCGCCAAAGCGCGCGGGCTTGGGCTTCATATGGACGGGGCGCGGTTCGGCAATGCAGTCGCCTCGCTCGATTGCGCGCCGGGCGCGGTGACCGAAGGTGTCGATGCGCTGAGCTTCGGCTGCGTTAAGAACGGCGGGATGAGCGCCGAGGCGATTGTGTTCTTCGATCCCGCTCTCGCCGATGTCGCGCATTACCGCCGCAAGCGCGCGGGACATCTGCAATCGAAAGGGCGTTTCCTCGCCGCGCAGATCGTCGCTATGCTCGATGGCGATCTGTGGCTTGAGAATGCGCGCGCAGCCAACGCGGCTGCGCAGGAGATTGCCGGGTCATGCGGCAACCGCCTGATGCATCCGGTCGAAGCGAATGAGCTGTTCGTGACACTCTCACCCGCCGAGCGCGAGGTTTTGCGTGCGCAGAGCTTCGCCTTCTACGATTGGGGCGATGATGCCGCGCGCTTCGTCACCGCCTGGAACACGCGGCATGACGATGCACGCGCTCTGGCGCAGGCGATCGCCAGCCTTTGAGCGCGCTTCCATGACCGAACCCGCACCCCATGCCTTGCTGAGACCGGGAATTGCGATCCCCTTCGTGCTCACGGCGCTGATCTGGGGGTCGACCTGGTATGTCATCACCGGCCAGATCGCGGGCATATCGGCGCATTGGGCGATTGCCTTCCGCTTTGCGATGGCGACCCCGGCGATGTTCCTGCTGGCAGCGATCATGCACCGGCGGCTGGCGATGCCGCGTGCCGCGCACCTGCTGGCACTGGCGATGGGGCTGTTCCAGTTCAGCGGCAACTACACCTTCGTCTATATGGCCGAACTTCACCTGACCTCGGGCATCGTCGCGCTGCTGATCGGAATGATGATGGTGCCGAACGCCATCCTTGGGCGCATTTTGCTCGGCCAGCCGATTACGCGGCGCTTCATCATCGGCAGCATCATCGCGCTGGGTGGTATCGGGCTGCTGCTGGTCAATGAAGCGCGGCTCGCCCCGCTGGGGGGCAGCGTCGCATGGGGGGCGGGGCTGGCGCTGATCGCGATGTTGTCGGCCTCGATCGCCAATGTCATTCAGGCCGGGCCTGCGGGCAAGGGACTGCCGCTGCCGACGCTGCTGTCATGGTCGATGCTGTATGGCACCGCGATCGACATCGTGCTGGCGCTCGTGCTGTCGGGCGCTCCGCAGTTTCCGAGCGATCTGCATTACTGGATCGGCACTGCATGGTTGGCTCTGGCCGGATCGGTGGTGACGTTCCCGCTCTACTACGGGCTGGTGCGCCAGCTCGGCGCGGGACGGGCGGCCTATAATGGCGTGCTGGTGGTGGTGATCGCGATGGTCATTTCGACACTGCTCGAAGGCTATCGCTGGACCGGGCTGGCGATGGCAGGGGCAGTGCTGGCGATGATCGGGCTAGTGATTGCGCTGCGGGCACGGCAGGTCGCCCCGGCTGGCGGCGATCAGAGCGCGTCTGTGCCTTCCGCGGCCAGAATGGCGGTGAGACCCGAACGGTAATCGCGGTAGGTGGGTTGCCATACTAGGACGCGCCGCGCCTTGCCATTGGCGACGCGGCGGTTTTCGGCGTAGAACCCGCGCGCCATCGGGGATAGCCCCGCTTCCTCGATAGATTGCAGCGGCGGTGGGGCGATACCCAGCAGGCAGCAGGCCTCCTCGACCACGGCGTTGTGGCTCGCTGGATGATCGTCGGCGATATTGTAGGCTCCGGCTGGTGCGTCTCCCTCCAGCGCGGCGATGATGGCAGAGGCGATGTCGTCCACATGGATACGGCTGAACACCTGTCCGGGCAGGTCGATGCGATGTGCCTTGCCCGCGCGTATCCGGTCGAAGGTGCTGCGGCCCGGGCCATAGATGCCCGGCAGGCGGAACACCCGTGCATCGCGCGCCAGCCATGCGGCATCGGCCTCGTTGCGCGCTACGCGCCGCCCTGTCCCCGTAGGCGCGCTTTCGTCCACCCACGCGCCGCCGGTGTCGCCATAGACTCCGCTGGAGGAAAGATAGCCGAGCCAGTGATGACTCAGAGCATCGCCATAGCGGTCAAGCACCGGATCGCCGCCATCGCCCGGGGGCACGCTGGAGAGCACATGGCTTGCTTGTGCCAGCGCGTTGCGCACGGCGGCGCTGTCATCGAAGGCGACATCGCCCGCGCTGCCGGTGGCGCGTACCTGCCAGCCATCGCTGATCAGCAGGTCTCTGAGTCTCTTTGCCGTATAGCCGAGCCCGAAAATGAACAGATTGCCCATCCACGCGTTCTAGCGGGTGGACGTCCCAAGGAAAAACCCTAGATCGAAATTCATGGATATTGCACGCACCCCCGCCTCGCCCGATGGCAACCCCGAAATGGCCGACGCGCCAGTCCAAACCCCCGCACCGCCAGCGGAAATCTTTCGCAAGGATTACAAACCGTTCGCCTGGCGCATGCCGAATACGTTTCTCGATTTCCAGCTTGGCCTCGACGAAACGCTGGTCACCGCTACGCTGGAGGTCGAACGCAATCCGGTTGCCGAGGTTTCGCGAACGATCCGTCTGAACGGTGATGGTCTTGAGCTGGTGTCGCTCCATTGCGACGGCGCCGACTGCGAAGGTCACACGATGGATGGCGACGATCTCGTCATCTCACTCTCAGGCGACAGCCATACACTGACCATCGTCACGCGGCTGGCGCCTTCGGCCAATTCGCAGTTGATGGGGCTCTATGCATCGAACGGGATGCTGTGCACCCAGTGCGAAGCCGAAGGGTTCCGGCGGATTACCTTCTTCCCCGACCGGCCAGATGTGCTGTCCACCTACACCGTGCGGATGAGCGGACCGAAGGCTCTGTTCCCCATTCTCCTGTCCAACGGCAACCGCACCGATAGTGGTGAGGAGGGCGAAAATCACTGGGCCGAATGGCACGATCCCTGGCCCAAGCCGAGCTATCTTTTCGCGCTGGTCGCGGGCGATCTGGTCGCGCGCGTGGACAGCTTCACGACCATGAGCGGGCGCAAGGTCGATCTGGCGGTGTGGGTGCGCGACGAAGACTTGCCGCGCACCGAACACGCGATGGAATCACTGAAGCGCGCGATGACATGGGACGAAGAGACCTTCGGGCGCGAATATGATCTCGATTGTTTCAACATCGTCGCGGTCAGCGATTTCAATATGGGGGCGATGGAGAACAAGGGGCTTAACGTCTTCAACACCAAATACGTCCTCGCCGACCCGGAAACCGCCACGGATGGAGATTATGACGGGATCGAAGGCGTCATCGGCCACGAATATTTCCACAATTGGTCGGGCAACCGCATCACCTGCCGCGACTGGTTCCAGCTGAGCCTGAAGGAAGGCTTCACCGTGCTGCGCGACCAGTTGTTCAGCCAGGACATGGGTTCTGCCCCGGTCAAGCGGATCGAGGATGTGCGCGTGCTGCGCAGCGTGCAGTTCCCAGAGGATTCGGGGCCGCTGGCGCATCCGATCAGGCCCGATTCTTTCCGTGAGATCAGCAATTTCTACACAGCCACGGTCTACAACAAGGGAGCCGAGGTGATCCGCATGATGCGCACGATGGCGGGCCCGGAACGGTTCCGTAAAGGGACCGACCTCTATTTCGAACGCCACGATGGCGAAGCGGCGACGTGTGAGGATTTTGTCAGCGCGATTGAGGATGGCGCAGGGCTCGATCTGAAGCAATTCCGCCTCTGGTACAGTCAGGCCGGAACGCCGCGCATCAAGCTCGACAGCGAGCGGTCAGGCGACAAACTTGAGCTGACCTTTCGGCAGGAAGTCCCTCCCACGCCGGGGCAGGATACCAAGCAACCGATGGTGATCCCGCTCAAGACTGCGCTGTTCGACCGGGGCGGAGGTGAGCCGGCCAAGGAATCGCTCGTGGTGCTCGACAGTGCCGAGACCAAGGTCACTATCGAGGACGCGCCCGAGAATGCAGTCCTGTCGCTCAATCGCGGCTTTTCTGCTCCCGTGCGGATCGAGCGCGACATTGCGCGAGAAGATCTCGCGTTTCTGGCCATGCACGACGACGATCCCTTCGCGCGCTACGAGGCAATGCAGGATCTGGTGGTTGGCCATCTTGTCGAAGCGGCAGGCGGCACTCAGGGCGACAATTCCCGCACCGAAGCTGAAGATGCGATAGTCCAGGCGTTGGGAGCGATCCTGACCGACGATCGGCTCGACGATCTCATGCGCGGCGAGCTGATGCTGTTGCCGAGTGTGACCTATCTGATGGAGCAGTTGCTGATTGCCGATCCGGCGCTGATCCATGCCGAACGCGAGGCCCTCAAAGCCAAGCTTGGCGCGTCATTGGGCGACAGCTTCAAGGCATTGCACGAACGTGCGGCGGCAGTGCCCTTTGCAATGGACGCAGCGGCCAAGGGGGCGCGCAAGGTCAAATCGCTGGCGCTTGCCTATTGCGCCGCCGCCGATCCGGTGCGCGCATCGCAGATGGCGGACGAACAGTATGACCGGGCCGACAACATGACCGACCGGCAGGGCGCATTGATGGCCTTGTGCGGCATCGATTCGCCCGAACGGACAGCGCGGCTGCTCGATTTCTACGAGCGCTACAAAGGCAATCCGCTGGTGATCGACAAATGGTTCGCGATCCAGGCGTCCTCGCTCCACCCGCAGGTTGTCGAGCACGTCAAGGCACTGGCCGATCATCCTGATTTCACGCTCAAAAACCCGAACCGGGTGCGCTCGCTCTACATGGCCTTTGCGGGCAACCCTCATGGGTTCCATGCAGCGAGCGGCGAGGGCTATCGGATGATCGCCGACCTTATCCTCGCACTTGACCCGCTCAATGCCCAGACCGCGGCGCGGTTCGTCCCCTCGCTTGGCCGCTGGCGCCGGATCGAGCCGAAACGTGCAGGCATGATGCAGGCTGAACTGCAGCGGATCGCCGATGCACCGAAGCTGTCGCGCGACACCTACGAACAGGTCACGCGTTCGCTCGGGTAACCGCAATGCGTGATTTTCTCACCGCACCGGTTCTGGGCGAGGTGCCGCACGGCTTCTCGACTCGCGCAGGGATCGATCCGCAGGCGGTATTGCCGGGCGCGCAGCTCGTGTTGTTGCGCCAGGTACACTCGGCAGACGTTGCGACCGTCACCGAGCCCTTCGCCGGTGATCCACCCGCTGCCGACGCACTGGTGACGGATGTGCCCGGCTTGCTTCTAGGCATAGTGACCGCGGATTGCGGCCCGGTCGTTTTCGCGGATCAGGCGGCGGGCGTGGTCGCTGCGGCCCATGCCGGTTGGCGCGGTGCCCTGGGCGGCGTGGTCGAAAACACAATCGCTGCCATGGAGGCGCTCGGCGCGCAACGGGAGCGCATTCGTGCCGCAATCGGACCGACCATTGCGCAGGAAAGCTATGAGGTCGATGCGGGCTTGCGCGAAAGGTTTTGCGATCAGGCGGTTGAAAACGAACGGTTCTTTGTAGAAGGGCGAGAGGGGCATTATCAGCTCGACCTGCCCGGTTACATCGAATCCCGTCTTGCATTGGCCGGTATCGAACAACATGCCGATCTCGCCTGCGATACCTATGTCGATGAGGCGCGATTTTGCTCTTATCGCCGCGCCACTCACCGCGGCGAACCGACCGGTGGCCGACAGACCAGCGTCATCGGAATACTTCCCTAATCTTTAGCGTGTTGCGGGGGATGGTGAAAAAATGGCGGTTGGCAACCCCACTTTGAGCCGCTAGACGCTCAGATTAATCGCGTCCTCCCGGCGCATTACATGGGGTGTGGGGGGCGTATAGGGGGGAGGGGTTGTCCTTTCCGATCACAGGGATTCGCGCACACCCGGCTCGTCCGTCCGGTGAGTGCAGGACAAGGCAAGGGACTGATGGCAGACACCGCCGCAACCGCTGACTCTTCGACCACGAACGATAGCGATCATGACTCTGGCGGTCTTCGTCGTCGTGACGTTCTCGGTATTCCGGCCAATGTCGCCGCCGTCAGCGCTGCGGGTGTCGGCGGTCTCGTCGTGCTGTACCCGCTGATCAGCCAAATGGCGCCTTCTGCGGACGTTCTTGCTGCCAGTACGACTGATGTCGATCTGTCCTCGATCGAAGCCGGGCAGGGCATTACCGCGGTTTTCCGCAAGCAGCCGCTGTTCGTGCGCAAGCTTACGCCGAAGGAAATCGCCGAAGCGGACGCGGTGCCGCTGTCCGAACTGCGTGATCCCGAAACGCTCGAGGAGCGGACGAAGGAAGGTCGCAAGGAATGGCTGATTACCATGGGTGTGTGCACTCACTTGGGTTGCGTGCCGCTGGGGATCACCTCGGAACAGAATCGCGGCGATTACGGTGGCTATTTCTGCCCTTGCCACGGCTCGCAGTACGATACTGCCGCGCGCATTCGCAAAGGCCCGGCGCCGAAGAACCTCGTGGTTCCCGACTATAAATTCGACACCGACACCAAGATCACCGTCGGCTGATACGACAGGCTAAGAAGGCAGGACGAGCACGCAATGAGTTTTCCCTGGGCCAAGGAATATCAACCGCAGCATCCGTTGATGCGGTACATGGACGAAAAGCTGCCATTGCCGCGGCTGGTCTATAATGCTGTCGGTGCGGGCTACCCGGTTCCGCGCAATCTTTCCTATTTCTGGAATTTCGGCGTCCTCGCCGGGTTCTTCCTTGTATTCCAGATCGTCACCGGCGTGGTGCTGGCGATGCATTATGCCGCCAATTCGACCGTTGCCTTCAGTTCGATCGAGCACATCATGCGCGACGTGAACTGGGGTTGGTTGCTGCGTTACGCGCACGCCAATGGCGCGAGCTTCTTCTTCATCGTTGTCTACATCCACATCTTCCGCGGATTCTATTATTCGTCGTATAAGGCGCCGCGCGAGATGATCTGGCTGCTCGGCGTGGTCATCTTCCTGCTGATGATGGCGACCGCTTTCATGGGCTATGTGCTGCCATGGGGCCAGATGAGCTACTGGGGTGCCAAGGTCATCACCAGCCTGTTCGGTGCAATCCCGCTCGCCGGAGAGGCGATCGAAGTCTGGTTGCTGGGTGGCTACGCGCCCGACAACGCCTCTCTCAATCGTTTCTTCAGCCTGCACTTCCTGCTGCCGTTCGTGATCCTGGGCGTGGTGATCCTGCATATCTGGGCGCTACATATTCCCGGCTCCTCCAACCCCACAGGGGTCGAGGTGAAGGACGAAAGCGACACCGTCCCGTTCCATCCCTATTACACCGCCAAGGACGGTTTCGGGCTGGGCGTTGCGCTGGTATTGTTCTTTATCCTGGTGTTTTTCCTGCCGAACTATCTCGGCCACCCGGACAATTATATCGAGGCAA
Source organism: Qipengyuania algicida (assembly GCF_009828025.1). Lineage (GTDB taxonomy): Bacteria > Pseudomonadota > Alphaproteobacteria > Sphingomonadales > Sphingomonadaceae > Qipengyuania > Qipengyuania algicida. The sequence continues at coordinate 234,035 of NZ_WTYA01000002.1, read as the reverse complement.
ACCCGCTCTCGACCCCGGCGCACATCGTGCCCGAATGGTACTTCTGGCCGTTCTACGCGATCCTGCGCGCCTTCACTCAGGACATCTTCTTCATTCCCGCCAAGCTGATGGGCGTGATGGCGATGTTCAGCGCGATCCTGATGTGGTTCTTCCTGCCTTGGCTTGATCGCAGCCCGGTGCGTTCCGGCCACTACCGCCCGCTGTTCCGCAAGTTCTTCTGGTTCGGTCTGATCCCGACCATGGCGCTGCTGTTCTATTGCGGCGGCGCTCCGGCGGAAGAGCCTTATGTGATGCTCAGCCAAATCGCGACCGCGTATTATTTCCTTCATTTCCTGGTGGTCCTGCCGATCGTCAGCATGGTGGAAAAGCCGGAGCCGCTGCCCAATTCGATCACCGAAGCGGTGCTGGGTTCCGACAAGACAATGGTAAAGGGTGAAGCCGCGGATCCCGCGGTCTGAGACGAGCGAAGAGAACGGACCTAACACGATCATGCGCCAACTCATTTCCATCCGCGTCGTCGCCGTCGCCATCGGCCTTTTCTTCGCGCTCTCGGTACTGTGGGCGCTGGTCCGTGGAATCGGACCCGGGTTTTCGAACCTCGCCGAATATGGCCAGTTCACCGAACCCAATGTGGAGCAGGCCTTCCATAAGCATCCGAACCACTATGATTTCAGCTTCGACGGGCCGGTTGGAAACTGGGACGTCGGCCAGCTCCAGCGCGGCCTGAAGGTTTATGACGAGGTTTGCTCGGCCTGCCACAGCCTGAAGTTTGTCGCGTTTCGCGACCTTGCCGAACTCGGGCTGACGCCTGGACAGATCAAGGCGTTTGCCGCCAAGCATCAGGTGCCCGGGGTCGACAAGAACACCGGCGAAGCCACCACGGTTCCGGGGCTGCCGACCGATTATTTCCCCTCGCCTTATCCCAATGAGATTGCGGCGCGTGCGGCGAACAACAATGCGGTGCCGCCCGATCTTTCGTTGATGACCAAGGCGCGTCACGATGGCACCAATTATGTCGTTTCGCTGCTGACGGGGTATCAGAAGCAGCCCGCGGAGCTGCTTAAGCGGTTCCCCGAAGCCAAGACGCCTCCGGGCCTGCACTACAACCCCTATTTCGCCAACCTCAACATCGCCATGCCGCCACCGCTGCATACCGATGGGCAAGTTACCTTCGACGATGGTGCGCCCAGCGACATCAAGAGTATGGCCGAAGACGTGGCCGCTTTCCTGACATGGACAGCGGAGCCCAAGCTGGTGAAACGTCGCCAGACCGGCTGGCCGGTAGTGATCTTCCTGATCTTCGCGACGGGCCTTGCCTACATGTCCAAGCAACAGGTCTGGGCGGCGGTTAAGCCGAAGAAAGCGGCCTGACCATAGCTATGCGTCGATCCGGTAGGCCGGACTGCGATCCGGCCTCCGGGCGAGGTATTTCCCCATGACGCCCGAAGAGCTGAAGGCTTTGGTTCGTACGGTGCCGGATTTTCCCTCGCCGGGAATTCAGTTTCGTGACATCACCACACTGATCCGCCACGGTGAAGGTCTCACCGCAACAGTCAGCTGGCTGGCGGATAGCGCGCGCGATGCAGGGGCGCAGGCTATTGCCGGGATGGAAGCGCGTGGGTTTATTTTCGGTGCGGCTGTTGCGATCGAGCTCGGCATCGGTTTCGTCCCGGTTCGCAAGCCGGGCAAGCTGCCAGTCGCCACCATCGGCATCGATTACCAGCTGGAATATGGCACCGATCGGTTGGAGATCGACCCGAGCCTTATCGATCAGGGCGAACGGGTGGTGCTGGTGGACGATCTCATCGCCACAGGTGGAACCGCATGCGCGGCGGCAGAATTGCTGCGCCGGGCCGGTGCCATCGTCGAGCGCGCGGCTTTCGTCATCGACCTGCCGGAATTGGGCGGCGCAAAAAAGCTCGGCGGAATTGGCGTTGCCACCCAAGCGTTGATGGACTTTGCCGGTCACTGACTCGGAAAGAACCGGCGTCTCATGCATTGAAACAGGCTGGGGATAGCGTCACACTATTCCCGGAGGGGAAGCGCAACCGAAATGCAAGAACAAGCCATCGTCATAGCCCTTGTGGGCGTCCTGGGCATTGGTGCCCAGTGGATCGCCTGGCGCACGGGCTGGCCAGCGATCGTGCTCATGCTGGCGGCGGGCTTTTTGGCTGGTCCGGTGCTGGGCATTTTCGATCCCGAGCATGCTTTCGGTGCGCTGCTCGAACCGATGATTGCCGTTGGGGTCGCGCTTGTCCTGTTCGAAGGCGGTTTGAGTCTGGATTTCCGCGAATTGCGCCATTCGGGTAGCGCAGTCTGGCGACTGGCGACCCTTGGTGTCGCGATCGGGTGGACGCTTGGTGCACTCGCGGCTCACCAGATCGCCGGAGTGGTCTGGCCTGTGGCTGTGCTGTTCGGCGGCATTTTGGTGGTCACCGGTCCAACGGTGGTCATGCCGTTGCTACGACAATCGTCCGTCCAGCAACGCCCGGCTTCGATCCTCAAATGGGAAGCGATCGTCAACGATCCTACCGGTGCACTCTGTGCGGTCGTGGCCTATGAATATTTTCGGCTGACAGGTGCCGGGATCAACGGCTTTCAGGTTGTGACCCCCATGCTGATCGCTGCAGGGGTCGCCGCGCTCATCGGCTACGTCGCCGCTGTCGCCATCGCATGGACCTTTCCACGTGGCACGATCCCGGAATATCTCAAGGTGCCGGTGCTGTTCACGTCTGTCATAGGCGTGTTCGTCGTAGCCAATCTGATCGAGCACGAAGCGGGTCTGGTGTCGGTGACGGTCATGGGAATCGCGCTAGCCAACATGAACGTCCAGTCGATGCGCTCAATCCATCCGTTCAAGGAGAATGTCGCGATACTGCTGGTGTCGGGTATTTTTATCCTCTTGTCGGCGTCGCTCAAATGGGAAGATCTGGCCTATCTCAACTGGCGGTTCGGTGCTTTTCTGCTCGCGCTGCTGTTCCTCGTCCGGCCTGCCACGATACTCATCAGCCTGCTGGGGAGTTCGGTGCCGTGGAACGAGCGGCTGTTCCTCGCGTGGATTGCCCCGCGCGGCATCGTGCTGGTCGCGATTTCCGGTCTGTTCGCCCTCCGACTGGGCGAACTCGGATATGCCGATGGCAATGTCCTGATCGGATTAAGCTTTGCGGTAGTGGTGGTCACTATCATCGCGCATGGCTTTACCATCGATTGGGTTGCACGACTGCTCAAGGTCAAAGGCGAGACGCGGCCCGGACTGCTGCTGGTCGGCAGTACGCCATGGACGATCGCACTGGCCGAACAGATGCATCAGCTCAAGACGCCGGTGATGGTGGTCGACTCAAGCTGGGAACGCCTTGGTCCTGCACGGCAGAAAGGCTTGCCGTTCTATCACGGCGAAATCCTCAATGAGGCAACCGAGCATAACCTCGACCTCGCGCCTTTCCAGGTGCTGGTCGCAGCGACCGATAACGAGGCCTATAATACGCTCGTCTGTAATGAGTTCGCCTATGAAGTCGGCCGCGATTCGGTCTACCAGCTCGGCCAATCGAGCGATGAAGATGATCGCCATGCGCTTCCCGAAAGCTTGCGTGGCCGGGCACTGTTCGAATCCGGTTTCGGGGTAACCGAGGTCGCCAACCGGCTCGAAAGCGGGTGGGTTTTTCGGAAAACCAAGCTGTCGGACAACTTTAAGTTCGAGGACGCGCAGGACACTTTGCCGCAAGCGGCCAATATGCTTCTGCTCGTGCTTGAAGATGGCAAGATGCGCTTCTTCACCCATGCCGCGCGTCCAACGCCGGGACCGGGCGATACGGTGATCAGCTTTTCGCCGCCGCAGGGAAGTGCGCAGGAGCAGGGCCAGCGACGCGCGGCAAAGAAGGCGGCGGCAAAGTCCAAGGGCAAGACGCAGGCTCCGGCATGAGGCACAAGACACGCGCAACAGGGAGGGTACCGATGTTTGGGGTGTGCAACACAAGGCGATCCTTGGTCATGGCGACGGCGATCGGCGCGTCGCTGGCCCTGTCCGCTTGCGGTGAACGCAATCCATCGAATGGCGGTGAAGCGTCCCCTAGTCCCACCGTGTCGCAAACTCCGGCGCAGACGTCGATCATGCGACCGGGAATTGAAACGCCGACTTTTACGCCGCCGCCCCTCGCTCCGCTCGATGTGCGTATTGGCTTTCCCGAAGGCGGCGCAAAGCTCGACGAACAGGCCATAGAGGCGCTTCAAAACCTGGTCGCCAGTCCACAGGTAGCCGAAGGCGGCCCGATCGTCTTGCGGGCGCACAGCGATTCGGATGGTTGCGACGATGCCAATATGCGGGCGTCTAAGAAGCGAGGCGAGGCCGTGAAAGAATGGATGATTGCACACGGAATTATCCCAAAGCGCATCACACTCATCGCATTCGGCGAGCAGAACCCTATTGCGCCGAACGCAAAGCCGGATGGCACTCCGGATGAAGCTGGGCGGGCCAAGAATCGCCGCGTGGAAGTGAATGTCGCGGTGGAACAGGCCAACGCGGACGACGAGCGTGCACCCACGCTGGTCGAAGAGATCGAACAACGCAGCGATGGTAAGCCGTCGCCGTCGCCTTCGGGAAGCGGCACTCCTTCCGCACAGGCGACGCCGCGATAGCGGGCGAGTAATTCGGCAGTTGACGCAGGGTCGGTTTCGGTGGCAATTGCCGCGTCCTGCGCACCACGCGATGCGTTGCAGCGAGCGGGCGGGTATAGCTTAGTGGTAAAGCCCTAGCCTTCCAAGCTAGTTATGCGGGTTCGATTCCCGCTACCCGCTCCAAGCACCTCGTCCCCAGCCGTCCAGATTTTTGTATAAAGCCCTCGGAAATCCAAGGCCTTTATACAAAAATCTGGACGGGTAGTTGGAGCGGGTAGCGGGAATCGAACCCGCGCGTTCAGCATGGGAAGCTGACAGGCTACCATTACATCATACCCGCCTTGCGCCGCGCCATTTGCCGCACGCGATGCGCTCGGTCAATCCGGAACGAGCAGGCCGCCGACGGTTTCTCAATTAGGTGAGGTTGATTTCACCAGCGCCCGGTTCCACAGCGCGCGCCAGAGACGAGAGAATTTTGGAGAGAAGTAACATGCGCACTATCGATCACGTCATCGTCGGCGGGGCTGGCGGTTCAGCGGGCCGCACCCACAAGGTCTGGGATCCGTCGACGGGCGAGGTTCAGGCAGAGGTTGCGCTGGGCGATGCGGCGCTGCTCGACAAGGCGGTGCAGGCGGCGAAGAAGGTTCAGCCGGAATGGGCCGCGACCAATCCGCAGAAGCGTGCGAGGGTCATGTTCCGTTACAAGGAGCTGATCGAGGCGAACATAGACGATCTTGCGCGCTTGCTGTCGAGCGAGCACGGCAAGGTGATCGACGATGCCAGAGGCGATGTGCAGCGCGGGCTGGAAGTGATCGAATACGCTTGCGGCATCCCGCAGGTAGGCAAGGGCGAATACACCAATGGCGCTGGGCCGGGGATCGATGTCTATTCGATGCGCCAGCCGCTCGGCATCGGCGCGGGGATCACCCCGTTCAACTTCCCCGCGATGATCCCGATGTGGATGTTTGGCATGGCGATCGCGGCGGGTAATGCCTTTATTCTCAAGCCCAGTGAGCGCGATCCCAGCGTGCCGGTACGGCTGACCGAGCTGTTTCTTGAAGCTGGCGCGCCCGAAGGGCTGCTGCAATGCGTGCATGGGGACAAGGAAATGGTCGATGCGATCCTCGACCACCCCGATATCGCCGGGATCAGCTTCGTCGGTTCGTCCGACATCGCGCATTACGTCTATCGGCGCGGGGTCGACAACGGCAAGCGCGTGCAGGCGATGGGTGGGGCCAAGAACCACGGTATCGTGATGCCCGATGCCGATCTCGACATGGTGGTGAACGATCTGGCCGGCGCGGCCTTCGGCAGCGCCGGTGAACGCTGCATGGCGCTGCCGGTGGTGGTGCCGGTGGGCGAGGATACCGCCGAGCGCCTGAAGGCCAAGCTGATCCCGGCGATCAACGCGCTGCGCGTAGGTGTCTCAACCGACAAGGATGCGCATTACGGCCCGGTGGTGACGCCTGAGCACAAGGCGCGGATCGAGCAGTGGATCGACACCGCCGAGCAAGAGGGCGCCGAGGTCGTGATCGACGGCCGCGGCTTTAGTCTCCAGGGGCACGAGGACGGTTTCTTCGTCGGCCCGACGCTGCTCGACCGGGTGACGCCCAAGATGACCAGCTATCAGGAGGAGATCTTCGGACCCGTCCTCCAGATCGTGCGGGCCAAGGACTTTGAAGAAGCCGTGCGCCTTCCGAGCGAGCACCAGTATGGCAACGGCGTCGCGATCTTTACCCGCAACGGCCACGCCGCGCGCGAGTTCGCGAGCCGCGTGAATGTGGGCATGGTCGGGATCAACGTGCCGATCCCGGTTCCGGTCAGCTATCACAGCTTCGGCGGCTGGAAGCGCAGCGCCTTTGGTGACACCAACCAGTACGGCACTGAGGGGCTCAAGTTCTGGACCAAGGTCAAGACCGTCACCCAGCGTTGGCCCGATGGCGGCGGCGACGGCTCCAACGCCTTCGTTATCCCGACTATGGGGTGAGGGACAGAGTGGAAACCAGCGAGCTAGCTAGCCGTTGTAATCTTGACATTGGATTGGGCAAAGGCAGGGGCTGGCCTCATGTCACATAAGGTTTGGTATATAATCGGCGGATTGGTCGCGCTCATTGGCGGTATCGCCGCGTTGACCAATCTGTTCGCCGCTTCGATCGCCGCGACCGCGCTGGCCGGCTATCTTTTCATCATCGCCGGAGCATTCCAGATTTTTGGGGCCTTTTCCCCTCCGCGTCACGGGCATCGCGTGGCGCAGTCACTGTTTGGGCTGATTTCGGTCATCCTCGGGTTGTGGCTGCTGATCGATCCGATGGAGGGAATGCTGAGCCTGACCTTCGCGATTGCCATACTGTTAATCCTCTCGGGTGGGACGCGCGCTGTTGCTGCGTTTTCCTATCGTTCGAGCGCTAAGGTGATACTGTTGATCTCCGCACTGGTGGCGATCGGTCTGGGGCTACTTATCCTGATATCATATCCGGTTTCGGCGATGGCAGTCCTTGGGCTCTATCTTGGTATCGAACTGGTGTTTATCGGCGCAGCACTGTTGACTATTGGAATGACAGGGCATGACCATTTGGCCGTGAAACCTCTCTAACCACGCTACTCGCCGACATCGGTCCTGTGCCGATGCTGGCGCGAGGCGCGCGATGAGGGTACACCATCGTGATGCGTAGACTCATTCTCATGGCCGCCATGCTGACGCTCGCAGCGTGTTCGCAACAGCCGTCACAATCCGGCGATGCAAACAACACGCCGTCCCCAAAGGCGAATACGGCGCCGACGCAGACAGCGAGTGCTGCACCAAATGCGGTTCCCGCAGCCTTTTTGGGCGTGTGGGACGGTGCGAAAGGACATTGCGATCCCGATTCGGATATGCGTGTCGAAATCGGCAAGCAGCACCTCGCCTTTTACGAATCGAGCGGGGAGGTGAAGCAGGTGACCCGCGATGGGCCGGGCACGATCGAACTGACGATGGCGATGGACGGGGAAGGCGAGCAATGGACGCAGAAGATGCGTTTCGCGTTGTCGCCCGACGCGCACCAGATGACCGCCAGCCCGGTGCCCGCCGACCATCCGGGCATGGCGACGGCGCTCAAGCGCTGCCCGTCATGATACGCCTGCTGTTGCTTGCTGCGGTGACGGCCACCTGCATGACAGCGCTTGCCGCTTGCGCGAGCGTTGCGGAACCGCTGCAAACCCGCCCTGTGGGCACGGACCATCCCTGCAAGGCAGATGATGTCGATGGTTATATGGGCGAGACGGCTACCGCTGCGCTAGGCTTGGCGATTCAGAAGCATACCGGGGCGCAGGTTTTCCAATGGGTACCGCCCGATACTGCCGTAACCATGGATTTTCGCCCGGATCGCGTACGCGTGACGTATGATCGTAAGATGCGGGTCACCGCAATTCGCTGCGGATGACGCGCGAGCGGACCGCATCCGGGTCTCCCTTCGAAGAGCGTTTCGGCTTTGCCCGTGCGGTAAGAGACGGGCGGCGGATACTGGTGGCGGGAACCGGCCCGATCGAGAAAGACGGCAGTTCCACATCCGGCGATGCCGCAGCTCAGGCTGAGCGATGCTGTGCATTGATTATCGCAGCGATCGAGCGGTTGGGCGGTCGCGCAGACGATGTGATCCGCACCCGAATGTTCCTGACCGATCCCGCGGATCAGGGCGCGGTTGGCGAGGTCCATGCCCGTCATTTCGGCAAGGCGCGTCCGGCAGCGACCATGGTCGGCGTGGCATGGCTGTGCCGCACGGAATGGAAGGTCGAGATAGAGGCGGAGGCATGGTGCGGCGATGACGGATAAAGCCGGCTCACACCTTCGCCGCGCTGCACTCTATGTCGGTGCAATTTTGATTGGTGTCTCGGTCGGCGGCTACAGCGCGCTGGCGATGGGAGGTTTGCTGCCCGGATCGCGCGGCCTCGATTCGGCTGGCGTAGACGTCAACGGCTGGCACAGCGATTTCGCGATCGGATCATCCTCGGCCAACCCTTATGTCCGCGCTCGCGTTGCGCGCAGCGGCCTCCTTGCGCTTTCGCGCAGCGAAGCGGTCTATTTCACCACCGCGAGCGATGAAGACGGACAGCCGTTGCGCGAGCAATGCGACTACCGGATTTTCGGTGCGGGAATGCCCGCTCAATGGTGGTCGATCACGCTGTACGATGGTGAAAGCCGCCTGCCGATGAACGATGACCATGCGCTTTCCATCGATGCCAGCAGGTTGAATGGCAACAGCTGGAGCGCCCTGATTTCTGCCCGGCGTCCGGGTAATGGTTTATGGGTGTCGAGCCGCAATGCGGGCCGTTTCGACGTGACTTTGCGTCTGTATATTCCGGACAAGAATCTTTTTTCGAACCCGCAGGACGTACTCAATCCGCCGCGGATCGAGCGGCTCGGCTGTCCGCGAGGTGCGGCATGAAGCGGTGGTTGGGGCCACTGCTAACGATGCTGGTCGCTGCCGTCGGCACGCATGCTCTGGTGCTGCACGAAGCGCCGCGCTTCATCATGGGAAAGGCTACGCAACGCATGGAGCAACGCGGCATTCCGCTCAATCGCTTCGTGCTCGCCGCAAGGATGACACCGCAAACGCAGACAGTGGTAAGGCCTTCGCCTGATCTCGCCTATTCGATCTGCCGCTTCGATTTCAATCGACAGCAGGGGCCGATCAAAATCGTGATGGCGCCCTATAAGGGCTATTCCTCACTGTCCTTGTTCGATGCCAGCACCGACAATTTCCTGACTGTGCGGGGCAATGGGAAGCAGCGGCAGGTCGCTTTGGTGGCGCCGGGTGCCAATGCAAAGGGTGGAGCGATTGCCAGTCCGTCCCGCAAGGGACTGATCCTGATTCGCCGACTGGCTCCGGACCACCAATCCTATGACCGGGTGAAGCAGGTGGCGCAAAACGATATCTGTCAGGGTGCTACCGGCTAAGCCCCCCTTTCCCTGCAGTCATGGCGGCGCTAGAGCCGCGCGCATGACCGGACAATTTCAACTTACCGACGACCAGCGCGCGATCCAGGAAATGGCGCAGCGCTTCACCGCCGACAACATCACCCCCTTCGCCGCCGAATGGGATGAAAAGCACCACTTCCCGCGCGATGTGATCAAGCAGAGTGCTGGGCTTGGCTTTGGTGCGATCTATGTCTCCGAGGAATCGGGCGGGATCGGCCTCGGGCGACTCGAAGCCGCACTGATCATGGAGGCGATGGCCTATGGCTGTCCCGCCACCAGTGCCTATGTCTCGATCCACAATATGGCCGCCTGGATGATCGACCAGTTCGGCGGGGCCGAGGTGAAGGCGAAATACATTCCCGACCTCGTCACCATGGACAAGATCGCCAGCTACGCGCTCACCGAACCCGGTTCCGGCTCGGACGCCGCCGCGCTCAAGACCAGCGCGAAGCTGGACGGCGATCACTACGTCATCAACGGCACCAAGCAGTTCATCTCCGGCAGCGGCTTCAACGATGTCTACGTCGCCATGGTCCGCACCGGTGAGGACAAGACCAAGGGCATCACCTGCCTGGTGGTCGACAAGGACACGCCGGGGCTCAGTTTCGGCGCACCGGAAAAGAAGCTCGGCTGGAATGCTTCGCCCACAGCGCAGCTGATCTTCGAGGACGCGCGCGTGCCTGTGGCCAACCGCGTGGGCGAGGAAGGCCACGGCTTCCGCTTTGCGATGATGGGGCTGGATGGCGGACGCCTGAATATCGGCGCCTGCTCGCTCGGCGGGGCGCAGCGGTGCCTTGACGAGGCGGTCAAATACACCAAGGACCGCCAGCAGTTCGGCCAGCCTGTGGCCGATTTCCAGAACACCCAGTTCATGCTGGCCGACATGGCGACCGATCTGGAGGCGGCGCGCGCGCTGCTCTATCTCGCCGCCGCCAAGGTGACCGACGGCGCACCCGACAAGAGCAAGTTTTCCGCCATGGCCAAGCGCCTGGCGACCGACAGCGGCAGCAAGGTGGTCAATGACGCGCTGCAATTGTTCGGCGGCTACGGCTATCTCAAGGATTACCCGATTGAACGCTTCTGGCGCGATCTCAGGGTGCATTCGATCCTCGAAGGCACCAATCAGGTCATGCGAATGATTGTCGGCCGGGAGATGCTGCGCCAATGACGGATGATGTTCTGATCCACACCCATGCAGGGGTGGGACATATGTCGCTCAATCGCCCCAAGGCGATCCATGCGCTGACGCTGGACATGTGCCACGCGATGAGCGCGGCGCTTACCGGATGGGCGGGCGACAAGGCGGTAAAGGCGGTGATTCTTGATCACAGCGAGGGTCGCGGATTTTGCGCAGGCGGCGACATCAACCTGCTGCGCCATTCCGCGCTCAACGACGGCGGCGTGTCGGGCCGTAGGTTCTTCCACGACGAATACCAGCTCAACCACCAGATGTTCACCTATGCCAAGCCGATCGTGGCGTTCATGGATGGCATCACGATGGGTGGCGGCGTCGGTATTGCTATGCCGGCGAAGTTCCGCATCGCGACCGAGAACACGCGGTTCGCCATGCCCGAAACCGGGATCGGCCTGTTTCCCGATGTCGGCGGCGGTTGGCATCTGGCGCGGCTGGGCGGACGGTTTGGGCAGTTTCTTGCGTTGACCGGCGCGCGGCTCGACGGGGCGGAATGCGTGTGGGCGGGCATCGCGACCCATTATTTGCCGAGCGACAAGCTGGCCGAAGCCAAGGCGCGGATCATCGAAAAGCCTGCGCGGATCGCGGGGATATTGTCCGAACTGTCGGTCAGTCCGCCCGAGGCGCGGATCGAGAGCAATGCCGAACGGATTGCGAAGCATTTCGCCTCGGACCGGTATGAGGACATCCTCGCCAGCCTGGAGGCCGACGATAGCGACTGGGCAGCCAAGGAACTGGCGACGCTGAACACCAAGAGCCCGCAGACCTGCAAGGTTGCGCTGCGCGAACTGGCGGAGGCGTCGACCTACACCGATTTTGCCGAGGAAATGCGCAGCGAATACCGCATCGCCAGCCGCGTGCTGGTCCGCCCGGACTTTGCCGAGGGCGTGCGCGCGGTGATCGTTGACAAGACAGGCGACCCGCAATGGAACCCTGCGACGCCGGAGGGTGTGAGCGAGGAGCTGCTCGATCAGATCTTCGCTCCATTGCCCGCAGACGAGGAATGGAAACCCCTATGAGCTACGAGACCATCACCGTCGAACAACGTGACGCGGTTACGCTGATCACCCTGAACCGACCCAAGGCGCTGAACGCGCTCAATTCGCAGGTGCTGGCGGACCTGACTGACGCCTTCGCCGCCTATCAGGCAGACGACACCCAGCTGTGCGCGGTGATTACCGGCTCCGGCGACAAGGCATTTGCCGCCGGTGCCGACATCAAGGAGATGAGCGAGAAGGCACCGGCCGATTTCTATCTGGAAGATTTCTTCAGCCCCTGGACGAGCGAGGTCGTCAAGAAGACCCGCAAGCCGTGGATCGCGGCGGTCAACGGCTTTGCGCTGGGCGGCGGATGCGAACTGGCGATGATGGCCGATTTCATCATCGCTTCGGAAAATGCCAAGTTCGGTCAGCCGGAGATCAAGCTCGGCGTTGCGCCGGGCATGGGCGGATCGCAGCGGCTCACCCGCGCCATCGGCAAGTCCAAGGCGATGGAAATGTGTCTCACCGGCCGGATGATGGGTGCCGAGGAAGCCGAACGTGCCAATCTGATCGCGCGCGTCGTACCGCATGACAGCCTGCTCGACGAAGCTCTGAAGACCGCAGCGCAGATCGCGTCGATGCCGCCGATGGCCACGATCGCAAACAAGGAAATGGTCAATGCCGCCTTCGAAACCAGCCTCGATCAGGGTCTGATCGTCGAACGGCGCATCTTCCAGATCCTCACCGCGAGCGAGGACAAGACGGAAGGCATGGCGGCCTTTATCGAGAAGCGCGAGGGGAACTGGAAGGGGTGTTGATACGCTCTTTTGCAGGTCGACAAAAATGACTTCCGAAACATTTCGGGAGCTGGAGATAAAATATGAAAATCGCCTTTATCGGGCTCGGCAACATGGGCGGCGGGATGGCCGCGAACCTCGTCAAGGCAGGGCATGAGGTCCGCGCTTTCGACCTCTCCAAGGACGCTCTGGCTGCTGCGAAAGACAACGGCTGCGCCACCTTTACAGATGCGCGCGAAGCTGCCGAAGGGGTCGATGCGGTCGTCACCATGCTGCCCAATGGCGAGATCGTAAAGGCGGTCTACAGCGACAGCGTCATTGGCCATGCACCCAAGGGCAGCGTGCTGCTCGACTGTTCGACCATCGATGTTGCGACTGCCAAGGACGTGACCGGTCTGGCCGAACGCGCCGGTTACGCAATGGTCGATGCACCGGTATCGGGCGGGATCGTGGCGGCCAATGGCGGCACGCTCACCTTCATGGTCGGCGGTAGCGATGCAGCGTTCGCGCGCGCCAAACCGGTGCTCGAAGCGATGGGCAAGGCGGTGATCCACGCGGGGCAGGCGGGCGCGGGCCAGACCGCCAAGATCTGCAACAACATGCTGCTGGCGATCAGCATGATCGGCACCGCAGAGGCGATGAAGATGGCTCAGAAGCTCGGCCTGGATCCGCAGAAGTTCTACGAGATCAGCTCGCAGTCCTCCGGCTATTGCTGGTCGTTGAATGCCTATACGCCGATGCCCGGTGTTGGCGTCGAAAGCCCGGCGGACAACGAGTACCAGGGCGGCTTTGCCACCGCGCTGATGCTGAAGGACTTGCGCCTGGCGATGGCAGCGGCAGAGGAAGCGGGCGCGGGCGTCCCGCTGGGCAGCCGCGCGGCTTCGCTCTATGAGGACTTTGCGGGCAAGGGCAACGGCGGCCTCGATTTCTCGGCGATCATCAAGACCTATTGATCGCCGCAATCACCGCAGCCAACCAATCGCGCGGGGCCTGCCTGCGCCCGATATCGGCGACGAATTCCTGACCACGCGCAACGGAGCGCAGCCTCCCGCCGGGCAGCCAGCGGTCGGGGCGGTCGTGATAGCTCAGCCCGCCCGCCTTGAGCCAGTCGGGCCACTGCCAGATACTCGGGCTTTCGCCTGGCGCGGTGAGGAGCAGGAGCGCGTCTGCGGATTTGGCGGTTCGTCCCGGCCCTGAATAAATTGTGTCATTGGCGGCGTGGAGCGCCAGCGCATGCGGATGCGCCTGCGCAGTTGCGCGCGGGCACGCCTCATGGGTTAGATCAGTGACCTGCTCTACCTCCAGATAGCCGAAAATCCGGTGGTGGGGAGGGCCGCCCGGTTCGCGGAACAGGCCGAAGAACACGAATACATCGCCGATCCCGACGCCGCGATTGGCAAGATGCGTCTGCGCCGCGCCGCACTGACCGAACAGGCAAGTGCCATCGTCGAGGAACATCGGGTCGTGGTGGCACAGATCGTCAGCGCCCAGGCGTCCTTTGCTGGCACGCGCGGCATGATCGCCCATCCCCAAATCGCCATAGGTCGTGCGCGAAGCCGCGCTCGCCGGGATCGGCAGGCTGACCGGCCTGCCGTCCACGATCGGCGAGGGACCGCCCCCGCTGGCGCTGTCGAACCCCTTGCGGCTGAAGATGATCCGCATGGGTTGTGGTCGGCCAGCCTTAGCTGCCGCCCTGTTCGCTGAGCTGCGGCGTGCCTGCCGGCGCGCAGGGACCGTCGAACGCCAGCACCGGCTTGCGTGCGGCCTGTGTTTCATCAAGGCGGCGGCGCGGGGCATAATGCGGTGCGGTCTTGAGCGTCGGATCGCCCGCTTTCGCACGTTCGGCGGTGCTGCGCAGCGCCATGATGAAACGGTCGAGCGACGCCTTGCTCTCGGTCTCAGTCGGTTCGACCAGCATCGCGCCATGCACCACCAGCGGGAAATACATCGTCATCGGATGATAGCCCTCGTCGATCAGCGCCTTGGCGAGATCGAGCGTGGTGGTGTCCTCGGCAAAACCGGCGTCGGAGAACAGCGCCTCATGCATGCAAGGGCCGCTCGGCCCGAACGGCGCTTCGAGCAGATCGTCACAGCTGCGCAGGACATAATTAGCGTTGAGCACCGCATCCTCGGCAACTTGCTTCAACCCGTCGGCCCCGTGGCTGAGGATGTAGGCGAGCGCGCGGGTGAACATGCCCATCTGCCCGTGGAACGCGGTCATCCGGCCAAACGCGTGCTTGTGATCGAATGCCTCTGCGTTTTCCTCTTCAACCAGATGGACCACACCGTCCTTGGTGCGGGCGGTGAAAGGCAGCGGGCCATAGGGGCACAGCGCTTCCGACAGCACGACCGGGCCGGAGCCGGGGCCACCGCCGCCATGCGGGGTCGAGAAGGTCTTGTGCAAATTGATATGCATCGCATCGACGCCGAGGTCGCCCGGGCGCACCTTTCCGACGATCGCGTTGAAGTTCGCGCCGTCGCAATAGACGAAAGCCCCGGCGGCATGGACCGCGTCGGAGATGGCCTTCATGTCGCGCTCGAACAGGCCGCAGGTGTTGGGATTGGTGATCATCACCGCCGCAACGTCCGGGCCCAGACGCGATTTGAGCGCTTCGAGATCGACGCGCCCTTCGCCGGTGGCGGGAATATTCTCGACCCGATAGCCGGCGAAGGCGGCGGTGGCGGGATTGGTGCCATGCGCGCTTTCGGGGACGAGGATTACCTCGCGCGCGTCGCCGCGAGCCTCCAGCGCTGCACGGATGCAGAGAATACCGCACAGCTCGCCATGCGCGCCTGCCTTGGGGCTCATTGCGACGCCGTCCATGCCGGTCAGACCGATCAGCCAGACCGCCAGCTCATTGATGACTTCCAGCGCGCCGCGGACGGTATCGACCGGTTGCAACGGGTGGACATCGGCAAAACCGGGCATCCGCGCGACTTTTTCGTTGAGGCGCGGATTGTGCTTCATCGTGCAGCTGCCGAGCGGGAACAGGCCAAGGTCGATGGCGTAATTCTGACGGCTGAGGCGGGTGTAATGCCGGATGGCTTCTGGCTCGGACAGGCCGGGAAGGCCGATTTCGTCCGCGCGCGTGAAGCTGCCCAACCGGCTTGAAGTGCTGCTTGGCACGTCGGGCAGGTCGACGCCGGTCGTCTGGCTGGTGCCGATCTCGAAGATCAGCGGCTCTTCCAACATCAGGGCGCGGTTGCCGGTGACGGTCGGTGGGCCATCCATGCCATGATCGTCCTTGGCGGGAGTGCCGGGCTTCCAGCCTGATGCGTTGGGCGTGCTCATGCGAGTTCTCCCTTCAAGGCGGCAACAAGCGTGTCGATGTCATCCTCGCTCGTCGTTTCGGTAACCGCGACCACCAGCCCTTCGTGCAACGCGTCATGGGCGGGATAAAGCCGTCCCAGCGAAACGCCTGCCAGCACGTTTTGCTCGGTCAGCTTTTTCACCACCTCGCGCGCATCGCGCCCGATCATGATGGTAAACTCGTTGAAGAAGCTTTCGTTGAGCAGTTCGACGCCGGGGATGGCGCTCAGCCTGTCCGCGGCAAGGCAGGCAAGGCGGTGGTTTTCCGCCGCCAACTGGCGCAACCCCTGTTCGCCGAGCAAGGTCATATGGACGCTGAATGCGAGGGCGCACAGGCCGGAATTTGTGCAGATGTTGCTCGTGGCCTTTTCGCGGCGAATATGCTGCTCGCGGGTCGAGAGCGTCAGCACGAAGCCGCGGCGCCCCTCGGCGTCGACAGTTTCGCCGCACAACCGGCCCGGCATCTGGCGGACGTGCTTGGGGTC
Source organism: Qipengyuania algicida (assembly GCF_009828025.1). Taxonomy (GTDB): domain Bacteria; phylum Pseudomonadota; class Alphaproteobacteria; order Sphingomonadales; family Sphingomonadaceae; genus Qipengyuania; species Qipengyuania algicida. The sequence goes on along the minus strand of NZ_WTYA01000002.1, from coordinate 217,706 downwards.
GCGAACGGCGAACAGGCCGAGATAAGGTCCGCCGAATTGCAGGCCCACGCCAATCGACTGGCCTTCGCCGACCACGATATCCGCGCCCAGTTCGCCCGGCGATTTGATCGCCCCCAGCGCCACCGGCTCGGTGTTGACAGCGATCAGCAGTGCGCCCTTGGCATGAGCGGCTTCGGCGATTTCGCCAAGGTCGGGGATGCGCCCGAGGATATCGGGATATTGCACCACCACGCAGCTCGTCTGGTCGTCGATCCGCGCAATCAGCCCGGCATTGTCGGGCGTGGACTGCAGCGCTGGGAGTGCGCCTGCGATCTCGTCCTCGGTAAACTTCGCCATGGTCCGGACGACCTCGGCATAGTGCGGGTGCAGTGCGCCCGACAGCACCACGCGCTTTTTCTTGGTCACGCGCGCTGCCATTGCCACCGCTTCCCAGCAGGCGGTCGAGCCGTCATACATCGATGCGTTGGCGACCGCGCAGCCATAGAGCCGGGCGACTTGGCTCTGGAACTCGAACAGCATCTGCAGCGTGCCCTGCGCGATTTCGGGCTGATAGGGCGTGTAGGCGGTCAGGAATTCACCGCGCTGGATGATGTGATCGACACTGGCGGGGACATGATGGCGATAAGCCCCCGCGCCAAGGAAGAAAGCAGCATCGGCAGCGGCCAGGTTCTTCTTCGACAGCTGCCGCATATGCTTTTCGACCGCCATTTCGCTGGCATGCAGCGGCAGGCCTTCGATCGGGCCGGACAGTCGCGCCTCTTCGGGCACGTCGACAAACAGCGCATCGATGTTCGGCGCGCCGATCTTGGCGAGCATGGCCGAACGATCGGCGTCGGTCAGGGGTAGGTAGCGCATTTCATTCCAACCTGTCTTGCGTCCCAGCGAAGGCTGGGACCTCATGCGGTTTGGCGCGTGGCCGAACGCGGCTCCAGCCTTTGCTGGGGCTCAATGCTAGAGCGAGTCGCAGAAAGCCTTGTAAGCAGCCGCGTCCATCAGCCCTTCCAGCTCCGCCTTGTCGGCGATGGCGAGCTTGAAGAACCATCCTTCATCCTCAGGCGAGGAGTTCACCAGCGCGGGATCGTCATCGAGCGCGGGATTGGATTCGAGCACTTCGCCTGTGATCGGCGCATAGACGTCGCTTGCCGCCTTGACGCTTTCGACCACGGCGGCGTCCTTACCCTTGGACACCTGCGATCCGGTCTCGGGCAGTTCGACAAAGACGATGTCGCCAAGCTGGCTCTGGGCGTAATCGGTGATCCCGACGGTGGCGTTGTCGCCGTCGACGTCGATCCATTCATGTTCATCGGTAAAGTAACGCGGCACGGATCAGCTCCCTCTATAATAGCGGTGGGGGACAAAAGGCATTGGCGCGACCTTGGCCGCGAGACGTTTGTTGCGCACCGCCACTTCGAGTGCGGTGCCTTCGCCGGTGTGGTCGGCGTCAATATAGGCCATGGCGATGGGGTGCCCGAGCGTGGGCGAGAAACCGCCGCTGGTAATGCGCCCGACCTGGCGGTCACCAACGAAGACTTCGGCCCCTTCCCGCGCGGGCAGGCGGCCTTCGAGGATGAGGCCAACGCGCTTTTGCTCAGGCCCTTGCTCCAGCACCTTGGCGACCGGCTCGTGGCCCATCCAGCCGCCGGTTTCGCGGCGCTTCTTGGTCAGCGCAAAGGTGAGGTCGGCGCTGACGGGATCGATGTTCTCGTCCATGTCATGGCCATAGAGCGGCAATCCCGCTTCGAGCCGCAGCGAATCGCGCGCACCCAGCCCCGCAGGGCGCACTTCGATTTCGGCACATAGCCGGTCGGCGAGGCCTTGCGCAAATTCGGCGGGGACGGAGATTTCGAAGCCATCCTCGCCGGTATAGCCCGACCGCGTGACGCGCAGCGGCCACTCACCGAAGTCGTGCGTCGTCGACTGCATGAACACGAGGCTTTCGGGAACGCCGCGCATCACCCGCGTCAGCGCGGCGGCGGCCTGCGGCCCCTGCAGTGCGATCAGCGCCTGCTCGTCCATATGGGTGAGGGTTACGTCATCGGGCAGATGCTCGCGCAGATGGCCGATATCGTCCCACTTGGTCGCGCCGTTGACCACGAGGTAATAGGCGGGCTCGCCCCAGTGACCTTCAGTGCCAGTTTCCTCGTCGCCATCGATCCACGGGGTGGCGTTGGTGACCATCAAATCGTCGATCACTCCGCCGTCCTCGTTGAGCAGCAGTGTATAGCGCACCCGGCCCGGTTTGAGGCTGGCGATGGCGCCCGGCACCAGCGTCTCGAGCGCGGCAGCGGCGTTTTCGCCGGTGACCATCAGCTGGCCCATGTGGCTGACATCGAACAGGCCAGCGTGTTCACGCGTCCATTCATGCTCCGCGACGATCCCTCCGCCATGATCGGCAGCATATTGGATCGGCATGGCGTAGCCTGCGAAGGGCACCATGCGCGCGCCCTTGCCGCGATGCCAGGCATCGAGTGGCAGCGTCTGGATTTCCGTTTCGGTCTCGCTCTCAGAACTCACATGATTTCCCCGGCAGATGGGTTGCGGCCCCGGTGCGAGGCGTTTCGACCCATGCCCCCTCTGTCGGGAAACCTGAGAGACTGACGCGGGCGGAACCCGCGTTTACCCCTTCGGTGGCGACCGCCGAGGCGGTCACGCTTTCCAGAGTGTCGATAGCCCGCGCGGTCCCGTTTGCCTGAGAGTTTCCGGGGCGGTTGCTCCTTCGGCGCCGCAAGGGATCGCTCCCCCGCAGGCTCTCCCGCGCGTGCCTGCGACGGAATCGCTTCCGCTGCCGACGACGCTCCGGTGCGCGAAACCGCGTCCAGCGTCAATCTCAAATGGACGCGCCGCGTGCAATTTGCGGGGGATTTACGCGCTTGCCGGCGCTTCGTCGTGCCATTCATAGGCCAGGGGTGCCTCGCGAAATGCGAAGCGGTCGATATGGCGCTGGACGGCGCCCTTCAGACCTTCAAGCTGTTCCGGGGCACTGGCTTCGATGCGGCAGGTGAGGACTTCATCCGAAGGAGCGAGTGTCGCGACACCTTCGCCAGGCCAGTCGGCGCCGCGCGCATCGCGCGGAAAAGTGATGCGACGGACTGCGCCGTCTTCCTCGACCTTGAGGTTATGCGCCCAGTGCTTGCCTAGCTGCGCCGCATAGCGCGCGCCATTGGCGGTGGGCACGCGGGCTTCGCTTGCATAGTTCATATATTGCTCCTAATAATTATTTGCAATAAATGGGCGGCAGGGCAAAGTCCGCAAGTGCCATGCGTATGAATAATCAGCGGGCGCTCAGCCAGATCAGATACAGCGCTGCAAGGACGATCCAGCTTCCATCAAGCGTTTTCAACCGCCTGGCGCCGAGCCAGAGCGCGATCGGGCGAGCAAGGAAACCGCCGAGCACCGCGCCCGGAGCGGCCAGCATCACCACTTCCCACTGCATCGTCCCATGGGCGATGTGCCATACCGAGCCCGCGATTACGCTGACTGCCGAAAGACAGCAGGCGACACCGGTGCACAGCAAGACCGGATAATGCCTGATAAAGAGATAGAGCGCGACAAGCTCACCCAGTCCGACTGAGAAATAGGCCGTCAGCACTCCGCCGGGGATCGCCAGCAGCAGCAAGGCGATCAGGTCGATCCGCTCCAGTTGGCCGCGCTCTGGGCGCTGGCGGTTCACGGTCCATGTCGTCACCAGCAGCGCGAGGCCGAAGATGATCGAGAACGTCTTGTAGCCGATCAGTACATCGCGCCGATCGAAGATGCCGATGCGCTGGGTGATCAGCAATGTCGGCAGGGCAAGCGCAAGGACGCACAGCACGGCGGTGAAATAGTCACGCGGGTCGACTAGCGCGTCTTTCGAACCGGCAGCTGGTGCTGGTTGATGATAGAGCCGGTCCGTCCAGCGCAGCGCGCCCATGCTCATGCCAAAGCACTGGATGCCCATCGAAACCGCCGTGATCCGCAGCGGATCGAGCGCCATGACGCCTTGCTCGCGCAAGGCATTGAACACCGGTACGAATACCACCCCGCCGCCCGTTCCCGATGTGTTGGCGACGATCGCGCCGACCACGCCGATTCCGGGCAGGAACCACAGCCGATGGAGCAGGAGGAAATCGAATGGCGCCAGCGCGCAGATCACGCAATAGGCAAGCGCCAGCACCGATCCCCCCATGCGTACCATCGCGCCGGGCGGCAGCGCGCTCAGTCGAGGTTGGGGCGCAGCCACCGTTCCGCCGTTGCCAGATCCACTCCGCGTCGATGCGCATAATCTTCCAGCTGGTCACGCCCGATCCGTGCGACACCGAAATACTGGCTTTCAGGATGGCCGAAATAGAACCCGCTAACCGCTGCTGTGGGCCACATGGCAAAGCTTTCGGTCAACGACAGCCCAACGTTTCTCTCTACATCGAGCAGGTCGAACAGGATCGGCTTGAGGCTGTGATCGGGACAAGCCGGATAGCCGGGCGCTGGGCGGATGCCGCGATACTGCTCCTTGATCAGCGCGACATTGTCGAGCTGTTCGCCCGGCGCATAGCCCCACAGATCGGTGCGGACATGCTGGTGGAGCCGCTCGGCGAAAGCCTCGGCGAAACGGTCCGCCAGCGATTTGAGCAGGATGTCCGAATAATCGTCCTTCGCCTCGCGGAAACGCGCCGAATGCGGCTCGATCCCATGGATCCCGACCGCGAAGCCGCCCAGCCAGTCACCCGCCGGATCGATGAAATCGGCCAGGCACATGTTCGCGCGATCACGGCTTTTCTTGACCTGTTGGCGCAGGAAGGGGAGCACGACGTTCCGATCGTCGAGGTGCAGCGTAACGTCGTCGCCGTCGCGCGCGCAGGGCCAGAATCCCGCGACGCCCTTTGCGACCAGCCACTTTTCGGCGTTTATCTGGTCGAGCATCGCATCGGCATCGGCCTTCAGCGTTCGCGCTGTTTCGCCGACCACGTCGTCATCGAGGATCGATGGGTAGGTGCCATGCAATTCCCAAGCGCGGAAGAACGGTGTCCAGTCGATATAATCGCGCAGATCCGCCAGATCCCAATCGTCGAAGGCATGGACGCCGGGCTGGGCGGGCGGAGCAGGCTTGTCAGAAAGGAAGGCGTCGTAATAATTTGCTCGCGCCTCTTCCAGGCTCAGCAAGACACTCGGCGATTTGCCTGCGCGCGCCTCGCGCACCTTTTCGTATTCGGCGGCTGTATCTTCGACAATGCCGTCACGCTGGGTGTCCGATAACAGGCGGCTGGCGACGCCAACCGCGCGGCTGGCATCGAGCACGTGGATTACCGGGCCTGGATAGGCGGGATCGATCCTGAGCGCGGTATGCACCTTGCTGGTGGTGGCGCCTCCGATCAGCAGCGGCATAGTCATTTCGGCGCGGGACATTTCCTCGGCCACGGTCACCATTTCGTCGAGCGAGGGGGTGATAAGGCCCGACAAGCCGATCATGTCGGCCTTGTTGTCATTGGCGGATTTGAGAATGTCCGACCAGGGCACCATTACGCCGAGGTCGATCACCTCATAGCCGTTGCACTGGAGCACGACGCCGACGATGTTCTTGCCGATATCGTGGACGTCGCCCTTCACCGTCGCCATGACGATGGTGCCCTTGGACTGGTCGGCAAGCCCGCTGGCTTCTTTTTCCGCCTCGATGAAGGGGATGAGGTGGGCGACCGCTTTCTTCATCACGCGCGCCGACTTCACCACTTGGGGCAGGAACATCTTGCCGCTGCCGAACAGGTCGCCGACCACGTTCATACCGTCCATCAGCGGGCCTTCGATCACCTCGATCGGGCGCCCCCCGCCTTCAGCCCTGGCGAGCCGTGCTTCCTCCGTATCCTCGACGACATGGGCATCGATGCCCTTGACCAGCGCATGTTCGAGCCGCCGCTCGACCGGCCAGCCGCGCCATTCGGCGGCTTCCTTCTCGACCTTGGCGTCCTTGCCCTTGTAGCTTTCGGCGAGTTCGATCAGCCGCTCGGTCGCGTCGGCACGCCGCATCAGGATCACATCCTCGCACGCCTCGCGCAGGACAGGATCGATCTGGTCGTAAACGTCGAGCTGCCCCGCGTTGACGATCGCCATGTCGAGCCCGGCGGGGATGGCGTGATAGAGGAACACCGAATGCATCGCGCGGCGGACGGTATCGTTGCCGCGAAAGCTGAAGGAGAGGTTGGAGAGGCCGCCGCTGGTCTTGGCATGCGGGCAGGCGGCCTTGATTTCGGCCACCGCCTCGAGAAAGTCGAGGCCATATCGGTCGTGCTCCTCGATCCCCGTCGCCACGGCGAAGATATTGGGATCGAAAATGATGTCTTCCGCTGGAAAGCCGATAGCGGTCAGCAAGCCATACGCGCGCTTGCAGATTTCGACCTTGCGCTGCTTGGTGTCGGCCTGACCGGTCTCGTCGAACGCCATGATCACGACGGCTGCGCCATAGTCCATGCAGATGCGCGCATGGTCGAGGAACGCCTCCTCGCCTTCCTTCATGCTGATCGAATTGACGATCGGCTTGCCGGATACGCACTTCAGTCCTGCCTCGATCACCGAGAACTTGGAACTGTCGATCATTACCGGCACCCGCGCAATGTCGGGTTCGGCGGCAATCAGCTTCAGGAATGTCGTCATGGCGTGCTCGGCGTCGAGCAGCCCTTCGTCCATGTTGACGTCGATCACCTGCGCACCATTTTCGACCTGATCGCGCGCGACTTCGACCGCGGTGGTGTAATCGTCCGCCATGATCAGCTTCTTGAAACGGGCCGAGCCGGTGACATTGGTGCGCTCGCCAATATTGACGAATTGCGAGCCCGACGGGCGGGCAGTGGAACTATCTGTCATGCTCAGGCCGCCAGAATGAAGGGTTCGAGCCCGGCAAGGCGCATCGCGGCAGGCGTTTCGGGCAATTTGCGTGGTTCCAGCCCCTGCACCGACTTGGCGATGGCGGCGATATGCGCGGGCGTCGATCCGCAGCATCCGCCCAAGACGTTGACCTGACCCGCCTTTGCCCATTCCGCCACAAGTTCGGCCGTTGTTGGCGGTAGCTCGTCATATTCGCCCAGCTCGTTGGGTAGTCCTGCGTTGGGGTAGACCATGATGAGGCTATCGGCGATTTCGCTCAGTCCGCGGACGTGCGGGCGCAGCTGGGTTGCGCCGAAAGAGCAGTTGAGCCCGATGGTCAGGGGCTTTGCGTGGCGAACCGCATACCAGAAGGCTTCGACAGTATGACCGGACAGGTTCCGCCCGGAAAGATCGGTCAGCGTCATCGACAGCATGATCGGCACGTCGCGGCCCAGCTCGCGTTCGAGCTGTTTGACCGCCATGATCGCGGCCTTGCAATTGAGCGTATCGAAGATCGTTTCGACGAGGATGAAATCCGCACCACCCTCGACCAGCGCGGCGGCCTGTTCGCGATAGACGTCGACGAGGACATCCCAGTCGATTTCGCGAAAGCCCGGATCGTTGACATCGGGCGATAGCGACAAGGTCTTATTGGTCGGCCCGACCGCGCCCGCGACGAAGCGCGGGCGGCCATCCTTCGCGGCGAATTCATCCGCGACCTTGCGCGCCAGCCGGGCGCTTTCGACATTGATCTCACGCACCAGATGCTGCGCGCCATAATCGGCCTGGCTGATGCGATTGGCGGAAAAGGTGTTGGTTTCAGCGATATCCGCGCCGGCCTCGAAATAGGCGCGGTGAATGGCTTCGGGGACGTCGGGCCGGGTCAACGCAAGGATGTCGTTATTGCCCTTCTGGTCGTGCGACAGCCCAAGCGAGCCAGCATAATCGGTCTCGGTCAGCTTGCGGTTCTGGATCTCGGTCCCGAAGGCACCGTCGGTTATCAGGATCCGCTGGGCGGCAGAATCGAGGAATTTCTGGCGAACGGACATCATCCATGCTCCTTCGGGCGCAGGCCGAGCAAATGGCAGATCGCATAGCTCAGCTCGGCACGGTTGAGGGTATAGAAGTGGAATTGCCGCACCCCCCCTGCATAGAGGCGGCGGCACAGTTCGGCAGCGATGGTGGCAGAGACGAGCTGGCGAGCCTCGGGGCGTTCGTCGAGCCCTTCGAACAATCCTTCCATCCATGGGGGGATCGCAGTGCCGCACAGCCCCGCCATGCGTTGGACTGCCGCAAAGCTCATCACAGGCATGACGCCGGGGACGATCTCACCCGAAATGCCTGCGCCCGCGGCACGATCGCGAAATGCGAAAAAGCAGTCGGGCTCGAAAAAGAACTGCGTGATCGCGCGGGTGGCCCCGGCATCGAACTTGCGCTTCAGATTGTCGAGGTCGGCCTGGGCATCGGGCGAATCGGGATGGCATTCGGGATAGGCCGCGACCGATATCTCGAAATCGGCGACATTCTTCAGGCCTGCAATCAGCTCGGCGGCATTAGCATAGCCACCCGGATGCGGGGTATAGCGGCTCGCGCCGTCGGGCGGATCGCCGCGCAGCGCGACGATATGGCGAATGCCTGCTTCCCAGTAATGGCGCGCAACTTCGTCGACTTCTTCGCGCGTTGCCTCAACGCATGTGAGATGGGCGGCGGCGGGAATGCCTGCTTCGTTCTGAATGCGTACGACCTGGTCATGCGTGCGCGCACGAGTTGACCCTCCCGCCCCATAGGTAACGGAGGCAAAGCGGGGGGCGAGCGGAGCCAGCGTCTCGACGCTTCGCCACAAGGTCTCGCCCATCTTGTCGGTCTTGGGCGGGAAGAATTCGAAGCTCACCTCGATATCCCCCGGCAGGCCGGAAAACAGCGGACCGTCGAGCGCGCGTTGCGCCTCGCTTTGCGGGTCGAGACCTGTGCTCATAATACCACCTCTCGCGCTGCCGGGAGGCGCTCGCCAGTCCAGATCTTGATCACCAGTTCTCCATCATCGAGTGCGGTTGGCGGCTCCGGAGCGAAGCCCGCTGCGCGCAACATCTCGGCCAATGGCCCATCCTCGAAGCCGAGACGCGCATGGGCATGGCGGTCGCGCAAATCCTCGCGCTGGTGGGCGGCGAAATCGACGATGGCGATGCGCCCGCCATCGCGCGTCACCCGCGCTGCTTCACGCAGCGCCGAGGCCGGGTCTTGTGCAAAATGCAGCACCTGATGGAACAACACCGTGTCGATGCTATCGGCGGCAAGGGGAAGCTGTGCGAAATCGCCCTGTACCAATTCGACGCGGTTGGTAGGCAGGTGCTGGAGCTTGGCGCGTGCCACGCGGAGCATGGCGAGGCTTTTGTCGAGCGCTAAAATGTGTTCAGCATGGGCGGCGAACAACTCTGCCATACGGCCTGTGCCAGTGCCAATGTCGAGCACCCGGCCCAATGAATGCCCTGCCAACGCTTTGCTCAATGCCTCTTCCACCCGGTCGTCCGAACTGTGCAAGCGGCGTAATTCGTCCCAATCTTCGGCATGTGCGGCGAAATATTCCTCCGCCTCGGCCTCACGAGCGGAACGGATCGCGGCGAGCTTGCGCCGGTCTTCCTGGCAAGTCGCGGCAAACTCCGGATCGTGCTGTTCGGCAAGCGCCAACAGCTGTGCCAGTGCTGCTTCGACAGGATCACTTCCCGGCTTACCACTGACGGCACGCAGGAAAGTCCAGCTCCCTTCGCGTCGACGTTCTGCCAGTCCGGCTTCGCACAATATGCTGATATGGCGCGATACGCGTGGCTGGCTCTGGCCCAACACCTGCGCAACTTCGCCAACCGCCAGCTCCATCGCCGCGATCAGCCGCATGATCCTTAGCCGCGTGCTGTCCGCAAGGGCCCTAAAGATGGTTTCACTGCGCATTCCTCGATAGATATAAAGATATTCTTATATCTGTAAATCCACCATCTGCCGCGCCCCCGATAGGAATGCCGCGAGTATGGCAAACAGAATATTTACCATTTTACTCGATGCTTCGCTCGAGCCGCCCGCTGGCGGAAGGAATTGTGGTCGTAGCGAAAGGATGACGCTGCGCCGGCCGAGCGAGGAATTGAGCGAGCAGTGTCGACAGCGCGCAACCATTATCTTTTGTACAATTGTCGGGCGTCGAACAGGTGAGGCGCCCGTTCCCCCTCGATGCGGAGCAGGAACGCTTCGTCGCCGATATCCTGTCCTATATGACACTGGAGGAGAAGCTCGGGCAGCTCGCCGTTCTCGTGGACGCACCGTCCGGACCAGATGAGGAATATGCCGAAGCGGTGGCTAGTGGGCGGATCGGCGGTATCGTCGACATTCCCGATCGCGATACCGCGCGGGCTTTTCAGCGCCGGGCGGTAGAGGAAACCCGACTTGGAATTCCGCTCATTTTCGCGACATCAGGGCGCGTGAGAACTGCAGGTGCACCAAAACCCTCCGGTTGGAGCCGTGCCGCAAGCTGGGACATCGAGACTGTCGAAGCGCTTGGGCACGAAGCGGCGGGGGATGCGCTATCCAGTGGGTCGCGCTGGCTGCTCGGGCCGAAGGTGGCAATCGATCGCAAAGTTGTGGCTGACGAGGCGGCGATCTGTGCCGCCGAGCCGGTGCTATTGGCAGAATTGTCTGCCGCATATGTACGCGGTGTCGGCAGCTATTCGCACAGTGGTGAGCCCAATGTGCTTGCCGGGCTACAATGCCGTCATGCCGGCGGCGATAGCGCAAGTGAAACCGATCCTGCCGTACTTGAACCGCTGTTCGCAGCGATCCGCGAGGATTGCCTCGCAAGCCTGCAACCACAACCTCCTGCATTGGCGCGCTTTGCGGGTATCGCGCTTGGCCGGTGCCGCAATATTCTCGAGGCTACGGGCGGACCGCTTGAATGGACTGTTGACGCCGCCGAGACGGCGATTGCCCAGGGACGATTGAACGAAGGCGAAGTGGAGGATGCCGCACGTGGTGTGCTCTCGGTCAAGTGCGCGCTCGGCTTGTTTCGCGATCCTTATGCTGGCCTCACGGGTGAAAATGGCGCAGATGGCAATGAGTCAGCTGTCGGCGGGTTCAGGCAGGCGGAAGACAATCTCGCCCGTCGAGCCATGGTGCTGTTGCGCAATCGCGGTGCGATCCTCCCGCTCAGCCAGGACTTGCAGCGTATTCTGGTCGTCGGCGGGCCCGGGGGCATCGCCGATGGCTGTCGTGAGGGGCTGGAAACCTTCGGCATCAGCACCAGATCTGTGCCGGGTCTGGCGCTGCGCGGAGAGGGTGAAACCTATCATGACATGGGTGAGCATGATCCGTTTGCGATCGCGCTGTCCTGCGACGCGGCACGCCGCTCCGACGTGGTACTGATGGCGCTTGACGAGTCCATGTTCAGCCATTCGGATGGACGCCTGCCACGCCCGACAGAACCTGTGCTTTCGCTCATCAAGGCGCTGGGCAGCATCGGGCGACCCATCGTCGCCATCGTTGCGAGCGAGCATCCGGTCGATCTGGGTGTGGCGGCCGAAGCATTCTCGAGCATCGTATTCGTCTGGCGGTCGGCGCTGGATTGCCCGATCGCGCTCGCCGAACTGTTGAGCGGCGAATTTTCACCCAGTGGACGTCTACCTGTTGCAATCGCCAGCGAGATTGAGGCCGCAAGCTTCCCCTTCGGCCACGGCCTGGGGTATTCCGAAACGGTGTTTTCGAACTTCACTCTGGATTACTGCGACAGTGCAGTAACTGCGGAAATCCGCGTGCATAACCCTGGCGAGTTCGCTCTGGTCGAGACAGTCCAGCTTTATGCTGGCGCTGCCGTCTCGAAGGACATCAGGCTTGCGGCGTTCGAGCGCGTCAACCTTGACCCAGGCGAAGCGCAAACGGTGCGTTTCGAGCTCGGTATGAAGGAACTCGGCTTACTAGGGGCGGATGGGCGCTATCGAGTAGAAAGTGGTCTGCATCGGATTGCCATCGGCAAGAGCGCACAGCGTGTTCTCAGCCGAGAAGTGGATATCGACGAAAGCTATGCCCGTTCGATCATGTTGGGCCGTCCGGTTCGCGGGCGCGTGCGTGCAACCGGAACCATGGACCGGGCGTGACTGCCTGACAGAGCGCTTAGTCGCGCACGATCCTGACCGGGACACCCTTGCTCGCCGGGGTCTTCGACAGCTTGTCGTGATACCATAGCGGGACCAGCGCATTGAGTTCGGGGAAATAGCCGCCCAGCGTCCTCGCCGGGAGTTGGTAAGGCACTACTTTCAGCCCAGAAACCCGGCGTTCGGGCTCGCCATCGCGGCTGACGTCGGTGACGAGCGAGACTATGTCGCCTTCGCGCAGGCGCTCGGCGGCCATATCCTCGGGCCGCATCATCACGATCATCCGGCTGCCCTTGAGGCCGCGCAGGCGGTCGTCATGGCCGTAAACAGTGGTGTTGAACTGATCGTTCGAGCGCAGGGTTGCGAGGTGATAGCGGCCCTCGGCATCGCCGATTCCGCAGGCGTTGAGCACGCTGGGATCGGTGAATTCGGCCTTGCCGCTGTCGGTCTTCCACACCCGGTCGCGCGCGCTGTTGCCGCGAAAGAACCCGCCAGCCTGGTTCATCCGCGCGGTCATGTCGTGGAATTCGTCCGGGTAAGTCTGCGCGATCAGATGGCGGATGCGGTCGTAATCGGCCGTCCATTCATCCCATTTGAGCTTGGGATTGCTGCCATCGAGGGTGGCCTTGGCGATACCGCAAATAATCGCGGTTTCACTCTTCAGATAGGGGCTTGCTGTCTTGCGATCCGAGCGGCTGCCGAAAATATGGCTGAAGCTATCCTCGATCGACACCCACTGGTTTCCGCTCTCCTGCTCGTCGGTTTCTGCACGGACTAGGCAGGGCAGAACCCAGCTCGTCTTGCCGGGTATGCAATGGGTGGTGTTGAGCTTGGTCGCGATATGGACCGTCAGTTCCATATCCGCCCATTTGGCGTGAACGCGTTCGTGATCTGGCACAGCCTTGGCGAGATTGCCGCCCAGACCGACGTAGCCCTTGTTCGATCCGTCGATCACCCCTTCGAGGAATTCGACCGTGGTGTGGCCGTCCTGCTGCGGCGTTTCGAGACCGAGCACCTCGCGATATTTCTCCACCGGGGCGAGCGCGACTTTCTCGGTAATGCCGACGGTCCGCTGGCCTTGCACGTTGGAATGGCCACGGATCGGTGAGCAGCCCGCACCCAGCCGCCCGATATTGCCGTTGAGCAGCAGCAAATTGACCAGCATCCCGATACCCTGGCTACCGTGGACGTGCTGGGTCAGGCCCATGCCGTAAATCCCGATGACCGCCTTGGACTGTGCATAGACGTCACCGGCGGCTTCCATCTCTGCCCGGGTCAGGCCGCTTTCGTGCTCGATCGCGTCCCAATCTGTGCTGCGCAGCTTATCCAGGAAGGCTTCGAAGCCGTGGGTATGCTGGGCGATAAAGTCCGGGTCGAGCACCCGCGCTTCGCCCTTGCTCTGGGCCAGTTCGTCCAGCTCGACCACGCGCTTGCATACGCCCATCAACGCGGCGATGTCGCCGCCGGGGCGGACCTGGCAATACATGTGATCGATCTTGGTCGGCGTGCCCACGGTCATCTGCACCGGGCTTTGGGGATCGACAAATTCGATCAGCCCCTTCTCGCGCAGCGGGTTGAAAACAATGATCTTGCAGCCGCGTTGCGCCGCCGATTGCAGGTTCTTGAGGATACGCGGTGAATTGGTGCCGGGATTTTGCCCCATGTAGAAGATCGCGTCGCAATGCTCGAGATCTTCCAGCTGACAGGTACCGACCGGCGATCCGATCACCTTCTTGAGCCCGACCGAGGTCGTCTCGTGGCACATGTTCGAACTGTCGGGCAGGTTGTTGTGGCCATAGGCGCGCGCGAACACTGCGTAGAGATAGCTCGGCTCGAGCGCGGCTTTGCCACTGGCGTAGAAGGTGACGGATTTGGGGTCGAGCTTGCGCAGTCCCGCGCCGATCTCGTTGAACGCCTGCTCCCAGCTGGTGCGTTCATATTTATCGGTTACGGGATTGTATTTGAGCGGCTCGGTCAGGCGGCCTTCCTTCTCCAGCGCATAATCGCCCCAGCCGCGCAGCTCGCTGACCGTGTGCTGCGTAAAGAATTCGGGTGTGCAGCGCGCGGTGGTGAGATCCCAGAATGTCGCCTTCGCCCCGTTTTCGCAGAATTCAAATGCGTGCGGGTCTTCAGGCCTCGTCCATGCACATGAGGTGCACATATAACCGCCCGGCTTGTTCATCTGCGCAAGCGTCGCCATCGCGCCCGGCGGGGCCTTGGCCGAAAGCTCGATCTTGCTCATGCCTTCCAGCGAACCCCATCCTCCGCTCGCGCGCTTGTATTGCTTGGGCTTGGCGAGGCGCTTGGACATGAGTGTTCTCCGTGAAGAAATGCTAATCGTGTAATGCGTTGGAATTGCCAGACGTTCCGCGCAATTGAAATTCTGCGAGGTCCATGGGCGTATTGATGTTGGCAGGATCGCCCGGCAGCGCGACTTCGCGGGCGGCGACCGCCTCGGCAAAGGCGCGCAGCGAGTGTTTGCGAGTGCTGGCAAGCAGAGCGTCGAGCGCTGGCAAAGTTGTGACCGGCCACAGCGCGATCACTGGCTGCTGGGCGGCAAAAGCTGGACCGGGCGCGAGGCGTTGCAGCAGATCGCTTGGCAGATGGAGCGCGTCGACCGGTACCGTCAATATTGCGTCGAACCCTTCGCTTTGCGCATGGACCATCGCCCCGCAAATCCCGCCGAGCGGCCCCATATCCGCACGCGGGCGATCGGGAACGGTGGTGGCCGTTGCGTCCTTTCGCCCGGCAACAACAACCGCGTCCACCATCGGCGAGAGATTTTCGAGCGCGCGATCGAGCAGGCTGCGTCCGTCGAGCATGGCCAGCGCCTTGTCGCTGCCGAAGCGGCGCGATTTTCCGCCTGCCAGTACCACGCCAAGCACTTGCATCAGCTGAACAGCCCGTGCGGATCGCTGGCGATCAGCGCGCTGTCCGAACGGGCCAGGGCCAGCAGGGTCAGCCCAGCCTCGCGCGCACGCGTCACCGCCAGATCGCTGGGCGCCGAGATCGTCGCCAGTGCCGGACAGCCAGCCCTTACTGTCTTGTCCACCAGCTCGTAGCTGCAGCGCGCGCTCAGCAGGATGAAGCCTGACGCCGGATCGATTTTCTGGTGCGCAAGATGGCCAACCAGCTTGTCGAGCGCATTGTGCCGCCCGACGTCTTCGCGTGCGGCGACAATCCTGCCATCGGCGGCACAGAACGCGGCGGCGTGCATTGCCCCGGTTGCCCGCCCGAGCGGCTGGTGCGCCGATAAGGAGCCCAGCGCCGCTTCCAGCCCGTCGGCGTTGATCTGGGGCTTTGCAATCAGCCGAGGGAGCGGACGCAAGACTTTCTCGATCGATTGCAGGCCGCAGAGCCCACAACTTCCCTCGGTGAGACGAAGCCGGACCCTCTCGCGCAAGGGGGCCATGCGCTCTTCGGGGATGGAAAGGCGCAAGATGCGTCCGCCATCGACCTCCGCTTCGGTGCAGGCCTGAAGCTCGTCCGCAGTCTCGATCAATCCTTCGGATAGCGAGAAGCCGAGTGCGAAATCTGCCAGCGCTCGGGGCGTAGCCATCATTACTGCATAACCGAAACCATTGTATTCAAACGCAACTGGCATTTCCTCGGCAAAACGCCGATCCGTACGCTCGGTCCGTGCATTGCGGAACGAAAGAACGGGAAGGTCGTTGCGAGACGGTAAATTCATGACTTCATCCTTCATGCCAGTAACGCGCTCCGGAGCAAATGGTGCAAGCTGCCAAACGAACCGATTGGCTTGCGATGAAGCCGACGCAGGTTTAGCCCCTGACGCAATGGACGCCGCCATCCGCCCTTCCGACAAACCTATGACTGACAGTTTCGGTCGTCGGATCGACTATGTCCGGCTGTCGATCACGGACCGCTGCAATCTGCGCTGCCATTATTGCATGGCGGAACACATGGAGTTTCTGCCCAAACGCGAATTGCTCACGATCGAGGAGCTGGCGGAGCTGGGTGGTCTGCTGATCGCGCGCGGGGTGCGGCGCATTCGCCTGACCGGTGGCGAACCGCTGGTACGGCGCGGGGTGCTTGAACTGGCGCACCAACTAGGGGCGCTGCGCGAGGCCGGGCTTAAAGAACTGACGCTCACCACCAACGGAACGCGCCTACCGGGAATGGCGGCAGAGCTTCATGCTGCCGGAATGCGCCGGATCAACGTCAGCCTCGATACGCTCGATGCGCAACGGTTTACCCAGATAACCCGCGGCGGCAAGATCGAGGAGGTCTTCGCGGGCATCGATGCGGCGCGCGCCGCCGGGATGCACGTCAAGATCAACATGGTCGCGATGAAGGGCATCAACGACCACGAATTTGCCTCCATGCTGGCTTGGGCGGGCGAGCGGGGCTGCGATCTCTCGCTGATCGAGACCATGCCGCTGGGCGAGGTCGAGGGCGAGCGCTCCGAGACCTATCTCCCGCTCGCCGCGGCGCGCGATGTGCTGGAGCGCGAGTTCACGCTGACGCCCTCGCTCCACCGCACCGGCGGCCCGGCGCGTTATTGCGAGGTTTCGGAGACTGACACGAGGGTGGGTTTCATCACCCCGCTCAGCGCCAATTTCTGCAGCAGTTGCAATCGCGTGCGGATCACCGCGACTGGGACGATCTACGGGTGCCTCGGTCACGACCAGAAGATCGAGCTGCGTGACCTGCTGCGCGCCGGTGACGGCGATGCTCTCAACAATGCGCTCGATCGGCTGATCGCGAGCAAGCCCGAGCGGCACGAATTCGATATCGACAAGGCAGAGCCTGCGGTTGTCAGGCACATGAGCGTGACTGGCGGATGAGTTGCGCAGCGGGGGCAAAACGAGTGCTGGGCGCGGCAAGTGTGTTCCTGCTTTCAGGGTGCGCGCAATGGCCTGCGCAAGGACTGTTTGCAGCGGCAGGGCCTGCTGCTGAACTGCAACGCGAACAATTCCTGATCGTTACTGTGCTGGTCGCGCTGGTGATCCTGCCTCTGTTTATCGGGCTGCCCTGGGTGCTGTGGCGCTATCGCCTGCGCGGCGGCAGGGGGCCGTTTCGGCCGGACTGGGATTTCAGCTGGATCATGGAGATTCTGATCTGGGGTATACCGGTGATCATCGTCGCGGTGCTGGGCGTAACGCTGTGGCATTCCGCCAACAAGGCTGATCCTTATCGGCCCATCGCAACCGCTGGCCCTCCGCCGATTGAGGTGCAGGCGGTCGCGCTCGACTGGAAATGGCTGTTTATCTATCCCAAGCAAGGCGTTGCCAGTGTCGGACAACTGGTTGTGCCTGCCGGGCGCGAGGTTGCCTTGTCCATCACAGCCGATGGTCCAATGGCCAGTATTATAGTGCCGCGGCTGGGAGGGCAGATCTACGCTATGGCCGGGATGACTACGCAGCTCCACCTCCTCACCGATCATGAGGGCGATTATCGCGGCATGAACACGCAATATACCGGCACCGGATTCGACCAGCAGCACTTTACTTACAGCGCGGTCAGCCCTGTGCAGTTTTCCACTTGGCTTGCCCATGCGCGCGGTGCGCCCGCGCTTGATGCGGCGCGATACGATGCGCTCGTGAAACCGTCCAAGCCGGACCAGCCGATGCAGTTTAGTTCCCCCGCATCGCAGCTATTCCAGCGGATCATCGCCAAATATCATGTGCCGGGCGATACTCTCGGCGCGCTCCCGCCACCATCTGCGGTTTCCGCCAACAAAGCGACAGAGGCGCACTGATGGACTGGACCTATTGGTTGTTCGGTACGCTGCAGTGGAGCGATTTTCCGCCGAAGAAGGATTTGATCGCGACGTTTGCGGCATCGCTCGTAATCCTTGCGCCGATTGCAGTGGCGGTGATCCTGACAGTGACGAAGCGCTGGACATGGATCTGGAAGGAGTGGCTGACCTCGCTCGATCACAAGAAGATCGGGGTGATGTATTGCGTGCTCGCCGCCGCGATGCTGGTGCGCGCGCTGATCGAGGCGGGACTGATGCGCACCCAGCAGGCGATGGCCAATGTCGGATCGCCGGTGATCGGGGCGGACCATTTCGGCGAGCTGTTTTCGACCCATGGCACGATCATGATCTTCTTCGTCGTCATGCCGTTCATTTCGGGCCTCATCAATTTCGTGATGCCGCTCCAGATCGGCGCGCGCGACCTCACCTTTCCCTTCCTCAACGCCGCCTCGCTGTGGTTGACGGCGGCCGGTGCGATGCTGGTCAACGCCAGCCTGGTGGTAGGCAAGTTCTCGACCGGCGGGTGGAGCGGCTATCCTCCGTTTACCGAGCTGGCTTTCTCGCCGGGGGAGGGGGTCAATTACTGGATCTGGGCGCTGACGCTGACCGGCATCGGGACCACGCTGACGGGCATCAATTTCGCCGTTACGCTCTACAAGGAACGCGCGCCAGGGATGCATCTGATGCGGATGCCGCTGTTCTGCTGGACCGCGTTATCGACCAGTATCCTGATGATCTTCGCGCTCCCGCCGCTGACCGTGGCGACTGCAATGCTGGCGCTGGACCGCTATGCCGGCTTTCATTTCTTCACCAATGGCGCGGGCGGCAACATGATGCTCTACGCCAATCTGTTCTGGCTGTTCGGGCACCCCGAGGTCTACATCCTGATCCTGCCCGCGTTCGGCGTATGGTCTGAAGTGATCAGCACGTTCTCGGGCAAGAAGCTCTATGGCTACACCTCGCTGGTAGTGGCGACGATCTCGATCGCGGTGCTGAGTTTTACGGTCTGGTTGCACCACTTCTTCACCATGGGGCAATCGGCCAACGTCAACGCGGTTTTCGGCATCGCCACCATGCTGATCGGCATTCCGACCGGCGTGAAGGTCTATGACTGGCTGTTGACGATGTATCGCGGGCGTATCCGGTTCACGCCGCCACTACTGTTTTCGATCACCTTCCTGTTCTGCTTCGTGGTCGGCGGGCTGACCGGCGTTCTGCTGGCCAATGCGCCCGTCGATTTCGCGGTGCACAACTCACTGTTTCTCGTCGCCCATTTCCATAACATGCTGATTCCGGGCACGCTGTTCGCAATGATTGCAGGTTATATGTACTGGTTTCCCAAGGTGTTCGGCTTCCGGCTCGACGAGCGATGGGGGACGATTTCATGGTTCCTGTGGTCGGCTGGGTTCCTGCTGGCCTTCATGCCGCTTTATGCGCTGGGCCTGATGGGGGCGATGCGGCGAACCTCGATGTTCACCGATCCGCATTATACACCTTACCTCATGATTGCCCTGGGCGGAGCTGGGATGATCCTGTGCGGACTTGCTGCGCTGGGTGTGCAGTTGTTCGTCTCGATCCGCCGCCGTGAGCAGATGAGGGTGCCGGTCGGCGATCCGTGGGATGGTCACAGCCTCGAATGGTGGTCCTCCGCACCGCCACCCGAATGGAATTTCGCCCGTATCCCGCAGGTGGACGGGACCGAGGCGTTCACCGCGATGAAGCGCAACGGCCAGCCTTATGTCGCCCAACCGGAGAATTACGAGGATATCTGCCTGCCCGCCAACACCGGCATTCCGGTGATGATCGGGGTGGCGGGGGGCCTGTGCGCCTTCGCGCTGACCTGGTACATTTGGTGGCTGGCGGTGGTGATGCTGGTGGCTATGTGGGCGCTGGTCGTCTGGCGTAGCTGGCAGGGAGAACCGATGAAGGAATTTCCTGCCGAACTGGTGCGCAAACATACCGAGGAGTGGCTGGAGAAGGCGCGCGCTGCCAAGCCCGTAGATCGCTTTGCCGAAAGCGAACCTGTCAACCTCGGGCTGGCGGATCCCATCCGATGAGCACCGAGAAAAAGCTCCACCCCGGGATTAATATCGCACAGACCGATCCCAAGGCGCATCTCGAGGCAGAACCGGTGATGTTCGGCTTCTGGGTCTTCCTGATGAGCGATCTGGTGCTCTTCACGCTCCTGCTTGCGACCTATGGCGCGATGAGCGTCCACGGTATGGCCGGTGGCCCGACGCCCAAACAGATCACCGATCTCACCAGCGCCGGGATCGAGACCGCGCTTTTGCTCGCCTCCAGCTTCACTTTTGCGCTAGCCTCGATCGCGCTCAAATACGATGATAACCAGCGCGCGCTGAAACGTTGGCTGATCGTCACCGCGCTGCTCGGCGCTGCCTTCATCGGTATGGAGATCAAGGATTTCATCACGCTGGCGGGCAAGGGGCAGATCCCGCAGGTCAGCGGCTTCCTGTCGGCGCATTACGCGCTGCTGGGTACGCATATGCTCCACGTCGCCTCGGCGATCGTGTGGATGGCGATGATCTGGCCGCAGATGAAAGTGCCAAGGCTCAAGGATCTGGTGCGGCTGCGGATTATGCGGCTCGCGCTGTTCTGGCATATGCTCGACGTGGTCTGGGTCGCCATCGTCACCTTCGTCTTCCTGTTCGGAGCAAGCACATGAGCAACGATCGCGATCTTCCCCAGAGCGAAGACGAAAGCCGCACTCGGGAATTGCGCGATTCCGTGATCGGGCTGGGCGGCGCGGTGGTGCTGACATTAATCGCCTTCGCGCTCGCTATATTTCAGCCTTGGGGACGCAGCGTGCTCTTGTTCGGACTAGGCGGGCTGGCTCTGCTTCAGGTCGGCTGGCACTTCCGCTATTTCCTGCATATCGATCTCGACCGATCGCATCGCGACGATTTGCAACTGGTGCTGTTCACCGGGTTGATCGTATTGCTGATGGTGGCAGGCACCATCTGGATACTGTTTAACCAGTATATGCGAATGGGCTGAGCTCAGCTTCCCGGATGCTGCCCGGCACGCTGCGGCAGGATCAGCACCAGCGCAACGATTGCGGCGGCAAGTACCGCGCTTGCCAGTGGACGGCTGAAATCGAGTCCGCCTTGCGCGACCGGTTTGTCGAGGAAATCGCCGACGGCCGCGCCCAATGGCCGTGTCAGGATGAAAGCTGCCCAGAACAAGCCGACCCGGCTGCATCGCGTGAACAGGTATAGCCCGGCACAAACCACCAGCGCGCCGCCGAATACCGCTGCTGCGCCGATATAGCCGAGCCCGCCGCTATCGGCGAGCCAGTCTCCCAGTGCAGTGCCCAGCGTTTGCGAGAAAGTGATGGTGATCCAGTAGAACATCTCCGCCCTCGGCGTCGTCACGCGGTTGACGTCGACGTAGCCGAGCGTGCGATGCCACGCCCATAGCGACAACAGCACCAGCGCCAGAAGGAGGCTCGACCCGCCAGTATAGCCGATGCCGAGCGAGCGGTCGGCGAAATCGGCCATTGTCGTCCCCGCCGTGGTCGAGGCCACGATCGTCGCCCAATAGAGAAACGGATGGAAGCGCTGGGCGGCAATCTGCCACCACACCATCGCCACGAGGATTGCAGCGAACAGGAAGGTCGCCAGCAAATAGCCCCAACCCAACGTCATGCTGAGCGTGTCGCCGCCGGTCTCGCCCAGAGTTGTGGCAAGAATCTTGATGATCCAGAACCCCAGCGTGACCGCAGGAACCTTGGAGAACACCGCTTCTGCGGTGCTGGCAGAGCCTCTGGCTGAGGTGTCCATAGCGCGTCTTGGGTTCCTTTTTCTGTCTCTGCTTTGACCGATCGTATATCGACGATGTGCAAACGGCGTTCTAGGCGTCTGTGGTCAAAATGAAAATGAAGGGTCCGTGACAATGTCGAAAGGAATGTGGAAACCGGCACTGGCAATGAGCGCGACGATGGTGCTCGCGGCGCCTGCCATCGCGCAGCGGGTAACTATCGACCAGGGTGCGCTGCAAGGGGCATCCGACGGTCCCAGCACGGCCTTCAGGGGCATTCCCTATGCCGCCAAGCCGATCGGTCCCAACCGTTGGCGCGCACCACAACCGGCTCCGCACTGGACCGGCGTAAAAGCGGCTACGCGATATGGACCTGATTGCTCGCAGGCACCGTTCCCGCCCGACGCTGCGCCGATCCGCACGACGCCGCAGGAAGATTGTCTGTACCTCAATGTCTGGCAACCCAAGGGGACACAGCCGAGCGCCAAACTGCCGGTGATGGTGTGGATCTACGGCGGCGGCTTTGTCAACGGCGGCACCTCGCCAGCGGTCTATTCGGGCAAGAATTTCGCCCGCGACGGCATCGTTTTCGTCAGCTTCAACTATCGCCTCGGGCGGTTCGGCTTCTTCGCGCATCCGGGTCTGGAGAAGGAGGGGTTCGGTGGCAATTTCGGCTTCATGGACCAGATCTCCGCGCTGAAATGGGTGCAAAAGAACATCGCGGCTTTCGGGGGCGACGCTAGCAATGTGACCGTGTTTGGAGAGAGCGCTGGTGGAATGTCGGTGAATACATTGCTGCAAAGCCCGCTCGCGCGTGGGTTGTTCGGCAAGGCGATCATCGAATCGGGCGGCGGGCGGGACCGGGTTGTGCCGATCCCGACCATGGCCGAGGGAGCCAAGGCAGCCGATCGTTTTGCCCCCGGCGACAATGCGGCGCAGCTGCGGGCGATCCCGGCCAAGCGGATCACCGGCGACCTGTCGCTCTCGAAAATGAACCAGCCTGATTATTCGGGTCCGATGGTGGACGGGAAGACGGTGCTGGGCCAATCGGTCGACAGTGCCGAGGCAGGGCTTTACGCCCGTGTGCCGGTGATGATCGGGACCAATTCGGCCGACGGCTTTCCGGGCACCGACGACAAGACGAAGGTGTTCGACGGCTTCGGACAGGACAAGGCCGAAGCGATGAAGCTCTATGATCCGAATGGCGACAAGCCCGGCTTCCAGGTGGCGACCGATGCCAGTGCCGATGCGGCGATGATCGAACCCGCGCGCGCCATTGCCCGCGCGCTGGCACCGCACCAGCCGGTCTATCTTTACCGCTTTGCTTACCAGATGCCGGGGGACTGGGCTGAGCGCGTGGGCGGCGCGCCCCATGCCAGCGAGATCCCCTATGTATTCGATACGGTAGCGGCACGGGCTGTACCGATGATCCCGGCGGAAGCGCCGGTGGCGACGCTCACCCATCGCTATTGGGTCAATTTCGCCAAATGCGGATCGCCCGATTGCGGCGGTGAGGTGCCGGCATGGCCCAAAGCGACGGCGACCGACACAAGCGTGCAGATGATCGATGCCAACGGCGCGCGGCACGAGACCGATCCGCTGATCGCGCGGCTCGATTTTACGGAGAGGCGCGCCACCCAATAGCAATACAATCGAGTAGAGCGATCAAAATCATCAAAACAATCGGTGCAACCGAACGAGGGAAGGCGCGTATTGTAGTTGAATGAAAAGACAGGAGGCATTCATGGCCAATACCGGAGACAATTCGAAAACCGCACTGATTGAAGCGCTCAACGGCACCCTCGCCGATACATATGCGCTGTATCTAAAGACCAAGAATTTCCATTGGCACGTGTCAGGCCCGCGCTTTCGCGATCTGCATCTGATGTTCGACGAGCAGGCGCAGCAATTGTTCGGAACTGTCGATATCATTGCCGAACGCGCGCGCAAGAACGATGGCGACACGCTGACATCGATCGGGTCGATCGCCAAGCACTCGCGCATCAAGGATCAGGATTCCAGCAGTGTCGGGCCTGATGCGATGGTCAAGGAATTGAAGGCCGATAACGAAGTGCTGCACAAGAGGCTGGTCGAGCTCAAGGACGCATCCGAACAGGCTGACGACTACGCTACTAGCGCGCTGGTCGATGAATGGATCGACTCATGCGAAGAACGTATCTGGTTTCTGCGACAAACCGGGAAATAAGTGTCTGTTTACAACGAATCGCTAGGATTTATTAACGTTTGTGTTATGCGCGCCCCGTGTCGATTGTGCAGACCATAGGCAAAGCGAATGACGGGGTGGTGGCCGATTGGTTGGCCGCCCGTCTCGCGACGCTCTTCGGCGCAACGGATGGGCCGCTGACCATCACCGTGCCGGGCGGATCGACACCATTTCCGATCATCGCCAAATTGCTCACCAACGACCTGCCCTGGGCGCGGCTGGTGGTGTGGCCGAATGACGACCGGCTTGTGCCGCAGGATCATCCGGCTTCCAACACGGGCAAGCTACGCGCTGCCTTCGAGCGCGTCGGGACAGAGGTGGTGACGCTGTCGGAAATGGAGGAAGTTCCCCGCTTCGATCTCGCTTGGCTCGGCATGGGCGAAGATGGGCATATCGCCTCGCTGTTCCCGAACACGGACCCGCGGATCGACGAAGCGCGCCAGATTATCCGCCTGACGCCCGATCCGCTGCCGCCCGAAGCGCCGTTCGGCCGCATTTCCCTGACGCTGCCTGCGTTGCTGGCAAGTGGTGAGATCGTGTTCGTCATTCGCGGCGACGACAAGCGCGCCGTGTTCGATGCCGCTGCCGCTGGTGAGAGCGATCTTCCCGTTGCCCGGCTGCTTGGCGCCGCCCGCCAACCCGTCACCTGTTTCGCCTAGCTTGATGTCTTGGTTGCCTACTCCGCTGCTCCGCGTCGCCTATCGCCTCGCCCATCAGCTGCGCCATCGCTGGCGCAAATTTCGGGGCAAGCCGATTGTCGGCGTGACGATGATCGCGCGCGATCTCGACGGGCGACTGCTGCTGGTGCGGCACAGCTACGGCCCCGACGAATGGACTTTCCCGGCCGGCGGCCCCCATCGCGGAGAGGATTATCTCGCCACAGCTGCGCGCGAATTGATGGAGGAAGTGGGTTGCCGCGCGAGCGCCTTGCGCATGATCGGCACGATCGAGGAGACGATGTCGGGCTGCGCCCACACCTCTCATATCGTCGCCTGTGTGACAACCGATGCGCCCCGGCCCAACGGCCACGAACTGCTCGAAGCACGCTTCTTCCCGACGCACTCCCTGCCACACCCATTGAGCCCTCGGGCCGATGCGAGGCTGGCGCTGTGGAGCGCTCGCAACGAAGCGCGCCTCGATCCTGCGAGCTAGATTTCGCGGCTTGTCGGCGATCGTTGCGCCGACGCTCGACCGTTACGAATCTAGCGCTCGACCGGCCAGTTATCGATCAGGCGCGTGCCACCGATCCTCGCTGCTACGAACAGCCGCGCATTGGTTTCGGCGCGGTCGAGCAGCGATAGCGTATGGCCGTGACGCAATTCGGCGTAATCGACCGAATCGAAGCCACCGGCCAACAGTTCCCCACGCAAGCTTTCCAACGCCGGAGCCGCTCGATCAGCCCCGGTCAGCGCGGCCACCGCAGAGCCGATTGCGCGCGGCAGATTGGCCGCTGCCTCGCGCTGTTCGGGTGAGAGATAGGCGTTGCGGCTCGACATCGCGAGCCCGTCAGCCTCGCGCACGATGGCGACACCGTGGATAGCATCGACATGCGGACGGGTCAGGTCGAGATCGCGCGCCATGCGGCGGATCACCGCGAGCTGCTGCCAATCCTTTTCACCGAAGAAGGCCATATCGGGCATCACTTCGTTGAACAGCTTGAGCACCACCGTCGCCACGCCATCGAAATGCCCCGGACGATCGGCGCCGCACAGCCTGTCGCTGATGCCGGTGACTGAGACATTGGTAGCATAGCCTTCGGGGTAGACCTCATCGCGCTCGGGCGCCCACAGCAGCGCGACGCCTTCTTCCTCCAGTAGCGCCTGATCGCGCGCGAGCTGGCGTGGATAGGCACCGAAATCCTCTTTTGGACCGAACTGGCGCGGATTGACGAAGATCGAGGCGACCACGTGGTCGGCCTTCTCTCGCGCCTCGCGCACCAGTGTCAGATGGCCTTCGTGCAATGCGCCCATGGTGGGCACAAGCGCGACTGTCTTGCCGCCGTCACGAAGATCGGCAACGGCATTTCTCAACATCGCGAGACGGGTGATGGTTTGCACGGGCGAAACACCTTGATTAGGGACGGATGGCATTGCTCTAGCGTCAGGCCGGGGCCTCACCAAGACAAAGAGAGTTGAATTCGCCCCGTGTCCAGCAAGCGCCCCCATCGCATCACTTTCGCCAATGAAAAAGGCGGTACGGGAAAATCGACCACTGCGGTCCATGTCGCCGTTGCTCTGGCCAAGAGCGGCAAGTCGGTGGTCGCCTTCGATCTCGACTCGCGCCAGCGGACGATGGACCGCTATTTCGAGAACCGCGCTGAGACCGCGGCAAAGCGCGGGATCGATCTGCCCAGCGCTCGCAGCCATGTAGTCGATGGGCTGGACCCTGAAGCATTCGAGGCGCTGATCGCGCGCGAAGCGGTGGATGCCGACTTCATCGTTATCGATACGCCGGGGCGCGACGATGCACTCGCGCGCCATGCGGCGGCGGAAACCGACACCTTGGTGACTCCGATGAACGACAGCTTCGTCGACTTCGACCTCATCGGTCAGGTCGAGGGCGAAAGCTTCAAGGTGAAGAAGCTGTCCTTCTATGCTGAGCTGATCTGGGAAGCGCGGATCAAGCGCAGCCGTTCGGGGCTGGAACAGCAACGCCCCCAAATGGATTGGGTGGTGGTGAGAAACCGCACCGGCTATACTGAAGCGCGCAATATGACGCGGATCGAAAAGGCGCTTGGCGAGATGGCCAAGCGTGTCGGTTTCCGCACCGCCAAGGGATTGTCCGAACGCGTGATCTACCGCGAATTGTTCCCGTCCGGCCTGACCCTGCTCGACAAGGGGCAATTGGGCGATCTGGGCACCAGCCATCTGGTCGCGCGACAGGAATTGCGCGGACTTGTTGCCGCGCTCCACCTGCCGGGTATCGCGCAACGCGAAAGCACCGCTGCGTGATCAAGCTGCTCATCCTGGCTGGACTGGCCGCGTTGGTCTTCCACCGGGTGATGGGCGCATGGCCGTGGGATTATCTTTCCACCACATCGCTGCATAAGCGCGAGCTGGCGCGGGCGCGCCGCCTGCTGGGCGTGCGACCCAATGCCGATGCCGGGGAAATTCGCGCCGCGCATCGCAAGCTTGCAGCCAAGATGCATCCCGATCGCGGCGGCAGCACCGCGCGTATTGCCGCAATCAATGGCGCGCGCGACCTGTTGCTCGCTAATCTCAACCCCCGCTAGAGGGAGCTTTCTTCGAATGAGCCATCAATTCAACCCCACCGTACTGCGCGAATATGACATCCGGGGGATCATCGGAGAAACACTCGGCCCCGATGATGCGCGCGCGATCGGTCGCGTTTTCGCTTCGATGCTGCGCGAGGCTGGCGGCAGCCGCGTGGCTGTTGGTTATGACGGGCGGGTCAGCTCTCCAGTGCTCGAACATGCGCTGGTCGAAGGGCTCACCGCGAGTGGCTGCGACGTGGTGCGCGTGGGCATGGGGCCGACCCCGATGCTCTATTACGCCGAAGCGTCAGACGAACAGGCGGATGGCGGCATCCAGATAACCGGCAGTCATAATCCCGCCAATTACAACGGCTTCAAAATGGTATTCCAAGGGCGGCCGTTTTTCGGTGCGGATATCACCAGGCTCGGCGAGCGGGCGGCGAAGGGCGAATGGGCCGATGGTGCGGGCAGCGTCGAGACGCGCGACATCATGGAGGCCTATATCACCCGTCTGCTGGAAGGGCTGGCCGGGGTCGACCATGCCGCGCTCTCCGATCTCAAGGTCGGTTGGGACGCGGGCAATGGCGCGGCGGGTCCGGCGCTTGAATTGCTCGCTGCGCGCCTGCCGGGCGAACACCATCTGCTGTATACGGAGGTTGACGGCAATTTTCCCAATCATCATCCCGATCCCACTATCGAATCCAATCTAGCCGACCTGAAGTCCTTGGTCGCGGAGAAGAACCTCGATTTCGGAGTGGCATTCGATGGCGATGGTGACCGGATCGGCGCTATCGATGGCGAGGGCCGCGTGATCTGGGGCGATCAGCTGCTGATGATTTATGCTGAGGACCTGCTGGCGCGGCGTCCGGGCGCCACGATTATTGCCGATGTGAAGGCCAGCCGCGCGCTGTTCGACGATGTCGCGAAAAATGGCGGTACGCCGCTGATGTGGAAGACCGGACACTCGCTGATCAAGTCCAAAATGAAGGAAACGGGCAGCCCGCTGGCCGGCGAGATGAGCGGCCATGTGTTCTTCGCCGATGAATACTACGGCTATGACGATGCGCTCTATGCCGGGGTGCGCTTGATCGCAGCCTCGGCGCGGCTGGGTAAGTCTGTCAGCGAGCTGCGCGGAGCGATGCCGGAGATGATCAACACGCCGGAAATGCGCTTTCAGGTCGATGAAAGCCGCAAGTTTGCCGCGATCGACGAAATCAAGGAACGGGTCGCGCAATCGGATGCCGATGTCGATGCGACCGACGGTGTGCGCGTGACCACCGATGACGGCTGGTGGCTGCTGCGCGCCTCTAACACGCAGGACGTGCTGGTTGCTCGCGCTGAAAGCGAAAGCAGGGATGGGCTCAAGCGGCTGGTGGCCCAGATCGACGAGCAATTGCAGCTGTCGGGGCTCGAACGCGGGGAGAGCGTCGGCCACTGAAATCGGGATCTGAAACAGGGAGTATCGGGATGAAATGGCAGAAGTGGCTGGCCGGTGGAGCGGCCTTGGGCTTGTTGTGCGCGCAACCCGCAGCTGCGGCAGCGCCCAAGAAGGGTGACGATGCCGCGGCAATGGCGGCACTCACGGACATGTTCAAGGCCGAGCCCTTGACCGCGGAACAGCGGGCGCGACTGCCTGCCGCTAAGGCGCTGATGATGCAGATCATGCCGTCCGGCACGATGGCGGAGATGTATCACAGCCTGTTCAAGCGGATCATGGATCCGATCATGAAAATGGCGGAGTCCAACCCAGCGACCGACGTTACGAAAAATCTCGGGCAGGATTCGGCCAAGCTCGATCTCACGGATGAACACGCCAAGCAGGCGGCCGCTATTCTCGATCCCGGGGCGGCCACACGCAATGCGGCAATGATAGAATCGTTGCAATCCGCGATGACCAAGGCGATGGCTGCGATGGAACCGGACATGCGCGAAGGCATGGCCGAGGCTTACGCAGTCAACTTCAACAGCAAGGAGCTCGCGGATATCGCCGCGTTCTTCGCGACTCCCTCGGGCATGACCTATGCCCGTCGCTCGTTTGCGCTGGCGTCCGATCCGCATGTGCTTTCGGCCTCGATGAAAAGCCTGCCCAAGCTGATGGCGGAACTCGGGCCGATGAAGGCGCAGTTCGACAAGGCGCAAGCCGATCTGCCGCAGCCGCGTGATTACGCTGACCTCAGCGCGGAACAGCGCACTGAGCTCGGGAAGCTCACAGGGCTGAGCCAGGCGCAGATCAAGGCTGGAATGGCCTCGGCGGCCAAAAAACGCGCGGACAAGGCGGCCAAGAATCGCACCAGCGAAGATTAATTCGGGTGCTTTCTGCGACGACCGAAATGAAAAGAGCCCGGAGTGATCCGGGCTCTTTATGTTCTGCATGTATATTGGATCAGCTTTCGAGACGGGGCTCGGTCTGATCGTTGCGCATCGACCAATTGTCGTCGATCCGCAGATTGTTCTGCACATGCTTCACGCCTGAAATGTCATGCACGCAGTCTTCTGCGCGGCGCTTCGCGGCGCGGCTGTCGACCGTGCCATCGAGAGTAATCTCGCTTTCGGTTGCAGTGACATTGATGTTGCGCGCATCCACACGCGGATCGTGGGTCAGGCGCTCGCACGCATCTTCGAGCAGGCGTTCCGGCGTGCGTTCATAATTGGCCGGACCTCGCCCGCTGTGATCCATCTCGCGTCGGCGTTCTGCTTCACGATCGCCAAACCAGCTGGCAACCTCATCGCTTGCGCGGTCGAAGAAACCACGCTCATCGCCATAATTCCGGCGCGAGTCATAGCGATCTGCGGCGTAGTTGCGCTCTGCGGCTCCACCATAGCCTGCGGTGGAACCTCCGCGAAAGCCGTAGCCTCGGCTGGACTGACCCACGCCGTAACTCCCACGGCTTCCCCGAGTGTAGTCTTCCCCCCCGAAATCGTCCGGGCGGAAATAACTGTGGGTTGAGCCCAACTCTTCGTAGCGGGACTTTGACCCGAAAGATGCCCGGTCATAATCGTCGAGCGGGCGGTAATCTTCGCGGTAGCTAGTGTCGGAATGAATCAGGCCGTTGTCGCGGTCCCGATTCTGACGACCACGCCAATTTTCGTCGCGGCGAGCTTGTCGGCTGTTGTAGCGATCGTCACCATATTGGTTTTTGGAATCAGCTTCGAACTGTTCGGCTTGGCGATTTCCGCGACGCGTGTTGCTGTCATATTCCGAATCCTGCGAATATCTGTAGCGATTTGTCATGATGGTCTCCTGCAGCTGCACTAGAGTGACATCCGAATTGCCCGGCAGCCCGCAGCGGATCGGATGGCGAGAGTGCCCGTTTGCGGGCTTGTGCTATTGAAACGATCTGTGGGGGAAGACGTTGCACTTGTCGGCTTGTGGTTAGGGCGCTTTGGCGCTTTCGAAGCCACTGAAATAAGTAGAAATATTCTTTCAATTCCTAGCAACACCAGGGCTCATGCGGAGCGTGTGAGAGTAGTGGCAGCGCTCGGAATTGCCGGCCAGGATGGAGGGCGATGAATCAGGACAATGTTCCGCCGGAAATACTTGCCTGGTTTTCCGGGCGGGACTGGCGAATGCGCAGCCATCAGCGCGAAATGCTTGCGGCTGCCGATGCAGGTCATCACGCGCTGCTGGTCGCCGATACGGGGGCGGGCAAGACGCTCGCGGGCTTCCTGCCGACCCTAGCCGATTTCACGTCCACACGGCTTGCGGGCGAGCCTCCGCCGGACAGCCTCCACACGCTGTATATCTCTCCGCTCAAGGCGCTGGCGCATGATGTGCAGCGCAATCTGATCGCACCGATCGATGAGATGGGCCTGCCGATCCGGGTCGAAACACGCAGCGGGGATACGCCTTCGGACCGCAAGAAGCGCCAGCGCAGCCGCCCGCCGAATGTGCTGCTGACCACGCCCGAAAGCCTCTCGCTGCTGCTGTCCTATCCTGACAGCTTCGCGATGTTCGCCGGGTTGAAGCGCGTCGTGATCGATGAAATCCACGCCTTTGCCACCGGCAAGCGCGGTGATCTTCTGGCGCTGGCGCTCAGCCGCCTCCAGGCGATCGCTCCGCAGGTGCAGCGCGCGGCCTTGTCGGCCACCGTAGCCGACCCTGAGACGTTTCGCGCGTGGCTGGCCCCTTGGGGCGATATCGATACGGTGGATCTGGTTGCGGGGGAGCAGGGCGCTCCGGCCGAGGTCGAAATCCTTTTGCCCGAAGAACAGCGCGTGCCCTGGGGCGGCCATGCCGCGACCTGGGCGGTGCCTCAGCTCTATCAGCGCATCCGCGAAAATCGCACCACGCTGATCTTTACCAACACGCGCTTCCTCGCCGAATTCATCTTTCAGAAGCTGTGGGAGGTCAACGAGGACACCCTCCCGATTGGGATACACCATGGCTCGCTGAGCAAGGAGGCAAGGCGCAAAGTCGAAGGAGCGATGGCGCGCGGGGAACTGCGGGCACTCGTCGCCACTGCCAGCCTCGATCTCGGAGTCGACTGGGGCGATATCGACCTGGTGGTACAAATGGGCGCGCCTAAGGGATCGAGCCGCCTGCTCCAGCGCATCGGACGCGCCAACCACCGGCTCGACCAGCCCAGCCGTGCGCTGCTGGTGCCGGGAAACCGCTTCGAATTCCTCGAGGCGACCGCGGCCAAGGATGCGGTGGATCAGGGTCAGAGGGACGGAGAGGATTTCCGCCCCGGCGGCCTCGACGTGCTGGCCCAACACGTGATGGGCTGCGCTTGCGCGGAGCCATTCCACGAGGGCGAGTTGCTCTCCGAGATTCGCTCCACCTTCGCCTATTCGTGGGTTGATGAAGACGTGTGGTCTCGCGTGCTCTCCTTCGTCGAGAATGGCGGCTACGCGCTGCGCGCTTATGACAAGTTCAAACGCATCACTCGCGACAATGACGGGACGTGGCGATTGACACACCCCGAACAGGCGGCGCGCCACCGGATGAACGCCGGGATCATCGTGGATTCCGAAATGCTCGAGGTCCGCATCGCCGCCGGACGCGGGCGTGGTGGGCGCAGTCTCGGCAAGGTCGAGGAGCGTTTCGCTGCGTCCCTTTCTCCCGGCGACACTTTTGCCTTTGCCGGAATGAGCCTCGAAGTCGTCAAGCTTCAGGATATGGAAGTTCTGGTGCGCGCGGCCAAGACGAGCGCCACCATCCCTTCCTATGGCGGCCAACGCCTGCCACTTACCACCCATCTCGCCGGGCGGGTGCGCGAAATGCTGGTCGACCGCGCAGGGTGGGCGCGCTTCCCTGACGATGTGCGCGAATGGCTGGAAGTGCAGGACTGGCGCAGCAGTTTGCCGGGGCCGGACAGCCTGCTGGTCGAAAGCTTCCCGCACGCCAGGCGCCCACTACACCGTCTATTACACTTTCATCGGCTGGAACGCGAACCAGAGCCTGGGGATGCTGATCACCAAGCGGATGGAGGATCGCGGGCTGATGCCGGGTGGTTTCGTCGCCAATGATTACAGCCTTGCCGTGTGGGGGCTGAAGCCGGTGACCGATCCCGCACCCCTGCTTTCGCCCGATATCTTGCAGGACGAATTCATCGACTGGGTGCAAGGAAGCTACCTGCTGAGGCGCGCCTTTCGCGAGGTGGCGGTGATCGGTGGGCTGGTCGAACGCCAGCATCCCGGCAAGCGCAAGACCGGTAAGCAGGTGACCTTCTCGACCGACCTGATTTATGACGTTCTGCGCAAATACGAACCTGATCACCTGCTGCTGGAAGCGGCGTGGGCCGATGCGCGCACGCAGATGACCGACGCCGGGCGGCTGGGCGATCTGCTCGACGAGGCGGCGGGACGGCTGGCCCATGTCACGCTGGAGCGGGTCAGCCCGCTCGCGGTGCCGGTGATGGTGATGATCGGGCGCGAAGCGACGCCGCAGGGCAGCGTCGACGACGAATTGCTGCTGGAAGCGGAAAGCCTCGCCGCCGCTGCGATGCGAGTGGACGATCTGCCTGATCCTGGCCAGTGAGGAGACTGGTCGGCGGTGTCGCGATCTGATAGCGGCACGGGCGGAGGGCAGAACCAACAGACGCGGGGGACACGCGCCATTATTCGCAAAATCTATGCCGTGCTGGCCGCACCTTGGCTGGCCTTTTCGAATGCCGCGATGGCGCATGGCGATGAAATTCATCCCGGCGAGCCGATCATGGCGATGTGGCAGTTTCCACCCGAGATCGTCGCTGGGTTATTGATCGCAGCGGCGTTGTATATCTCCGGGGTCCGACGGGGCGC
This sequence comes from Qipengyuania algicida, assembly GCF_009828025.1. Taxonomy (GTDB): domain Bacteria; phylum Pseudomonadota; class Alphaproteobacteria; order Sphingomonadales; family Sphingomonadaceae; genus Qipengyuania; species Qipengyuania algicida. The sequence goes on along the minus strand of NZ_WTYA01000002.1, from coordinate 184,572 downwards.
GAGGGCACGCTGGTGGCGGCACGCGCTGTTCTTTGGCGGTTTGGTGGCGCTGTCGCTGGCGCTGCTTTCGCCGATCGAGCCACTGGCAGATCACGTCTTCGCAGTGCATCAGGTCGAGCACATGCTGCTGCGCTCGATCGGGCCGATGCTGCTGCTGCTCTCGCAACCGCAGGCCACGCTCATTCGCGGGATGCCCAACTGGTTGCGGCGCGGTGTGTTCGCGCCGATCGCCGGGAGTGGCGGAGTGAGGAGCGTGTTCGGCTTTTTCGCCAGTCCGCTAATTGCGACCGTGTTGTTCGTGGGCACCAGCCTGTTCTGGATGATCCCGCATTTTCACGACATCGCGATCCTCGATGAGGCGATCCATTACTGCTGGCACGTCAGCCTGCTGGTGACGGGGCTGTTCTTCTTCTTCGTGATTTTCGATCCAAGACCCGCGCCTGCGGGGGCACGGCTGGGAACGCGGCTGGTCATGTTCTGGTGCGCGGCGATGGGCAATATCCTGCTGGGTGCCTATCTCGCGTTCAAGTCCGCGCCGATTTACAGCGCCTATGATGTGATGGGGCGGATGCTGGGGCTGGCTCCGGTGATCGACGAGCAGATCGGCGGGCTTCTCATGTGGATCCCCGGCGCGATGATGTTTGCGATCTCGATCATCCTGATTCTGCATCGCTGGGGCGCGGAGGAACAGCGCGCCGACGACCGCCGGGCACGGATGGGCACGTCACAGGCTCACGCCGCGGGGCGTGCTGCCGCGCTGCCAGGTGCCAATCGTGCGTTGGCGCTCGGCCTCGGTGGATTTGCGGTGCTGGTTGTGCTGGTCGCACTGGTAAGCGCGGTGCTTTACGATCGCGAAATAGGACGTCATCGATCGGCAACGTCGGTTGAGATCGACCATTCACGCGGCGAATAGCTGGTGAAGCGGGCACAACAAAAAGGGGCGGATCGCTCCGCCCCTTCATTGTGTCTGATTGGGAAAGCTGCGTTAGCCAGCCTTGCCGAAATTCCGGTATTGCTCGTTGCCGACGAAGCCGAACTTCGTAACGCCCGAGTTCTTGATGATGTTGAGCACCTTTGCCGAGAGATCATAGCTCGCCAGCGCTTCAGGCTGGAACTGCAATTCCGGTTCCGGGTTCATTGCCGCGGATTCTTGCAGCAGCGTGACCAACTGGCCTTCGTTGATGGTGTTGCCATTCCACAGGATCTCGTTGGCCTGGGTAATGACCAGCTTGTTCTTCACCGGTTCGACCGTGATGTTGTTCGCCGGATTGGGAACCGGAAGATCGATGTTGATCGAATTGGTCGCGACCGGAATGGTGATGATGAACATGATGAGAAGCACGAGCATGACGTCGATGAGCGGCGTCGTGTTCATCTCCATCATCGGGCTGCCATCGTCGCTGCCGCCTGACATTGCCATGGTGGGTTACTCCTGAATTATTGCGTCGGGCGGCCGATCAGCCGTTCGGGTCGACCGGGTTGGAAATGAAGCCGACCGTGGGATAGCCCGCAGCCTGCACGTTGTAGATCGCCCCTGCGACACAGGACCAGGGGGCCTGAACGTCGCCGCGAATGAACACTTGGGGGATCTTGTCCGGATCGTTCTTGATCGCGTCCGGGCCGCCCGCGCGCTGCACGATATCATCAAGGCGCTTGAATGCCTTGTCGTACAGTTCTTGGGAATCGACCGGGGTGATGTTGTTGAAATACACCCGGCACTGGCCCGTGCGCGTCGCGCCCTCAAATCCGGGTTGCCCGGCACTGCGGCCTGCGGCGTCGGTGGTGCTCACTGTCAGCAGCAGGTTCTCGACCTTGTCCTTGGACGGCGTCGATTTAATGATCGGAATATGGAGCTTGTCGATTGTCTGGATCGCCACCGGAACGGCGATCAGAAAGATGATGAGAAGCACCAGCATCACGTCCACGAGCGGCGTGGTATTGATGTCCGACATCGGCGTATCGCTGCCGCCTCCGCCCGTCGAAATCGCCATGGTTTATCCTATCCGTTTCTTCGCTTCTGAACTCATATGTCTCATCCGGGCGTCGCGACGAGCGCAACGCCCGGTAATGAGATCAGCGCTTGGTCGTCGTGGTCGTGGTCGTCGAAGTAGCGGGCTTGGCAGCAGCCGGAGCTGCGGTGCGTGCCGGAGCGGCAGCTGCTGTTGCCGGCTTGACCTGGCCCTTCGAGCTGATGTTGGCGAGCAGGTCGGTGGCAAAGCCCGACAGAAGCTCGGCGATGCGGCGGTTACGTGCCTGCAGCCAGTTGTAGGCAAGCACCGCGGGAACCGCGACAATCAGGCCGATCGCGGTCATGATCAGTGCTTCACCGACCGGACCGGCAACCTTGTCGAGCGAGGCCGTGCCGGACATGCCGATGCCGATTAGCGCGCGATAGATACCGATAACCGTACCCATCAGACCAACGAAAGGCGCGGTTGCGCCGACCGTTGCAAGGAACGGCAGGCCGCCGGCGAGCTTCGAGTTGATCGAGGCTTCCGAACGCGCGAGCGATCCGTGGAGCCAGTCATGCGCTTCAAGGCTGTCGCCCATCTTCTGGTGCTGGTCTTCGGCCATGTTGGCATCGTCGACGAGCTGGCGCCATGCGCTGTTCTTGTCGAGCTTGGAAGCGCCTTCCTTGAGAGTGCCGGCGCGCCAGAACTGGGTACGCACGGTGCGGTACTGGTTCAGGATTTTCTGCTGTTCGAACAGCTTGCTGAACAGGATGTAGAACGATCCGATCGACATGATCGCGAGCACGCTGAAAATGGCCCACGAGATGATGCCGCCCTGCTCCATGGCAGACATGAAGCCGAAGTCGGTCTGGGGTGCCGAACCGGCAGCAGCGAGAAGTTCAATGGTCATTGCGAAGAGTCCTCTTTAAATCCGTACTTTGTGCCCCGTCCCTTGGGGCTGAAAGCTAAGGTTATTATTGAAGCCGATATACGATCCGGGTGGAATAATTACTGGTAATCGGGTCGCCAGCCGCGTTGAGTGCGGGCTTGAACCGGGCATAGCGCTGCATTCCGTCACACGCAGCACTATCCAGTACCGAAGACCCACTCGATCTGGTCACCGAGCAGCTGCTGACGCGGCCATTCGTGCCGATCACAACAGCAACGCCAACTGTACCTTCGGTGCCTTCGCGAACGGCGCGCGAGGGGTAGTTGTCGATGATACGCTGTGCCCAGTTGCCTTCCGATTGCGCTGCACGGGCCTTTGAAGGCGGCGGAGGCGCAGGCGGCGCCACAGGAGCAGGCGGCGGAATCCGGATTGCCGGCGGTGCTGGCGGCGGAATCGTCTGCTGTGTCTGGATCGGCGGCGGCGCGGTGGCGACGCTGATCGGCGGTGGCGGTGCGACCGGCGGTGGCGGAGCAGTGTCCGGCTTGGGCGGTGGCGGCGGTTCGCTCGGCGGTGGTGGTGGTGGCGGCTCCTTGATGTCCACCGTTGTCACTTTCTCGACCGCCTTCTTCACCGCCTCCATAGCGAGACCGGTGATGAGCGCGTAACCGAGAGCGATGTGGATAAGGACAACAATGACAATCGCCACCATGCGATTGCCACTCATTTGTTGATCAGCATAAGCCATTCGGTTGCATCACTCCATCGACACGCCGGGTCACCCCGGCGACACTCGTTCAGACATCATAAAATCGTTGACGCCCGTCTTGAACTGTTAACCCTTTAACGAAACCATCCTTAACCCAGACGTGCAATACCCCGCCCGGGTTCCCGAAGGGATCGCCAAAAGGCTGCGTCGGGTAATTTTATATCAACAACCCATACGCGTCGCTTGCCTTAGCCATCCTGTGCTGCGCGAGCAAACCCTTTATCGGTTAAGCCGGGTTTCAGTCACGTGCCCCTACGCACTTGCCTGAAATTGCGGCCTTTGCTGTATGCGTGGAAATGCCGCCGCCAACGATCGAGGTATGTCATGCACGCAAATCGCCTGTTTCTCGTCTCTCTAAGCGGATTCGCTCTGGCTTTGGCCAATCCCGTATTTGCCCAGGCTCCTGCCGCCACGCCTGGTCCGACCTACGCCGATCTGGCGACTTTGGCCGATGGCACGCCGATGGTGATACATGCGCAGATTCTCCGCCAGATTACCCTTCCGCCGGAGCGCGCGCCGAACGTCGCTCCGGGCCATGTACGCCTTTACATCGAAGCGCAGACGCAGGCTTTGCTGCTGGGCAATGCCCCGATCGGCGCGGCCCTCCACTATCTTGTCGACGTGCCGTTCGACGCCAGGGGGAAACCTCCCAAGCTCAAGAAAGAAGAGGTTATTTTGTTCGCGCGCCCGGTCGCCGGACGTCCAGATCAGGTACAGTTGGTCAAGCCCGACGCCCAGCTTTTGTGGTCTCCGGCGTTGGCCGAGAAACTGAAACCGATTCTTGCAGCATTTGCCGCGCCCAATTCGCCGCCTGCGATTACCGGGGTGAGCGATGCGTTGTCGACGCCGGGCAATCTGACCGGCGAATCGGATACGCAGATTTTCCTGACCACGGCAGACGGTGATCCGGCTGCGCTCAGCATCGTGCGCAGGCCGAACATGGCACCGCACTGGGGCGTGTCGTGGACCGAGCTGGTCGATCAGTCGGCCAAGCCGGCCGAGCCCGATACGCTCGAATGGTATCGCCTCGCTTGCGGATTGCCATCGACCCTGCCCGATAGCGCGAATCTTGCGCAGGACCCCAGAGACCGCGCACAGGCACAGTCCGATTACCGTTTCGTGCTCGACCAACTCGGCCCCTGCAAGCGCAACCGCGGCTAGGGTGCGCCCAAGACAAAATCATTCCATCCGATCCCTGCCCTGCGCTAGGTCGCAGGCATGGATGAAAAAGCTGAAGGCAATCGCATGAACGGGGCGCAGCGACCCTTGCGAATCGGGCTCGCCGGATTGGGAACGGTCGGTTGCGGGGTGATTCGACTGCTCGATGCCAATCGCGCGCTGATCGAGGCGCGGGCAGGGCGGCAATTGCAAATCACCGCCGTCAGCGCCCGTGACCGAACGCGCGATCGCGGGGTGGACCTGTCTGCTTTTGCTTTCGAATCGGACATGACAGCGTTGGCCGAACGAGACGATGTCGATGTCGTGATCGAGGCCGCAGGGGGCTCCGATGGACCGGCTCTTGAACTGGCCGGGGCAACACTGGGTGCAGGCAAAGGGCTGGTCACGGCAAATAAGGCGATGGTCGCCCATCACGGGCTGGAGCTTGCCGAACGGGCGGCCCAGAGCGGCGCAGCGTTGCGCTTCGAAGCGGCGGTCGCGGGCGGCATTCCCGTCATCAAGGGATTGCGCGAAGGCGCCGCAGCCAATTCGATAGACCGCATCTATGGGATTCTCAACGGAACCTGCAATTACATCCTCACGCGCATGGAGAGCACCGGCGCGGATTTCGCCGATGCTCTCGCAGAGGCGCAGGAACTGGGTTTTGCAGAGGCCGATCCCAGCTTCGATATCGAAGGAGTGGATGCGGCGCACAAGCTCGCCATTCTGGCGGCGATCGGTTTCGGCGCGAAGGTCGATTTCAACGGTGTGGCGATCAGCGGCATAACTCAGGTGAGTGCCGCAGATATCTCCCAAGCCAAGGCGCTCGGGTTCGTTATTCGTCTGGTTGGGGTGGCCGATTGCGATGATCCGCAGAACGGGACTGGGAGGTCCGCTTTGCTGCAACGCGTGCGCCCATGTCTTGTCCCGCTCGACCACCCGCTGGCGAACGTATCCGGCCCGACCAATGCGGTGGTGGCGGAAGGCAATTTCGTCGGTCGCCTGTTATTTCAGGGCGCGGGCGCGGGTGCTGGGCCGACTGCCAGCGCGATCGTTGCCGACCTGATCGATCTGGCGCGCGGCGATGCCGGACCGCCGTTCTCATTACCGGTTGCCGAACTGGAGGCGATGGACCGGGCCGATCCGGGGGGACGGACGGGTCGCGATTACATTCGCTTCACCGTCACCGACCGGCCGGGTGTGCTGGCCGAAATTACTGCGGCGATGCGCGATGCCGGGGTGTCGATCGAAAGCCTGATCCAGCGCGGTCGCGCCAAGGAGTCGGGCGGCGAGGTGCTGCTCGCCATGGTCACGCACGAAGGCCCGGAACGCTGTGTCGCCGAAGCCCTCGCGCTGCTGGAAGGTTCGCCCAGCCTTACCTCTGCCCCGTTGGTTCTGCCGATTCTGCGGGACTAGTCGCCGAATTGTCGGCTTGCGGCGGAGCCGGTTCTCCAGCGGCTTTGATTTTTTTCCCTGAGCTGTTGCCTCGGACTTCCTGGGTGACGGCAGCCGGTGGCGGAAGATCGAGCGCCTTTTCCTGCTGCTTGAGGATCACCTGCCGGGCGCGCCCTTCATCGTCCTCGCCAAGCGGTGCCAACCCATGTGCGATGCGGTCGGCATCCGATCCCGGCGGCGCCTTCGGCAACGCCGACACGTCGATGAACAGCGCAGGAGGCGGCGGACATTTGCCGAGGCCGGGGATGCAAAGGTTGCTCACCGTCGCCGGACCGCTGAATATCCCGCAATTGGGGCCACACGGGTCAGGGGGTGCCGGGGCATCGCGGAAAGCGGTGGCCGCGGCATAACGATCCATCGCCGACTCCTTCGACGAATAGGCGTTTTCAGAATCGTTCCTGCGCGCGCGGCAGACCACGATCTCGCCGGAAATCTTGGCGGCTTCTTCTTCCTTCGTGCAGGGTCGATAGTCGAGTTCCTGCCCTGGAGGTGGTGGTGCGAGGATATCGATCGTCTGCGGCGGGCTGCTTTGCGTCGCGCCGAGCGCGGTCGGTGTGCCGTTGCTGCTTCCACCGCTTGCCGTATCCTGCGCGAAAGACGGGGTCGCCAAGGTGAAACAGGTGAGTGTGCCGACGAGCAGAAACAGGACACTGCGCCATTGGCGGCTCGACATTGTGTATCTCCTCCGGCTATCGGCGCGGCCAACCGCTTAGTGGCAATCGCAATTTCGAGAGTGAACTGGTTATGAATTCACCTGCTGACAACCCGCTCGACCGCATTCTCGTGCTGGAAATGGTCCGCGTGACCGAAGCCGCAGCGATCGCCGCATCCAAGCTGATCGGTCGCGGTGACGAAAAGGCCGCCGACGCCGCTGCGGTCGAAGCGATGCGTCGCGCTTTCGATACGCTGGAAATGGATGGCACCGTGGTGATCGGCGAGGGCGAGCGCGACGAGGCGCCGATGCTGTTCATCGGCGAAAAGGTCGGCGGCGCTCCCGGAAAAGGCCCCAAGATCGACATTGCTCTCGACCCTCTCGAAGGCACGACGATCACCGCCAAGGCCGGACCCAACGCGCTGGCGGTGCTGGCAGCAGCTGCCGAGGGCAACCTGCTTCATGCACCCGACGTTTACATGGAAAAGCTTGCGGTCGGACCCGGCTATCCCGAAGGCATTATCGATCTCGCCAAGACCCCGACAGAGAATGTGCGCGCCGTGGCTGAGGCGAAGGGCGTTGCGCCGGGCGATCTCATCATCTGCGTGCTCGATCGTCCGCGCCATTCTGCGCTGATCGCCGAACTGCGCGAGCTTGGTTGCGGCGTCGTGCTGATCGGCGATGGCGATGTCGCCGGCGTGATCGCCACGACTGATCCCGATACCACTATCGACATGTATATGGGTACCGGCGGTGCGCCCGAAGGCGTTCTGGCGGCGGCCGCGCTGACCTGCGTGGGCGGGCAGTTCAATGGCCGGCTGGTGTTCCGCAACGAGGATGAGAAGGCACGCGCGCGCAAATGGGGCGTCGAAGATCTCGACAAGATCTACAAGCGCGAGGATCTGGTGAAGGGCGATTGTATCTTTGCCGCGACCGGCGTCACCTCGGGCTCGCTGCTCGACGGCGTCAAATATCTGCGCGACGGACGCATGACCACCGAGAGCGTGGTGATGCGCGCCTCCAGCCGCACGGTGCGCTGGATCAAGGGCGAGCACCAGGCGAAGTAAATACCGAACGGTACAGTGCCATCGAAGTGCGCGTCGGTCCTGCGCACGCAGACGAAGGCACGCGCTGGATCAAGGGCGTGCACCAGGCGGAGTAATTCCCGCGCAGAATTGCGCTACACCGGGCAAATCCGCGACTCCCATGTTGCAATCGCATGACGCTCGGCTAGGCGGTGGGCACAGCCGCTGACGGGGATTCGTTGCATGAAGATCATGGCCGCCAACTCGAACCTGCCGCTCGCGCGTGCGATCGCAGGCTATCTCGAGATGCCACTCACCGATGCCAGCGTGCGTCGCTTTGCCGACGAGGAAATCTTCGTCGAGATCCACGAGAACGTGCGCGGCGAGGATGTCTTCCTGGTCCAGTCGACCAGCTTCCCGGCCAACGACAATCTGATGGAGCTGCTGATCTGCATCGATGCGCTGCGGCGCGCCTCGGCGCGGCGGATTACAGCGGTGGTGCCCTATTTCGGCTACGCCCGGCAAGACCGCAAACCCGGCCCGCGCACCCCGATCTCAGCCAAGCTGGTGGCCAATATCATTACTCAGGCGGGCGCCGACCGCGTTCTGGCGGTTGATCTGCACGCCGGGCAGATTCAGGGCTTCTTCGACATCCCGACAGACAATCTGTTCGCCGCGCCGGTGATGGCCGCGGATATCCAGGCACGTTATGGCGACCAGGATTTGATGGTCGTCTCGCCTGACGTGGGCGGTGTGGTCCGCGCTCGGTCGCTGGCCAAGCGGCTCGACAATGCGCCGCTGGCGATCGTCGACAAGCGCCGTGACCGGCCCGGCGAATCGGAAGTGATGAACATCATCGGCGACGTTTCGGGCCGTCATTGCATCCTGATCGACGACATCATCGATTCGGGTGGTACACTGTGCAACGCAGCGCAGGCACTGCTCGACAATGGTGCCAAGAGCGTCGCCGCCTATATCACCCACGGCGTTCTTTCTGGTGGAGCGGTGGCACGGGTCGATGGTTCTGCACTCAAGGAACTGGTCATCACCGATTCGATCCGGCCCACCGATGCTGCGCTCGATTCCGAGCGAATCCGCATCCTCACTATAGCGCCGCTGATCGGCGAAGCGGTGCGCCGGATCGCCGACGAGAGCTCGGTCAGCTCGCTCTTCGACTGAGCTTTCGCGCAGGCAGCTGCGGGCGTGGTTCTGCCATAGGGTCTCGCCATGGACTGAGTTCACCGCTTGCGACACTCTCGAGCAGCTCGATCCGGCGAATCTGACGCATCTCGACCCCGATCCTGAGCAGCGGGCGGTCTATCTCGATGAACTGGCTTGGGGTCAGGTCAAAGAAATGGCGCATTTCGCGAATGAGATGGGACTGGTCGAAATATCTGAGGCGGAGTTCGGGCTCGTCCTCCTTTATGGCAACGCCCAGCAGGACCGCTGCCATATCGAGCGCGCGAGCGCGGCGCAGTGCAAGACCGGGCGTCACACCCATCTCCTTGCGTACCAGCCGCTCGAGCGTGCGCTGGCAGATCGAATGCGCAGCAGCGAAATCGCCAAGGGGAAATGTCGGATCGCCCAGTGTCGCAATTTCAAAATGCGTAATCAGCGTATTGGGCTGAGGCGGCCGGTAACGATCTACAAACCTCAGATACTCACGTTCGATCGCTTCGATCCAGTTTTCCGCCCCGTTTATGTGCAGCAGGCGTTCGGACAAATTCCCGTGGCCGACGTGGGCATCGTAATCGATAATCCGGTCAAGCATTTCGACTGGATTCGGACCGCCGAGAGCTGCATTGGCACCGGCAGTGAGATTTATCGTCGCTACGGCGAAGCTTCCGCTGACACGTACCGGCATCGCCCGGGAATGGGGGCCGAACAGGAGAGTCATACCGCGACCTCCCGGTTTGAACAGCTGCTGCCCGTCACGGGTCGTGGCCGACCAATTGCTGCCGAACACAATTCGGAGTGCGGCGCTCTCCGATAGAATTGTCCCCTCGACCGCTTGGCCTTCGGGCAGATCGACCTGGGTTACGCCCATTCTTGCAATCCAGGGTCGAAGACGCGCGCAGGGCGCACGACTGAACGCCAGCGGCAAGCCCGCGCGTGTCGCCCCCGTCAGAGACGTCAGTCCATCGCCTTCGTCCACTGTCACCGGTCCCTCTACCGGTGATGCGAACCCACGCGACCCCCGGCTATTTGTGAAGCATAGCACAAGCTGCAAGGAAGGTGTAGCGCGCTGCCCATGCCGGATTCGTCAGACGTCACTCTCGCCAACCGCCTCGCAGATGCCGCAGGTGAAGCCATCCGTCCGCTGTTCCGCGGACAATGGTCCGAAGAGCGCAAGGCCGACCGCAGTTTCGTCACCGAGGCTGACCGCGCGGCTGAAGCGGCGATGCGCGCGATATTGGACGCAGAGCGTCCCGGCGACGGCATCGTGGGTGAAGAATATGGCGCGGTTCGCGAGGGCAGCGAACGGCAGTGGATACTCGATCCGATCGACGGCACCACCAGCTTCATCGCCGGGCGGCCGATTTTCGGCACGTTGATTGCGTTGGTCGAAAGCGGCTGGCCGGTGGTGGGCGTGATCGATCAGCCGATCCTGAAGGAACGCTGGGTCGGGCGGATCGGTGCGGGGACGACTTTCAACGGCAAAGCTGCGCGGGTGCGAACCTGTAATGCGCTGGGTGATGCCGTTCTCGGCACGACCAGTCCCAATTTGTTCACCGGCGACGAGATCGATGCCTTCATGGGCCTCGCCGGATCGGTCGCGGAGAAAAAGATCATCTGGGGCGGCGATTGCTACAATTACGGTCTCTTGTCGGGCGGCCATGTCGATATCGTGTGTGAGGCTGGCCTCAAGCTCTACGATTTCGCCGCGCTGGTGCCGGTGGTCGAGGGTGCGGGCGGCACCATGTCCGACTGGCAGGGCCACCCGCTCGATGCGGAAAGCGATGGACGGGTTATCGCACTGGGCGATCCCGCGCGGCTGGACGACGTGCTCGAGGCGATGGGCGCGACAAGCGCGCACCACCACCACGACCACTGAACGCGCGCATCAGGCCATCGTCAGGCCGCCGTCGACACGCAGCTCGGTGCCGGTGATGAATGCGGCATCGCTGGACATGAGGAATGCGGCAGCCGCTGCAACGTCTTCCGGCTTGCCGACCCGTCCCAGGGGAACGGCCTTGGCTACCTTTTCGTGATAAGTCTCGATTTCGTCCTCGGCCATGCCGCCGCCAGCGTGGAAGCCCGTGTCGGTCGCGCCCGGCGTGATTGTGTTGACCCTGATCTTGCGGGGGGCGTACTGTGTGGCCAATGAGCGGGTAAGCTGGCGGATACCCGCCTTCATCATCGAATAGGCAGCCATATCGGCCCGTCCGCCGCCGACGGTTCCCGATCCGATCAGCAGCAGCGATGCCCCGTCCTTGAGCAAATCGCCGAGCTTCGCCGACTGGAGAAATGGCGCGCGCAAATCCACCGCCCACAACCGCTCCAGCTCGTCCTGCTTGATCGAATCGATCCCGGCGAATGTGCCGATCCCTGCGTTGAGGAAAGCACCGTCGAGACCGTCGGGCGCAAAATCCTGCGCCTGTTTGACCAGCGCGTCGACTGCTGCTGGATCGGAGGCGTCATTGGCAACGACGGTTGCTGTCGGCAGTTCTTTTCGCGTCGTTTCAATATGCTCTTGGGTGTTGCCGGTCAGCAGGACGAACGCACCTTCTTCGCTCAGGCGCTTGGCTGTTGCCAGGCCGATACCCGATGTTCCGCCGGTGATGAGAAAACGCTGACCTTCAAATCTTTGCATGAGATGCTCCTTGTTATGTCCATGAGACGGATCGCAGGGCGAACCGGTTCCGAACTCGGGCACCGTCAGCCACGCGCCGCGTTCGCAAACCTATGGAGCAGACAAAATCCCTGATCGTGACCGGTGCGGGGGCCGGTATCGGACGTGCCGTGCTGATGCATTTTCATGGCTTGGGTTGGCGTGTAATCGGACTCGACCGCGACGCGGCGGCGCTCGACGAATTGCGCGCTGCCCTGCCTGATTCGACCGCCTCGCTAATCGAATGTGATGTCGGCAGAGAGTCTGCGGTCAAGGAGGCCTTCGCCCAAATGGGCGATCAGCCGCTTGGTGTTCTGGTCAACAACGCAGGGATCGCCGATCCCTATTGCGGACCGCTGGAGGATCTGTCGCTCGACGACTGGCACAGCTGGATCGATGCCAGCCTGACCGGCGCGTTCCTTTGCACACGTGCGGCGCTGCCGCTTTTGCGCAAGGCGGAACAGGCCAACGTGATCAATATATCCTCGACCCGCGCCATAATGAGCGAGCCGGAGACCTACGCCTATTCGGCGGCGAAGGGCGGACTCGATGCGCTGACCCGGGCGATGGCCGTCTCGCTCGGTCCAGATATTCGCGTCAATGCCGTGCGCCCCGGCTGGATCGAGACCGGGCCGTGGCAGAAACAGGCCGACCGGAGCAATCCCGAGCATCGACCACGTGATCGCAAACAGCATCCAGCCGGCCGGGTAGGCAGGCCCGAAGACATCGCCGACGCGGTCGAATGGCTGGTCGGCGCCGGGTTCGTCACCGGGCAGGCGATCAACGTCGATGGTGGCATGACGGTAAAGATGATCTACGAAGACTGACATGACTGGACAGCTGGAGGGACGAATCGCGCTGGTGACTGGCGCTGCGCGAGGGCTTGGCTTCGAAATTGCGCGGCGGCTGGCGGAGGGTGGCGCACAGGTCTGGCTCAACGGGCGTGATCCAGAGGCTCTCGAACAGGCGGCGCACCAAATCGGTCGCAAGGCGGGAGCGCTCACCTTCGACATCACTGACGATGCGGCGAGCGAGCAGGCGTTTGCCAGGCTTGAGGACGCAGGCGGACTCGATATCCTCGTCAACAACGTCGGGCAGCGCGATCGGCGCGGCCTGGATGAGCTGGGGCGGGCGGACATGCGGGCGATGCTCGAATCCAACCTCGTCGCGCCATTCGATCTGGCCCGCCGTGCGGCCAAGCTGATGCGGGCGCGCAGATATGGGCGGATCGTCAACATCACTTCCATCGCTGCCGAGATTGCGAGGGGCGACGTGCTCTACACCGCCAGCAAGGGCGGACTGGCCGCGATGACTCGCGCGCTCGCTGCCGAGCTGGGCGGGCAGGGCATCACGGTCAACGCCGTCGCACCCGGCTATTTCGCTACCGAAGCGAATCGCTCGATGGTCGAAGATGCGAGCATCGCGCAGCACCTTGCCCGGCGCACATCGCTCGGGCGCTGGGGCGAGCCGGGAGAGATCGCCGGGGCTGTCGCATTCCTTGCCTCGCCAGAGGCGAGCTATGTCACCGGCCAAACATTGGCGGTCGATGGCGGCTATCTCAGCCACTTCTGACTTGCGTTTTTGTGATCAGACGCTATGTGCGCGGCCTTCACCGACACGTGAAATATCCGCCTGCCTGGCTGAAAGGGCTGCCAGGGCCGGTTCGGACGTGTCTCTGACAAAGGAGATGAAAATGCCCAAGATGAAGACCAAGAGCGGTGTGAAGAAGCGCTTCAAATTCACCGCGACCGGCAAGGTCAAGCATGGTGTCGCAGGCAAGCGCCACCGCCTGATCAGCCACAATGCGAAGTACATCCGCCAGAACCGTGGAACTTCCGTGCTGTCCGAAAGCGACGTCAAGCACGTGAAGAAATGGGCCCCTTACGGCCTCGATTGAGCCCGGTTACACGCAGGAGATAAGAAATGCCTCGCATTAAACGCGGCGTGACCACACGCCAGAAGCACAAGCGGATTCTTGACCAGGCCAAGGGCTATCGCGGTCGCCGCAAGAACACTATTCGCATCGCGCGCCAGGCTGTCGAGAAGGCTGGTCAGTACGCCTATCGCGACCGTAAGGTTAAGAAGCGCAACTTCCGCGCCCTTTGGATCCAGCGTATCAATGCCGCTGTACGCGCCGAAGGCCTGACCTATTCGCAGTTCATGCACGGCACCAAGCTGGCCGGCATCGAGCTGGACCGCAAGGTGATGGCCGATCTGGCGATGAACGAAGGCGCTGCCTTCAAGGCGATCATTCAGCAGGCGAAGGCCGCACTCGGCTGATCTGCAACCGACCCATCGGGATCGGATAGTGTGAGACGCGGGCCCTGAGGGTCCGCGTTTTGCGTTTTGGCGCGCCTTTCGTCTCAGCGTTGAGCCGTTGTCGTATCTGTGCAAATATCTTCTCGCTATGGGGGGATATTCGATCAACGCGCGATTCTTCGCGCCGCCGGAAGCGCTCGCAGGCTGTTTCACCAGCTTTTACCTGCTCGAGTGTGATTCGGGCGATGATCCCTATCTCGACGATATGCTCCAGCCCGAATGGGGCAATCTGCGCTTTTTTCTTGGGGCGGCACCAGAAGCCCAGGTGAAAGGGGAGCGCTCGCTCAAGGACACACCTTTTACTGCAACGGGTCCCAGCACCGCCCCGATCAGATTCCGGCTGCGCTCGACCCGGATGTGGGGGGTTGGCCTGTTGCCGCTCGGATGGGCGAAATTCATCGGTCTTCCGGCCTGCAATTTCGTCAACGGATTATACGATGGACTGAAGCATCCGGCGTTCGCGCAATTCGTCCGGCTATTCGACCGGTTGTCTGCCAGCACGGCCTCCGACAAGAATCAGGCCGATCTGATCTGTGATCATTTCCTCGCGCTCGATCAGCCCGTGCGTGATGCGGAGCGCATCGCAACCGTTCACGAGGCCCTGCTCGATCCGTCGCTCAACGAGGTCGGGACCATGGCGGAGCGCACCGGAATGAACCGCAGAACGCTCGAACGGATCTGCACGCGTCATTTCGGCTTTCCGCCACAATTGTTGATCCGCCGCCAGCGGATGATGCGCAGCCTTGCGGCCTATATGCTTGAGCACGGTGCACGCTGGTCGGAAGTGATCGATACCAATTACCACGATCAGGCGCATTTCAGCCGAGAATTTCACGCTTTCATGGGTATTAGCCCAAGCGAATATGGAGCGCTCCACCATCCGGTCCTTGGCGCATTCATGGAAGCGCGCAAGCTGGCGCTGGGCTCGCCGGTCCAGACGCTGGACCCGCCGCACCCATCCTCCACCTGATGCCTTTCGATTGAATTGGAGTGTAAATTTTCGAAACGGCGTCTAGAAATGTATCGATGAACGGGGGCGCAGCGATCGAAGAGGCAGGAATAAGCCTGCACCTGTTCAGCCCGGCCCCGGCTTTGCGACCCTATATTACGGTCTATTACCGAACCGAGGCGCTCTCGCATGAGCCGATCGAAGACCTGCTGCCGCCTGAATGGGCGAATATCCGGGTGGGAAATGGCAAGGTTTATGAAGCGGCCAATGGCGATGTGTCACTGGGCCAAGTCCCGACCGCCGTCATCTCAGGCCCTTCCAGCAAAGGCACGCGGCTGAGGATCGCTGGGGGGGACTTTTGGGGAGTGGGGCTGTTGCCGCTCGGCTTTGCCCGGTTTCTCGATATGAGCGCGAGCGATGTCGCCGATCGCTTTGTGGATGCGTCGGATCAGCCGGCCGCAGGGTATCTGCACCCCGTTCTCGATCGGCTCGCGGCTGCGCCGAGCGATATGACAGGCAATGTCGCGCTGCTGGACAAGGTGTTCGAACAACGCCTAGCCAAGCCGTTGCGACAGGGGGCGCAAATCGTCGCGCTGCACGAGGCGATCCTGTCCGACGACGTGCAATCGGTGGCTGCGTTGGTGGAGAAGGTCGGTGTGAGCGCGCGCACGGTCGAGCGTCTGTGCCAGCGCTATTTCGGTTTCACTCCGCAAATGCTCTTGCGCCGCCAGCGTTTCCTGCGCAGCCTCGCGCGCTACATGGTCGATCCGACCATGCGGTGGATCGATTCGCTCGATTCGCATTATCACGATCAGGCGCAGTTCGTGCGCGAGTTCCGATTTTTCATGGGAATGCGCCCGAGCGAATATGCGGCGATGCCGCACCCGATTGCGCAGACTGCACTCAACGCACGGCGAATTGCGCTCGGCGAGCCAATGCAAGTGCTGCATCCGGCAATAAATCTGTCTTCGGCGCAGGCTTCGGCCACAAGCAGGGTTTAGCTCGGCCCGCGCTGGCGCTAGGGGCGTCAGTCATGAGCGATATCGACACACTCGAAACTGACGCGCGCACCCGGATTGCCGCCGCCGAAACCCTCGCCGATCTCGAAAGCCTGCGGGTCGAATTTCTCGGCAAGCAGGGCTCTGTCTCCGCGCTGCTCAAGACGTTGGGCGGGATGAGCGCGGAAGAGCGCCAGAGCGAAGGGCCCAAGATCCACGCCTTGCGCGCCGGGGTGAGCGATGCGCTGTCCGGGCGCAAGGCGGCACTTGAGGCGCGGGCGCTTGAAGCGCAACTCGCGTCCGAGACGCTCGATCTCACGCTGCCAGCGCCCGAAGCTCCGCGAGGGTCGGTCCATCCGGTAAGTCAGGTGATGGACGAACTGGCGGAAATCTTCGCCGATCTCGGCTTCGCGGTCGCCACAGGTCCGGAGATCGAGGACGACTGGCACAATTTCACCGCGCTCAACATGTCTGAGACGCATCCTGCTCGTGCGATGCATGACACGTTTTACTTCCCCGATGTGGATGCCGAAGGCCGTAGGATGTTGTTGCGCACGCATACCTCGCCGGTGCAAATCCGCTCGATGGTGGCGCAAGGCGCGCCGATCCGGATCATTGCTCCGGGCCGCGTCTATCGTTCCGACAGCGATGCGACGCATACGCCGATGTTCCACCAGGTCGAAGGACTGGTGATCGACAAGGGCATCCATCTCGGTCACCTCAAATGGACGCTGGAAACCTTCCTCAAGGCATTCTTCGAGCGTGACGACATCGTGCTGCGATTACGTCCCAGCTACTTCCCTTTCACCGAGCCAAGCGTCGAGGTCGATGTCGGCTGGCAGGACGTGAACGGGCGGCGCGTTCTGGGCGGTGACGGCGATGCGCCGGGGCATGGCTGGATGGAACTGCTGGGCAGCGGCATGGTCAACGCCCGCGTGCTGGAATTTGCCGGGCTCGATCCGGCAGAATGGCAGGGCTTCGCCTTCGGGATCGGGGTCGATCGACTGGCAATGCTCAAATACGGGATGGATGACTTGCGCGCCTTTTTCGACGGCGACCAGCGCTGGCTGGCGCACTACGGCTTCTCGCCCTTCGACCAGCCGACCCTGTCCGCCGGAGTGGGAGCGCGCACATGAAGTTCTCGCTCGAATGGCTGAAATATTTCCTCGACACGCAAGCTGACGCAGCCGAGATTGCAGCGGCGCTGAACCGCATCGGCCATGAGGTCGAGGGGATTGAAGATCCGGCGGAAAAACTCAGTGGCTTTCGTGTTGCGAAGGTGCTGACCGCCAAGCCGCATCCCGATGCCGACAAGCTGCAGGTGCTGACGGTCGAGACGGGAGATGGTGATCCGTTGCAAGTCGTTTGCGGCGCACCCAATGCGCGCGCGGGAATGCTCGGCGTGCTCGGCCTCCCCGGAGTCGTGGTGCCCGCGAACGGCATGGAACTGCGCAAGAGCGCGATTCGCGGGGTCGAGTCGAACGGCATGATGTGTTCGGTGCGCGAGCTCGAACTGGGTGACGAGCATGACGGCATTATCGAACTGCCCGAAGATGCCCCCGTCGGCCAAAGCTTCGCCGAATACCACGCCGCCTCGCCAGTTTTCGATGTGGCGATCACGCCCAACCGGCCCGATTGCATGGGCGTATATGGCATCGCACGCGATCTTGTGGCGGCTGGGGTCGGGACGTTCAATCCGGTCGCCATCGAAGCGATTGCAGGGGAGGGCGCGTGCCCGGTCGAAATCCGTACCGACGATCCTGACGGGTGTCCGGCCTTCTATGGCCGGGTCATCAAGGGTGTCACCAATGGCAGTTCGCCTGCGTGGATGCAGCGCCGCCTTATCGCGGCGGGCCAGCGCCCGATTTCGGCCATCGTCGACATCACCAACTATCTGATGCTCGCCTTCGGGCGACCGGCGCACGCCTATGATCTTGCCAAGCTCACCGGGGCGGTGGTTGCGCGCCGTGCCGCGAACGGAGAGACCGTCGAAGCGCTCAACGAAAAGACCTATACGCTGGACGAGAGCATGACCGTGATCGCCGACGATGCGGGTGTGCACGACATTGCCGGGATCATGGGCGGCGAACATTCGGGTGTGACCGATGCCACGACCGACGTGTTGCTCGAAATCGCCTATTTCGATCCTGAGCGGATCAGTGTGACCGGACGCAAGCTAGGCCTTGCCAGCGATGCCCGCACGCGGTTCGAGCGCGGCGTCGATCCGGCGTTTCTCGACGATGGGCTGGCGTTGCTGACCGAGCTGATCCTGCGCATCTGCGGCGGCAAGGCAAGCGAAGTGGTTCGCGCCGGATCGCCGCCGATCGCGCCCAAGGTGATCGCTTTCGACCCCTCGCTCACCAGCCGCCTTGGCGGCATCGAGGTGGACGAGGCAGAACAGCGGCGCATCCTCACCGCGCTCGATTTCGCAGTCGCCGATGATTGGCAGGTCACCTGCCCGCCGCGCCGCCACGATATCGAAGGCCCCGCCGATCTGGTCGAGGAAGTTGTGCGTATTCATGGGCTGGACGCGGTTCAAAGTACGCCGCTGCCGCGTGCCGAGGGCGTGGCGACACCCACCGCTACACCGCTCCAGATCATCGAGCGCAAGCTGCGTCGCAGCGCGGCTGCCCGCGGGCTGAGCGAGGCGGTGACCTGGTCGTTCCTGCCCGTTCCCCAGGCGGAGCATTTCGCCGATGAAGCGCCGCTGTGGGTGCTCGACAACCCTATCAGCGAGGACATGAAGGCGATGCGCCCCTCGCTGATCCCCGGCCTGCTCTCGGCGGCCAAGCGCAACGCCGATCGCGGCGCGGCCTCGAGCCGCCTGTTCGAGATCGGGCGGCGCTATTTCCGCGGGGCCGATGGCGCCAGCGACGAACGGCCGACGCTGGGCGTGGTGATGGCTGGAGAGAAACGCGCACGCGGATGGGCGAGCGGCAAGGCTGCGATGTTCGATGCCTTCGACGCCAAGGCCGAGGCGCTGGCGCTGCTGGAAGCGGCAGGCGTGCCGACGCAAAACCTGATGGTGATGGGTGAGGCCGGGGCACAATTCCATCCCGGCCAGTCCGGCACTTTGCGGCTGGGGTCGAAGAATGTCCTCGCACGTTTCGGGACGCTGCATCCCACCACGCTCAAGGCTTTCGATGTCGATGGCCCGGTGATGGCGGTGGAACTTTTCCTCGACAAGATCCCGGAAAAGCGCGGCGGCGGCAGCTTCGCGCGTTCGGCCTATGCGCCGCCCGCGCTGCAAGCGATCACGCGCGATTTCGCCTTCCTCGTCGCCAGCGACTTGGCAACCGGGGAACTGGTCCGGACGATCAAGGGCGCGGACAAGCAGGCCATCGTCGATGCCCGCGTGTTCGATGTGTTTGCCGGGCAGGGCGTTCCCGAAGGCAAGACTTCGGTCGCCATCGAAGTCACGCTCCAGCCGGGTGAGAAGAGCTTTACCGACGCCGAGATCAAGGCGGTGTCCGAAAAAATCGTGGCCGCGGCCGCCAAGCGCGGAGCGGAGTTGCGCGGGTGAGCGATCTGGTCGCGATATCGTCCGAAGAACTGACCGTAGAGATCAACCCGCTTGGCTCCGAGCTGTGGTCGATCACCGACACGGCGGGGCGCAGCTATATGACCGACGCCGATCCGCGTTGGTGGACCGGTCATGCACCGATCCTGTTTCCGGTGGTAGGTGCGCTGCGCGACGATCGCTACCGCGTGGATGGTCAGGACTATGCGATGGGCAAGCACGGTTTTGCCCGCCACAGCCGGTTCGATATCGTCGAGGTAGCAAAGAATCGCGCGCGCTTCAGGCTCACCGACAGCGAAGAGACGCGGCGGCATTATCCTTTCGCCTTTGCGCTGGAGATTGCGTTTGCGTTGGCGGGCAACCGTCTTTCCCTCGAAGCGAGCGTAACCAATCGCGACGAGGCAAACCTGCCGTTCAGCTTTGGCTTCCACCCAGCATTTGCATGGCCGCTCCCCGGCAATGCTCCGAAATCGGCGCATCGCGTCACTTTCGCGCAGGCCGAGCCCGAAGCGGTCCGCCGGATCGATCCAGCCAGCGGCCTGCTGCTGCCCGAGTCTCAGCCAACGCCTGTTGACGGTGACACGCTCGTCCCGGCAGCGGAGCTGTTCGAGCCTGACGCGCTGATCTGGGACCAGCTTCACTCGCGCTCCTGCACTTTCTGCGCGCCGGGTAGCGGCATGGTTGCACTGGAGTTTCCCGACACCCATCTGCTGGGCATCTGGCAAAAGCCGGGTGCGCCGTATCTGTGTATCGAGCCGTGGCATGGCCTTGCCGATCCGGTCGACTTTGATGGCGATTTGCGTGCGAAGCCGGGGATCATGGAACTGGCGCCGGGCGCGTCCCGTTCGTTTCACCTCGCCATTACAATAACGCCTCCAGGAGAAACACAGTGAAGACCGCCCTCGTAACCGGAGCCACCGCTGGCATAGGCGAAGCGACCGTTCGTACACTAGTGGCGAGCGGTTGGCGCTGCGTTGCAACCGGGCGTCGCAAGGACCGGCTCGATGCGCTGGTATCGGAGTTGGGTGCGGACAAGGTCTGCCCCGCAGCTTTCGACATCACCGATGAGGCCGCGCGCGACATCGCGCTGGATGCGCTGCCGCAGGATTTTGCGAACATCGATCTGCTGGTCAACAACGCCGGTCTGGCGCTGGGCACCTCACCCGCGCAGGACAGCGACATCGATCAGTGGAAGACGATGATCGATACCAACATCACCGCGCTGGTGTCGCTCACGCGCAAGCTGCTGCCGCAACTGATCGAGCGCAAGGGGGCAATCGTCAACCTGTCCTCTGTCGCGGCGAATTATCCCTACACCGGCGGCAACGTCTATGGCGGGACCAAGGCCTTCGTGCGCCAGTTCACGCTGGGCCTGCGCTCCGACCTTGCCGGAACCGGGGTGCGCGTCACTTCGATCGAGCCGGGAATGGTCGAAACCGAATTCACGCTGGTGCGCACCGGCGGCAATAAAGAGGCTCATGATAAGCTCTATGGCGGTGCGGACCCGATGACCGCAGAGGATATCGCCGAAACGATCCGCTGGGTGGCCGAACTGCCCGCGCATCTCAACATCAACACGCTCGAACTGATGCCGGTGACGCAAAGCTTTGCGGGCTTCCAGGTTGCGCGCGACTGAACCACCCGAACGGATTTTCATGACTTCCAGCCGCCGTACATTCGCGATCATTTCGCACCCTGACGCGGGCAAGACCACGCTGACCGAGAAGCTGCTGCTGACCGGCGGTGCGATCCATCTTGCCGGTGAGGTGAAAGCGCGCGGCCAAGCGCGGCGCGCGCGGTCGGACTGGATGAAGATCGAACAGCAGCGCGGCATTTCGGTCACCTCCAGCGTGATGACCTTCGAGCGTAACGGTGTGACCTTCAACCTGCTCGACACGCCAGGGCACGAGGATTTTTCCGAGGACACCTATCGCACGCTGACCGCGGTCGATTCGGCGATCATGGTGATCGACGCGGCCAAGGGTATCGAGCCGCAGACGCGCAAGCTGTTCGAGGTTTGCCGCCTGCGTTCGGTGCCGATCATCACTTTCGTCAACAAGGTCGACCGCGAGGGGCGTCCGGTGTTCGAGCTGCTCGACGAGATTGCCGACATGCTGGCGCTCGATGTCAGCCCGCAGGCCTGGCCGGTTGGCATGGGCGGGCAGTTTCAGGGGGTGTTGGACTTTGCCAGCGGCGCAGTGGCGCGGCCTGAAGGACCGTCGAAAGAGTTTCTCGGCCAGCGCGACAGCAATCCCGAGCTTCCCGAAGACGTCGCCGAAAATGTCGAGCTGGCGCAGATCGGCTATCCGGAATTCGACCTCGAAGCCTATCGCAACGGCGATCTGACCCCGGTCTATTTCGGCTCGGCGCTCAAGAATTTCGGCGTCACCGAACTGATAGAGGCGATCGCCACCCATGCCCCGCCGCCGCGCCCGCAGCCGAGCGAAAGCGGGGCGATCGAGCCCAGCCGTGACGAGGTTACCGGCTTTATCTTCAAGGTCCAGGCGAACATGGACCCCAACCACCGCGACCGCATTGCGTTCATGCGGCAGGTCTCCGGCACGTTCAAACGCGGCATGAAGCTCACCCCCAGCGGCCTTGGCAAACCGATCGCGATCCATTCGCCGATCCTGTTCTTCGCGCAGGACCGCGAGCTGGCCGACACGGCAGAGGCGGGCGACATCATCGGCATCCCAAACCACGGCACGCTGCGGGTGGGCGATACACTGTCCGAAAGAAACGATGTGCGCTTTACCGGTCTGCCCAATTTCGCACCGGAAATCCTGCGCCGCGTGGCGCTGAAAGACCCGACCAAGACCAAGCAATTGAGGAAAGCACTCGACGATCTGTCTGAAGAGGGCGTGATCCAGGTCTTCTATCCCGAGATCGGCGCGCAATGGATCGTGGGCGTGGTCGGCCAGCTCCAGCTGGAAGTGCTGATCAGCCGGCTGTCGGCGGAATACAAGGTCGAGGCGATGCTGGAGGCGTCACCTTTCGCCACGGCGCGCTGGATCAGGGGTGAGGCCAAGGCGATGGATGCTTTCGAGCAGTTCAACCGCGCCAATCTGGCCAAGGATCGCGACGGCGACTGGGTGTTCATGGCGAAGAGCCCGTGGGACGTGAATTACCAGCAGGAAAAGAACCCGGAGTTGAACTTCTCCGCCACCAAGGAGCGGTAATCTTGCCGCGCGCTTCGGTTCGCGCCATGGACGTGGAATGACAATCGCCGGACCGACCTCGCAGACTTTCATCTCGCAGCGCCTCAGGCTGCATTATGTTGATTGGGGCCAGTTCGACGACGAGGGGCGCAAGAAGCCGCCACTGGTTCTGGTTCATGGTGGGCGCGACCATGCGCGTAGCTGGGACTGGACTGCCGAGGCGCTGCGCGAGGACTGGCATGTCGTGGCGATGGACCATCGCGGGCATGGTGACAGCGAATGGGTGAGCGACGGCAATTACCAGTCGGGCGACATGGTCTATGACCTTGCGCAGCTCATCCACCAGCTAGGCGTCGGCCCGGTCACGATCGTCAGCCATTCGATGGGCGGCAATGTCGCGCTGCGCTATGCCGGGACGTTCCCCGATATGGTCACCAAAATCGTTGCTATCGAAGGGCTTGGCCCGAGCCCCAAGCGACAGGCCGAAATGCGCGCCAAGCCCTATCCTGAACGGCTTGCCGAATGGATCGGCAAGAAGCGCGCCGCCTCGGGCCGCATCCCGCGCCGGTATGACAGTATCGAAGCCGCCTTTGCGCGGATGATCGAGGAAAACAGCTATCTGACCGAGGATCAGGCACGCCACCTCACCATCCACGGCGTCAATCGTAACGAGGATGGCACCTATAGCTGGAAATTCGATCCGCATCTCAACGTCTGGCCGGTCGAGGACGTGGCGGACGCGTTCCTGCACCAGACATGGGCGGCGATCACCGCTCCGACGCTGCTGCTTTACGGCGCCGACAGCTGGGCTTCCAACCCGGAAGGCGACGGGCGGCTGGACCATTTCCGCAATGCGCGCGTTATCGAATTCGAGAAAGCGGGCCACTGGCTCCACCACGACCAGTTCGATCGTTTCATGGGGACATTGCGGGAGTTTCTCTGATGGCGGAATTCTTCGACCGGCTCGAAGACAAGCATATCGCGATGATCGGCAAGCAGCCGGTGTTCTTTGTCGCGACCGCCACCAGCGAGGGCCGCATCAATCTCAGCCCCAAAGGGTATGATGCCTTTCGCGTGCTTTCACCCGATCGGGTGGCCTATCTCGATCTCGGCGGGTCGGGGAACGAGACTCACGCCCACCTCGCCGCCGATCCCGGATCGGGCGGCGGGCGGATCACGCTGATGTTCTGCAATTTCGAGCAACCTGCGCTGATCCTGCGGCTCTATGGCAGGGGTCATGCGGTGTTGCCGCAGGATGCGGCCTGGGGCGAACTCGCCGGGCATTTCACCGTACTGCCCGGCACGCGACAAATCTTCGACATCGAGGTGGAGACTGTTCAGACAAGTTGCGGCTATGGTGTTCCTTTGATGGAATTCGAAAAGGAACGCGACACGCTCGTCAAATATCACGGCCAGAGCGAGCCGGAAGTTTGGGTCGCCAAGATGCAAGGCCGCACGTCGAGCATCGATGGACTGCCGACACGCCCGACCGACCGCTATTTCGCGGGCGAATAGGGCAGCGTGCAACTCACTTTCGCCAGCTACAACATCCACAAGGGCGTCGGCACCGACCGGCGGCGCGATCCGGAACGGATCATGGCGGTGTTGCGCGAGATCGACGCCGATGTGATCG
This sequence comes from Qipengyuania algicida, assembly GCF_009828025.1. GTDB lineage: Bacteria > Pseudomonadota > Alphaproteobacteria > Sphingomonadales > Sphingomonadaceae > Qipengyuania > Qipengyuania algicida. The sequence goes on along the minus strand of NZ_WTYA01000002.1, from coordinate 160,266 downwards.
CCCTGCAGGAAGCGGACGAACGGTTCGGTGAACGCGCCAGCGTGCTTTCGCGCGGCCTGCTGGATGACAGCCCTTGGCGCGTCGTGCCGGTCGCGCGGCGGCCACGCAGCATCGGCTGGCATGGCAACGCACTGCTCGTCAGGCGACACATGGATGTGGTGCATGGCGAGGCGCTGGAACTGCCCACGCTCGAACCGCGCGGAGCGGCCTGCGGCGAAATCGTCCATGAAGGCGTACCGTTCCGCGTGATCGGCACGCATCTCGACCTGTCGGGCCTGCGTCGCCGCGACCAGATCAGGAGCCTGCTTGCCTATCTCGCGCGGACCCGGGACGTGCCGACCGTCATCATGGGCGACTTCAATCAATGGGGCCATGCGAGCGGTGCGATGCGCGAATTCGGAAAAGGCTGGCAGATGATTGCTCCGGGCGCGAGCTTCCCCAGCCGCCGCCCGATTGCCCGGCTCGACCGGATCGTCGCATCGAAACAGTGGCGCAATGGGAAGGCTGACGTGCACCGCACGGCGCTGGCGGCGGTCGCTTCCGACCATTTGCCCATCAGCGCATCGCTGACATTGCCTGATAAATAGGCAATTGACCATTTATTAATCTTTTGTGTCTGCTCTGGCTGCTGCCGGGATATGAAATTACGCCTGAGCGCGTTTTGGCACGCTGTTTGCTGCAAGCTCTCTGCCGGACTTGGCCGGTAGCAGACAGGGGGTATGGCCAGCGTGAAATATATCATCGCCGTCATAAAGCCGTTCAAGCTCGACGAGGTGCGTGAAGCTCTCGCTGGCGTGGGCGTTGCAGGCATGACCGTATCGGAGGTCAAGGGGTTCGGTCGGCAAAAGGGCCAGACCGAAATCTACCGCGGTGCCGAATATTCAACCAACATGCTGCCGAAGGTGAAGATCGAGGTGGCTGTCGCCGATGCGATCGCCACCCAAGTGGTCGAAGCGATTACCGAAACCGCCAACACCGGCTCGATCGGCGACGGCAAGATCTTCGTGTTCGATCTCGCCACCGCCACCCGGATCCGCACCGGTGAATCCGGGGAGGACGCGCTATGATCAAGATGAGGGAAACCGCCATGCTTCGACACTTCGCGCGCCTCGGCGCCGGACTTTCCGTTCTGAGCTTTTCCGCCGCTGCCTTCGCGCAGGAAGCCGCCACCAAGGCAGCGCCGGTCCCCAATCCGGGCAACAACGCCTGGATGATGACCTCCACGCTGCTGGTGCTGATGATGATCCTGCCGGGTCTCGCACTGTTCTACGGCGGCCTGACCCGCTCGAAGAACATGCTTTCGACCATGACGCAGATCGGCGCGGTCGCGTGCCTCGCGATGCTGATCTGGGTGATGTGGGGCTACACCATGGCCTTCGGCGATGGCGGTAACGGCTTCATCTCCGGCTTCGGCAAGGCGTTCCTGCATGGCGTCACGCCGGCATCGACCGCAGCGACCTTCACCGACGAGGTCATCAGCGAATATGTCTTCATCTGTTTCCAGATGACCTTTGCCGCGATCACCGTGGCGCTGGTGCTGGGATCGGTGGTCGAGCGGATGAAATTCTCCGCGGTCATGGTGTTCGCAACCGTCTGGCTGACCATCGTCTATTTCCCGATCGCGCACATGGTGTGGGCGGGCAATGGTCACTTCCTCAAGCTCGGCGCGCTCGATTTCGCAGGTGGTACGGTCGTGCACATCAACGCCGGTGTTTCGGCACTGGTCGCCGCGCTCATTCTCGGCAAGCGCAAGGGCTATCCGAGTGAGCCGATGCCGCCGCACAGCCTTACGCTGACCATGGTTGGTGCCGGTCTGCTCTGGGTGGGCTGGTTCGGATTCAACGCCGGTTCGGCTCTGGAGGCCGACGGTTCGGCAGGGCTTGCGATGATCAACACCTTCGTCGCCACCGCTTCGGCTGGCCTGTTCTGGATGCTGACGGAGCGCGTGATGGGCCACAAGGGTTCGGCGCTTGGTTTCGCCTCGGGTGTAATCGCGGGTCTCGTCGCGGTTACGCCTGCTGCGGGCAACTCCGGCCCGTTCGGTGCGATCATCCTTGGCGCGGTCGCTTCGGTCGTGTGCTATTTCGCGGTCAGCAAGCTCAAGCCCGCGCTTGGCTATGACGACTCGCTCGACGCTTTCGGCATCCACGGGATCGGCGGCATGATCGGGGCGATCGGCACCGGCATCGTCTACCAGCCGATCTTCGGCGGACCGGGCGACGGATCGACCGCCATGGGGGCGCAGGTGTGGATCCAGATCCAGACCGTGCTGGCGACGATCGTTATCGCAACCGTCGGCACGATCATTGCGATCTATATCGCCAAGCTCCTCACCGGACTGCGGGTGAGCCCGGAAGTCGAGCAGGAAGGTCTCGACATCGGCGAGCACGGCGAGCGCGCCTACAACTGAGGCAAGGTGCCGCGCAGGATGCCGGGGGGCTTCCTTGCGCGGCACCGGCCAAACAAGAGTTTACCGAATTGGCGGGACCGGGGATCTCTCTCCTCTCCTACTCCGGACCCGCCAAACCATGTTCCTCCTGCGAACATTAGCCTATCGAGGGCCGGAGCCGCGCAAGCGCTCCGGCCCCTTTTTTTGTTTTTCGAAAGCGCCTCCGCGCGTTCGTCCTCGGTGCTAATCCCTCCGCTGCGCTTTAGGGCACCTGCGGGCGGCCGGTCGGCCTTGCGGTTCGCTGTCGCAAACCGAAATTTCGCCAGACATTAGTGGCCGGGAATGGCTCGGGCTGCGACCAGCAGCCCGCAAGCGCGACCGCGCGCCCGCAGCGACCGGAGGGAGCGAGGATAGCCAAGGGGCCGGATGGCCCCGCCGGCGCCTGAGGCTATTGCAAATGACTCTGCACAAACTCCGCGCAGCGTTCGCCGATCATGATGCTGGGTGCATTGGTGTTCCCGCTGACGAGGCGCGGCATGATGCTGGCGTCGGCCACCCACAGGTTCTCGACTCCGCGGGCCTTCAGCTTGGGATCGACCACGCTGTCCTCATCCGCACCCATCCGGCAGGTGCCGACCGGGTGATAGACCGTATCGGCGCGGTTGCGGATCAGTTCGTCGAGCTGCGCATCGTCGTCGAGATTGATCGGATAGCGGTCCTGCGGCTGATAAACTACGAGCGGCGGTGCGCTGGCGATGCGATGCGACAGGCGCACCCCTGCGCGCAGCGTCGCCATATCCTGATCCGAATCGAGGAAATTGGGATCGATCAGCGGCGCGTCGCTCGCGTCCTGGCTCGCAAGCCGCACCGTGCCCCGGCTTTCGGGGCGCAGGACGCAGGCGTGGAGCGAGAAGCCGTGCCCCTTCACCCGCGTGCGCCCGTGATCTTCCAGCATGGCGGGAACGAAATGCCATTGAATGTCCGGCGCGGGCGAATCAGGCATCACGGTCCAGAACCCACCCGCCTCGGCATAGGGCGTGGTCATCGGCCCGGTCCGGCGGCGGCGATGCTCGATGATCGCCTTGATCATTTTGGATGTGCCTTCGAAGCTGTCGCCGATGAAATCGTGGCTCTCGGTCTCCCAGCTTGAGACATAGTCGATATGGTCCTGCAGGTCCGACCCGACCGCATTGCTTTCGCGCAGCACCGGGATACCGTGCTGCGTCAGATGGCTTGCCGGGCCAATACCGGAAAGCATCAGCACCTGCGGCGAATTGAACGCTCCCGCCGAAAGCACCACCCCGCCGCGCGCCTTCACCTGACGGCGTTTCGAACCGACCGAATAAGTGACTCCGCAGGCGCGCTGATCCTCGAAATCGATATGCTGCACCGTCACGCCGATGCGCACGTCGAGATTGCGATTGCCACGCAAAGGCTCGACATAGGCACGCGCCGCAGACCAGCGTTCGCCGTCCTTCTGCGTCACCTGATACATGCCGAAGCCTGCCTGATTGGCGCCGTTGAAATCGGCGTTGCGCGGCAATTGCATCTGGGCTGCCGCCTCGACAAAGGCGAGACTGCCCGGGTTGGGCCATTTCTGGTCCGACACCCACAGCGGCCCGGAATCGCCGTGAAACGCATCGGCCCCGCGCACATTGTGCTCCGCCTGGCGGAAATAGGGCAGCACATCGTCATAGCCCCAACCGGTGCAGCCCAAATCCGCCCAATTGTCGTAGTCCCAGCGGTTGCCGCGGATATAGATCATAGCATTGATCGCCGACGATCCGCCGAGGCCGCGCCCACGCGGCTGATAGCCTGTGCGACCGTTGAGCCCTTTTTGCGGGACGGTCTCGTAACGATAGTTCGACGCGTTGCGCAGGAATGGCATGAAGCCCGGCGTTTTCACCAGCATGGTGTTATTGCGCGGGCCCGCTTCGAGCAGGCAGACACTCTTGCCCGACTTGGCCAGCCGTCCGGCGACGGCGCTGCCAGCGCTGCCGCCACCAATTACGATAACGTCGAACTCATCCATGGCTTATCCTCTCTCTCGGACGAGAGGTTAAGCCGCCTTGCCACGCTCCGCAATTGCGTTCTTGGATGAAACTGGTTTGTTCTCGGGATGCCGCTCGAGCCAGCGCGCGCGGATCATGTCGCTGGTCTCGCGGCTGCCGTCATGGCTCCATCCCGGCTCGCGCAGAAGATAGGACAGCTTGTGCCGCCAGGGCGCGCGCCAAACGTCCTGCGCGATGCCGACCCATTCATGGAACACCGCCCACAGCAGGTTGAAGCTGCCTAGTTGCTTGACGATGCCATAGCGGATGCGTTCGTCGTCGGATTCCGGTTCGAAGGTGCCGAACAGTCGGTCCCACACGATGAACACGCCGGCATAGTTGCGATCGAGATAGCGCGGGTTGGTGGCGTGGTGGACCCGGTGGTGGCTGGGCGTGTTCATCACCGCTTCGAACCAGCGCGGCATCCTGCCGATTGCCTCGGTGTGGATCCAGAACTGGTAGATCAGGTTGAAGCCCGCGCAGATCGCCAGCATCGCCGGGTGAAACCCGACCAGAACCAGCGGCAGGCGGAAAATGAAGCTGATCGCGAAGAAGCCGGTCCAGGTCTGCCGGAGCGCGGTCGAGAGATTGTAATGCTGGCTCGAATGGTGGTTGACGTGGCTCGCCCAGAACCAGCGTACGCGGTGGGCCGTGCGGTGGAACCAGTAATAGGCGAGGTCGTCGAGCACGAAGCAGATCGGCCAGATCCACCATTGCCAACCGATGTCGATGAGGTGGAAGGAATAGAGCCACAGCGACAGGGCGACGATGAAGCCTCCGAAAGCAAGCCCGGCAATGGTGCTGCCGAGGCCAAAGGCGAGCGAAACCAGCGTGTCCTTCGCCTCATAGGCTTCGGGCCGCGCCTTCCATGCCCAGATCATTTCGATCATCACCAGCGCCACGAAGGCGGGGACCGCGTAATCGACCGGATTGAACGATGCCATGGGGTCAGTTGCCTCCCGTCGTCAGGCGCACGACCCATTCCGGCGGCCGATTGTCGAAGTTCAGAGTCGCTGGTCCGAAGCGGCGATCCGCCGGGACGAGTTCGACTCGATTCCCGGACAGGGCAATCTCGGCACCCGGATCCAGCACACGACCGGCGAAATGGGCGCCGTGGCGCCGCAGCAGCAGGACTCGGCCCTGCGCATCGCGCATCAATGCGGCGGTACGATCGCGATCGATCGCGATATCGCTGGCGGTAAAGCCGCTCACCGCCTCGTCGGCCAGCCTGCCGGCCTCGGCCTCGTCGACGATGCGCCGGTCGCCCCCTAACTTCAGCCTGGCGGCGATCCAGGCGAGCGCCAGTATGGCAGCAAGCGAGCCGATGATCTGGATCAGCTGGTTCATCGCCACGCCATTTGCCACACCGGCCCGGTCAGGTCGAGAAGCTGCGAGAGGCATGAGGCAAAATCGTCGACCTGCCGATTTTCGACCGGTCCGATTCGTGCGAATTTCCCTGCGGTGATTCGATTTTCTGGCCTGACAGGGTTGCGCAAGGCCCTCACGAGGGTAGACAAATGTTATAAAGCGCGTCGCAAACGCCACATTTTTACCGGAATCATGGGATTTGCGGTAATTCATTCGCTTGTGTCGCAAATTGCGCTATAAAGGATGAAGATGGGGGGCGTTTCTGAGGACTTCCCCGCGCGCCGGGTTCGCTATGCGGCCCACGATCCGGCGCGAAACGTGAAGCGGGGCTGCGCGACAAGGTTGTTGCACGATTATGGGTTACGATAGAGGCCGCCGTCGGGGACGGGACAAACGCGACGGATTTGGCGAAGACAATTTCGATCCCTTCGGTGGAACCCCCGGAGGATTTGCACCTCAAGGCGATTTTGGCGGCGGCGGCGGCGGTCGGTTCGATGACCGGCGCGGCGGCGGTGGCGGCTTCGGCGGCGATCGCGATGGCGGCGGCGGCGGTGGTTTCCGCGGCGGTGGCAATCGCGGCGGCGGCGGTGGTGGTGGTGGCGGCGGTTTCAACCGCATGCCCGCACAGGTCGTCGGCACCGGCAAGGGCACGGTCAAGTTTTTCAACGGCCAGAAAGGCTTCGGCTTCATCCAGCAGGATAGCGGCGGCGAAGATGTGTTCGTTCACATCAGCGCGGTCGAACGCGCCGGGCTCGAAGGTCTGGCCGAAGGTCAGGAGCTTGAATTCAATCTGGTCGATCGCGGCGGCAAGGTGTCTGCGCAGGATCTCCAGATCGTCGGCGATGTGATCGAACCGGCCCAGCGCCCTGCGGCTCCGCAGCGTGAGCTGACCGGCGACAAGGCGACCGGCACGGTGAAGTTCTTCAACTCCACCAAGGGTTTCGGTTTCCTCACGCGTGACGATGGACAACCCGACGCGTTCGTGCACATCAGTGCGGTCGAGCGGTCTGGGCTTGCCGGGATCAACGAAGGCGAGCGTTACGAGTTCGACCTCGAGGTCGACCGACGAGGGAAATATTCCGCGGTGAACCTGGTTCCGGCTTCGGAATAAGGGTGCCAGGCCATCCGGGTTTGACCCGGAAGGTCGCAAGGCATAGACCGCGTTGATATTGGCGAGTGGCGGCTTCCGTGCGAGGCCGCCATTTGCGTTTCCCGATTCCGTTCCTGCCGGAGGCCCTATGTCGATTACCCCCCTGATGCCCGTCTATCCCCGTTGCGGCGTACGCCCGGTCGAGGGCGACCATTGCCATCTGATCGACGAGGACAGCACTCGCTATCTCGATTTCGCCAGCGGTATCGCGGTCAATCTGCTGGGCCACTCGCACGAGGGGCTGATCAATGCGATCCAGCAGCAGGCGGCGAAGCTGATGCACGTCTCCAACCTCTACGGCAGTCCGCAGGGGGAAGCGCTGGCGCAGAGGCTGGTCGACAAGACCTTCGCTGACACGGTGTTCTTCACCAATTCGGGCGCCGAGGCGGTCGAATGCGCGATCAAGACCGCACGCGCCTATCACCAGCATGAGGGCGGCGATCCCCAGCGCACAGAGCTCATCACCTTCAAGAACGCCTTTCACGGTCGCACCATGGCGACCATCAGTGCCTCCAATCAGGAGAAGATGCACAAGGGCTTCATGCCGCTGCTCGAAGGTTTCCGTTACGCCGAGTTCGACGATCTGGAGAGCGCCAAGGCTCAGATGGGGCCGAAAACCGCGGGCTTCCTGGTCGAGCCGATCCAGGGTGAAGGCGGCATCCGCCCTGCAAGCCAGGAGTTCATTTCCGGCCTGCGCCAGCTTGCTGACGAGAACGATCTGATGCTGGTGTTCGACGAAGTGCAATGCGGCATGGCGCGCACAGGCAAGCTTTATGCCTATGAACATTACGGCGTCGAGCCCGATGTGATGGCAACTGCCAAGGGCATCGGGGGCGGCTTCCCGCTGGGCGCTTGCCTCGCCACCGAAAAGGCCGCGCGGGGGATGGGCTTCGGCACGCATGGTTCGACCTATGGCGGAAACCCGTTGGCGATGGCCGCCGGGATGGCGGTGCTCGACGCGGTCGCCAATGACGAATTCCTCGCCGAAGTGACCGAGAAGGGCGAGCGTCTGCGCAGCCGTCTCGAACAGTTCATCGGCAATTATCCCGAGCTGTTCGATCTCGTGCGCGGCAAGGGGCTGATGCTGGGAATCAGGATGAAGGTCGAAAGCCGTCCGTTCTTCGCCCACCTGCGCGACAACCATCAGTTGCTGACCGTGGCAGCGGGCGATCAGACCTTGCGTGTGTTGCCGCCCTTGGTCGCGGGCGATGCCGAATTCGATGAGTTCTTCGACAAGCTTTCCGCTGGTGCGGCGAGCTACAGTCCCGATACCAGCGGCTGACAGGAGGGTCCGGCGGTGGAAAAGCGCGATTTCCTCGATCTGTCCGATGCGGGCGGGGATGCCATTGCGGCGATGATCAACGATGCGATCAACCGTAAGGGCGCGCGTTTAGACTGGCCCAAGGGCAAGGTAGACGCCGACGCTCCGCTCGCTGGCCATGTGCTGGCGATGATCTTCGAAAAGGCCTCCACCCGCACGCGCGTCAGCTTCGACATCGCCATGCGCCAGCTCGGCGGCAGCGCGCTGATCCTCGATTCGTCGACTTCGCAACTCGGCCGCGGCGAAAGCATTGCCGACACCGCCCGCGTGCTCAGCCGGATGGTCGATTGCATCATGATCCGCACCGACAATCATGCCAAGGCGGAAGAGCTGGCGCGTTATGCCAGCGTTCCGGTGATCAACGGGCTGACCGACCGCTCGCACCCGTGCCAGATCGTCGCCGACCTGCTGACGCTGGTCGAGCATGGCAAGCCGCTGCCTGGGCTTGAGCTGGCGTGGTTCGGCGATGGCAACAATGTGCTGCACTCGATGCTCGAAGCGGCCGCTCTGATGAAGTTCAATGTCCGCGTTGCGACGCCGCAAGGCTATGAGCCAGAGACAGAATTCGTCGAGCTGGCACGCGCTGCCGGATCGAAGGTGACGTTGACCCAAGATGCCGTCGAAGCGGCGGATGGCGCCGATGTGCTCGTAACCGATACTTGGGTTTCGATGGGGCAGGAGCACACGCACAACAAGCTCGCCGCAATGGCACCTTACCAGGTCGATTCGAGATTGATGGAGCTAGCCGCGCCGGACGCGAAATTTCTCCACTGCCTGCCGGCGCATGTCGATGAGGAAGTCTCGCAAGAGGTCTTCGAAGGACCGCAGTCGATCGTGTTCGACGAGGCGGAAAACCGCATCCATGCGCAGAAATCGGTCCTGCTTTGGGCGCTGGGTCGCCTGTAACCCTCTTACCAAGTCAGGGTTTGCCCCCCATATCGCGCGCCATGAGCGATAACGACACGACAGAGACATTTTCGGGGCGGGTGCTCGGTTTCACCCTGCCACAGCATCACGCGCGCGGACGTGCGGTCCGGCTCGACGATGTGCTGGATGAAATCCTGAAAGCGCATGACTATCCGGCGCCGATTACGCATTTACTCGCCGAAGCACTGGTACTGACCGCCCTGGTCGGCTCGCTGCTCAAGGATGATGGTTCGCAGGTCACGATGCAGGCGCAGACCCAGGCGGGGCCGGTGCGACTGCTGGTATGCGACAATCGCGGCGGAGAGCTGCGCGGCTATGCCCAGTTCGATGAGGAAGCGTTGGCGGCGCTTGGTGCCAACCCTTCGCTTACGAGCCTGTTCGGAGAAGGCTATCTCGCGCTGACTTTCGACGTCGCCGACGATCGTGGGCGCTATCAGGGGATTGTCCCGCTCGAGGGGGCGAGCCTTGCGGAGGCGTGCCAGTCCTATTTCTTCCAGTCGGAACAGGTCCCGACGCTGATCCGCGTTGCGATCTCGACCGCTGGTGACAACTGCCGGGCAGCCGGGCTGCTGGTCCAGCATTTGCCCGAAGGCGAAGAAGGCCGGGAGCGCCTGCACACGCGCTTCGACCATCCTGAATGGGAGCATGTTGCGATTCTCGCCGGATCGCTCAAGCACGAAGAATTGCTCGATCCCTCCCTTTCGCTTGAAGGGATCACCTGGCGGCTGTTCCACGAGGAACAGGACGTGCGGGTCTTTACCGGACCGATCTTGCGGCGCGGTTGTCGCTGCTCGGTCGACCATTACAAGAAAGTGCTGGCCCGCTTTCCCGAGGAAGACCGCCAAGACATGCGCAATGACGAGGGCGAAATCGTCGTCGATTGCGCCTTCTGCTCGCGCCTGTTTGCTATCGCGGCCTAGAAAGCACCGGCACTCGTATTATATTGTCAGTGTGGCCGCCGTTTTGGGAAGGGCCTTGGGCGATTGTCAATCCGAGCGATGGAAGGAGTCACGGCTATGCGTAAACTTGCCCTGATGGGGCTTGCCGTCGTTGCCGCGTTCGCAACCGTGCCGGCCTGGTCGCAGGGCGGTACGCTGGCGATGCTTGGCAAGCTGGAGCCCGGGCTGTGGCAGATTCACGATCGCGATAGCGGTGCGATCAGCCGCCTATGCGTCAAGAACGGAGGCCAGCTGTTGCAGCTGCGCCATCTGGGTAGCGATTGCAAAAGGATCGTTATCGAAGACTCGGCCGATGCGGTGACCGTTCAATATGCGTGCCACGGGAACGGTTTCGGACGCACGAGCATCCGCAAGGAAACGGAACGTCTGGTGCAGATCGAAAGCCAGGGTATCGTCAATGGTCGCCCGTTCCAGTTCAGCGCTGAGGCACGGCGGACCGGGAGCTGCCGCTGATACTTGCCGCGGTGGGATTGCTCGCCTAGCTGCGGGCCATGACCGAGAATTTCACTTTGTCCGGACCGAAAGCGGTCGTGCTGCTTTCAGGTGGTCTCGATTCGATGGTGTCCGCTGCTCTGGCCAAAGAAGCCGGATTTACGCTGCACGGGCTGACGATAGACTATGGCCAGCGTCACAAACGCGAGATCGATTCCGCGCTTGAGATTGCCGAGCGACTGGGGGTCGAGCGCCATGTGGTCCTGCCGCTCGATTTGCGAGCCTTCGGCGGTTCGGCGCTGACTGCAGATATCCCGGTACCGAAAAGCGGTGTCGGCGATGATATTCCTGTCACCTACGTCCCGGCGCGCAATCTTGTTTTTCTCTCGCTGACAACCGCTTTCGCCGAGACTGCCGATTCCAGCGATATCTTCATCGGGGTAAACTCGCTCGACTATTCGGGCTACCCGGATTGCCGCCCTGAATTTATCGCCAGCTTTGCTGAAACCGCACGGCTCGGCACGCGCCAAGGGGTGGGGGGACGGCCGTTCACCGTGCACACGCCGCTGCAGCATATGACCAAGGCTGATATTGCGCGCGAATGCGAGCGGCTGGGGCTCGATCCGGCCTGGAGCTGGTCCTGCTACGATCCGATGGCCGACGGGAGCGCTTGTGGCGCTTGCGATTCCTGTCGCTTGCGGCGAAAAGGGTTCGAAGAGGCCGGAGTGGTCGATAGCACACGCTATGCTGCCGATCCGCCGGATGTGAGGGAGTAGGGCTATTTCTGAGACGCAAGCGCAACCGCCCGTGGAAAATGCGGGCGATGACGACAAAGTACCTGCCTATAGCTGGTACGTTCTGGTTGTCCTCGTTGTCGTCTATATTTTCAATTTCATCGACCGGCAGATCGTCAGTATTCTGGCGGTTGATATCCAGCGCGATCTTGGCCTCAATGACAGCCAGCTCGGCTTTCTCGGCGGTGCGGCCTTTGCGACGTTCTATGCGTTGTTTGGCGTTCCGCTTGGACGTTTGGCGGACAATTGGCGACGTATCCGCCTGCTAACCATCGGGCTTTCGCTCTGGTCCGCCATGACCGCCTTTTCCGGGCTGGCGAAAAATTTTGCCACGCTTTCTCTAGCCCGCATGGGAGTGGGTGTTGGCGAGGCAACCGCAAGCCCGACGGCCTATTCCCTTATCTCCGACTATTTCCCTGCGCGCAAGCGAGCGACCGCTTTGGCGATCTATTCCTCTGGCATTTATCTCGGCGGTGGCGTGTCCCTGCTGATTGGGGCATCGATTTCAAAGGCATGGGATGATGCTTTCCCCGGAGGCGGGCCAGCAGGCCTGGTCGGTTGGCAGGCTGCCTTTTTGGCAGTCGGCATTCCTGGGCTGCTGTTGGCCGGTTGGGTCGCGACCTTGCGCGAACCTGCGCGTGAGCCTGATCCATCGTCTGACCGTGCCCATCCCTTGCGGGCATTTTTTGTCGATTTGTCGACCTTGTTGCCGCCATTTACCCTGATCCATGCCGGTCGCAGGGGAGTTGGCGCGCTCGGGACCAATATATTGGTAGGTCTGGCAATGGCGTTGGTGGCATGGGTAATGATCGGGCTGACCGGCAATCTGCCGCAATGGGCCTCGATCGCCTTTGGATACTACGCCGTATTTTCGTGGGCCACCACCTTGCGAGTACGTGACCCGGCGACGTTCAAGCTGATCTGGGGAACACCGGCGTTCATTACCACTGCCCTTGGGTATGGGCTGGTTTCGCTCGCCGCCTATGCGTTGTCATTCTGGGCGGCACCATTTGCCGAAGTCGTGCTGAAATTGCCTAAGGCGCAGCTGGCGTTTATCCTCGGTGCGAACGGAGCGATCGCCGGCTTCCTTGGAGTCATCATCGGCGGCTGGATGTCGGATCGACTACGGACGCGAATTCCGGCGGGACGTATCCTCGTCATCATGTTTGGCGTGGTCGGACCGATTTTGCCGATCTGGATCGGGTATACGACCGATAGTGCCGTGGTTTTCTACGTGATGAATTTCTTCGCCGGAATGTTCGGGGCGACCGCGCTTGGGGCAGCTGCAGCAACGACCCAGGACCTTGTTCTGCCACGCATGAGGGGGACGGCGACGGCAGCGTTCTTCCTGGCCACCACCTTGGTCGGGCTTGCGCTCGGGCCGTATATGGTCGGGCAGATTTCGCAAACGAGCGGAAGCATGCGTATCGGGGTCCTGTCGCTGATAGCAGTGGCGCCGATTGCCATGCTGCTGCTGTTCCACGCCTACCGTACCGTTCCTGCGGCAGCCGCCAGCGTACACGAGCGAGCGCGCGAGGCGATGGGCGAAGCGACGAGACCGGCCTAGGAAGGCTAACGATCGAGAGGTCGCAACACGCCGCAGGCAATTCTCGAACCGGCGTTGCCGGCCGGGTCGGAGCGATAGTCGTCCGCCCCGGCATGGATCACGATCGCTGTGCCGTCCTGGTCGAAAACATCGGCAAGATCTCGGCTGGCATTTCCCCCGATCTGTACTTGGGTAGAAGCAGTGCCGCTGTCGCTCACGTCCAGATTGGGTAAATCACCCAGATGCGCGGGGTTGGTGGAATTCTTGCCGTGCGTGTTGCCATTGGGATTGAGATGGCCTCCAGCGCTTTTGAAATCGGGCGGAAGGCATTTGCCAACGCTGTGCAGATGAAAGCCATGCATCCCTGGAGTCATGCCAGTGACCGTGACGGCTAATTCCAAAGCTTGATCCTGCCTGATCAGCTGTGCCTTGCCGGCTGTGCTTCCATCGCCATAGCGCAACTGCGCAGTTCCAACCGTTGTGACTTCTTCTCGGTCCATGTGAGCGCAAGCGCTTAGGGCAAGAGCGGACGTAAGGCCGATTAAAGGTGCAATCCTAAAGAGCATTGTTGGTCCCCCTTCATGTGATCGTGCTTGGGTTACCAACGAAAAAGGGGCCGGATTGCTCCAGCCCCTGATTCATTTGTTACGAGTTTGCGGCAATTACATGCCCGAACCCGGACCGTATGTGATTTCCACACGGCGGTTCTGCAGTTCGCGAACACCGTCGGCAGTTGGAACGCGCGGGTTCGCTTCGCCGAAGGCCTTGCTCGAAATGACGTTGTCGGAAATGCCGTGCGAGGTGAGGTAAGCACGCACCGAGGCATTACGGCGAGCCGCAAGACCAAGGTTGTACTGAACCGTACCCGAACGGTCGGTGTAACCAGCCAGCATGACCGATGCGTTGCCGCAGTTGGCATAAGCCGAAACCGCATTGTCGAGCACCGTTGCCGCTTCCGGAGTAATGTCAGCCTTATCCCAATCGAAGAACACGATGTAGGGGCCGGATTCACAAGCCGGAGCCGGAGGCGGCGGAGGCGGCGGAGGAGGTGGCGGCGGCGGCGGCGGTGGCGGAGGCGGCGGCGGCGGAGGCGGCGGAGGCGGAGGCGTCGGCGCACCAAAGTTGTAGGTCAGAGTGCCGAGCAGCGAATGCGTCCGCAGGTTCGCTTCCAGAGTACGACCGGAAACGTCGGTAAACGACGCATTAGGCGTGTTGAACATGCGATACTTCAGGCCAACATCGATATGGTCGGTCAGCGGAGCGCGCACGCCCGCAAGCACCTGCCAAGCGAAGCCGCTGTCGGAGTCGTCGACAGTTGGATATCCGGTGGTGAGATCTCCGGCGATGCCAGTGCGGGCAACGCCAACACCACCACCGACAAAGCCCTGAATTCCATCGTCAGGACCGAAGTCGAGCATACCGTTCAGCATGAAGCTGAGGGAATCCATGTAGCCGTTAGCCGGGTAAGTGCCAGCCGGAGCATTGTAAGCGTTCGACATGGCGCCGGTCGAACCAACCGTGTAGTCGCTAAGCGACGCACGGCGGTAGCTGCCTTCCGCTTCGAGACGGAACATCCCGAAGTCGTAGCCAACGTAGCCACCGAAATCGTAGCCGGTATCGAAGTTCAGCGTTTGAGTATCGGCACCGCTGTTCACGTCGAAGTTTACATCTTCGACCAGCATTGGGCCGCCTTCAACGCCCACGTACCAAGACTTGTCGCGGGCGAGGGCCGGAGTAGCAAGGGCCGTGGAGGCCATCGCCAATCCTATGACGAGTTTCCGCATTAGTAATTCCCCTTTATTGCGAATTTAAGCCACCGAGTGGTGGATAACTAACCACTCCCCGATGGGGAGGCAAGTGGGCAATAATAGGCAACTGTTGCAATAATGCCGCTATTTGTTGGCAGTATTTCACGAAAGCGCCCTGAACCTTTGCCCTCTGCAGCCACGAAACCAGCTTTCAGGCTAGTGGTTCCAGACAACCCGCAGAAAAAATGCCCAAATCGCCAAGTCGAACGATGAGTGTGTCGATTGCGTTACCTGCCTCCATATCGATCGTCGAGCCTCTGGTCGGAAGTGCAGGGGCCTGTGCGGATCGCCACTGCCCGTCGAAAATTGCTATCGCTCCGGTCGAAAGATCGTGCACGGCGCAACCAATGGACGGAGTTTGATAAAGCTATGCACCGGCTTCCCAACCGGCGAGTTCGCCGTCGCGCCCGGACCACTCGCCGGTCGCGCCGACTGCCACGATGTAAAGCGATCCCTCAGCTGGATCGTTCGGTGGCGCGCTAGCGACCCCTTCGACAGCCGGATTCGCCAACAAGTCTAGACGTGCCAGCGCCTCGTTTGCGAAAATTTCCTACTGGGCCTGCCCAACGAGCGTGGCCGTGCTGCGGACCGCGCAAGCTATCAGGCTCGGCGGCTGAGAACAGCGTCGCCTCCGCGCCATTGGGCCAGCGCACCCGCCGCAGCGAGGGTTCGTAGATCGGGCGGCAGTGCGGTGGCGCGCAAGCCATGAGACCGCTTTCCCCTTCGACCATCACGGTGCGCGCCTCGCCCAGATTGGCCGCGACCAGCGCGATCCGCGCGCGGGGATCGTCCTCCTCCGCCACGCTGTGCACCCATTCGGCACCCGCGCGGGTCTTGCCGAAGCCGCGCCCGGCCATGATCATCCAGCAGCGCCAGTCGCCCTCGGGCGGCAATTGGCCCTTGTGCGCGTGAAGGCGAAGTGTGTGCGCAAAGGCATTGCGTTCCCGCTGGTCGAAGGCCTTGGCGACGACGTCCTGCTTGCGCTCCTCGCCGCATGCGAGGAAGTCCAGTGGGCCGTTAGCCATTGGCCGCCCTCTGCCGCTTTTCGCGCTAGGCGAGCAATTGTTCGCGCAAGGCATCGACCTTGCGGCCAATCGAGGCGCGAACCTCCGCCGCGCTCACATTGGCGCGGGTCGCGCGTTCGGCGGCGATCGTTTCCTTGTGCGCTGCCAGCAGGCGCAGAGCGGCAGAGACATCCATCTTCCGCTCGGGTGCCGGATCGCGCAGATAACACAGCACCTCCATTTCCAGATTGGCATAGCCTTCGAACAGTGCTGAACGCCAATCGGCGGCGAAATCCTCGTCGGTGCGCCGGGCGCGATAGACCTAGCGCGGCGAGACATCGGCCTGCTGCGCGCTGGCCGTGACATTGGAGGTTTCGCCCAAGGCTTCGATAAAGGCGCGCTTCCACTGCCGCGGGGCGGGCTTGGCCACGCTGTTGCGGATGCCCTTGCCATTGGCCTTGCGGAACTGCGCGACCGCCTCGTCCCACGCGCGCTTGAAGCGTTCGCTGGTCCTGCGGCGACCATAGGCGGCACCGGTCTTACTGCCGACTGCCTCAACGGCGCGGTAGACCGAGCCGTATTCGTGCACCCCGGCGATAAAGTCGTCCTTCCATGCCAGCCGATCCGATCCCTCCGGTAATGCCATGTGTCCCTCCCGATTGCGCAGATTGCAAAACGCGAAGGGCGGCCCGAGGACATGTCGTCCCGGCCGACCCTCTTCAGCGCCGTGGCTGGCGAATCGCAATTTTCCGATGCCCCATTTGTGTGCCTAAACAGCGTTACGATGTCAATAAAAAAGTACCAAATAGGTTATTGCAGAGATGATTGCCAAGAGGTCATGGCTCGCCTAATCGGCAAGCGCAAGGGATTGAGGGATTTTACGGCACATGCTGCGCAGGCTCTACGACTGGACGATCGAGAAATCGGCGCATCCGCACGCAACATGGTGGCTGGCGCTGGTCGCTTTCGTAGAGGCGAGCTTCTTTCCGGTGCCGCCGCATCCGTTGCTCGGGCTGATGTGTCTCGCCGAACCGAAAAAGGCGATCCGCTTCGCATTGATCGCCACGCTCGCCTCGGTCGCGGGCGGCCTGCTCGGCTATGCGATCGGCTGGGGGCTGTACGATACCATCGGCAAGGATCTGATCCGCTGGCTTGGGTTGAGCGCCAGTTTCCCGCAGGCGGCCTGTTACCTGCGCGAATACGGGGTCGAGATTTTGATCGTGAAAGGCGCGACGCCGATCCCGTTCAAGCTGCTGACGATCACCGCAGGCTTCATCCACATGGCGCTGGTCCCGTTCATCCTCGCCAGCCTGGTCAGCCGTTCGATCAGCTTCATGATCGTCGGCGTGCTGTTCCGCGTGTTCGGGGCATCGATCAAGCGCTTCATCGACAAATATCTCGGCCTGGTGACGATCGCTTTCGTGGCCGCGGTGGTGCTGGGCTTTCTCGCGCTGACCTTCTTGGGTGGAGGAGACAAGGCGACCAGCGAAAAATGCGCCCACGTTACCAGTGTGGAGAACGCCTGACGTTCAGGCCAGCGCGAACTGGACCAGACGGGCGCGGTCGGAAATGGTCACGCTTCCGTAGCCGCGTTTGATCAGGGCTAGCCGTTCCAGCTCGCGCAGTGCTGCATTCGCGGTGGCGCGGGTCACGCCGAGCAGGTCGGCGAGTTCCTGCTGGGTCACGGCGATGCTGGCGGTTCCGGATTCCTCGCCTGCCATATTCGCCAGAAGTCCGGCGATCCGCGCCGGGTTGGTGCCCTGGCGCAGTCCGGCGATCAGCGCCAACAGCTCCTGCAATTGCACCGACATCGCGCCCAGCAATGCGCGCATCGATTGCGGGTAATTGCCCAGCGCATCGAGGAAGATTCGACCCTTAATCAGCCGCAGGCGGCTTTCCCCGCGCGAAATCGCGTCGACGATCCGTGGACGTCCCGCGAAGATCGCCAGCTCGCCGTAGGAATCGCCCGGTCCCAGGACGGCAACCGCGCGAAAATCCCCGTCTGGGAGGAATTGGCCCACGATGACGGAGCCTTCCTCGATCAGCCAGAAGCCATCGGCCATTTCGCCATGGTGCTGGATCATCTGGCCGTCGCTGAATTCGCGCCGGACGGCGTTTCGCGTCAGATGGACCTGAAGCGAGGGTTCGAGCGCCGAAAACAGCATCGGCGTAACCAGCGAACGATGGATCGTATCAGAATGTATAAATTTTGACATTCTTTCGCATCGGTAAACTTTATGCGTGAAATCGACAAGGGAGAGAGAAAATGCCCGCATCGACCATCGCCATCACCGCCATCTATTTCGGCTTCGCCGCGCTCGAACTGTGGCGCTCCAACCTGTTCGGAAAAGCGGAGCAGACCCGCGACGATGGCATCGTCGAAGCGGTCAGCATGATCGCCCTGCTGGCCATCACTCAGCCGACCGTGTTGTTTGCTTCAGGCGCGCTGGCCAACTGGATTGCACCGCAATATGCCGGGGTGCTGTCGGGCATGAATGTTTTTGCCGCGATCGTGCTTTTCCTGATTGCTGACGATATGCTGCAATATTGGTGGCACCGCGCGAGCCATTCGACCCACTGGCTCTACAACCTTCACCGGGCGCATCACAACGCGCGGTACATGAGCATCCGGCTGACATACCGAAACAACGTCATCTACTACGCACTGATGCCGAGCCTGTGGGTATCGGGCGTGCTGATCTGGCTGGGTCTTGGCTGGGTTTACGCCGGATATATCGTGGTCAAGCTGGCGGTGATTATCGGCGCCCACTCCGATATGCCATGGGATGTGCCGCTGTATCGCAATCGCTGGACGTCTCCGCTGATGTGGGTGGTCGAGCGGACCATTTCGACCCCGGCAACGCATCACGCCCACCACGGTCGCCATGCCGACGACCCGGCGGTTCACTACAAAGGGAATTACGGCAATCTGCTGTTCGTCTGGGACGTGATCTTCCGCACCGCCAAGATCACCCGAAAGTTCCCGCAGAGCTACGGCGTTGAAAACCTCGCACCCGCAACGCTCGGCCAGCAATTGCTATGGCCGGTCTTTCCGGAGAACCGGGCGATGGCTGAGAACGAACAGCCGGTCGCTACTGTGGCGTCGGCTACCTAGTGAACCCCACAAAAAGAGGGGCGGAACCTGGCGCTTCCGCCCGCTTGTTATCGCCATCTCGTAACTATGGTGGTCAACCCACCCGGTTGAAATAGGTGGTTTCCAGCTTAGGAATCTTGTCTCCAGCCCAGACGATCGTTTCTTTCATCGTCTTGCGATCCTGCGAGACAGTGTAGACCCTGGTGGACACCGACTTACCATCCTTGCCGAGGGTCATCACCAGCGTGTTCGGCGCTGGCTGGCGGAGCGATACCGTATCGATGAAGTCCATATTGCCTGAAATCGGCACCGCTTTGCCATCGAGAGCCGCCGTGGATTCGGCGTGGCTTCTTGTTCCGTCCGAACCGATCATTTCGACGTCAGTGGTCCATTTCTGGTCGGTGGAGAGGTGAAAACTGATCGTCACCTGACGCGGTCGTCCGCCAGCCGGCAACCTTTGCGTATCCAGCGACCATTGTCCCACCAGAGGCGATTGCGCGGCTGCACCCACCTGCGCGGTTTGCGGCTGATCGGTTTGATCCATTGATGTCGCTGCCAGCGCCAGACCGAGCGCGGCGATGGGAAGAGTAATGAACATGGCAATCGTTCCTTTCGACCATTTGCGCCCGCCACCCGCGGGCTGCGTAGTGATTTCGGTCGCGGAAGAGTGCGAAGATAGATCGATTTTCTTGTCCCAGATTTTCTGGGCGGCGAGGGTGCGTGCCAGTTCCCGACTGCTGCCGATTCCGGTCTTGCGGCGCGCGTCGCGCAGGCGTTCGTTGATGGATGTTTCGGATCGCCCGAGGCGTGCAGCGATAGACTTTACTGTATGGCCATTTGTGAGAAGCCGGAGGATTTCCAGCTCCTTGTCGGTCAGAGCCTCAATTGCGCCGGATGAAATCTTGGACGTCGACATAGGTGCCAATCAACACCCCACCTTCCTCGACGTCCATCACAATTTTTTTGGTTATGGACGAGGCAGGTTAGCCACAAGCTGCGCCCGTCGCATGCTGGTGCCGGTTAGCCGGATACAAGCTCTGGAAACAGCGTTATTTCACAATCGAGGAGTTTGGAAATCGGGCAGTTTGCCTTTGCGTCAGCGGCCAGCTCCTCGAATTGCGCCTTGTCGATTTTCGGCACCGCGGCTTTCGTTGCCAGAGCGGATTTGGTCACTGTGAATCCGTCACCCTGCTTCTCGAGTGTCACCTTGGCCTCGGTGTCGATTGTGCCATCCTCAAACCCCGCCTCGGCAAGTTTGAAAGACAGCGCCATGGTGAAGCAGGCGGCATGGGCGGCGGCAATCAGCTCCTCGGGATTGGTCCCCGGCTTGCCCTCAAAGCGCGTGCCAAAACCATAGGAAGCATTGAGCGCGCCGGACTTTGTAGCGATATGGCCCTTGCCCTCCTTGCCCATGCCGTCATAACGCGCTGAGGCGGAATTGGTGGTCATCTCATGTCTCCTTCAATAAGATGACGCCTGAATATTGGTAGCGTTCCAGCGCCACCACGACGTGAAGTGCTGAGTCAAAATTTCGACATACAATAATGCGAACTTTTATCGATCATTCAGCTGGTTCCGAAAAGCTGCCCCTGATCGTCCAAAACGAAGATCCGTCCGGACTTGTCTAAAACAATAGCTTCAGGATTGCCCATTGTGCCTGAATCAGGGGCAAAATCGGCTGTCCTGTTCTCCATTTCTTGTGCGGAATGGAGGGTACCGTCACTGAGGAAGCTTGCCGGAAAATCGAAAATCTTGCCTGACTGATCGGTCATCAGGATCTTGTCGTTGAGACTTGCAATTGCGCCGGTGTAATAAGCTGCCCCAGTCATACCTTCGCCGGAATAGAAATCGTCGCCATAACCATAGGTCAACGACGGACCATTGATTGCAGCCGGCGGATTGGCTGTGCGGTCATATGTGCCTTCTCGATATGGCCAGCCGAAATCGAGCGGGCTTGCAGCCTGATTATAGAAATCAACTTCTTCCTGCTGGTCCGTCCCTCGGTCTAGCAGAAAACTTTGCTGCTGGTAGCCGCCTCCACCGGCGGGGGCATGTAGTCCATCGCCGATTGCACCAGCAGAAAAGCAGTATGTCCCGACCGATGCACCGCAATAAGGATCAATTTGAACGCGGAACAGTTTGCCCAAACCAGAACTTGAATTCTGCGCATTATCGCCATTCGGATCGCCGAGGGCAGCGTATAGATAGCCATCGCCTCCGATGTACAATGCGCCGCGTGCATTCTCGGTATTTGCGCCTGCAATAAGTTTGTCACTTGAGTAAGTGGCAAGCGAATCTGATAGAGGAATGGTGCGAAGGATCACGCCGACATTGTCGAGATCGATCATCACTACACCCATTTTATTGAAATGACTTATGGCCAGAATGCGCCCTGTTTCACCGGTTTGAAACACATTTCCTACTGCACTGATCGAGTCAGTTGCTGGGTCGATCTGGCTTACAGATCCATCCTGAGAGGCAATCAATAAGCCGCTCTTGTCGGTGCGTGCCGTTATGACCGCATCCGGACCGAATCCATTGGCGACCAATGATGTGGCCACACCTTCATGTTCGTTGGTTACTGTTACTTGTAAAGCAAGCGTTGACGAGGCGCCCTTAGGATCGACTGCCGACAAAGTTACTTCATAAATATTGTCGTGATTGGCATCGGTAGGTTGGTCAAAATTAGGCGATTTTACGAAAGTGAGTGCGCCTGAGCCATCCAGAGAAAATTTTGGCCCGTCGGCTCCCCCGGCAATCGAAATTACGACCGTGCTACCTTCAGGATCGCTGGCCTCAGCGGAATAGAAAGAGCCGGTACTGTTTTCCGCGACGGATACCTTGGAAGCAGATGAGAATTGCGGTGCGCGATTGATGGATGAGCTTGATCCTCCTCCGCCGCCACAAGATGCCAAAGCAAAAGCAAGGCCAAAAAGCGAGACCGCATTACGGCTGCTAGTAATAATCGAATTGCGCCCCATACCTGCTCCCCTGTTTGCGTAGACCGTGCGCGACGAGAAGCTGAAACACAAGCAATATTAACGATGTAAGCTAGATAATACCCACCGCTTTCCCGGCGCGTTCGAACATGCCGAGAATCGTCTGAACTTCCTCTTCCGAATGCTCGGCGCACAGCGAGCAACGCAGCAGGGTCATGTTTGCAGGAGTTGCCGGGGGACGCGCCAGATTAACGTACAGGCCTTCCTTGATCAGCGCTTCCCACATGGCCGCACCGCGTTCCAGATCGGGCATGATGACAGCAATGATCGCGCTCTGGGGTTCGTCGGTGCCGAGCTCAAAGCCCAGCGCTTTCAAACCGCCATGGAGGGTCTTGGAATTCTCCCACAGATGCGCGCGCTTGTTGCTGCCCTGCATCAGCTTGCGGATACTGGTCGCAGCGGTGGCGACCACGCTGGGCGGCAGGCTCGCGGTGAAGACATAGGGGCGGCAGACCAGACGCATGATCTCGAACTTGGGGTGGTTGGAAACGCAGAAGCCGCCCACCGTGCCTACGCTCTTGGAGAAAGTGCCGATGACGAAATCGACATCGTCCATCACGCCTTGCGCTTCCGCGACGCCGCGTCCGTGTTCGCCAATGAAGCCCATCGAATGCGCCTCGTCCACGAGTACCATCGCACCATGGCTCTTGGCGACTTTCACCATTTCGGCGAGTGGCGCGATATCGCCGAGCATCGAATAGACGCCTTCGAGCACCACCAGCTTGCCTGCGCCTTCGGGAATGCGGCGCAGGCGCTTTTCCATCGCCTCGATATCATTGTGCTTGAACGGCACGATTTCGGCATCGCCCATCTTGCACCCGTCCCAGATGCTGGCGTGGCTGTCGATGTCGAGGACGACGTAGTCACCCTTGCCCGCGATCGTAGAGATGATCCCGAGATTGGCCTGATAGCCGGTGGAGAACACCATGGCATGATCCATGCCGTAGAATTCTTTCAGCGCCTCCTCGCACTCCTTGTGGCCCTGATAGGTGCCGTTGAGCACACGGGATCCTGTGGTGCCGCTACCGAAATCGGCGAGGGCTTGCTGGCCGGCTTCGATCACGTCGGGATCGAAGGTCATGCCCATGTAATTGTAGGTCCCGAGCAGGATCGTGTCGCGCCCGTTGCAGATCGCGCGGGTCGGAGAGATGACTTTCTCCATCACCAGGTTGAACGGATCTTCGACCCCGCCGGAGAGCAGGTTTTCGCGCATCGCGATCAGGGAATCGAATTTGCTGAACAGATCGCCGCTGTCGCCCTCGATCTCCTGCGGTCGGTCGCTTTGGCTGATACCTTCGCTCATGCGTCGGATACCATCTTGGTAACGGCGTCGACCAATTGGCCGTAGGTCTCGATTGCGGCCTGCTGGTTCATCGAAATGATGATGTCGAATTCGTCTTCGATCGCGGCGACGAAATCCATCACCGTGAGGCTGTCGAATTCCAGATCATTGGCAAAGCCGGTATCCTCGCCAACCGCGATGCCCTTCTTGTTGAAGGGTTCGATCAGGGTGCGGATGCGGCTGTCGACCTCTGCGCGGTCCATGAGTGTTCCTTTCAAGGGGCTGTGTTGCGCCCAATAGGCGCGGCAAAGCGGTTAAGCCACCCGCTTGTCAAGCGCGCTCGCGCTGTTCGTCACCCAGCAACCGCGTGATCGCAGCCATGAACGGACCGATCGAAACGGGCTTGGCCAGGTAGTCCACCGCTCCTGCGCCACGGATACGGTCTTCGTCGCCCTTGCCGGCATAGGCGGTCACCGCCAGCACCGGCGTTTCGGCAAGCGCCTTGTCGCGCTTGAACTCGGCGATCAGCTCCAACCCCGAGACATTGGGTAGCTGGATATCCATGATCACCAGATGCGGCTTGAACTTCAGCGCGGTGGGGACCACGTTCTGCCCGTCAGCGACGGGCACGACTTCGTAACCGTTCGCTTTCAGAACGTCGCAGAAGAGCTTACGGTTGAGATCGTTGTCCTCGACAACCAGTATTCGCTTTGGCACTTGGCTTGTCTGTCCCGTTCAATGGCGCGACGCCCAGTTAGGGTTTTCATCGGAGACTGACAATTCCGCAAGTGCAAGCTGAATCCACTGTCCCGAAACGGGGCCCCGACACATTGGCGCTTTCGGCGCTCGGCTGGGTGCTGGGCGATCCCGATCGTGCGGCGCGTTTGCTGGCGCTGACGGGCCTTACACCCGATCAGTTGCGTGACGGCCTGGGGGATGTGGGTGTATTGGGTGCCGTGCTCGATTTTCTCGCAGCGCATGAACCGGACCTTGTCGCCGCTGCCGATGCGCTCGGTGTAAAACCTGAAGAACTGATCGCCGCGCGCGGGGAGCTTTCCCGATGAGCCGTCCGCTCGTGATCTCCGACTGTGACGAGGTGCTGCTCCACATGGTCGCGCATTTCCGCGACTGGCTGGGGGAGGAGCACGACGTCGACTTCACCATGGCCAGCAATGATTTCAGTCAGGCGATGCGCCACCGTGCGAGTGGCGATCCCGTCGCGCCGCAGGAAATCTGGCGGTTGCTTGGCGGCTTCTTCGATACGCAAATGGATCGTCAGACGCCGATTGCCGGGGCAGTTGCCGGAATCAATGCACTTGCCGATCATGCTGATGTGGTCATCCTGACCAATCTCAACGACGAGCGGCAGGAAAAGCGGCGCCAACAGCTGATCCGTCACGGCATAGAAGCACGCGTATTCACCAATCAGGGACCGAAAGGTCCGGCGCTCCGCGCGATAGTCGAGGAATACGCGCCCACGCGGGCGATTTTCATCGATGATTTGCCGCAGCACCACCAATCCGCGCGCGAAACCGTGCCGGGCATTTCCACATTGCATCTGTGCGGCGAACCGATGCTCGCGCCGCATATCGATTGCGCTTATGAGGCTGGCCATGCCGACGCCCGTATCGACAATTGGGCCGAAGCATTGCCATGGCTGATCGATCGTCTCGAACAAGAGGACCAAATTGCATGAACACTGTCTCCCGCCTTGCCGATATGGGTATCGAACTGCCGCAGGCTGCCGCGCCGGTGGCGAGTTACCTGCCGGTCGTGGTCGAAGGCAATATCGCCTATATCTCGGGGCAGCTGCCGTTCGTCGAAGGCAAGCTGGTGACCGGCAAGCTGGGCGTCGATCTCGGTGTCGAGCGCGGTCAGCAGGCGGCGCGAGCGTGTGCGCTGATGATTCTCGCGCAGCTCGAAGCTGCCGGTTTGCTCGACCGGGTAGGCCGGGTGGTCAAGCTGGGCGCCTTCATCGCTTCCAGCCCCGATTTCACCGACCAGCCCAAGGTGGCGAACGGCGCATCGGACCTGATGGCGGAAGTTTTCGGCGACAAGGGACGCCATGCGCGCGCAGCTGTCGGCGTGCCGGTGCTGCCGCTCAACGCCGCTGTCGAGGTGGATGCGGTCATTGCTCTCACGGATTGACCGTTTCTTCGCTCCCCCGCCCGACCCGGCGCGGGTGGGCTGGCTGGGCGCATGGACCTATGCGCATCGCGGGCTACACGGTGCCGGGCGGATCGAGAATTCGCCGAGCGCCTTCCGGGCAGCGGTTGAGGCTGGCTTGGGCATCGAGTGCGATATCCAGCGCACCCGCGACGGCTGGCCGATGGTCTATCACGACTGGGATTTCGCCCGGTTGATCGGGCGTGCGGAGGCAGGCGAAACGCTGACGCACGAGGAATGGCGGGCGCTCAAATATCTGGATTCGGATGACAGCCCGTTTGCGCTTACCGATCTGTTGGAGCTGGTGAAGGGCAAGGTGCCGCTGCTGATCGAGATCAAGTCGCGCAAGGGTTATGATGTAGACCGGACGTGCCGCGCGGTTGCCGATACTCTGGCGAGCTATGACGGACAGTTTGCAGTAATGAGCTTCGATCCGCGCGTGTCGCGCTGGCTGCGCCGTCATGCCCCGCAAATCGTGCGTGGGCTGGTGATGCGCGAGGACGAGAAGGGGTATACGCAGAAAGCGTGGCAGCGGCACTTCGCACTGTGGATCGCGAAACCGGACTTCATGGCTTATCATATCGCAGCCTTGCCCAATCGCTTCGTTCAAGGCTTGCGCGATTACGGGATGCCGGTGCTGACCTGGACGATCGACACGCCTGTAAAGCTGGCGCTCGCTTTGACTTGCGCCGACGCGCCAATAGCCGAGGGTGCGGGCATTACATGACCGAATTGATAGTGAAGCTGGGCGGTTCGGTCGGCGCATTCGCGGCTGACCAATGGGATGCGCTGGTGCCACATGCCAACCCATTTATGAGTCACGGCTTTCTGACCGCACTGGAGGATTCAGGTAGTGTGGGGGAGGGCACCGGCTGGCAGCCTGCGCCGCTGGTGGTCGAGGATGGGCAGGGACGCCTATGCGCAGCACTCCCGTCCTATCTCAAAGGACACAGCCAGGGCGAATATGTTTTCGATCATGCCTGGGCGGATGCCTACCAGCGCGCGGGCGGGCGCTATTACCCCAAGCTCCAGATCGCTGCGCCGTTTACTCCGGCGACGGGACCAAGGCTGCTGCTGAAGGACGAGAAATTCGCGCTGCCATTGCTCGCTGCCGCGCAACAGCTGTGCGAGCAGAATGGCTTTTCCTCGGCCCATGCCAGCTTCATCGAACCTGACCAGCAACCTCTGTTCGAAGCGGCGGGCTGGATGCGTCGGACCGATCTGCAATACCACTGGATCAATCGCGACTACGCCAGTTTCGATGATTTTCTTGCCGCGCTGTCGTCCCGCAAGCGCAAGGATCTGCGCAAGGAACGGGCCGCTGCGCAGGCCGAGGTTGCGATCAAGCGCTTGCGCGGCGACGATATTCGCGCCGAGCATTGGGACGCCTTCTGGATTTTTTACCAGGACACCGGTGCTCGCAAATGGGGTACGCCCTATCTGACCCGCGAAGCCTTCGACCTCATTCACCAGCGGTTGGACGACAAGGTGCTGCTGATCCTCGCCGAGCATGATGGCGAGTCCGTCGCCGGCGCGCTCAATATCATCGGCAGCGATGCGCTCTACGGCCGCTACTGGGGTTGCACTCGCGACATCCGCTTCCTGCATTTCGAGCTGTGCTATTACCAGGCGATCGACGCTGCGATCGAGCTGGGGCTGGCGCGGGTCGAGGCCGGGGCGCAGGGCCAGCACAAGCTGGCGCGTGGATATGAACCGGTGCAGACCGTATCGGCGCATTGGATCGCCGATGCAGGTTTTGCCGATGCAGTCGCCGATTTCCTCGAGCGTGAGCGCGCCGGTGTGGCGGCGGACGCCAACTTTCTTGAACGCCGCACCCCGTTCAGGCGCGGCTGATTCGCTCTCAGGCGGCGCGCGATTCGCTCTGTCGCAGCCACTCGCGAGCGCGGCGCTGAGCCTCGGCGATTTCGCGTGCGGTCATTTCTTCGGACACATCGGACCGGCACCAGGCGGCCTCTTCATGGCCTTCCGAGGCAGCGATGTTGAACCATTTGTGCGCCTCGACCAGGTCGCAGGTAACCCCATGGCTTCCGGTCGAAAAAGCGACTCCAAGATCGTACAGCGCATCGAGCTGGCCCGCGTCATAGCGCTTGAGGCAGTCGGCGATCATCGGTTCGGCTTGTGCGCCCTGAACGATCCGTCCGCCGCCGCCTTCAATCCCATTCAATACAGTCATCATAAATCCCCCGTTTTAGACCGGCATCCCCCGCCGGCGAGACTGTTTTCGGCGGAACATGGTCAAGAAAAGGTTAACGGCGATGCCTGAATTCGAGCGTGGGTGTCATTTCGGGGCACAGCTTTTGATTTTCCGGGCATTGTCGCTTGTGCCGTGTGCCCGGCCCGCTTATAGGCCGCGCCCTGAGGGACCGCTTTTGGCGATCGAGATCGCTGCGGCGGACCTGTAGGGTACGATCCTTAGGGTCGGGGATAGAGGTAGGAATGGCCACCGCCGCATTCGGTGACAGTGAAAAACTTGCCAAGGTCCGGGCCGCCGTCGGGGCGGATTACACGCCCGACGATGATGAACCCTATATGAGCGAACGGCAGCTCAACTACTTTCGTATGTTGCTGCTCGAATGGAAGCGCTCGATCCACACCGCCGCCGAAACCACATTGCAGTCTTTGCAGGACGGGCCGTTGCGCGAAGCGGATCTCAACGATCGCGCGTCGAGCGAATCGGACTGGGGGATCGAGCTCAGGACGCGGGACCGCCAGCGCAAGCTGATTGCCAAGATCGATGCCGCCCTGCGGCGCATCGATGGCGGGGAGTACGGTTATTGCGAAGTGACCGGCGATCCCATCGGAATCAAGCGATTGATCGCAAGGCCAGTCGCGACGATGACGGTCGAGGCGCAGGAAGCTCATGAAAGGCGCGAAAAGATTTCGCGCGACGACTGATCGTTCTGGCTTGGCGCCTAGGTTGCGCTAAACATTTTCGTCACCTTTTCCGTGCTACCTGATCCAAATCGGGATCGGGTGAAAACAGAGCGTGGGTTGCAGGGCGTTTTGCACTAATAGGCTTAAGCATGGTTGAAACCCGTCATCTTGATCGCGATAGCCTCTTTCTTCTCGCCGATTTGTTGGTCGAGCATGAAAACACGCCGGTGCGCGTCAAAGTACGCAATCTGTCGGCTGGCGGAATGATGGCGGAAGGCCCGGCGGAAGTGGCGCGCGGCATGGAAGTCAGCGTCGATATCCGCAATATAGGCAAGGTGCGCGGCGTTGTTGCATGGGTGCAGGGACGTCGATTCGGTCTCGCCTTCGTCAGGGAAATCGATCCCAAGCTTGCGCGAATGCAGGTATCAGGGGGCAATCGTGAAGCGCCGCCTTACGCGCGCGCGGCGGTCGGTGCCAATTATGCGTTCCCATCCGCTGCACATCTCCGCAAGATTTGAATTTGCCCATTCCCACGGCTGACGGACAGCACGTGAACTGCTAGGCCCGAAAGGGCCATGAATCGTCTCCCGCTCTTTTCGGCGTTACTGCTGCTTTCGGCGTGCCAGGGTCAGGGCGGGGACGGCGATCTGGCCGTCGCTTTGATCGGCAACGCGGGCGACCTGAACGATTCCGGTCTGCGCCTTTCGTATCCCGCAAGCCAGGTCTATGCTGCCAGCCACCAAGGCTTGGTCCGGTTCGATGCCAACGGACAACTCGTGCCAGGTGTCGCGGAAAGATGGATCGTGACGGATGATGGGCTAAGCTACATTTTCCGTATACGCGAATTCGATCTGCACAATGGCAAACGGCTGACCGCCAAACTGGTGCAGCAATCGCTGCAACGCACGCTTGACCGGCTTTCGGGGACATCGCTCGGTCTCGATCTTGCTCCGGTGCGCGATATCCGCGCCATGACCGGACGCGTGATCGAGATCAGGCTGGATACACCAATGCCGGGTATGCTGCAGCTGCTGGCGCAGCCGGAACTCGGGCTTGCTATGCCCGGATTGGCAGTCGGGCCGATGGTCGAGAAAGACCGCGGTGGGACAAAAGTGTTGAGCGCGCTCCCTCCCGAACAGCGCGGGTTGCCGCAACAGCCGGATTGGGATGCAGGCGTGCGCCGCTTAGTGATTTCGACCGTATCCGCGCGGCACGCCGTCAAGGGTTTTTCGGACGCAGACTTCCAGCTGGTGCTGGGCGGCAGGCTGTCCACCTTGCCGCTAATCGATCTTGGACCATTGTCGCGCGGAACGATCCGGGTCGATTCCCCGCTCGGATTGTTCGGGTTGGATGTCGTGAACGCGAAGGGCTTTCTGGCCAGCCCGAACAATCGGGAGGCGCTTGCCATGGCGCTCGATAGGGCAAAGCTGATTGCACCGTTCAACATTTCCGGCTGGCCGCCGACCAACCAGCTTGTCGCCCCCCGTCTGGCCAGCGGGGACGTTGCGCGTCCCGAGCGCTGGGCCGACATGGATTTCACGGCCCGACAAGCAGAGGCTGCACGCAGAATTGCGCGGTGGAAGGCAAAAAATCGCGGTGATCTGACGCTCAGTGTCGTGCTGCCCGCGGGACCGGGGTCTGACACCCTCTTCCAAGGTTTGGCGCAACAATATGCAGCGGTCGGAATAAAGCTTGTCCGTGCCAAACAGGGCGCTGCGGGCGATCTGCAACTGCGCGACCGCGTTGCACGCTTCGCTGGCAAGCGCTGGTTTCTCGATCAGTTCAATTGCAGGGTCAGTCGAAGCCTCTGCTCGCCCGACGCCGATGCGCTGGTGGCGAAGGCCAGCAAGACCGCCGACCCCCATGCATACGATGCCGACATCGCGCAGGCGACCCAGCTGCTGACCGACCTCAACGGTTATATCCCTATCGGCGCACCGGTGCGCTGGTCGCTGGTGCGCGCTGGGGTCGAAGGCTTTTCCGATAGCGCGATGGCGATGCATCCCTTGTTCCCGCTGTCCCGTGCGCCCATTTAGGGGGCATGGAACAGGAGTCATTTCGCGAGCGCAGGCAGGCCCAGGCGATGGGGATCGACCTGCCATTGGGCAACAGCCCGGCGGATATTCGCCGGCGCATGGAAGCCATCGAGTTTCTGCTCGAGCGCAGCATTCAGATTCCCGGTACGAAGTATGCGATCGGGCTCGATGCGGTGATCGGGCTGTTGCCGGTTGTCGGTGACCTGATCGCGGCAGCCATGGGCAGTTTCATCATCTGGGAAGCTAAGCGGCTCGGCCTGCCGCGCTGGAAATTGTGGCGGATGGTAGGCAATATCGCGCTCGACACAACATTGGGCGCGGTCCCGCTCGCCGGCGATGCTTTCGATCTGCTGTTTCGGTCGAACAGCCGCAACCTCAGGATCGTGAAGCGTCACCTCGACAAACATCATCCCGAGACGCAAATCATCGAGGGTTAGTTTTCTTGGGGCGCCGAAGCGGCTAGGGCGAGAGTCATGGCTGACGTCACCTATTCTTCCTACCTCGATCTCGATCGCATTCTCTCGGCGCAGCACCCGCAATCTGATGCCCATGATGAGATGCTGTTCATCATTGTCCATCAGGCGAGCGAGCTGTGGCTCAAGCTGTGCATTCACGAACTCTTCGCCGCGCGCGACTGCATTCGGGCCGATACGCTGCGCCCGGCGTTCAAGATGCTTGCCCGCGTGGCGCGCGCGCAGGGGCAGTTGATCCAGAGCTGGGATGTGCTCAGCACCATGACTCCGCACGATTATTCAACCCTGCGCCCCCACCTGGGCGGGTCGAGCGGGTTCCAGTCGGCGCAATACCGGATGATGGAATTCCTCCTCGGCGGGCGCAATCCTGATATGATTACCATGCACGAAGCGGTGCCCGAAGTGGCCGCGGAACTGCGTGAGGAACTGACCCGCCCCAGCCTCTATGCGGAAGCGGTGGCGCTGTTGGCGCGGCGTGGCTTCGCTGTTCCCGACAAGGTGCTGCGGCGGCCCCATGCCGAAGGATGGGATCATACTTCAGAAGTCGAGGCGGCGTGGGCCGAAATCTACCGCGATCCGCAGACGCATTGGGATCTCTACGAACTGGCGGAAAAGCTGGTCGATCTCGAATATCACTTCCAGCGCTGGCGCTTCGGACATTTGAAGACGGTCGAGCGAATCATCGGCTTCAAGCGCGGCACCGGCGGGACGCCGGGCGTTCCCTATCTCGCGGGCGTGCTGAAGCAGGCGTTTTTCCCCGAACTGCTGAGCGTCAGGACCGCGCTGTGAGGACAGAGGTATGAGCACGCGCAGGATCATCGACATCAGCCAGACATTGCGCCCTGATTTGCCGGTGTGGCCGGGCGACACCGAATTCGCCTTCGAGCGAAGCTGGCGGATGGAGGAAGGCTCACCGGTCAACGTCGGTCGAATGACCATGAGCACGCATTCGGGCACCCATGGCGATGCCCCGCTCCACTATGCAGCGGACGGGCTCGATGCTGCGAGCATGGATATCACCCCCTATGTCGGTGAATGCCTTGTGATCGATGCGCGGGCAGTGACGGGAGGAACGATCGACATCGGAGATTTGCCCGATATCGGGCATATCGACCGGGTGTTGTTCAGAACATTTGAACGCTTTCCACATGATGAGTGGGTGAGCGATTTCACCGCCATCGCGCCCGAGACCATCGACTGGCTCGCCGCGCAGGGCGTGCGGCTGGTGGGGACCGATGCGCCTTCAGTCGATCCGCAGGACAGCAAGACCATGAACGCGCACAAGGCGGTCCATGCCGCCGATATGCGCATCCTCGAAGGGCTCGTGCTGGATGATGTCGAGGAAGGACGCTATGAACTGATCGCGCTGCCGTTGAAGATCGGTGGCGGCGATGCCGGGCTCACCCGCGCAATCTTGCGAGAACTGGCATGAGTTTGCATGAAGACGCCCGTCAGCGTGATGCCGCCGATCCGCTGGCAGACTACCGCGAACGCTTCATCCTCCCCGAAGGCGTGATCTATCTCGATGGCAATTCGCTAGGAGCTTTGCCGAGGGCGACCCCTGACCGGCTGGCCGAGGTTGTGCGAGGCGAATGGGGTGAAGGATTGATCCGGTCCTGGAACAGCGCCGGCTGGATCGACCTGCCGCAACGTGTCGGCGCGAAGATCGCGCCGCTGATCGGTGCCGAGCCTGAGGAGGTCATCGCCTGCGATTCGACCAGCGTGAACCTGTTCAAGCTTATCGCTGGCGCACTGTCCCTGAAACCCGGCCGCAAGGTGGTGCTGAGCGAGCCGGGCAATTTCCCGACCGATCTCTACATGATCGACGGGTTGGAAAAACAGGGCTTGGCCCAAAGACGGCTCGCTCCACGCAACGAGTTGGTCGGCGCGCTCGACGATGACGTCGCGGTGCTGCTGCTGACCCATGCTCATTATAAGACCGGTGAACTGTTCGACATGGCCGCGCTCACTCGCGCTGCTCACGACGCGGGCGCGCTTGTGCTATGGGATCTCTCGCATTCCTGCGGCGCGTATCCGGTCGATCTCAACGGCTGCGGGGCGGATTTTGCGGTCGGTTGCGGCTACAAATATTTGTGCGGCGGCCCCGGCGCGCCCGCCTTCGCCTATGTCGCCAGAAGGCACCAGCAGGCGCTACGGCAGCCACTAACCGGGTGGATGGGCCACAGCGCACCGTTCGAATTTTCCGACGATTATTCCCCGGCATCGGGCGTCGACCAGATGCTGTGCGGCACCCCGCCGATCCTCGGCCTCGCGGCGCTGGAAGTGGGCGTCGACCTGGTGACGCAAATCGGCGTCGAACGGCTCTACGCCAAGTCGCAGGCGCTATCCGAATTCTTCCGTCATTGCCTGAGCGAGCTGGGCGTATCGCTCGACGTCGTAAGCCCAACCGATCTCGCCCAGCGCGGCAGCCAGCTGTCCTTCCGCCATCGCGATGCCTTCGCGCTGTGTCAGGCACTGATCGCGCGCGGCGTGATCGGTGATTTCCGCGACCCCGATATTCTCCGCCTCGGTTTCGCGCCGGCCTATCTGCGCTTCGCGGACATGGCAGAAGCCGCGCGCCATTTGGCCGAAGTGCTCGACAGCGGCGAATGGCGCCGCGCTGAATTCAGCGAAAGAGCCGCGGTGACGTGACGCCTGAATTCAGGCGAAAGCTGACGGAGCCTAAGGTCGCCCCTTGCGATTGCGGGCGATAGTGTTCGGGTCCCACGGACCGACCTTCTTGTGTCGATTCCGAATTGCCACAACGGCCATGCCGATTGCCGCCGCTATGACGACGATGTGGAGATCGTGAAAAATACCGAAGAAGGGGTCGTATTCGATCCACAGCCACAGCCCGCCCATGACCAAGCCCGCCGCTATGCCAGCTTCCAGACGCCAGGGTTTAGGCCGTTTCACGCGTCGCACTCCCCGCTTGAGGATACATTGAAAACGCTGCGCGCTTCCATGAATGACGCAATAGAATGTAGTTAGCTGATCGATCGAATCCACCTGTTCGACAATTTGCTGTCCTACACGTTACGACCCGTGCCAGCAGCGCTGGATGACGATGATCGGGCTCAGTAAACTCCGACAACGTCAGGGCGCGGCCCTTGAGCTGGCATAATTTTCTTGCTTCAGGACCGTGTTCCATCTGTTCCAGATTTTAGGACTGCGCAGGTCGGTTCCTAACAGCTAGAGCGGTCGAACCAGAAACGGCGCCTTTCGTGATCGTAAAGCAGCCGAAAGCTCGCCATTGCGTTCATGCCGAAGATCATGGCGGGTTTGTCACCAAGACCGAAGGATGCGAAAATCGGCAAGTCGGCGACCTTGATGGCGACATCCTGTTCTGTGTGCCCGGCGAAAGACAGGCGTTCTATGGTCGCCGCGTGCGTGTCTAACTTGTGCCCAGCTGCGCCATAGAGCGCATCGCCCTTGCCGCCCAATTTAATTCCTGCCTTCTGCGCAAAGACCAGGTTGATTTCGGTCCCGCGCGATCCGGTGTCGAGGATAGCGGTCCCGCGCACCCCGTTGACGTTGACCGTGAAGGCGAGCTGCGTACCATCGGGCACTGGCTTTCCCTCCACCATTGCAGCATGCGAGTTCAGCATGGTGTTGATCGACACCGGTTTGGGCGTCACGCTGATCTTTCGGCAGGGAAAGTCAAATGCGACCAGCGCCCCGTCCATCAGATCGTTGCCGATAACCCCAGCCTCAATCTCGGCATCCATGCGGTCGGGCAGGCCCAGCGCCTCGACATTGCGGATGGTCCGTCCGTCGACCGAAAGGCTTTCAATGCGATAGCGGTTCATCATCGCCGCACCGGTCATCCCCTTGACCCTCATTGGTTCACCCTTTGTAAGACCTTGTTGGCGAGCGAACCATTCATAGACATAGGACCCATCAGCACCGGTATCGATGACAAAGGGCAGCGTGCCCTTGCCGTTGACGAATACGGGGGCGACCAGATGGCCGTTGCCCGCCGGGGTCAGCGGGACGGTCGATGCAGCCTGAGCGCCCAACAGCGCGCAGCCGAGGGCAATCGCCGTAAATCGACGCATGGGAATTCTCCTTTGGAAATCGTGTCAGGTGGTGCGTACCCGGCCGGTCACGGATCACGCTCGAACTCGAGCAGATCGCCCGGCTGGCAGTCGAGCACCTCGCAGATTGCGTCCAGGGTTTCGAAACGCATGCCTTTTACCTTGCCGGATTTGAGCAGCGACAGATTGGCTTCGGTAATCCCGATCGCCTGCGCCAACTCCTTCGAACGCATCTTGCGCCGGGCGAGCATTACGTCGAGCCGCACGGTGATCGCCATCAGACGAACCCGTCCCGATCCTGTTCGATCGCGTTTCCGAATGCGAGGATATGGACCAGCGAGAGCATAAGGATACCCAGCACCAACGCGTCCAACTGGCGTAGTTCCGGCTTGATCGCCACCGGGCTCATGTTGGCAGCATAGAGCGCGGCATGGGTGAGGAACGGGACCAGCGCATAGGCGATCAGCGCCCAAGCTATCCGCCGCAGGAGCAGGGCATTACGTGCGTCGAACACCACACCGAGCGAGAGCTGATGGAACAGCCCGATCAGACTCGCGAGCAACACCAGTCCGGGCAGCAAACGCAATATCAGCAATCCTGCAGCGAGCGTCGATTGCCACACTGCAAAACGATTTATGGCGATGAAGGTGGATGGTGTTTCTCCCACCGCGCCACCAGGCAGCACGAAGGCAAATCCGCCATTAAGCATTCCCGCGACATCGCCCGCGCGGAGCAGGATCAACAGCACCTGCACGACGGCGACCGACGCCATCGCCAGCATTAGGGTGCAGGCGACAACGAAATAAAGCCGCCCCCGCCGCGCAAGGGCAGGGCTGGGCGCAAGCCGCGCGGCTATATGTTTGCTGCTGGAATCTGGGCTGGCCACCAATATGCCTCCTTGCCGAATCGGAAGGGAGCACTAATCGCAAAATTATCGATCTACAATAATTATTTTATGCTTTACGATGTTATCCGGCCCGAAGTTCCTCCGCGAGCAGTTCGAAATCTTCCCTTCGGGGGGAGTTCTTGCGCCAGATCAGCGCGATCTCGCGGCTGGCATGCTTCGCCTTCAGTGGCCGGGCGACCACTTTGGTGCCGGTCAGTATCCCCGCGTCGAGTGCCATTTCGGGCAACATTGTCAGTCCCAGCCCACCATCGACCATTTGCACCAGCGTGTGCAGGCTGGTGCCGATCATCGTCGCGCTGGCGCGCAGTTCGGGGCGATTGCAGGCGGCCAGCGCGTGGTCGCGCAGGCAATGCCCGTCCTCCAGCAGCAGCAGCCGCCCTTCTTCGATCATGCTCGGCGGCACCTCTCCCGGCGGATCGCGCGGATCGTTGGCGGGGAAGGCCACGAACAGCCGGTCGTCGGAGATATGCGCCATCTCGACCTCGCCGGTGTCGAAGGGGAGGGCCAGCAGCACGCAATCGGCGCGCCCGTGGTGCAGCGATTCGACCGCGTCCTGGCTGGTCTCCTCGCGCAGGAACAGCTTCAATTCGGGACGTTCGCGTCGCAGTCTTGGAAGGATGCGCGGCAGCAGGAACGGTGCGATGGTCGGGATGACGCTCATCGACAGCTCGCCCGCCAATGGCTTGCCTGCGGCCTGCACCAGATCGGCCAGTTCCTCCGCCTCGCGCAGGATGCGATGCGCCTTGGCGACCACCTGGTTGCCAAGGGCCGTAAACCGCACGACCCGGCGACTGCGCTCGACCAGAGTCACGCCAAGCAGTGATTCAAGCTCACGGATCCCCGCAGAGAGCGTCGACTGCGAAACGAAGCTTGCGTCCGCGGCGCGCCCGAAATGCCCATGCTCGTGCAGCGCCACGAGATATTGCAGCTGCTTGAGCGTCGGCAAATACGTCGACATGTTTTGCGCCCCTCTCGCGCCGCTATTCCGCCGCTTCGGCGGTTGGGTTTGCGGTGGCGCGCAGGTCGGCCTCCATGTCGTCGATATGGGTCATGAGCAGCCGCCCATCCTTGACCGCGAACGCCAGCTTGCCTTCGACGAGATCGAGCGCGTCACGGCCGAACACCTCATAGCGCCAGCCTTCGAGCACCGGGAGCTTGCGCGTACCGGCGGCCAGCGCTTCCATTTCATCCGAGCGGGTCAGCAGCCGCGCGGCAACGTCGATCTCTCGCGCGCGGATCTTGAGCAGCAGCTTGAGCAAATCGGCCACCAGCGCGCCTTCCTTGCCCAGCGGGGCGCCGGGCTTGGGCTTCACCGGCATTTCGTCTTTGGGCAGCGGTTCGGCCTTTTCGAGCACCTTCATCAGCCGCTTGCCGATGTCATTGTCCCGCCAGGAGTTGGACAGGCCGCGCACCTTGGCCAGATCGCCCTGTGCCTTGGGCGGGTGGCTGGCGATATCGGCCAGCGTTTCGTCCCGCATAATCCGCCCGCGAGGAATGTTCTTGTGCTGGGCCTCTCCCTCGCGCCACGCAGCCAGCGCTTTCAGGCGTCCGAGCACTGCCGGATTGCGCCCCGGCGAGCGAATGCGCTTCCACGACAGACCGGGATCATTGGCATAATTCGCCGGTTCGGCGAGCTTTTCCATCTCTGCATCGAGCCACCCGCCGCGCCCGGTCTTGATCAGTTTCTTGAGGATGCGTGGGAAGATGTTGGACAGGTGGGTGACATCGCCGATGGCATATTCGATCTGCCGGTCGGTCAGCGGGCGGCGGCTCCAGTCGGTGAAGCGCGCACCTTTGTCGACGGTGAAGCCGAGCCAGCTTTCGACAAGGTTGGCGTAGCCGATCTGCTCGGACTGGCTGATCGCCATCATCGCGATCTGGGTGTCGAATATAGGATGCGGGGTCTTGCCGGTGAGGTTGTAGATGATTTCGACATCCTGCCCCCCGGCGTGGAACACCTTGAGCACGTCTTCATTGTCGACCAGCAGATCAAGCAGTGGCGCCAGATCGATATTCGGAGCCAGCGGATCGATCGCGGCGGCTTCCTTGTCATTGGCGATTTGCACCAGGCAAAGTTCCGGCCAATAGGTGTTCTCGCGCATGAATTCGGTATCAACCGTCACGAAATCCGATTTGGCGAGCCGCTCGCACAAGGCGCTCAATGTGTCGGTATCGGTAATCAACTCATGGATTTGCATAGTCTTTTCTTTTGTTCGCGTTCGGGCGGAGTGCCGCCCCCGGCATCGCCCGCGCCTTGACAAAAGGGCAAGCTTGGCCTGTTAGCGCGCGCGAGCCGATGGCAAATGCCTGCGCTATGCACACGCCT
Source organism: Qipengyuania algicida (assembly GCF_009828025.1). Lineage (GTDB taxonomy): Bacteria > Pseudomonadota > Alphaproteobacteria > Sphingomonadales > Sphingomonadaceae > Qipengyuania > Qipengyuania algicida. Next base: position 122,302 of record NZ_WTYA01000002.1, on the reverse strand, counting down.
TGCCTCATAGCCCCGAAATTGGAAAGAGTTTAGATGCACGACTATCGTACCCACACCTGCGCACAGCTTTCGCAGGACAACGTCGGCGAAACCGTCCGCCTCTCGGGCTGGGTGCATAACAAGCGCGACCATGGCGGTGTGCTGTTCGTCGATCTGCGCGATCACTACGGCATCACCCAGATCGTTGCCGACAGCGATAGCGAGGCTTTGCCGGTGCTCGATCGGTTGAAGCTCGAATCGGTCGTCACGATCGAAGGGACGGTCAAGGCGCGTGCCCCGGAAGCGGTGAATGCCAATTTGCCGACTGGCGGGATCGAGGTGTTCGCGCGTGAATGCACGGTGCAGAGCCGGGCCGAGGAATTGCCGCTGATCGTCAATTCGGCGGAGGATTATCCGGAGGAGACGCGTCTCAAATATCGCTTCGTCGATCTGCGGCGCGAACGTGTGCACAAGAACATTGTCCTGCGCAGCCAGGTCATCACGTCCATCCGCCGCCGCATGACCGATCAGGGATTCACCGAATTCCAGACCCCGATCCTGGGCGCCTCCAGCCCCGAAGGTGCGCGCGACTATCTGGTCCCCAGTCGCCTGCATCCGGGTCGGTTCTATGCGCTTCCGCAGGCGCCGCAGATGTTCAAGCAGTTGCTGATGGTGGCCGGGTTCGACCGTTATTTCCAGATTGCACCATGTTTTCGCGACGAGGATCTGCGCGCCGACCGTTCCCCAGAATTCTACCAGCTCGACTTCGAGATGAGCTTTGTCACACAGGAAGACGTGTTCCAGGCGATCGAGCCGGTTCTGGCCGGCGTGTTCGAGGAGTTCGCGAACAGCAAGAGCGTGACCCCGGCGGGCACCTTCCCGCGCATCCCCTATGCCGAAGCGATGCTGAAATATGGCAGCGACAAGCCGGACCTGCGCAACCCGTTGATTATTTCGGACGTTACCCATCACTTCGAAAAGTCCGGTTTCGGCCTGTTTGAGAAGATCGTCGGCGGTGGTGGCCGGGTGCGGGTGATCCCGGCGCCCAACACGCATGAAAAGAGCCGCAAGTTCTTCGACGAGATGAATGACTGGGCGCGCCGCGAAGGCTTCGCCGGGCTTGGCTATGTCACCCGCAAGGGCGGTGAGTTCGGCGGCCCGATCGCCAAGAATCACGGCACCGAAGGCATGGAGAAGCTCTATGCCGAGCTGGGACTTGGCGAGAATGACGGGCTGTTCTTTGCCGCGGGCAAGGAAAAGGACGCCGCCAAGCTCGCCGGTGCCGCGCGCACGCGCGTTGGCGAGGAACTGGGCCTGATCGAGCAGGGCTGCTTCAAATTCTGCTGGATCGTCGACTTCCCGATGTTCGAATATGACGAGGACGCCAAGAAGGTCGACTTCAGCCACAATCCCTTCTCGATGCCGCAGGGCGAGATGGAAGCGCTGGAGAATCAGGACCCGCTCGAAATCAAGGCTTGGCAGTACGACATCGTCTGCAACGGCTATGAGCTGTCCTCGGGTGCGATCCGGAATCACAAGCCCGAAATCATGTACAAGGCGTTCGAGATCGCCGGCTATTCCAAAGCCGACGTCGATGCGAATTTCTCCGGCATGATCGAAGCTTTCAAGCTCGGTGCGCCACCACACGGAGGCTCTGCGCCCGGGATCGACCGGATCGTGATGCTGCTCGCAGACGAGCCCAATATCCGCGAGGTCATCGCCTTCCCGCTCAACCAGCGCGCGCAGGACCTGATGATGGGCGCACCCAGCGCAGTTGGCCCGCGCCAGCTGCGCGATGTGCACATCCGCACGATCGAAGCGCCCAAGGCAGAGACGAAGAACGCCGATTGATAAAGCGATCCCGCCGCCGCCTAAGCGCAGCGGCGGGACGACAATCGCGGCAGGTCAGTCTGCCTGCGGAGCCGCCTCGGCGGCATCCGCTGGCAAGCCGCCCAGTTGGGTCACCAGCTTGATATAGGCGTCAAGGTAGGCGAGCACGATCACCTGCCCGATCTCGGTGTTCTGGTATCCGCCGCCAGCTGCCGCTCCAAATCCGGACCACCAGCCGCCGCCAGCCCCGCCGCCGAAGGAAATGTCCTTCTTGCGGGCGTAACCTTCAACCAGCGCTTCCTCGACCGTCGTGCGCGCATTGACGATCGACAGGGTGACATTGGCTTCCTTCTTCTTGATGTTCAGCCCTCCGGCGATCCCGCCGAGTAACCGGCTGCCGAGAAGGCCGCCCATCGCCGCACCAAGTCCGCCGCCGCCGCTGTTACGATTGGTCGTGACGATATCGGGCTGGAGGAAGTAGTCCGCAGCCTTGACTTGGCCGCGCCCGAGGTTGGACCCCTGCTGGAGCTCGCCTTGTTCGGCGAGCGCACGCTCCATCGCGCGGTTCTGCATCGAGCGACCGCGATTAACCAGCGTAAAGCAGCCGGATCTTTGCACAAAGACCCGCAGGATGGCTTCCGGGCTTCCCAGACTGAGCTGTCGCCACCATTGATTGTCGGGCTCAACAATCGCGACGGTCCCCAGATTGCGGGTGCAGCGCGGAATCTCGGCGGTTCCACGATCCTGGGCCTGACGACCGGATGAGCGGTCCTTAGCAACGGCTGGTATGGGAGCAAGCAAGGTTGCAGCGGCTAATAATGCGAAGAATCGCGAACGGTTCATGGTGATATCCCCTCTTCACCTCACGATGGCCAAGGTTCGCTTTTGCGATACCCCGCATACGTGCGAGCCCGTTGATTCCCTGCATACCAAACCAGTTGAATCCGTCCAGACGACACGTTCGTCGCGTGATGTAAGTTGCGGGACTTGCCAGCACTCGCAGCGTTCAGTAGGGCGAAAGGCAAGATTCCAAACCCAGTCCAAGAGGGAATACATATGAGCGATACTGCCGAACGCGTGCAGAAGATTGTTGTCGAACATCTTGGCGTCGAAGCCGAGAAGGTGACGCCCGATGCAAGCTTTATTGATGATCTGGGTGCGGACAGCCTCGACATCGTCGAGCTGGTGATGGCTTTCGAGGAAGAATTCGGTGTCGAAATCCCCGACGATGATGCAGCCGAGAAGATCACCACTGTTGGCGATGCGACGAGCTACATCGACGAACACCGGGGCTAACGCGCTGCCATTGTGAGCCCGTTCGCCTGATGCAGGTCGAAGGGCTGCGTTTTTCCTTGCCATGGCTTGGAAAAATCACGGGACTTCGACAGGCTCAGCCCCAATGGGTTGGGCCTGTAGTCGTTTGTAGGTTACAGGGCTTGCGTTTCTGGGTGAAATGACATCGGCGGCCTCCAGCGCCGCACATTTGATTGGAGAGTAGTGAATGCGTCGTGTGGTCGTAACCGGTCTCGGTCTCGTCACCCCGCTTGGCGGAGATGTGGAAACTTCCTGGGCGAATCTGATCGCCGGAAAAAGCGGCGCGGGACAGATCACGCGCTTCGATGCGTCCAACCAGAAGGCGACCATCGCCTGCGAGGTAAAGGACAAGGACCACGAATGGGGATTCGATGCAGATAAGCGCGTCGATCCGAAGATCCAGCGGCAGGTCGATCCGTTCATCGTCTACGGTCTCGATGCCGCAGGGCAGGCGATCGAGGACGCGGGCCTGACCGAGATGGACGAGGCCACGCGCGAACGCGCAGGCGTGTCGATCGGTGCGGGCATCGGCGGCTTGCCGGGCATCGAGTATGAATCGGTGAACCTCCACGAACGCGGTCCCGGCCGGGTCAGCCCGCACTTCGTGCATGGTCGGATCATCAATCTTATCAGCGGGCAGGTGTCGATCCGCTATGGCCTGATGGGTCCGAACCACGCGGTCGTCACCGCATGTTCCACCGGTGCGCATTCGATCGGCGATGCCGCGCGCATGATTCGCGACGATGATGCGGACATCATGCTGGCGGGAGGCTCCGAATCGACCGTGAACCCGCTGGGTATCGCAGGTTTCGCGCAGGCGCGCGCACTCAACACCAGCATGAACGACACGCCCGAGAAGGCGAGCCGTCCCTACGACAAGAACCGTGGCGGATTCGTCATGGGCGAGGGCGCGGGTGTGGTCGTGCTCGAAGAATATGAGCACGCCAAGGCACGCGGTGCGAAGATTTATGCCGAAGTGGTCGGCTATGGTCTGTCGGGCGACGCCTATCACGTGACTGCGCCGCATCCCGAAGGGCGCGGGGCAGAACTGTCGATGCGGATGGCGCTTCGCAAGGCTGGATTGGAGCCTTGCGATATCGATTATATCAACGCGCACGGCACCAGCACGATGGCCGATACCATCGAACTGGCAGCGGCCAAGCGCGTGTTCGGCGATGATCTGTGCGGGGCTTCGATGAGCAGCACAAAGTCGGCTATCGGGCATTTGCTCGGTGGGGCTGGCGCCGTCGAAAGCATCTTCTGCATTCTGGCGATTCGCGATCAGATCGTCCCGCCCACGCTGAACCTCGATGATCCCGACGAAGGAACAGAGGGTGTCGATCTTGTTCCCCACACAGCGAAGAAGCGCGAGGTCAACGCCGTGCTCAACAACAGCTTCGGGTTCGGTGGCACCAATGCCTCGCTGGTCATGAAGAAAGTCGACTGAGATGCGCCTTAGCGGCCGCGTCCTCGTGGCCATACCGGCGTTCATCGCGGTCATGGCGCTGCTGTGGCTGGTCGGTGGCTGGTGGCGGGGTGGCCCTTTGCAGTCCGCGCATGAATTCACGGTTCGTGACGGTTCGACACTGACATCGGTGGCGGGTGATTTGAGCAAGGCCGGTGCGATCGGTTCCTCGCGGGACTTCCTGATTCGCGCCAAGCTGCTGGGTTCGCACGACCCGGTGCAAGCCGGCGACTTCAAGCTGCCGAGGCACGCCAGCGAAGCGGGCATCCTCGACCAATTGCAGCACGGCAAGCCGATCAGGCGACTGGTCACGATCCCGGAAGGAATGCCCTCGGTCATGGTCTATGAAAGGCTGATGGCGGAGCCGCTGCTGACCGGAAAGATCGCGATCCCTGCAGAAGGCAGCATACTACCCGACAGCTATGCCTACCAGCGCGGCGATACGCGTGCATCCGTAGTGAAGCGGATGCAGGATGCGATGACAAAATTTCTCTCCGTCGCTTGGCCGCAGCGTAAACCGACGACAGTGGTCACGACGCCCGAACAAGCCGTGACCTTGGCTTCGATCGTCGAGAAAGAGACCGGCAAGGCGGGGGAGCGACGCATGGTCGCCGGCGTGCTTTCCAACAGGCTGCGCATCGGGATGATGCTGGGCGCAGACGCCACAACGATCTATCCGATCACCAAGGGCAAGCCGTTGGGGCGAATGATTCGCGAATCGGAACTGCGTGACCCCAATCCCTACAACACTCGCGCGGTGGCTGGCCTTCCTCCGGGGCCGATTACCAACCCTGGACGTGAGAGCATCCTCGCCGTGCTCGACCCCGCACCGACCAAGGCACTTTATTATGTCGCCGATGGCACTGGGGGGCACGTGTTCTCCGACACGCTAGAGGAGCACAATCGCAATGTCGCGAAATGGCGTGCCATTCGCCGCGCGAGAGGCGAGTAGCGCAGCCCGGGGCTGCGTGAGAGACTGTGCAGAATGCTCCGCTGATCCTGACTGCCGAACTGCCACGCGACCTGCATGGCTGGGCAACCCGGCTACGGGCCGAACATTTCCCGCCCGAGCGCAATTATCTGGAAGCGCATGTGACGCTGTTCCACGCGCTTGCTCCGCAAATGGAGGCGGAACTGCTGCGCTACCTCTCGCGGATTTGTGGTGAAACCGCGCCTGTGCTCGCGCGAATGGAAGGGGTCATGAGTCTGGGTCGCGGCACCGCGCTTAAACTTTCGAGTTCGAAACTTCTCTTTCTCCGACAGCAGGTTGCAGAGCATTGCCATGGGATGTTGACCGCGCAGGACCAGGCTAGCCCAAGGCTTCATGTCACGATCCAGAACAAGGTCGAACCGGTGTTGGCGAAGGCTTTGCAGCAATCGCTCGGATCCACGATCCGGCCGCGCAATTTCTTCTTCCGGGGACTGACATTGCATCGCTATCTAGGCGGCCCATGGGAACTCGTTAAGCGGTTTCCCTTTCGCGGTTGACCAAGTGCTTCCGCCGCCGTAAACGCGCCGCCTGCCCGGCCTGGGATTGTATCCATGGCCAGCCCTTGTGGCGGAGTAGCTCAGCTGGTTAGAGCAGCGGAATCATAATCCGCGTGTCGGGGGTTCAAGTCCCTCCTCCGCTACCATTTTCAACGTCCACATGCATCCGCACGGTTCCGCTTGTATCTGGGAGAGATGCTGGAAGCGTTAGAAATCCGTACATTTCAGTCGTGTTGCAGGACTTCGTGTGTCTTTATGCTCCCACTATGTTCGGTGTGCAGCCAGCGGGCGAGTGGGGATTTTTTTGGGGTACTTCTCGGAGCCCCGAAATCGCTCCATGCCCGCAGAGGGGGCGAGGCGAATGTGTAAAATTTCTGATGTAAAATCATTAAATTTCGTGTGATTTCTCTTTGATATTTCTCGCGGAAAGTTTCGTAAAGAACCCAATATTGACCAGAATGTGAGTGCGACAAAGGGGCTCACGGAAATCTCAGCAGTGTCGGACAGCCCGGAACGGCGGATTTGAGGGGGAGTGAATTGCGGAAAGAGGTCATTCCGGACGATTGGATGACTTGTCGGCTTTCCGCCGAACTTCGGCCATTGGGCCACCGCTATTCATTACGCAAATGGCAATCGCAAACATACCCTCGTATTAGAGATAATTTTGTCCGTACGCGGGCTGGGCTAGCAGAGTGGCTTGACCGTTTGTGTATTTTCCAAATTTGATACTGCGGGTCGTTACCCGCCCGAATTTCATCTGACAATTTCGTGCCAGTGACCGGAAGGATCGCGGAAAGGCTCGCTCTCGCCATCGGCTTTCCACACGATCCGCGTGCTCGCGACGTCGTTTGCTGAGCCGTGAAATGGATCTCCGGCTGACGAGCGATTGTAGGCGAGTAGCTCGAGGTGAGGCGGTGCGGATGCAGGTGCAAGCGGTCGCACCTCAGCGTCAGCACCGCGCAATCCATCCAACGAGTCCTGTTCGGGCCCATAATTGTGCGAACCCTTGTGGCGGATCAGGCCCCGGTCCTCGAAAAAACGCATGGTCTTCGCCAGATCGATTACGCTGATCGCACTATGATCGATACCGAGCGTACCCTCGCCGTTCCAACCGTGTTCCGCCGGTTCGGGAAATGCCAACAGTTCGAGCGGATGGCCGTCGGGGTCGCGGAATTTGCCAGCGGTAACGCCGCCGCTGCTGGCGGGCAAGCGCACCGGACCCCCGCTGCTGATTTGAGTCGCGCCGAAGGAGATCGCTCTCCGCCAATCTTCAGCTATCCGCGTGGTCACGATAGCGAAATGTTGGAAACAGGGGGCGGCGGCGTCTGCGCTCTCGGGATAGGGGGCGCCAGATCGCTCGTATTCGTCGATTTCTACCCGCTGCTCGCCCAGTGAGAGTGACCAGCGCATCCCGCCACCCTCTAGCCCGAGCCGGGCCATGTCTTCAGCCGGAATATTCTGCACACTGCAGATCGTGAACCCGATACCGGCATAAAAGCGCGCCAACCGCTCACCATCCTGGCTGACGAGACGGATCGCGCGGATGGCAAGCAGCTTCAGCATGGATTGATGCCGCGTGTGTTGGTGAAGATCGACAGAAGCCGTTGACCCGCTGCCATGAACAGCCGCGCGTTATTGCGGTCACCGAAGCAGAGGTTGGAGATAGTGCAACCCGTTTCGACTTTGCCGATCAGCGCCCCATCGGGCGCAAACACATGGACACCGTCGCCAGCACTCGACCAGATATTACCATCGATATCGATCTTGAACCCATCGCAATAACCCGGGGAGACGGTGGCGAATTTCTCGCGTTTGCCGGGCAAGCCGCTCTTCCCGATTCCCATACGGTAGATTGCCCGATCGGGACTGGCGGCGAACTGATCGCCGGTTTCGGCGGCGTAGAGCACGCTTTCATCGGGGGAGAAGGCAAGGCCGTTGGGGCCGATGAATTCGTCCGATGCAATCGCCAACCGGCCGCTTTCGGGATCGAGGCGGTAAAAGCGCGCTGGTTGTTCGCTCTCCTGTTTGCCGCCTTCAAAATCGCTTTGCAGGCCATAGACAGGGTCTGAAAACCAGATCGTCCCATCGGATTTGACGATGACATCGTTGGGCGCGTTCAGGCGCTTGCCGTCGTGGCTGTCGACCAGCACGGTGACGCTGCCGTCATATTCGGTTCGGGTGATGCAGCGATCATGGTGGCTGCATGAAATCAACCGGCCCTGTCGGTCCCGCGCATGGCCGTTGGTAAATCCCGAGGGCTGTCGGAACACGCTGACGCCGTCATTTTCGGACCAACGCATGATCCGGTCGTTGGGAATGTCGCTGAACAGCAGGCAATGGTGATCGCCGAACCATGTCGGCCCTTCGAGCCAGCGGAAACCTTCGCCCAGCACCTCCAGTTCCGCATTGCCTTGCACCAGCGGACGGAAGCGGTCGTCGATAATCGTCCAGATGCCCATCGCGTCAGCGGTCCGGGCAGGGACTGCGATCAGGGTCCTGGTGCAATTGCACGCACATCAACCGGCAGGGTTCATCGCCCACCGTACCTGACCGATGGCCGTTCTTGCCGTCGGTCTCGGTGCAGCCCTGATCTTCGCCCAGGCTGAATTCTCCCGGCCCCTGCTCGATGCGGGTGCCGTCCATGCTTTCGATGAACCAGCGGCCGGACATCACCATGATCCATTGCGGTTTGGGATTTTCGTGCCATTCGCCGACCCATCCTACGGGTTGTTCGGTGAAGACCACAGTGGAGGTCACGTCCTCCTGCTCATTGTTCCATTGCGGATCGGCGTCACCCATCGCCGCTTTTTCGTAATGGGTGAGGTGGCACTGTTTCTGGTGGCTCACCCCATCTTCATCGACATACAGGTGCCAATAGGGGACTTCGGGGCGCGGCCCCATTTTGTCGTCATCGTCAGCCATGAGGAATCTCCAGAGAATAAGCGGTGGGCGCGGCGGGTGCAGTGGTTGCGTAGGGGTGGCTCGAGCCGAGCGGATCGGATAGGAAGGCGTGGAATCCTTGCCCCTGCGTTCCCACCACGATCAGCAGAAAACCCGCTGCGAGCGAGAAGTTCTTGAGGAAATCCCAGAACAATCCGCGCGCCTTGCCATCGGGATCGGACCAGAAATCGCCGGGCTCCCACCAGCGTTTGAACAGCATGGCGGTGGCCGCGCAGTATCCGGCAAGGATCAGCGCCGCGAGCCGGTCGGCGATACCGGTGACCACGCCGAGCGAGGCGAATATTTCGATGCCAAGGCCGACGAGGATCATCACGATCGCCAGCGCACGGGGGAACATTTCCTGCGCCTGTTTCACTGCGTGACCGAAGGAAATCACCTTGTCGAGCGCGCTGAACGGGAAGAACAGGATCACCAGCCCGATACGTACGAACAGCTCTATCCAAGCTTCGGCGGTCATAGGCGATCTCCTACGATGTCGGCCACACGCAAAGCGTTGGCGATGATCGTCAGCGTCGGATTGACCGCGCCGATCGAGGGGAAGAAGCTGGCATCGGTAACGTAGAGATTGTCGAGCTGATGCGCCCGGCAATCTCGGTCGAGCACGCTGGTCGCCGGATCGTCGCCAAAGCGCGCGGTGCCCGACTGGTGCGCCGTGCCGCTAAGCGGGATGTGCTTGCCGAGATATAGCGAGCGTTCGAGCATCACCGATGGATGCGCCGCCGCGTTCAGCGTCCGGTGGAGGCGCTTTTGCAGTTGATCGAGCGGTTCATTGTCGGTGTGGACAAGGTCGAGATGAACTTTGCCATCTTTGTAATAGATCCGGTTTTCCGGGTGTGGCAGGTCTTCGGCCTGAAGCCAGAAATCCATCGAATGGCGGCTGATCTGGTCGAACGGCAAATCGGGCAGCCATTCTAGCCATTGCGGCAGACTCTCGCCTTTCAATTGCGGGGTGTGGCTGGTCGCCATCATCTGGATCAGGCCGATCGGCCAGGGATAATCCTCGTCGCCCCAATACCAGTCCGAAAGTGCCAGTGTCTTTTGGAAGACGGTGTCGTTCGCCTCGTGCGACACGGCAACCTGCACGCTCATGTTGTGGCGCATATAGTTGCGGCCCAATTGCCCCGACCCGTTGGCGAGTCCGCTGGGATGTTGCGGGCTGCCGGAGCGCAGCAGCAGCAGAGCACTGGAAAGCGCGCCACCCGCCACCACCACGACCGGCGCGGTGAATTTCAGCCGCTGTCCTTTATGCTCGACATGAACCGCCGTGACCTTTGTGCCGGCGGCATCGGTTTCGAGCGCAGTCGCCTCCGCACCGGTGAACAAGGTGACGTTATCGTGAAGTTTGAGCATCGGGTCGATGCACACCACCTGCGCATCGGCCTTGCCATTCATCGGGCAGGGAAAGCCGTCAAAATAGCTGCATTTGATGCACGGGCTGGTCGGGGTCGGCTTGCCATCCTTTTCGTCGAGCAGGATGCCCAGCGGAATGTGGAACGGGTTGAGGCCCTGACTGCGCAATTCGTCGGCCAGCCGCGCTATCCGCGATTCATGGGAGACTGCCGGATAGGGATAGGGGCCGCTGGCATGGGGCTCGGTATTATCTTCGCCGCGCTCGCCATGAACGTGGAACAGCTTTTCCGCTTTTGCGTACCAGGGTTCGAAATCGGCATAGCTGAGCGGCCATGCGGGCGAGACGCCGTTCTTATGGGCGACTTCCTCAAAGTCCCGCTCGCGCAAGCGGAACAGCGCGGCACCATAGACTTTGGAGTTACCGCCGACAAAATTGTGAAGCTGGGGATGGAGCGTATCGCCCTTTGCGTTGGTCCAGTCTTCCTGCGCCTGATACCGCCCTTCGACGAACACGGCGTGCGGGTCCCAATTGGCCTCTTCGCGCGGAAGATAATCGCCGCGTTCTAGGATCAGTATCCGTTTGCCACCCGGTGCAATCGCCTGAGCAAGGCTGGCGCCGCCCGGCCCGCTGCCGATAACGATCAGGTCCCAGTCCTGGGCGGGTGGCGTGGTTACATGCGGCATCGATACAGCTCTCCTCGCTTGCTCATTTCGCCGATCCGGTCGGCCATGCGCAGCGCGAGCGCATAGATCGTGAGCGATGGGTTCACCCCGCCCACGGTGGGGAACAGCGACCCGTCACAGACCCACAGATTGGGAATATCCCAACTGCGGCCATCGGCATTGACCACGCTGGTGGTGGGATCGTCGCCCATGCGGATCGTGCCGCCGAGATGGCAATTGTCGTCGGGCTGGTCGAAGATGTCGCTCGCATCGACCGCATCGATCGATGCGCGCATCTGCTGCAACGCGTGGTCGATCATCGCCTTGTCATTGTCGCCATAGCTGAAAGTGATCCGCGCGACCTTCAGGCCATATTGGTCGACATCGTCGGCCAGGGTCACGCGGTTCGCCTCGTTGGGCAGCGTCTCTCCGACCATCTTGACCCCGACCATGTGGTTATAGTCGCGCATCTCCTCGCGCAGCGCGTCTCCCCACAGGCCTTTCGCGCCGGTCAGCACGCCCGCCCATTCGATCGGCATCGGCCCCTGACCCAGCCACAGGTAACCCCCGTGGAAATCGTTGTTGTCGTCGTAATTCCAGTGTTCGCTGATCGCGAGGCTGGGCGGCCCCTTGTAACTGCGCACGGGCGTGTCCATCCGGCCCCAGACGGCGGAATTGGACTGCGTCATCAAGTTCTTGCCGACCAAGCCAGATGAATTGGCAAGCCCGTCGGGAAAGCGATCGTTTGCCGAATTGAGCAGCAGGCGCGGGGTTTCCACCGCATAACCGGCGACGATGACGTTCTTGGCCTTCTGGAACCGCCACTCGCCATCACGATGATAATGGACGCCCGTGGCCCGCCCGTCCGGCCCCGTTTCGATTTTACCCACCATTGCAAGATCGCGCACTTCCGCCCCTGCGGCCAAGGCGCGCGGGATGAACACGGTGAGCGAGGAGCGCTTTGCATTGGTCGAACAACCAAAGCGGCAGAACCCGCGATAGACGCAGGGTGGGCTGGTGCCATTGGCATCGCGGTAGGGGGCAGACAGCGTGGCCAGCGGGGTTTCGGTCCACTCGATGCCGGTTTTCTGCGCTCCTTCGGCCAGCAGCTTGGCCGCGCCGTTCAGCTCATGCGCGCGAAAGGGGTAGCGGCCCCGTTTCGGCCCCCAGGGATATGACAAAGGCCCCGCGATGCTCAGCTGCCTTTCCGCCTCGGCATACCAATGCCACATCTCGCGCCAGTCGATCGGCCAGTCCGCGCCATAGCCCAGCAGCGTGCGCGACTTGAACCATTCGGGCCGAAAACGCAGCGCCACCATCGCATAATGTACCGTCGATCCGCCGATCGCCTTGCCCGAATTGTTACCGCCCATCGTCAGCGGGTTGGCACCATCGGTGACGCGGTGATCGTTCCAGTAGATCATTTCCTGCGCGGTTTCGTCGGAGGCGAATTCCTCGATCGGGCGGAACCAGCCGCCGGCATCCATCGCCACGACGGAGAACCCCTGTTCCGCCAGACGCGCAGCCAGTGTGCCGCCGCCAGCGCCGGTTCCGACGATGACGAAGTCGACCTCTTCGGTGTCGCGATATTCGCGCATCTCCACCCAGCCGCCCTGGTGCAGGACATCGGGCGCCTTGCCATCGCGCGCGCGCGGTGCATTCAATGCATCAGACCACATGGCGGTTCTTCCGTTCTACTGTATCGCTGTCGCCATCCGGTCCGACTTCGGCCGCCTCCCACGGGTCGCGATGGCCCAGCTCCAGCCGGACATAGCCGCGCGGAGACGCTGGCCCGCCGAACCCGATCTCATTCCACGCTTGCGGCAGGGAATAGAACAGCGCCGGTATGTCGCCCAGCACACAGCGCTTGAAGAAATCCTGCGGCTCCATCGCGCCCCATTGCCCCGCAGTCGGTTCGCCGCGCTGGATGGTTTCGAGCAAGGCGGACTGATCGTCCTTGCCAAGCTGCGCGAACGGTTTGCCGTGCGATCCTCGCGCGCAGCTGTCGAGCGCATTGACGCCCTGCCGCCACGCTTCGCGCCGATAGGGAACCGTCTGGGTGCGCGTCCCGTGTCCGTCGCCATCGTGCAGCGCCGCATCGAGCAATGCGACCAATGGCGGATCGATCACGCCGGGAATGATCAGCTGGCACAGCGCATCGGCGCAATCCCATTCCTCGACCGTGAAGAAACGCGGTTCGCGCGGGACGGACAGCCGCGCATCGATGGCTTGCCGGGTTGGCTCGTTCCACGACTGCGTGTCGCGCCTCGCCATTGTGTCGTAGCCGGGAAAGCTGGGTTTTTCAGCCACGGCGCGCTCTCCGGATCAGGGACAGGGCGGAAAGACCGGCCAGCGCCAGTCCGGTGAACGATGGCGGGGCGGGCAACGGCGGTCCGGCGAACAAGGTCTGTCGCCAGTTCTTGAACCCGCCTTTATTGCGCGACACGCCATAGGCGTGGAACACCACACCGGCCAGGCCCATCGCGGCGGTCGCGCCGACGAAATAGGTCGTCATCCTGCCGGCACTGCCGGTCAACGCCGCGCGCAGCAGAAGAGCCGCTGAAATGGGCGGCATCGTCACCGGCAGCAGCATAGCGGGGTTGTGAAACGCGCCGCGAAAATGCAGCAGGCCAGCCTCGGCGCTGGTGGCGAGCAAGGACAGCGCGGTTCCGCCTGCAACCACCTGTCCGGCGGGATAGCCAAAGATCAGCTCGGGCGTGCCTGGACGGTTGTGGCGGACACGTTCGGCCAGAAAGCCGGTAATGCCGGACAGGGTAATTGCCGCCGGCGCGCCCAGGGGGGCGGCGTAGAACAGGTTCTGCCACGACAGCCCGCCCACCTGCTTGGTGATGTTGTAGATATGGAACGCGGTGCCCACCAGGCCGACCGCCCCAGCCGTGCTGTAAATCGTGTCGCGTACTGTATGCGCGCCGTGCTGGCGATCGCCCAGACCATGCGCGCTTGCTCCTATGGTCATCGCCGCAGTCGCAAGGGGTGTCCACATCGCGCGATTGCTGAAATTGCCGCGATAATGTTCCATCGCGCTGTCGATCAGCACCGAACCGGCAATCATGCCAGAAGCGCGGTTGAGCCTTCTGGCAGCGGTCACAATCGTTCGCGACTGTCCCACCAATGCCCCGGTTGCCGCGGGTGACCGCTGCAACTGGCGCTTTTTCGAAAGTGTGAGGGCAGTGGTTGCGGCGATTGCGATCAAACGCGCAATCCTAGTCATCGTGTGATCCAATCACTCGCGAGAACATCTGGCGCAGGCTGTCGTAGATCACCTCGCCCCGCTCGGGCTCGTTGCGCATCATCATCATGAAATTCTTCGCGTCCTTCAGGCTGATATGCGGCGGCAAGGGCGGCACTTCGGGATCTGACTTGAATTCGACGATACACGGCTTGTCGCAGGCGAGCGCGGCCTTCCAAGTATCGGCGATCTTGTCGGGTTCGTCGCAATAGAACCCTTCGAGCCCGACCAGTTCGGCATATTTGGCGTAGGGGAAATTGGGCACCGACTGGGTCAGCGGCGTGCGCCCTTCGCCCAGCATGACCCGCTCTTCCCAGGTGACCTGATTGAGGTCTTCATTGTTGAGCACCATGATGATGAACCGTGGATCGGCCCATTCGCGCCAGTATTTGCCCACCGTGATCATCACATTAAGCCCGTTCATCTGCATCGCCCCATCGCCGATGAAGCCGATCACCGGGCGGTGCGGATGAGCGAATTTGGCGGCCACGGCATAGGGGGTTGCCGCGCCCAGCGATGCCAGCCCGCCCGACAGCGAACCCATCATCCCGCGCCGCATCTTGATGTCGCGCGCATACCAGTTGGCGACCGAGCCTGAATCGCCGGTCATGATCACATCGTCTGGCAGCAGGGGCGACAGCTCGTGGAAGATGCGCTGTGGATTGATCGGCGTGGCATCGACCATCGCGCGGTCTTCGACCAGCTTCCACCAATCGGACAGATTGCTTGCGATTGTGTAACGCCAGCTATGATCGTCCTGCTGGCGCAGCAGCGGCAGCAGTGCGGCGAGGGTTTCCTTGGCATCGCCGACAAGGTTGTATTCCATCGGATAGCGTAGCGACAGGTTCGCGCCATCGATATCGATCTGCACCCCGCGCGCATCGCCGGGCTCAGGCAGGAATTCGCTGTAGGGGAATGCCGAGCCGACCATCAGGAAGGTGTCGCATTCCTTCATCAGATCCCAACTGGGCTTGGTGCCAAGCAGGCCAATTTGTCCGGTTACCCACGGCAGATCGTCGGGAAGTACGGCCTTGCCCAGCAACGCCTTGGCACAGCCGGCGCCGAGTCTGTCGGCCACTGCGATAACTTCGTCGGTCGCTCCCAGCGCACCTGCACCGACCAGCATGGCGACCTTCTTGCCCGAATTGAGTATTTCGGCCGCCTTTTCCAGATCGGCGCGTTCGGGCGTTCCTGCCTTCCCAGGGTAGCCCACGCCGGTATGGGTGGCGCTGTGCGCGACCGGCGGGTCTTCATAGGCGAGTTCCTGCAAGTCGTTGGGGATGATCACGGCGGTCACCGCACGCTTGGCCTGCGCAATGCGGACCGCGCGGTCGATGCAGGTGCGCACCTGTTCGGGCACGGTGGCGGTGATCACATATTCGGTCACATCGGAGAACAGGTTCTGCAGGTCGACTTCCTGCTGATAGCTCGCGCCCAGTGCGGTGCGGGCCTGCTGGCCGCAAATCGCAACAACTGGGACATGGTCGAGCTTCGCATCATAAAGCCCGGTCAGCAGGTGAACCGCGCCCGGGCCGCTGGTGGCATAGCACAGGCCCGGCTGTCCGGTGAATTTGGCATGGGCAGACGCCATAAAGGCCGCCATTTCTTCATGGCGGACTTGCACATAATGCATGAAATCGCTGGCTTTTTGTAGCGCGACGTCGAGCCCGCCGACACCATCGCCGGGATAGCCGTAAACTCTATCGAGACCCCATTCCTTGAGGCGTTTCCAGACGAATTCGGAGACATTTTGGGCCATTAAGAAGCTCCATCAATTATCCCCTCGCGTATTTATCGAACCCATCGGACGCGCCGAGTGTTCCCGGCTTTTCACCGAACTGTGTAATTCCTCGAAATCCCGCGTGTGCCGGGATCGAACCGCAGCATCGCGCCGGCAAGCGGTTCGCGTGCCAGATCGGCCTCGCTCATTCCGTCGGATGCCGAAGTTATGTAAAGCGCGTTCAGATCCTCTCCGCCGAACACGCACATGGTGGGCTGGCTCATCGGCAGCGGTATGTCCCGTTCGATCGATCCGTCCGGGCGGAAGACGCGCAGTCGGCCGCCGCCATGATCGGCACACCAATAGCGCCCTTCGATGTCGAGCGAGGATCCATCGGGTATGCCCTCATCGTCGTCCGGCAGGCTTGCAAACGCGCGGCGATTGGAAATCCTGCCGCCCTCGGCTTCGTAATCGAAGGCGATAATTTTCCGCTCGTAACTGTGGCTGAGATAGAATGTCTCACCATCGCCGGTCCAGGCCATGCCATTGTGCAGTGCCGATGGTTCGCCTTCTGATCGCAGACCCCCATCCAGCGTGAAACTGTGCAGGTCCGCCTTCTCGCACCCATCCGACCCGTCGATCGGATCGTACATCACCCCGATCCAGAACCGTCCGGCGGAATCGCAGGCGCCCTCGTTGAAACGGAACTTGTCGGGATCGAACGGAGGGGGCGCGACAAGATCGAGATCGCCGCTGCCCCGGTCCAGCCGATGCAATCCCCGACGCAGCGCCACCAACACGCCGCCATCCTCCATAAAGGCATATCCGCCGATGTCGCTGGTCAGGGTCCAGCTGTGCCGCTCTCCGCTGTCGATTGCCAGACGGTGAAGCGCGGGCTTTTTGATATCCATCCAGTAGAGCGAGCGTTCTTCGGCTACCCAGCACGGACTTTCGCCGATTGTGGCCCGTTGCGGGATGACGGTTTCGAATAACATCGCGGATCCACCTTTTCGTATTTCTTGAAGGTATGCAGCGCTTGGCGATGCCCTACGGCTGTCCGCTGGCATCGCCCGCGCGCCCGTTTATCCGTCAGGCTCATCGATGCGCGGCGGCGTGCCCCCGGCATCGATGGCCAGCGCGCTGTTGACCAGCGCCAGATGTGAGAGCGCCTGGGGAATATTGCCGATCGCACGTTTGTCCTCGACCCAGATCTCTTCGGTCAGCAGCCCAAGGTCATTGGCGAAACCGGCCATACGGTCGAACAATGTTTCGGCATGGTGCTGGCGCCCTTGCATGGCTAGCACATCGACGAGCCAGAAATTGACCGCGACGAAGGCGCCTTCGCCGCCACCCACGCCATCGTCGACACTTTCGCTGGCATAGCGGTACAGCAAGCCGTCTTCGGTCAGCTCGCGTTGAAGCGCGGCAACCGTGCGTAGCATCCGATCATCGTTTGCGTCGATAAACCCGACCAGCGGCAGGCGCAGCACCGACGCATCCAGTTCCGGCTTATCGAACACCCGCGTAAAGGCGCCGACCTTTTCGTCAAACCCGTGGGCGAGCGTGCGCGCACGGACCTCACCGGCCAGATCGTGCCACCGCTGCGCGTCTTCGGGGCAGATGTCGGCCAGCATCTTTGCCGCGCGGTCGAATGCGACCCAGCACATCGCGTTGGAATAGGTGTGCTGCTGCGGCCCGCCGCGCCCTTCCCAGATCCCGGCGTCGGGCTCGGTCCAGATATCTTCCAGGCACCGCGCCAGATCGGCAACCAGCTGCGTATCGTCCCCGCCGATGCCGTGCTGATCGGCGAGGTAGAGTGTGTCGATTACCTCACCGAAAATATCCAGCTGGAGCTGATCGGCAGCGCCATTGCCGAACCGCACCGGGCGCGCATCGCCGAAACCGGGCAGCCAGTCGGCCTCCCATTCGACCGTGTGGCGCTTGCCGTCGATGGCATAGAAGGGTTGCACTGCGATCGGTTCACCCGCCAGCGCGCGGCGTAGCCATTCGATCCAGGCCTTGGCCTCTTCATCGTGTCCTGTCCGCAGGAAGGCGACGAGCGTGAACGCTGCATCGCGCAGCCAGCAGAAGCGATAGTCCCAATTGCGCGCGCCGCCCGGGCGTTCGGGAAGGGATGACGTGGCGGCAGCGACGATGCCGCCGGTCTCCTCGCACACCAGCCCTTTGAGCGCGACCAGCGAGCGTGCGACTTTATCCTTGGCATAGCCTGAGTAGTCGGTCTTGCCCGACCAGCCCTGCCATTGCTCACGCGTGGCTTCCAGCATGGCCGATGGGTCGATTTCGCGCGGCGGACTTGCATTGCTGGGATACCAGCTCAGCGCGAAGGATGTGCGTTCGCCTTCACGCACTTCGAAACGGCTGATCAGCGCGCGATCATCGTGATCGATGTCGCAATCGGCCCGCAGGACCAGTGCGTCCGCGCCCGCCAGCGCCAATGCCTCACGCGGGGTCCGGCAATCGACGGTGGGATGGGTCTGTCCATAGGAAAAACGCGGCAGCAGGCTGGACTGCATGGCCACGGTGCCGCGCCGCCCTTCGACGATGCGGATGATGGTTGGGCGGGTGGTATCAGGCGGCATGAAATCGATCACCGCCACCTGTCCATCGTCGGTGCTGAACAGCGTTTCCAAAACTAGAGAATCACCCAGATACCGGCGACTACGGTCGGTGACTTGTGCTTCGGGATACATCCACCAGCCGCCATTGTCGCCCGTGCCCAGCAATGCGGCAAAGCAGACATCGCCGTTGAAGCGTGGCAGACACAGCCAATCGATAGTGGCGTCTTCGAACACCAGCGCTGCAGTCCGGCCATCGGCCAGCATGGCGTGTCCGGCAATCGACGCGGCGCGCCAGTCCTTCGTCATGCCGCCGATTTCCCCCGGCGCAGCAACAACGCGCCCAGGCCCAACACGCCCGCCGCGACACCGGCGATCACCTTGCCGCGATTGAGCGTCAGCGCCAGCTGCCAGCTGGAATCGCGGGCGGTTGAATTGAAGCGCCCGCGTGCCCCGCGGTCCCCTTCGACCGGGGACCACAGATTGTTCTGGCGGTCCGCCTCCACCGGCTCGCTGTCCTGCTGGCCCTTGTATCCCGTCCACCCGAGATAACGATCAAGCAGCGGGGAAGCAGCCCGATCGCCCAGGATCGCCTCGACCGTGGGATAGGCGACCCAGATGGCCTTGCGACGGTGATGGGCAGCGTAATGAATCGCGCGCGCGATCACCTCGGGCTGATATGGCGGGCTGGCAGGTTTGGGCTTTTTGGGCATCGTCGTCTTGATCCAGTCGAACTGCGGCGTGTTGACGCCGGGCAGCTGGACCATCGAAACATGGACGTCACTCTTCATATGAAACAGCTCCGCCCGGATCGAATCGTGAAATCCCTGGATCGCGTGCTTGGACCCGCAATAGGCCGATTGCAGCGGTATCCCGCGATAGGCCAGCGCCGAGCCGACGAGCACGACCGAGCCGCGATTGCGCGGCACCATGCGTTTCAGGGCCGCGCGGGTGCCGTTGATCTGCCCGAGATAGGTCACCTCGGTGACGCGCTTGTAGTCTTCCGGTTCAACGTCGAGGAACGGGGCTAGAACCCCGGCGAAGGCGACGTTGACCCAGATGTCGATCGGGCCAAATTGCTCTTCGACCTTGCTGGCGGCATCATCGAGCGCCGCGTGGTCGGCCACGTCGCAGGGCAGCACCAGCGCCTTGCCCCCGGCGGCTTCCACCTCACGCGCCGCCGCGGCAAGGCCTTCCTTCCCGCGCGCGATCAGGGCGATGTGCGCCCCGTCCCTAGCAAAGCGGCGCACTACCGCACGTCCCACGCCGGCCGATGCTCCGGTCACAACAACGACTGGCGGCTTCGAATCTGGGCGCATTGCTAGAACTCCTTGATTGCTCCGGGCAAAAATCGCAGCCCGAAGAGGTTCTTCCTTCCAATGCAGCCGATAAGGCGATCGTTCCCCGGGGCTCGAAAGCATCGCTGTATTTGATTCACGCAGTCCAGATCGTTGAATTTGAAACTGGTGGCGGTGAATGCTGGGGCGATAGTCGTGCTAGGTTATCTCCCAGATCTTGGTGCTGGAATAGCGCAGCTTTCCGATGCATTGCTCGCCTTTCCACAAGGTCGCCGACCTGCCTCCATCAGAGCGTTCCATGATCGAAAAGGCAGCGTGCGGATCATCTCCGCCAAACTCGATTTCATTCACCTTGGATGATTGAGCGTCTTCCAGTCGAAGCTTGAATCTGGACATGACCTCCTCCTTGAAGGTCATGACTTTAGGACGAAATCCCGGATTGACGGCTGGCCTTCCGCCTGTTGGAGTCCATCGCGTCCTGCGGCTTTGCAATTTGCGCAAACCCTGCGTGGGCTTCTGCGGTGGGGACGGGATCTGGGGTTTTTCAACCTTACCAACACGATCCCGTCAATTGTCATGCCGATCTTCGCGCTGACGCTGATCCCGACCTTTGGTTTCCCAGCGATGCTGGCGATACCTGCCGTGCTATCGCTTGTCGCAGCGATATTGTTGACGGTGCTGGCGAGACGCACCGCGTCCCGCCAGTCACTCTTGGCTCAGGGCCGCATGGTCGCCGGGTCGAGCTGTGTTTCCACGACCATGGCGCGGTCTTCGGCATCGTGGGCGATGGCGATCTGGTATGTGCCGTCCGCAATCCGCCAACCGGGCAGCGATGTGTCATAATCGGCAACAATCCGCGGCTCTGCGGTCAATGTCACGCGGCGCGTCTCGCCGGGCTTGAGCGAGAGGCGCTGGAATGCGGCCAGCCGCATCGGTTCACCCGATCCCTTGCGTGTGACATAGACCTGCGCGACATCCGATCCTGCGCGACCGCCGGTATTGGTCACGTCGAAACTGACAGTCAGCGTCTTGCCGCCGGTCACCTGCGGATGAGCGTAGGCAAAGCTCGTGTAGCTCAGGCCATAGCCGAACGGAAACAGCGGTTTTTCGCCCTTCAGCTCGTACCAGCGATAGCCGACGTTCGCGCCTTCGATATAATGGATCGGAAAGATTGGCGGCTGGTATTTTGCCGCATTTTCAGGATCGGCGGTGGCCTTGGCATCGAGTGCCTGAATTCGCGCGTAATCGACCGGCTCGGGGCGCGGGGCCTGTTCGGCTGAACGCGGGAAAGTAATCGGCAAATGGCCTGATGGGTTAACCTTGCCGGTCAGGACATTGGCAATCGCTTCACCCCCGCGCTGGCCGGGATACCACGCCTCGACCACGGCGGGGACCTTGTCGATCCACGGCATCAGCACGGGGCCGCTGGTTTCCAGCACCACAACCGTCTTGGGATTGGCGGATACCACGGCATCGATCAGCGCATCACCGTGATACGGCAGGTCAAGATTGGGCGCGTCAATCGCCTCACTGGTCCATTGTGGCGCAAACACGATTGCGATGTCCGCCTCGGCTGCGGCCTTGCGAGCGCCAGCGACATCACGCTGGTCGGTGAAGGTGATCGTTGCGTTCGGCATCGCCTTTCGCAGCGCCTTGAGCGGCGAGGAATCGTGGTAGGTGATCCGCACGAAGCTGGCCGCCGGGCCGGTTCCGATGGGCACTTCGATGGGAACGCCGCCGACCGAGCGCACTTGGCTTGACCCGCCGCCCGACAGCACTCCGACATCAGCATGACCGCCGATCACCGCGATGCGTTTTGCGTTTGACGCGAACGGCAGCAGATCGCCCTCGTTCTTGAGCAGAACGATACCCGCTTCTGCCGCTTTTTGCGCGACCTTGGCGTGCGCGGAATAATCGATTTTCTGGACCGTCTCGGGCGCAGGCGTGTCGAAAGCGCCGCTTTCGATCAGTCCTGTCAGATAGCGCGCAACCATATCGTCAAGCCGTGCCATCGGCACTTTGCCTGCTTCGACGGCGGCTTTCAGCGGCGCGCCGAAGAATATCTGCTTGTCCAGTTCTTCGCCCGATTCCTGATCGAGTCCGTTGTTGGCCGCCTGCACCGTCGAGTGGACTGCGCCCCAATCGCTCATGACCCAGCCTTGATAGCCCCAGTCATGCTTGAGCACCTTGTTGAGCAGATAGTCGTTCTGGCAGGAATATGTGCCGTTCACCTGGTTGTAGGCGCACATTACCGAGCCTGGATTGCCCTTTTCAATGGCGATCTGGAAGGCGAGCAGGTCACTCATGCGCATCGCGGCATCGCCGATGATCGCGTCGGCCTGAAAGCGCCCGGTTTCCTGCGAATTGAGTGCAAGATGCTTTACCGTCGAAACAATCTTGTTCGATTGCACCCCGGCGATCTGCGCGCCTGCCATGTCGCCGGCGAGCAGCGGATCTTCGCCCAGATATTCGAAGTTGCGTCCGCCCCACGGATCGCGGGTCAGGTTGACGCCGCCCGCCAGCATCACGTTGAAGCGCTTGGCGCGCGCTTCGGAACCGATCATCGCGCCGCCTTCATGTGCGATCTGCGGATCGAAGCTTGACGCTTGCGCCAGGCCCGATGGCATCGCAGTGGCGACATCGCCGGGACGCTGATTGACCTGATTGGCAACGCCCAGCGAGGCATCGGTTTCGCGCACCAGTGGGATGCCGAGACGCGGGATACCATCGATATGACCGGCTGACGGGATCAGTTCATGCGTGGTCTTGCCGTTGGCAAGGGGTGGGAACAGCCCGTGGACCAGCGAGATCTTTTCATCGAGCGTCATTTGCGCGACCAGTTTGTCTGCCTGCTGTCGCGCGGCGGATGGCGCGTTCTGAACCGGCATGCCCGCGGCGGGCGTAGCTGTCGATGGGGCAGGGGACTCTTGCGCCTGCAGCGGGGTGCAGCAGACACCGATCGCCAGAATCGAGGTAAAACCGAGCAGGCGCAACTTCATCACTTTCTCTCCCTTAATGCGTGCCAGAGAGAGGTGTTGCGAGAATGTCGCGCATCGGCAATTCCCTCCCCGTCCGCTTGTGGCACCTTCTTGACAGCGGTTTTTATTGCGCGCAAGTGAACGTTCACAAATTGACGCGCTCAAGCGTCAACAGGGGAGGATTTGATTATGCGCACCGCCAAGCGCCATCTGTTCGCGCGCGCTTTCATCACAGCTTCGACGATCGCCATCGCCACCGGATCGACTGCCGCCTGGGCGCAGGATGCGCAGGCTTCGACGGACACTGACGCCCAGGTCCAGCCGGCACCGGCTCCTGCGGCAACGTCTGATGCGAACAAGGCTTCGACCGGCAACGAAATTATCGTCACCGGTCTGCGCGCCAGCTTGCGCGACTCGATGAATTTGAAGCGCAACGCGCTTGGTGTTGTCGATGCGATTTCGGCTGAAGATATCGGCAAGTTCCCCGACACCAACCTTGCCGAGGCGCTGCAGCGCGTCACCGGCGTGTCGATTGACCGTTCAAACGGCGAAGGGCAGTATGTGACGGTTCGCGGGTTTGGCCCGGCGTTCAACCTTGTCCTGCTCAACGGGCGTGAAATGCCCGCTTCGAATATCGGCCCCGGCACAGAGCCGCCGTCCTCGCGCAGCTTCGATTTTGCCAACCTTGCTGCTGAAGGCATTGCGGCGGTAGAGGTCTACAAATCCGGCCGTGCGGCGCTGCCCAGCGGCGGCATCGGGTCGACGATCAATATCCTCACCCCGCGCCCACTCGACAAGCCAGGCTTCCATGGCAGCCTCGCGGTCAAGTCGGTCAAAGATCATACAAGCGGCGCTGGCTTTGATATTACGCCGGAAGTCTCCGGCATCGTCAGTGACACTTTCGCGGATAACAAGATCGGTATCTTGCTGAGCGGTGCATATCAGCGGCGCAAGGCGAGCCTCGACACCTTCTCCGCAGGCTGGCGCGAAGGCTATCTGGGGTCGGAGAACAACTGGGGCTCTCTCGCGATGCCGGGGGATCCGCGTTATGCCAATATCACCAATCGTCCCGGCCCCAACGATGTTTATCAGGTCACGCAGAATGCTGCCTACAACTTTACCGATATCGATCGTGAGCGAATCAATGGCCAGGCGGTATTGCAGTTCCGTCCGGTGGATTCGCTGACCGCGACTCTCGATTACACCTATTCGCAGTACACCGTCGACGCGCGGACCAATTCGATCGGTGTCTGGTTCAACCACAACGATACCAGCAGCGCATGGACCGATGGTCCGGTTGCGGGTCCGCTGTTCTATTCCGAGCATTTTCAGCAGAACGAGAACAAGGATCTCGCGATCACCGGAAGTCTCACCAAGAACCGCAACATCAACCGTTCGTTGGGCGGCAATATCAAGTGGCAGGGCCCGGCAGGTTTCCGGCTTGAGGTTGATGCGCATCATTCGACTGCGGAAAGCAAGCCCACGTCGCCGTTGGGCAGCAATGTGGCGCTGGGCACGGCCATCTATGGCGTTGAAGACCAGACGATCGACTATACTACCCCCATGCCGGTGATGTCGGTTTCAATGTATCCCGGGTCGGCGATTACTGCCGCGAACATCCGTCCGTCGGGCAACGCGTTCTACAACGCCTACATGCGCGACCGGATCAATCAGCTTTCGGTGCGTGGCGGATTCGATTTCGACACCAACTTCATCGAAAGCCTCGATTTCGGCGTCACGCTGACCGACAATGCCGTTCGCACCGCCTATGGCTATCTTCAGAACGATACCTGGGGTGGCACGCTCAGCGCGGCCGACACGCCTGACAGCTTTTTTATCCCGGCGAGCGTTCCGGGCAATCTGGGCAATATGAATGGAGGTCAGGCTCCAGGCATTCTGCCGACCTATTTTCAAATCGATACGCTGGGCCTCACCAATTACCTTCAGGATCAGCTGGGCATTTGCAGCAGTCCGGTTTCTGGGACGCCTATCGGCGGTGACAATTGCCTCGCAGAATATTCGGTCGACAACAACATTCGCGAAAAGACTCTGGCGCCCTACGCCCAGGTCAGCTTCAAGTTCGACATCGGCAATATGCTGACCCATTTCCGGGCCGGGGTGCGTTACGAGCGGACCAAGACGTCAAGCACGTCGCTGTCGCCGGTTTACACCGGCACATATCTATTGTCCTACAACGAGATCGGCGTGCTGCAATCGGCCGATACGCAGTTCACCACCTTAAGTGGTGAGTATCATAACTGGCTGCCGGCGATCGATTTCGATATCTCGCCGGTCCGCAACGTGACCCTGCGCGCATCCTACAGCCACACGATTACGCGGCCGAACTATGCCGATATGAACGGAAGTTTCACGGTCAACTCGCCGGCGCGTATCAACGGCGGCAGTACCGCTGGTTCGGGTAATCCAGGGCTTCTGCCGTACAAGTCGAAGAACATCGATCTGTCGGCTGAGTGGTATTACGGACCGTCGAGCTATCTGTCGGTGGGATATTTCCACAAGCAGGTAAGCGACTTCATCGGGACGCAGTTCACCAATTCGACGTTGTTCGGGCTATCCAATCCCGGCCAGGGCGCGATTTTCCAGGAAGCGGTCGCGGCTTTGGGTGCGGGTGCCCCGTTCGCGGCGCGTACCGATCCGGCCGATCCGATGGGTATTCTCGACTATGTCGTCGCGAATTATCCGGGCGCAGTGTTCTATAACAACGGCACGCCGGTGGGTATCATCGGGCAGGCGGGCGATCCGTTGCTCGACTTTACCATCACGCAGCCGGGTAATAGCGATCAGGTCGCCAATATTTCCGGCTGGGAGTTTGCCCTTCAGCACAACTTCTGGAACACCGGCTTCGGCACGATCCTGAACTACACGGTCGTCAACAGCGACAAGACTTATGACAACGCCTTGCGCTATACGGCCACGCAATTTGCGATCACCGGGGTCAGCGACAGCGCCAACGCTGTTCTGTTCTATGAAAAGAACGCTATCCAGGCGCGTATTGCCTATAACTGGCGTGCTGCCTTCCTGTCGGGCTATAGCACTGATCCGTACTATACCGATGCCTATGGGCAGTTCGACGTCAGCGCCAGCTACGACATCTCGTCTGCCTTCTCGGTATTCATGAACGGCATCAACATCACCAACGCCAATCGCCGCGGCCATATGCGTAATGACAACAATGTCACCTTCGCGGCTCCGGGCTACTCGCGTTACAGCCTTGGCTTGCGGTACAAGTTCTGACGCCTAGAGTTCACCCCTGCGCACCGCACATCGCACCCGGTGCGCAGGGGTGACGCTGCATTGCGGGGGAGTCGGTGAGCGTAAGCGGACAGAAGAATGCTGGCGCGCCGGATAGGGAGCCTCCGATCCGGCGTGTGGTGGTTGTCGGCGGTGGCACGGCCGGATGGCTCGCCGCTTGTCTGATCGCCTCACGTGTCGATGCAGCATGCAACGACCCTGTCTCCGTCACCCTAATCGAATCCCCCGACATACCGACAATCGGTGTGGGGGAGGGGACCTGGCCGACCATGCGCGGCACTCTGGAGAAGATCGGGTTTGCCGAAGCCGATTTCCTTGCTGCGTGCAGCGCGTCTTTCAAGCAGGGTACACGCTTCGATGGCTGGGCTACCGGTGGAGCGAATGACCGCTATTACCATCCTTTTACAGCTCCATACGGTGCTGATCGCGATGCAGTAATGCGCTGGGCCAGTGCGCCCGGCACCGCAGGCTTTGCGGCTTCGGCAAGCGCTCAGCCTGCCATTTGCGAGCGTAACCTCGCCCCGCGACAAAGGCAGATGCCGGATTATGCCGGGGCGCTCAATTATGCCTATCACCTTGACGCGGGAAAGTTTGCGCACCTGCTGGCCCGGCATGGAGTCGAGCGGCTCGGGATCACGCATGTCAGCGATCATGTCACCACTGTAGAGCGCGGAGGCAGCGGGATGATCGATGCTGTTGTCACCCGCGATACAGGGCGGATCGAAGGCGATCTGTTCCTTGACTGTACCGGCGCGGCAGCCTTGCTGATCTCGGGCGAGTACGAAGTGCCCTTCGAAGATGTCGGTGGCATCCTTTTCAACGATCGCGCGCTCGCCATTCAGGTTCCCCAACTGGAGGACGCGCCGCTCGCTTCTCAGACCAATGCTACCGCGCATCAGGCGGGCTGGATCTGGGATATCGGTCTTCCGGAAAGGCGCGGTGTGGGTTGCGTCTATTCGTCACGCCATGTTGAAGAAGGGCAGGCACGAGAGATATTGGATGCCTATCTGGCAGCCACTGGCGGAACAGGTTCCGCAAGCGCACAGGAAGCCCGTCTGCTCTCGTTTCGCTCAGGTTATCGGGAGCGCTTCTGGGAAGGTAACTGCCTTGCGATCGGTCAGTCGGCGGGGTTCCTGGAACCTCTGGAAGCCTCCGCCATCGTGATGGTTGAGCTGGGAGTGGAGGCGCTACTTGAGGATTTCCCCCGGGACCGCGCCGCACTCGTGCCCCGCGCCAGGCGATTCAACGCGCTTATGCGTTACCGCTGGGCACGCATCGTCGAATTTCTCAAGCTCCATTATATTCTCAGTCGCCGGATCGATCCCTATTGGTGCGATCATCGCGATCCGGATACCATCCCGGCGCGTCTGGCCGAATTGCTCGACCTGTGGCACGATCGTCCGCCGCTTGCGGCAGATTTTTCTGCCATAGACGAGGTGTTCCCCTCGGCGAGCTGGCAGTATGTCCTCTATGGTATGGGCTTCGTACCGCCGCTCGCATCGCCGATGCGCCATTCTTCTCCCGGTGCTGTGCGCGCCCTCGCTGCCCAACGCGACCAGCGAGAGCGCAGCCTGTTGGCAAGTCTTCCTTCAAATCGCGCCTATTTCGATGCATTGGGGACACCCCCGGAACGACAGAAAGTTACCACTCACTGATGTCCAGCCACGCCATCCTGACCGCCGAAGACCATCGCGACCTGCGGGTGCGCAGCGAAGCCGCTGCCGATCTCGGCGATGCTGTCATGGGCTGCCTTACCTTTCCGGACGAATTCCGCCGGGTGCAGGGTGAATTCCCGATCCTGTTCCGCCTCAATCCCGAGCGCGATAGTTTTACCGCATTGGCGATGTTCGGGCTTGAGGACGGGGAAAACCTCTTTCTTGGCGAGAGCGGCTGGACGGCCACCTATCGGCCCCTGGCTTTGTCGATCCAGCCATTCCTCGTCGGACGCGATGCCTCCGGCGACGGGCCGGGGCAGGTGCATATCGATATGGCGAGCCCGCGTATTGCGCACAGCGATGCCGATGGCGTGCGGGTTTTTGACGAGGATGGCCAGCCGACCCCCTATCTCGAACAAGTCGCATCGATGCTCGGCGAACTCGACGAGGGATACCGCGCCAGCGCAGCGTTCTTCGACGCGTTGAAACGGCATCAACTGCTTCAGCCCATGGCATTCGAAGTGCCGGTGGAGGGCGGGGCGACAAACCGCCTCGTCGGCTATCACGCGATCGATGAAGAACGTTTGCGCTCGCTCGATAGCGTCGCCTTGGCCGAATTGCATGAGGCAGGTCACTTGATGCCGATCTTCATGGCACTGGCCTCGCTGGGTCACCTTGCGACGCTTGCCCGGCGCAAGGTGCAGCGGATGGACCGTGGCTGAGGCCGATCCCGACATTGCGGTGCAGGCAGCGCCGATAGCCGAGCGAGAGATCGCCGGGGCAGGCCCGCTCGATGAAGCCGTGCGCGGGGCGCGCGAACCCTTTGTTGTTCGTGGCTTGGTCGCGGATTGGCCGTTGGTCAGGGCCGGTCTGAATTCAGCCGACGATGCGCGTGCTTACCTGCTGCGGAAGCGGCGCGATGTGCCGTTTACCGTCTCGCTGGGCGAGAGCGGGGCCGGAGGCCGGCTGTTCTACGACGATTCCATGGGGATGAACTTCCGTAGCGGTCGCGGGCGGCTCGACGACATTTTCAGCCAGATGGCGGTGCGCGAGAACGATCCCGATTGCCCGGCGGTCTATCTCGCGTCGATCGATACGCGCCAGTTTTTTGACGGTCTGGACGAGGATCACCCGATCCCGCTCGGCGACCGCGATCTGCTCAAGAGTATCTGGATCGGAACGCGCACGCGTATCGCTGCGCACAACGACTTCCCTGACAATCTCGCCTGCTGTGCGGTGGGACGACGGCGCTTTACCCTGTTCCCGCCAGAGCAGTTCCGCAATCTCTACCTCGGACCGGTCGACAACACTCCGGCAGGCAGGGCGATCAGCATGGTCGATTTCCATGCTCCTGACTTTGCGCGCTTCCCAAGGTTTCGCGAAGCGCTCCAGCACGCTCAAATTACCGAGCTGGAGCCAGGCGATGCGCTGTTCATCCCGTCGATGTGGTGGCACCATGTCGAAGGTCTTGCCCCGTTCAACGTGCTGATGAATTACTGGTGGCGCGACACACCGCGCTGGCTGGGTCAGCCGCAGGATGCGCTTAACCACGCAATGCTCTCGATCCGCGACCTGCCACACGAAGAAAAGCGTATCTGGCGCGACCTTTTCGATTATTACGTGTTCGAAAATGACGAAGCGGTGACTGCGCACATTCCTGAAAAGGCCCGCAGCGTGCTCGACCGACTGACACCGCAAAGCGCATCGCGAATACGCAATTTCATTCTACAGCAGCTTGGGAAGGGCTGATCGCCATGCAGGTTGCACAAAGGATCGTGGTTGCCGGTGGGGGCACCGCTGGCTGGATGACTGCCGCAGCGCTGGCGCGGACGTTGGGCAAGACTGTCGCGATCACTCTCGTTGAATCCGATGCCATCGGTACTGTGGGGGTTGGCGAATCCACCATTCCGCCCCTGGCAAATTTTAATCGCGTGCTCGGCATAAGCGAGGCCGATTTCATGCGTGCGACACAGGCGACCTTCAAGCTGGGTATCCTGTTCGATGGCTGGCGCGACGGGACCGACCGCTATTTCCATTCATTCGGGGTGACCGGACGCGATCACTGGTCGGCAGGCTTTCAGCACTTCTGGATGCACGGGAAGACGCAGGGGCGTGACGAGCCCTATGACGATTATTGCCTCGAACTCGTCGCAGCGATGGCGGGCAAGTTCGCGCATCTGCCCAATGAGCGGATGAATTACGCCTACCAGCTCGATTCCACGCTGTATGCGCGCTTCCTCAGGACCATGGCCGAAGGCGATGGCGTGACGCGAATTGAAGGGAGGATCGACGAGGTCGAACTCGATGGCGAAAACGGCCACATCGCAGCCCTGCAGCTGGACAGCGGTAAGCGGATCGAAGGCGATCTGTTCATTGACTGCACCGGGTTTCGTGCGCTCTTGATGGAAGGCGCCTTGCACGCGGGTTTCGACGACTGGACGCATTACCTGCCGTGCGATTCAGCGATTGCAGTCCAGACCGACAATATCGCGCCGCCGGTACCGTTTACGCGTGCAATGACGCATGATGCGGGCTGGCAATGGCGCATCCCGCTGCAACACCGCACCGGTAATGGTATCGTCTATTGCAGCGGCTATCTTGACCACGACGCTGCGGAGGAACGCCTGCTTGGCAATGTCGAGGGCGCGGTCAGGACCAAGCCCAACCGGTTAAGGTTCCGCGCCGGAGCAAGGCGCAAGCAATGGTATCGCAACTGCATCGCCATAGGTCTGGCAGGCGGGTTCATGGAGCCGCTGGAATCGACCAGTATTCACCTGATCCAGCGCGCGGTTCTGCGGGTAATCCGGATGCTCCCGGCTGGCCGCATCAGCGAGCGCGACGTGGCTGAATTCAACGAGCAGCAAATGACCGACATGCTGCAGATCCGCGATTTTCTGGTGCTCCATTACGTCGCGACCGAAAGGCGCGACAGCCCATTCTGGAGATTGTGCGCCGACCTGCCGATCCCCGATACGCTTGCGCAGAAGATCGAATTGTTCCGCGAAACCGGGCGGGTGTTTCGCAAGAATGAGGAATTATTCGCCGAAAACAGCTGGGTTCAGGTCATGATGGGGCAGGGGATCATTCCGCAATCCTACCATCCCGTGGCGGGCAAGCTGTCCGAGGATGAACTGACGCACCTGCTCGGTGGATTGCGGCAGGATGTTGCACACACAGTCGCCTCTCTGCCCGCGCATGGCGATTATGTGGCGCGGTATTGCGGCGCCAGCCAGGCTGAGGCGGCCTGATGGCGAAGCGCAAGGGATCGGTCACGATCAGGCACGTGGCCGAGGATGCAGGGGTCTCGCACCAGACCGTCAGCCGGGTCATCAACAAGCAACCAAACGTCCGACCGGCGGTCAAGGACAAGGTTCTGCGTTCGATCGAGAAGCTGGGCTATGTGCCCTCGATCGCTGCGCAGCGCATGGGCGGGTCGCGATCCTATCTCATCCTCGCACTGAACGATCGCACGCGCACAATCGAGGATTGGCAGCTAAGGCAAGGCACCGACTGGATCGATCAGATGCTTTATGGAGCGGTGATGGGCGGGGAGCCGTCCGGTTATCGCCTGGTCGTGGAACTCATCGATACCCATGCCGATCATGTGGAGCGCGAGATTTCGGCAGCGCTTGCCGCTCTTTCGCCGGATGGGGTCATTCTTACGCCGCCTCACTCGCAGAACAATAAGATCCTCGATCTGCTGGAGGATCGCGAGATTGCGGTGGCCCGGATTGGGGTGGATGACGACAGGCCCGGCATTATGCTCACCATGGATGACGAACGCGCCGCCCGACTAGCGACCGAGCATCTTGCCGAGCTTGGCCACCGTAGCATCGGCTTTATTGCCGGGTCGCCAGAGTATGCAATCAGCAGCTGGCGTGTGGATGGCTGGCGCAAGGCGATGGAATCGCTTGGCTTCGAGCATGGCGGTTTGCTCGAATGGGGCGATTTCAGCGCTGAGTCCGGTCATGCAGCGGCAGGTCGACTGTTCGACCGCGGTGAGCGCGTGACCGCAATCATCGCCAGCAACGATCAGATGGCATTGGCCACCCTGCGCGAAGCCAATGCGCGAGGGCTGGCCGTCCCGCGCGACCTCTCTCTGGTGAGTTTCGACGATACACCGATGGTGAGACTGGCTGTTCCACCCCTGACCGCGATCGACCAGCCGATTGCCGAGGTTTCGGCGGAAGCGATCCGCCTGCTGATCGAAGCCAAGGCGGGTAAGCCACAAAAATCCAAGTCCACGGAGCCGATTGTTATTCCAGCACGCCTTACGCTGCGTCACTCGACTGCCGCGCCTGGGAATGCCGTACCGCAAGAAAGCTGACTTTCGAGAGGTCCGGCTTCCCCGAACTGCAGCCGGAACCACTGCCGAGGTTAAGCGTCTCAAGGAAAAGTTTCTCTGAGCCACTTGTTTTGTTCGTTCGAACGAACTAGTTGGCCCCGCGTGACTCATACCAGCCTTCTTGAAACCGCCATCAGCGAATTTGGTGCCAAGGGCATCGAAGGCGCTTCGACACGCGAAATCGCGGCGAAGGCCGGTACTGCCATGTCTTCGATCACCTATCACTTCGGTGGCAAGGAAGGGCTGTATGTTGCCGCCGCCAAGCATATCGCAGTCGGCATGAGTATGGTGGTCGAAGGGCTGGATATCGACGGTGTGATCGCCGGGCGCGACCCGGCTGAAGCGCGCCAGCTCATCGAACAGCTTTTGCAAAGGTTTGTCGAAAAGGTCAGCCGGTCGGCCAACGAGGCGCTTTTTATCGTGCGCGAGCAAATGAACCCGACCGAAGCCTTCGACTACATTTACGATGGCCCGATGGGAAAGATGTGGCGCAAGCTGACCGAGCTGGTGTGCATCGTAACCAATAGCGATGATCTGCGCCAATGTCGGATCATCGCGATGACATTGATTGGTCAGGCGATCGCCATTCGTGCCTCACGTGCCAGTTTCGAACGTTTGCTGGGCGCTACTCTCGCCGACGCTGACGTTCTCGACCAGGTCAAGGCGGTCATCATCGCCAACGCCAACGCCATTCTCGACATTCACTCCAGACACGAAAAGACTTCAGCATGAGTTCTGCAAGCGATTCCGAAAATCGTGATGACACCACCGCGCAGGACGCATCTCACGATGCAGACCAGTCGCAGACCAATGATACTGAACAGGGTGGCGATTCCGGCGAAGGCAAGAGCAACGGCAAGAAGCCGCTGTTCCAGCGTCGGGGTTTCTGGATCATCCTTGTCATCGTGGTGGCGGTGCTGCTGATCGGAGGAATTCTGTATTACCTTCACGCACGCCAGTATGAATCGACCGACGATGCGTTTATCGATGCGCATATCGTGAGGCTCGCGCCGCAGGTGGCAGGGACGCTGGAGAAGGTCGCGCAGGTCGACAACCAGCACGTCAAGGCCGGGACATTGCTCGCAGTGATCCAGCCCAGCGGACCGGAAGCGCAACTGGCTGAAGCAAAAGCCAATGCCCGCCAGGCAGAAGCGCAGGTCGATCAGGCACAGGCCCAGGTCGAATCCGCGATCGCGGCACGAAATCAAGCGGCGTCGCAGGCGCTCGCACCTCAGGCCGAGGCTGCCAAGGCTGCCAAGGAGCTCGCCCGCTACAAGCACCTCCTCGCCCTCGATCCGCAGGCGGTTGCCGGCCAGCAACTCGATCAGGCGCAGGCCCAGGCACGTTCCACCGCCGCACAGGCGGCAGCTGCCCAACGCAGCGTCGCCTCCGCCAACGCTCAGATCACGGTGGCGCGGCGTCAGGTGCAGGCGGCACAGCAAATCGTTGCCGCGCGCAAGGCCCAAATCCAGCAGGCGCAGGTCACGATGGGCGATCTGGAACTGCGGGCGCCGGTTGCCGGTCAGGTCGTCAACCGCAGCGTCAATGTCGGTTCCTATGTGGCGCCGGGCACGCAGCTTATGGCGATTATTCCCGAACACATCTGGATCACCGCCAACTTCAAGGAAACGCAGCTTCAGCACATGCGGGTGGGGCAGCCGGTGTCGATCACAGTCGATGCCTTTCCGGACGTGAAATTCGTCGGCCATGTGGAATCGTTTCAGCACGGTGCAGGTCAAGCGTTCTCCTTGCTGCCGCCACAGAACGCGACCGGCAATTACGTCAAGGTCGTTCAGCGTGTGCCGGTACGGATTTCCTTCGATACCAAGAACGGTCCCGATCCCAGCAAATACCCGATCGGTCCGGGAATGTCGGTCGTCCCGACCGTAAAGGTTCGCTGATCCATGGCTGAGGCCGTCCATCACGAGTGGGATTCAAGCCGCTCCGCCGCGGGGCGTATCAACCCGTGGCTGGTGGTGGCGATCATCTCGCTGCCAACCTTCATGGAGGTGCTCGACACGTCGATCGCGAATGTCAGCCTCGATCATATCGCGGGCGGACTGTCGATTTCGCTGGACCAGGCGACATGGGTTCTGACCAGCTATCTGGTCGCGAATGCGGTGGTCATCCCGATCTCAGGCTGGCTGACCAATGTGATTGGACGCAAACGCTACTTCACGTTCTCGATTACGTTGTTCACGCTGTCCTCGTTCCTTTGCGGAATTGCGCCAAATCTGACGACACTGGTGATCGCCCGCGTGTTTCAGGGGATCGGTGGCGGCGGACTGGCGCCGGTCGAACAATCGATCCTTGCCGATACGTTCCCGCCGGAAAAACGAGGCATGGCCTTTGCAGCCTTTGCAATCGTTGTGGTCGTTGGGCCGGTGCTCGGCCCCACGCTGGGTGGGTTCATCACCGAATATTCTAGCTGGCACTGGATCTTCCTGATCAACGTGCCGATCGGCATCATGTCGGTGATACTGGTGACGCTGTTCGTCGATGAACCCGAAGCCGTGCAGGAGGACCGTCGGGAACTGCTCAAGACGGGCATCCGGATCGACTATGTCGGTGTGATCCTAGTGTTTCTTGGCCTCGGATTTCTCGAAATCTTTTTCGATCGGGGGCAGCGACTGGAATGGTTTGCCAGCCCGCTGATCATCTTCTCCGCAATTGTCGCGGCGGCATCGCTGATCGGACTGGTGATATGGGAGCTCAATCATGACGATCCGGTGATCGATTTGCGGCTGCTCAAGAACCGCAATTTCGCCGCCACCGTGGCGATCATGCTGTTGGTCGGAATGATCCTGTTCAGCACTACCCAGCTGATCCCGCAGATGCTCCAACAGGTGCTGGGTTACAGCGCGCTCGATGCCGGAATGGCCTTGACGGTCGGAGGGATTGCGACCCTTATTGCGGTTCCGATTGCCGGACGCCTGACAGGCAAGGTGGACGTGCGCATCATGATCGGCGGCGCATTCGCCATGCAGGCGCTGGCGCTGTGGCATATGGGCCATTTTACCGCCCAGATCAGCTTCATGGACGCAGCATTGGCGCGGATGATGCAGTCGGCGGCACTCCCGTTCCTGTTCGTGCCGATCAACGCGATAGCCTATACGGGATTGGCGCAAAGATCGACCGCACAGGCATCGAGCCTGCTCAACGTGGCGCGCAACCTTGGCGGCACACTGGGCATTTCCATGTCGCAGGTGGTGCTCGCCAACCACATGCAATTGCGCCACGCCGAACTCACGTACCAGCTCAATCCGCTCAATCCGGAATATCAGCAGTATATGCAGAACGCCCAGGGCGCCTTTGCCAGTACCGGCAATCCACAAGGCACAGCCTTGGCGGTGCTGGCTCAGCAGGTGCAGCAGCAGGCGACCATGCTGTCCTTTATCGATGTTTTCTACACACTCATGATCGTGGTGATTGTTGTCATGCCTCTTGTCCTTTTCTTGCGCTCGGGGAAATCGGGTTCCGCTCCGGTGGGGGTAGGGCACTGATGCGTCGTCAATTCGCCTTTGCCGCTTCGTTTCTCGCCCTGGCGGGCTGTACCGTTGGGCCGGATTATCATGCACCCAAGGTCGATGTTCCCGCGCGCTACGTCGAGCAGCAGCCCAGCGGAGCGACGGTTGACCCGGCGCATTGGTGGACGGCTTTCGGCGATCCGGAGCTGACCAGCCTGATTGAGCGCGCGCTCGCCGGCAACCCGGACATCGCCATCGCCGCATCGCGCGTACGGCAGGCAAGGTTGCAGGAGATAGAGGCGCGCGCGATCGGCCTGCCCACCGTCGATGCACAGGCCGGTGCGACCAATATCCATCTCAGCAAGAACGCGGGCTTTTCCGAGCTGGCGAGGGCATTCGGTGGCGGATCGTCGGATAACAGCGGCTCTGCTGGCGGGATTACGTTGCCGGGAAGTTCCATCACCACCTATGCCGCCGGGTTCGATGCCAGCTGGGAACTCGACCTGTTCGGGCGAGGCACCCGTACCAGGCAGGCAGCACGCGCGTCTACGGAGGCAGCGGTCTGGAACCAGCGCGACGCGGCAGTCACACTGGCCGCCGAAGTCGCTGACGCCTATTTCGCCTATCGTCTGGACCAGGCCCAGATCGCGATCCTGAAGAATGAAATCGCCAACCTCGAACGCGCCGACCAGATTTCGGCCCATATCGCGCAAACTGG
This sequence comes from Qipengyuania algicida, assembly GCF_009828025.1. Classification (GTDB taxonomy): domain Bacteria; phylum Pseudomonadota; class Alphaproteobacteria; order Sphingomonadales; family Sphingomonadaceae; genus Qipengyuania; species Qipengyuania algicida. The sequence goes on along the minus strand of NZ_WTYA01000002.1, from coordinate 85,972 downwards.
CCTTCAGCCACCCATCGACGTGGTGCGCCAGCGTGCAAGCCTGACGCAAACAAGGGCGCGCCTGCAACCGCTTGAGGCTGATGCGAAGATCCGTATCCATGCCCTTGGTACACTGCTGGGCAAGGGGCCGGATGCGCTGTCTGCCGAGCTTGCCGACAGCAAGGCCGAGCTTGGGCCTGCCCCGGAAATCCCGGCTGGTCTGCCTTCCGATCTGCTGCGCCGTCGGCCAGATGTCCGTGCGGCAGAGCGCAACCTCGCAGCGGCTACGGCGCAAGTGGGTGTGGCTGTTGCCGATCTTTATCCGCGCTTCAGCCTGACCGGGTTGGCCCAGCTTATATCGACCAGCCTCGGTTCACTGTTTCAAGGTGACAGTGTGCAGACTACGGCCAGCGCTTCGGCGATGTTCCCGATCCTCGATTGGGGCAAGCGCAAGGCGACCGTCGCATCGCGCAAGGAAGACGACCAGCAAGCGTATCTTGCTTATCAGAAGACCGTATTGCGCGCGCTCAAGGACGTCGAGGACGCCTTGGCCCAGATCAGCGCAGAGCGAGCCCGCAATGCTCAACTGCGTAGCGCACTGAGCGATGCGGAGCGAACCGAGAGCGCTGTTGCCGCTCAGTACAAGACTGGCTTCGTTGCGCAGGATTCGCTCATCAACGCACAGGTCTCCGCGCTTTCGGCGCGGGAGAGCCTGGCTGCGAGCAATGCCAAGCTGCGTCAGGATACCGCCGCTCTGTTCAAGGCGATGGGTGGTGGCTGGTCGGAGAAAGGCCCGGCGAGCGACGCCGAGACGAAAGTCGACACCCAGGCGCCGATCGACGCTCAGTAGCGTGCGGCGGCGTCAGATCGTGGCGCCGCCATCGACGACAATCGTCTGCCCGGTGGTCCAGCGCCCGGCGGGCGAGGACAGGTAGACTGCCGCCCCGGCAATATCGACCGGTTCGCCGATGCGTCGCATGGGCAAGGCTTTTTCGGTCGCCTCCAGCGCCTTGGGATTGTCCCACAAGGCCTTGGCGAAATCGGTCTTCACCAATCCCGGCGCGATGGCGTTGATCCGAATACCGTGCTGCCCGTTCTCGGCGGCGTAGTTGCGCACCAACTGCATGTCGGCGGCCTTGGAGATGCAATAGGCACCGATCGAGGTTGAGGCGCGCAATCCCCCGATCGAGCTGATCACCACGATCGCCCCGTCCCCGCGCTCGCGCATGGCTGGCAGGGCGAGTTGGATCAGCCAGTGGTTCGAGAGGATATTGTTGTCGAGCACCTTGCGGAACTGCTCGTCCGAAATCCCATCCATTGACCCGTAATAGGGGTTGCTGGCGGCGTTGCAGATCAGGATGTCGACCGGGCCAAGGCGCTGAGCCGTCTGCGCAAACAGATCTTCAAGCTGCGCCTTGTCGGAAATGCTCGCTGCGATCGCGATGGCGCGTTCCTCGCCATGCTCGGAGTTGATCGCGGCGGCAACCTCCTCGCATACCTCCTGCTTGCGGCTGGAGATGACCACCCGCGCCCCATGCGCAGCAAGCTGTTCGGCAATCGCACGTCCGATCCCCCGGCTCGAGCCGGTGATGACGGCGGTTTTTCCATTGAGGTCGAACAGGGTCATGGTGTGGCTCCGGCAAACAAAAAAGAGGCCCGATGCTTATCACACCGGGCCTCTGGATTGGCAAATGTTCAGGCGATCAGAACTTGCCGCGTACGGTCACACCATAGGTCCTGGGTTCGGCGAGGAAGGCCGAGTAGGTCTGTTGCGGAGCCACGAACGGCGTGTTGAAAGCGACCTGCGTGTATTGCTTGTCGAACAGGTTGCGGACCCAGCCTTCGATCGAGAAGTGGCCGCCGATGTTCGTCACACCGATGCGTCCGTTCACGACCACGAAGCCGTCCTGTTCCTTGCCATAGAGAAGGTCTGAACCGGTGTTGTAGTCGCTGACCATACGTGCATCGAAGAACACCAGTCCGCGCATACCGCTGCTGCCCAGTTCCGGCGTCCAACTGACCGAGGACGTCGCGGTGATCTCCGGCGCATTCGACAGATTGTCACCCGGCAGCAGGCGCAGGGCCGGATCGAGCGCCGCACCGGTGTCGTTACCGATCAGCTTGTTCTTGTAGTGCGTGTTGGCATAGGTCACGGCCATGGTGACGGTGAAGTCCTTGACCGGGCTGACCGAACCTTCGACCTCGACACCTTCGGAGATCACGCCTGGCTTAACGTCGTCGGGTGAGCAGGTTCCCGTCGCAGACAGGTCAGTGCCGCAAGAATTGATATTCTGCACCAGGAAGACCGAGCCGTTGAAGGTGTTCAGCTGGAAGTTGCTGAACTCCTGACGGAAAGCGTCGATGCTGAAGGTGAACTTGCGTTCCGAATACTTGAACCCGATTTCGTAGGCGTTGACCTTTTCCGCCCCGAACTGGAGGTTGGCTACATTCAGATTGTTGGCGTCGAGCGCCACTGGGTTCGACAGGGCCGAGCGATCGAGGTTGAAACCGCCCGCCTTGTAGCCGCGCGAATAGGACGCATAGAGCAACGATTCCCGTGATGGCTTGTAGCTCAGGATCGCGGTCCCAGTCAGCTCGTCTTCCTTGCGTTCGTCGCTGATCGATTTGCCGTTGAGTTCTGCGGTTGAGTTGCCCTGACACGACAAGCCGATCAGGCCCCCAGCTAGACCTGCCAGCGGCGTCGTCAGCAGGCTGCTGAGCAATTGCCGATTGGCCGGGCAGTAGACGTTGTCGTTACCGAAGGTCGCATTGAGTTTCTTGGTCTCGTTGGTGTAGCGGAGGCCCAGCGTCAGATCGAGCTTGTCGGTAAGATGGATGATATTGTGCGTGAAGATCGCGAAGTTATCGCTGGTCTGATTGTACAGATCTCGCGTGCTGCCAAGATCCTTGATCTGGGCGAGATTGTTGATCCCGGCCACGATCAGCGGCGTCGCCGGTCCGAACGCACCGGCACCGTTGTTTGCGCCTGTCAGGGCGGCGATGTTGGCGCCAAAGCAATTGTCCGCGCTGGGATTGGCGAGCAATGGATTGATTGCAAGAGCGATGCGGCAGTTGGCAAAGGTGCCATACTGGCTGCCGAACCGCAGATTATCGCGAACTTGCAGCTTTTCATGCGCGAAGTAGCCACCGATGAGCCAGTCGAGCTTGTTGTCGAAAGCCGAACCGTTGAGGCGCACTTCCTGGCTGAAAGTCTGGAATTCGCGGGCACCGGCGTCCGGTCCGGGAGCTCGATAAAGAATATCGATCTGGGTGTAATCGGTATCCGATGCCTGATTGTTCGAGTATTCGCGATAGGCGGTGATCGAGGTCAGCTTGGTGTTACCGAACTTCCAGTTGAGTTCACCCGAAACCCCATAATCCTTGGTTTTGCCCTCATAGCTGCGTCCCGGTGAAACATAGATGTCGCGGTTGAACGTGCTTTGGGTGAGCGCGCGGGGATCCTGCCCCATACCTAGCAGAATCGGTATGATCGGGTTAGAAGTGCTGGTCAGCGCCGGTCCGCCCGTCGGACGGGTGAACGGGTCAAGGCCGGGGCTAACCCGTGCCAGCGGCGCGAAGCTTGGCTGCACGAAGGTCGCTGCGCAGCAGGCTTCGCTCTTTTCCGAGTAGTCGCCGATCAGGCGGAAGCTGATATCCGGCGTCGGTTCGAACAGCAGCTGTCCGCGAACAAGGAAACGGTCCTTGTTGTTGACGTCGGTGTCGTTGACGACGTCGTGATAGAAGCCGTCGCGCTTGAGATAAACGCCGTCCACACGGGCCGCAATGGTCTGGCTGAGGGGCAGGTTGATGCCAGCCTCGCCCTTGACCATGTCGTAATTGCCGTAAGTGAATGCGCCATAGCCCGACAGGGTGAATTCGGGCGGGGCGGTGTAGATGCTGATTAGGCCGGCGGTCGAGTTACGTCCGCCCAGTGTTCCCTGGGGACCGCGCAGGATCTCGATCCGGTCGATCGGGCCGAGTTCGCTCAATGCGGTGCCCGAACGCGAGCGATAGACGCCATCGATGAACACCGGCACCGAGCTTTCGAGGCCGGGGTTGTCGCCGACTGTGCCGACGCCGCGAATGCGCGCCGAACCATTGGCTTCATTGCCGGTCGATGAGAACAGCAGCGAGGGCGCGACCTGGTTGAGTTCGCGAATGTCGCTGACACCCGATTTCTCGAGCAGGTCGCCCGAGACAGCATTGACCGACACCGGCACATCGGCCAGCGCCTGACGGCGACCCTGTGCGGTAACGATGATCACGGTCTGGTCGTTGGCGGCGAGATCGTCGCCGGTTGCGGTGGTGGTGGCATCCGCCTGTTGTTGCGCGGCGGTAGTGTCGCCGGTGTCTTGCGCCATTGCCGGCGCAACTGAAAACGCAACGACGAGTGCCGACAGAGCGCAACTGTAGCGTAAACTGGTTTTCATGGGTTCCCTCTCCTGATTGACGTCCTGCCGGGGGAGCGGCGTCAGTCACGCGAATTAGACGGTCTGGCGAGGCCTGCGTCAAGACGGTGAGACAAGTGCGGTCATAACAAATGCAACACGTGTTTCGCATTGTGCAAGCTGACGTTACGGCATCAATGACTTAGCCTTGTGGGGCAGGCCTGGTCAGTTGCGAAATTGCCACAATGCAAGTCCGGCCAACACGTCGATCACGTCCGCGAATTGTGGCAATTCAATGGCTAAGTTGCTGGAAAAAACCTGTTTACCGGTCTTCGATCATGCGTTGCTTTGCGTAAGCGCAGAATAGATCAGCGTCTTGAGCTGGCGCCGGATCGGATAGGTGCTCGATGGGTAGACCTGGGTCATAAACACCATCGTGATGCGCTCGACCGGATCGACGAAGAAGGCAGTCGAATAGGCGCCACCCCAGTAGAATTCGCCCATGCTCGATGGCATCAGCGTCTTTGCCGGATCGATGACCATCGCAAAGCCAAGCCCGAAACCGGTTCCCGCGTTGTTCGCCTCGGAGAACAGGCTGCTCGACATCTCGGTCAGATCGGCATTGTTCGGCAAATGGTTGGTGCGCATCAGCTGGAGCGTCTTGGGGCTGACAATGCGTGCGCCATCCAGTTCTCCGCCGTTGAGCAACATGGTGGCGAAGCGATGATAGTCGGCAATCGTGCCGATCAGCCCGCCGCCCCCGCTGTCGAAGGTTCCGGGCTGGTTGAGCTTACTCTTGGCGCCCGCGTCCACCAGCTTGGGCGGCTTGCCGGGTTGGTAGGCGTAGGCATCGACCAGTCGGTCGGCGTCAGTTGCACCAAACGCCGTATCGGTCATGCCGAGAGGGCCGAAGATATACTTGGCGAAATAGTCGCCCAGCCGCATTCCGCTCAGCCGTTCGACCGCGATGCCAAGGACATCGGTCGAGACGGAATAGTTCCAGCCCGTTCCCGGCGCGAATTCCAGCGGCAGCTTTGCGAGGCGCGCAACAAACTCGTCCGACGCCAGATGGTCGCGGGCAAAATCGAAGTTATGCTCGCGATAGACCGCATCAATGTTGTTGCGGTTCTGCAGCCCGTAGGTGAAGCCCGACATATGCGTCAGCAGATCGACGAACCGCATCGGCGGGGCAGGTTTGCCCGGCGCGAATGGGATCGACCCGCCCCCGCCTTTGTAGACGGCGAGGTCGGCAAATTCGGGAAACACGCGCGTCACCGGGTCTTCCAGAGCGATCCTGCACTGTTCGACCAGCTGCATGAAGGCGATCGAGGTGACCGGCTTGGTCATGCTGGCGATACGGAACAGCGCATCGCTGCGCATGGCTGTCCCATCGGCGCGCATGGTGCCCAGATGTCCGTAATGAGCCGCCTGACCATCGCGCGCGACGAGAATTTGCGCATTGGGCAGTCGCCCCGACGCAACATATTGCTCGTCGAGGAAATGGTCGATCCGTGCCAGCCGTTCGGGATCGAAGCCGAGCGCTGCGGCATCGCGCAGCGCCACCGGCGCGTCTGTCTTTCCGGTCACGTCAATACCCACCCAATTTTGCAAACCGATCGCGCAGATAGGCGCTGGAGCCCCAGCTTGCTTCGAGCACGCGGGCGCGCTTCAAGTAAAAGCCGATATCGTATTCGTCGGTCATGCCGATCCCGCCGTGGAGCTGGATTCCCTCGCGACTCATGGTGTGGAGCACGCGGTTGGCTTCCGACTTGGCGATGGTCGCAGCGCGGGCCACGCCGAAGCCGCTGTCGAGCGCCTGCAACCCGCCTTCGACCGCCGAACGCATCATCGCCAAATCGCCGAACAGGTCCGCCATGCGGTGTTGCAGTGCCTGGAACGTCGCCAGCACCTGATTGAACTGCACGCGCTGCTTGAGATAATCGAGCGTGGTGTCGAACACCTGTTGCGCCATGCCCAGCATTTCGCAGGCAGTCAGGATGCGTGCACGGTCGAGCACATCGTCGAGCAGGCTTTCACCACCACCCGCCAGACTGTCGGCAGGCGTGCCATCGAAGGTCACCTCGGCATGGCTGCGTTGATCGGTCAGCTTGCGGGTCGAAAGCGTCACGCCGTCGCCCTTTTCGACCAGATACAGCCCATCCTTCGCCGCAACCACGAACAGGTCCGCCCCGTGCGCTTCTTGGACGAAGGCCTTGGTCCCGGACAGCTTGCCGCCCGAAACGCTGGTCGAACAGGAATGCGGTGCATGGCGCGGACCTTCATCGACCGCCAGCGTTGCGACCAGCTCTCCGCTCGCCAGCCTGGGCAGCCAGGTGCTTTTCTGGTCCTCGCTTCCGCCGAGGATAATCGCGCTTGCCGCAATCGTGCTCGCGACCAGCGGGCTGGCGGTCAGCGTCTTGCCCAGTTCTTCCACGATCAGCCCCATCGAGAGCCAGCCGAAGTCGGAGCCGCCATAGGCTTCGGGGATGATGACCCCGGCCCAGCCCATTTCGGCCATCGTGTTCCACGCGCCTTTATCGAAGGCTTGCGGTTCGCCCGCAGCGCGCACCTTGCGGAATTCGGTCACCGGGCTTTTGTTGGTCGCCCAGTCGCGCGCCATGTCGCGCAGCATTTCCTGTTCTTCGTTGAGGACTGCCATTTTCCCGTGCTCCCTTACTGGTGGTCCAGCATACCAAGCACGCGCTTGGCGATGATGTTGTTCTGGATTTCGGTCGACCCGCCATAGATCGTGGTCGCCTTGCCGAAGAGCCATGCGCGCACGGCGGACAGCTCGGCCTCGGTGAAACCGCCACCTTCCCATCCAAGACCCTGCATTCCGGCAATCTCGATGATCAACTCGGCGCGTTCCTGCCCCAGCTTGGTGCCGAGCTTCTTGAGCACCGAGCTGATTTCCGAAACGCCGCCCGCTGCCTTGCTTTCTTCGGTCGCGCGGCGCGCGGTGAGGAGAAAGGAATTCCAGCGGATTTCGAAATCGGCGATCCGGTCGCGCAACACCTTGTCGGCAATCGCGCCATCGCCATCGAGTTCGACATATTTCTTCGCCACATCGGCAAGGCTGGTGCCCATCAGCCGCGCGAGTGCGCCGCCGCCGGACAAATTGGTTCGCTCGTGCTGGAGCAGGCGCTTGCCGATCGTCCAGCCCTGACCTTCCTCGCCGACGAGGTTTTCCTTGGGCACTTTTACATCGGTGAAGAAGGTTTCGCAGAACGGGCTCATTCCCGAAATCATCTGGATCGGACGAACCTCGACCCCGGGGGCGTTCATGTCGATCAGCATGAAGCTGATCCCGCGATGCTTGTCGCTCTTATCGGTGCGGACGATGGCAAAACATTTGTCCGCCCATTGCCCGCCGCTGGTCCAGGTCTTCTGGCCGTTGACGAGGTAGTGATCGCCCTTGTCCTCGGCGAAGGTTTGCAGGTTCGCAAGATCGGAGCCCGCATTGGGTTCGCTATAGCCCTGGCACCAGCGGATTTCCCCACGGGTGATCAGCGGAATATGCTCTTTCTTTTGCGCCTCGCTGCCATATTCGAGCAGGGTCGGCCCGAACATCATCACCCCCATGCCACCGATCGGGTTATAGGCGCCGACCTTGGCCATTTCCTCGTCGAGCACGCGCGCCTGTTTGCGAGTAAGTCCGCCGCCGCCATATTCCTTGGGCCATGTGGGGGTCCCCCAGCCGCGCTCGCCCATCGCTTCGCGCCACTGCTTCTGTGCCGGACTTTCCTCGGTCGGTCCCTCGACGCTCGACAGCGCGTTGTTGGTGCCCTTGAGTTCGGCGGGAAAATTCTCGGCGAGGAACTGGCGCACTTCGTCGCGGAAGCTGTCCAGATCGCTTGCCGGATTGCTGTCCAGCTGGGTTGCCACGGCTCTCTCTCCTCGTTTTGGATTCGGTTGCAAACCTAGACCGGTTTAGAGCCTTCCGTCCATGTTTGCTTTGCAGCTTTGTGCGCCCTAGGCGTGTCGCCATGAGCAATGGGCGCGCATGGCGGTTCGCGATCGACCGCGGAGGAACCTTCACCGATGTGGTGGCGACCACGCCGGATGGAGTTCTTGTCACCGCAAAGCTGCTGTCGGAAGACCCCGGCCGTTATGACGATGCGGCGAGCGAGGCTGTGCGGCGGTTGATGGCCGAACATGGCGAAGGGCCAATCGCCGAGCTCAGGATCGGGACGACGGTTGCCACCAACGCGCTGCTGGAGCGCAAGGGCGAACGGCTGGCGCTGGCGATTACCGAGGGCTTCACCGACGCCCTGCGAATCGGCAATCAGGCGCGACCGGAGATCTTTGCCAGGCATATCGTGTTGCCCGACCAGCTGCCCTCCCACGTTATCGGTATCGGCGAGCGGGTGACCGCCGATGGTGCAGTGCTTAGGGCGCTGGACGAAAAGGCTGCGCGGGCGGCGCTGACCGAAGCCAAAAACCAAGGATACGACGCGCTGGCCATCGTGCTGATGCATGGCTGGGCCTATCCCGGTCACGAGCGCAGGCTGGCGGAGATCGCGCGCGAGTTGGGTTTTGCTCAGGTCAGCGTCAGCCACGAGGTCTCGCCGCTGGTCAAGCTGGTACCGCGTGGCGATACCACTGTGGTCGACGCCTATCTTTCGCCGGTTCTCGCCCGCTATGTCGCGGGTCTGCGCGCCAATCTGCCCCGGCATGAGCGCCTGTCCTTCATGCAGTCGAACGGCGGACTGGCGGCGGCAGACAGCTTTCGCGGTAAGGATGCGATCCTGTCCGGGCCTGCCGGGGGTGTGGTCGGGATGGTCGCCGCGGCGAGGCCGCTGGGGCACGAACGGCTGATCGGCTTCGACATGGGCGGGACCAGCACCGATGTGTGCCACTACGCCGGGCAATATGAGCTGACCGATGGCGAGGTGATCGCGGGTGTGCGCGTGGCCGCCCCGGCGATGCAGATCCACACTGTCGCCGCAGGTGGCGGATCGGTCTGCCGGTTCGATGGTGCGCGCTTCCGGGTCGGACCGGAAAGTGCGGGCGCCGATCCCGGTCCTGCCTGCTATGGCAAGGGTGGGCCGCTCACAGTCACCGATTGCAATGCTTTTCTGGGACGGCTCGACCCGGCGTTCTTCCCTCAGGTCTTTGGCGAAGACGGTAAGCAGCCGCTCGATGTGGCGGCATCGCGTTCGCGGCTGGAGGAGGTTGCCGCCGCGCTCGACGAACCGAAATCTCTGGAGGATATCGCCGAGGGCTTCCTCGCCATCGCAATCGACAACATGGCCAACGCGATCCGCAAGATCAGCGTCGCGCGCGGGCATGACGTAACCCGCTATGCGCTCGCCTGTTTCGGCGGGGCGGGTGGGCAGCATGCCTGCCGGATCGCCGATGCGCTGGGGATGGAAACCGTGCTGGTCCATCCGCTCGCTAGTATCCTGTCCGCCTATGGCATTGGGCTCGCCCCGGTGAAGGCGATCCGCGAGAAAAGCGTGGTGCGCGCGTTGTCCGATGGGTTTGCTGGCGAGCTTGCCGCGCTTGAGGCTGAGGCGCGCTCCGCGCTCGCCGAACAGGCGGTGCCGGACGATGCGATTTCGCTCACCCCCAAGGCGCGGCTGCGCTTTACCGGGAGCGACAGCGTGCTGACGGTCGATTGCGGCGATATGTCGGCGATGGAAGCAGACTTTCGCGCCGAACACCGCCGCCGTTTCGGCTATGACGATGCCGCCGCCGAGGTGATCTGCGAGGCGCTGAGCGTCGAGGCAAGCGGAACGGTCGGCGGTCTCGCCGGACTGGCAGCCGACCCGATCGCGCTCGACGCCGAGGCGAGCGGCGAATGGCGCTGCATCCAGCGCGCCGCGATGACCGATGGCGAGCCGGTGATCGGCCCCGCGCTTATTGTCGATCCGGGTTCCACAACCGTGGTCGAGCAAGGCTGGCAGGCGGCGCTGGCGCAAGAGGGCAGCCTTGTCCTCACCCGCCATACCCCGCGTGACACGCGGCGCGCTGCGGGGACCGAAGTCGATCCGGTACGGCTGGAAATCTTCAACAACCTCTTCATGGTCATCGCCGAGGAAATGGGGCTGGTGCTGCAATCCACCGCCACCTCGGTCAACATCAAGGAACGGCTCGATTTCTCCTGCGCGATCTTTGCCGCCGACGGCGCGCTGATCGCCAATGCGCCGCATATTCCGGTGCATCTGGGCAGCATGGGGGAATCAATCCGGCAGGTGATCGCCGCGCGCGGAGCGGGGCCGGATGGCGCCCCGCGCGATGGGCGCGGAATGCGGCGCGGCGATGCCTATGTCCTCAACGATCCCTATCGCGGAGGCACGCATCTGCCGGACATCACGGTCATCGTGCCGGTGTTCTATGGCGAAGACGGCGACACGCCCGATGCGTTTGTCGCGGCGCGCGGCCATCATGCCGATATCGGCGGGATCGCGCCCGGATCAATGCCGCCCGAAAGCCGCACCATCGCCGAAGAAGGGGTGCTGATCGACAATCTGCTGATGGTCGATGCAGGGCGCTTTTGCGAAGCCGATGTGCGCGATGCGCTGGCTGACAGCGAATGGCCCGCGCGCAACCCGGCGCGCAATTTGTCCGACCTGCGCGCCCAGCTCGCCGCCTGCACGCGCGGGTCCGAACTGTTGCAGGCTGCCGCGCAGGAACAGGGCGGCGCGGTGCTGTCTGCCTATATGGGCCACGTCCTTGCCAATGCGGAGGAATCGGTGCGTCGCCTGGTCGGCACGCTGGAGGATGGCAGCTTTGCCTATCCGATGGATAATGGAGCCGAGGTTCGCGTGGAGATCCGCGTGGACCGTGCCGCGCGATCGGCGGTGTTCGATTTTACCGGGACCAGTGCGCAGCTGCCCGACAATTTCAACGCCCCGCGCGCGATCACCCGCGCCGCCGCGCTCTATGTCCTGCGCACGCTGATCGACGATCCGATTCCGATGAACGATGGTTGCCTGCGCCCGGTCGAGCTGGTGGTGCCGGAAGGCTCCATGCTCGATCCTGCGCCCGGTGCGGCAGTGGTGGCGGGCAATGTCGAAACCAGCCAGGTGGTGACCGATGCGCTGTTCGCGGCGACAGGGAGGCTCGCGCCGAGCCAGGGGACGATGAACAATTTCACTTTCGGCAACGACCGGCAGCAGTATTACGAGACTATCGCCGGCGGTTCGGGCGCAGGGCTGGACCATGACGGGACGAGCGCGGTGCAGACGCATATGACCAACAGCCGCCTGACCGATCCGGAGATCCTCGAAATGCGCTTGCCCGTCCGGGTCGACAGCTTTGCCATCCGGCGCGGATCGGGCGGGGCGGGGCGGTATCGCGGCGGTGACGGGGTCGAACGGCGGGTGACGTTTCTGGAGCCTGCGCGCGCCAATATCCTCGCCAATCGCCGCAAGATCGCTCCGCGCGGACTGGCGGGCGGCGGCGATGCGCTGGCAGGCGAAAATTGGGTCGAACGCGCCGATGGTACGCGAGAGACCTTGGGAGCCACCGGCTCGGCCGAAATGCAGCCGGGCGACACATTCGTGATCCTGACCCCGGGCGGGGGCGGTTTTGGCGAGGAGGATGAATGAATTACTGGCCGCTGCTGGGCATTGCCCTTGTCGTGGTGGGCTTTGCCCTGCGCTTCAATCCGCTGCTGGTGGTGGCGGTGGCTGCCGTCGTAACCGGCCTGCTGGGTGGATTGCACCTGGTCCCGGTGATCGAGGCATTGGGCAAGGCGTTCAACGACAACCGCTATATCAGCGTTACCTGGATCATCCTGCCGGTGATCGGCCTGCTCGAACGATATGGGTTGCAGGAACGTGCCCGCACGCTGATCGGCGGGGTCACGGGGGCGACGATGGCGCGGATGCTGGCGCTTTACCTCGTGTTTCGCCAGCTGACCGCCGCCATCGGGCTCAAGGATATCGGCGGTCCGGCCCAAACCGTGCGCCCGCTGGTCGCGCCGATGGCAGAGGCCGCCGCCAGCCAGCGCCACGGCACTCTGACCGAGGATGAGCGCGAACAGGTCTTGGGAATGGCGGCGGCGACCGACAATGTCGGGCTGTTCTTTGGCGAGGACATCTTTTTTGCCATCGCCTCGATCCTGCTGATCCAGGGGATCCTTGCCAGCGACGGGGTCGTGCTGACACCCCTGCAATTGTCGGTCTGGGCGATCCCCACGGCCATCTGCGCGACCATCATCCACGGTGCGCGCCTGTTCCTGCTCGAACGCAGGATCGGGCGCCAACATGCAGGTGATCGCGCATGATAACGCTCGAATGGCTCTATCTGCTGACCGGTCTGGTGTTTGCCATCTGGACTGTGCTCAGCGCACGCGATGCGAGCAATGGCAAGCGCTGGGGCAATGCCGCGTTCTGGGGGCTGTTGTCAGCGAGCTTCCTGTTCGGTTTGTATCTGTCCGATCTGGCCAACGGCATTCTGGTGCTGGTGCTGGTGGCGATTGCCGGGTTCGGCGGGCTGGGGCGTAGTGATCCGCCGACAACCGCGCCGCAGGAGCGCGCAGCGCTGGCGGCGCGGTTCGGCAACCGGCTGTTCATTCCCGCGCTCGCCATTCCGCTCACCGCCGTCGTCGGGACGCTGCTCTATAATTACTCGCCGGTCGGGCAGTGGGGGCTGTTCGAGCCAAGGCGCGAAACGCTGATCCTGTTCGGCGTGGGAGTACTGCTGGCACTGGCGCTGTGCCATGTCTGGCTGCGCCCGCCGATATCCGCACCCATGCAGGAGGGCAGGCGGCTGATGGATTCGATCGGCTGGGCGGCGGTGCTGCCGCAAATGCTGGCGGCGCTGGGCGCGCTGTTCGCGGCGGCGGGTGTGGGCAAGGTCATCGGTTCGCTCGCCGGGGACATCATGCCGCAGGGCAGCGTGTTTCTCGCCGTGCTGCTCTATTGCGGGGGAATGGCGATGTTCACGATCATCATGGGCAACGCCTTTGCCGCCTTCCCGGTGATGGCGACCGCTATCGGCATTCCGGTGCTGATCCATCAATATGGCGGCGATGCGGCGGTGATCGGCGCGGTCGGCATGCTGGCCGGCTTTTGCGGCACGTTGCTGACCCCGATGGCAGCCAATTTCAACATCGTCCCTGCCGCGCTGCTGGAACTCAAAAGCCAGAACGGCGTGATCAGGATGCAGGCAGGCACGGCCATTCCACTGTTCGCCTGCAATGTCGCCATTATCTATTTCCTGGCTTTCCGATGACCGCACTCACTCAAGACATCGCCCGCAATTTCGCTCGCATCGCGCTGGGCCATGTGGCGCGCGAATATCCGCACAAGCTCGATCACGTGCTGGAGGGCGATGCCGACGCGCTTCCCCCGCACGTGCTGCATCCGGTGTTTTTCGGCAGTTTCGACTGGCACAGCTGCGTGCATGGCTGGTGGACGTTGCTGACATTGCGCCGCCTGTTCCCCGATATGCCGGAGGCGACCGAGATCGAGGCGCTGGCGGACAGTACCTTCACCGAGGACCGGCTGGCCGTGGAACTGGCCTATCTCCAGCGCCCATCCGCGCGCGGGTTCGAGCGGCCCTATGGCTGGGGATGGCTGCTGTATCTCCACCTCGAGGCGATGCGTCACGGCGACAAGCCATGGGGCGAACGATTGGCACCTCTCGCCCAGGCTTTTGCCGAGCGCTTCATCGCGTTCCTGCCCTTGCTGACCTATCCGATAACCGTGGGCACGCATTACAACACCAGCTTCGCGCTGGTGCTGGCGCGAGAATGGGCAGAGGCACAGGATAGGGAATTGCTTGCTGCGATAGATGGTTGGACCCGCGATGCCTTCACCGATCGCGGTGTCTATGCCGGATGGGAGCCGGGCGGCGACGAATTTCTCTCGCCGGTCCTGACTGCGACCTTGCTGATGAGTCGCGTGCTCGATCAGGGCGAATTCATGCCGTGGTTTGGGCAAGTTTTGCCCGATGGCGGCTGGCTTGAGGCGTCATGCCACCCGGTGAGCGTTTCGGATCGCAGCGACGGCAAGATCGCTCATCTCGACGGTCTCAACCTCAGTCGCAGCTGGTGTCTGTCCGACATCGCCCGACGGATTGCGCCCGATGCCCGATGTGAGCCGTTACGCAGGCTCGCACAGCAGCATCTCGACGCGGCGCTGCCGCATGTCGCGGGCGATTATATGGGTGAGCACTGGCTGGCGAGTTTCGCGCTGCTGGCCCTGCTATCTTTTGAGCGCGCCAAGGAGGTCTGACGCTTCGGCCAGCGCGGCGGGCGTATCCACGTCGATCAGGTTTGATGGATCGGCAGGGCTCAGCATCGTGTGGTCGATCGTCCCCGCCAAAATCGCCGCGCCGCGATCGCCTTTGAGTTCCGACAATTGCCGGAATGCGCCGCGCGGGAAAGCTGCGGGAACGCCTGCGCGCCCAGCGCTGTGTTCGGTAAAAACCGTCCCATCTGCCAGCGCCAGCGCGCGCAGATGGCTTGGCGCGACCAAGGGCATATCGGCAAGCGCGATGACCAGTCGTTGCGCGGTTCCGACAGCTTTGACTGCAACGCGAATTGAACTCGCCAGCCCTTCATCCGGTGCGGGATTTTCGACGACTTGCCAACCCGACACGCTAGTCATGAGAGATTCCTTGCCGACTGGGAGGACAATCGTTCGCGTAACGAATCCGGCCTTTTCTGCCGCCTCCAACGCCCATTCTATCACCCGCTTGCCACCGCATTCCGCGCTGAGCTTGTCGCCTCCGAACCGGCGCGCGCTCCCGGCTGCGAGCAGGACCAGCGCGATGCCCGGATCAAGCAGGGGCGTGGAGGTGCTCATAGGCTCCGGCTACCTCGGCAAGGATCGACAGTGCCAGCGTTTCGGGCGTACGGCAGGCAGCGACTGCCCCGATCGGGCTGCGTAACTGCGCAAGATCTTCCTCGGGCGTTCCATTGGCAAGCAGTTGCGCCGCCCGCGCCACCCGTGCGCCTTCACCGCCCTGCGCTCCGACATAGAAGGCCGGACTGGCGAGCGCTTCCTGCAGCAATGCAGCTTCCCATTCGTGGTCGTGGAACAGCAGGATAATCGCTGTCCACGTATCGGCGACGGGCAGCCGCGACGGCTGTCCCAAAGACAAGTCGGCCTTGGCTATGCCGTCGACGGCGTAGCCCGCCGCGATGGCCAGTCGTTCCAGAGCTTCTGGTTCCGGTCCTTCGCCGAAGATGCGCAGTTTGAGGGCGGGGATGTAGCCTCTGCGGGCCATCGGCGAGCCAGACGGCATTGCGAGACTTGCAGGTCGCCGCGCCTCCAATGCCTCGATAGCGGTGCGACACGCCATCCGGTCGGGCGCGGGATCAAGCCAGATATCGAGCCCACCGCCGCAGGGCAGCCGAAAATCGATCTGCGGCGATCCGCGCCCATAGCGCTTCAGGCAAGGTTCGGTGAGCGCGAGCAAATCGGTGGCAAGCTGACGTTCGAGACAACCGTCGGCGAGGCTGCCGACAACCGATCCGTCGGATCGCACGGCGAGCTGCGCGCCAAGGCGACGGGAGAAACTGCCCTCGATCCCGGCAATTGTCGCGAGGCCGACACCCTCCTCGCACGCAGCAGCCAGTGCTGCGTGGTCGGGATCCAGAGGTGCGCGAGGTTGCACCTGCGATTGCCCGTCTGTTTGAGAAAGTGCGAGATCGGTCACGCAATGCCACATAGCGACTGGTCGCCCGCATTGCGAGGCTGTGCGCAGGCGAGATCATTTGTTAGGCGCTATGCGCAAACCAGACAGTTCGAGGATCAAAGTCATGTCCACCACTCAATTCCCCCTGCGCTCATGGTTGTTCGCACCCGGAGACAGCGAGAGGAAGATGGAGAAAGCTCTCGCCGGACCGGCGGACCGGGTGATCCTCGATCTGGAAGACGCAGTTGCGTTGGAGGCGAAGCCCCAAGCGCGCAGCATGGTGGCCGATTTCCTTGCTGCCAATGCTGACCAGCGCGGGCGGATCTGGGTCCGTGTAAACCCGCTAGATGGGGGAATGACTCAAGAAGATCTCGATGCGGTGATGCCCAAAGCTCCGGGTGGAATCATGCTGCCCAAGGCCGAAGGGGGTCACGATGTCGAGCGGCTCGATACCATGCTCACCAAGCTGGAGAAAAAGCACGGCATTGAGGCGGGCAGCACGCGGGTGATCGCGCTGGTGACCGAAACTGCGGCGGCGATGTTCACCACCGGCACCTATCGCAATGCTCCGCGGCTTGAGGGGATGACCTGGGGTGCGGAGGATCTGGCGGATGCGCTCGGCGCGCTCGGCAATACCGATAGTGAAGGGCGCTATCGTCCCGTGTTCGAACTCGCGCGTAGCCTGTGCCTCCTCGGCGCGGCGTCAGCAGGGGTCGCACCGATCGAGACGATCATGGGCGATTTCCGTGATCTCGACGGATTGAAGGCGCGCGCCGAGCAGGTCCGGCGCGACGGATTCCGCGGAATGCTGGCGATCCATCCCGCGCAGGTCGAGGTGATCAACGCTGCCTTCACGCCGAGCGAGGAAGAGCTTGCCGAAGCGCGCGAGATCGTTAGCCTGTTCGAGGCCAACCCCGGTGCCGGGGCAATCGGCTGGCGCAAGGGGATGCTCGACCGCCCGCACCTGTCCCGCGCACAACAGATCCTCGCCCAGATCGGCGAGTGACGCGCGCCGTCGTCAGGAGGCGCGAACCTGCGAGAGGAAATCCGCCACCTTGTGGTTGAGCATGGCGGCCTGATCTTCCAGCTCGGTCGCCGATGTCAGCACCTGGCTGGCGGCGGCTCCGGTGCTGCTCGACGCTTCGCGCACCTGGTCGACGTTCGAGGCAACCTCGTCGGAGCTTCGCGCCGCGAGGTCGATGGAACGCGCAAGGTCTTGCCCTGCGACAGACTGCTGATCGACCGCGCTGGCAATCGCCACGGCAGTCGTTTCCAGCTGCTTGATCTGGTCTCCGATGGAGCGCAACGCGTTCACGCTGGCGCCGGTAGAGTTCTGCATCTCGCGAATCTGCTCGGCAACCTGTTCGGTCGCGCGGCTGGTCTGTGCGGCGAGCTCCTTCACTTCAGAGGCGACGACGGCAAACCCGCGCCCGGCTTCGCCGCCGCGCGCGGCCTCGATCGAGGCATTGAGCGCCAGGAGGTTGGTGCGCTGCGCAATAGAGGAAATCAGTTCGACGATCTGTTCGATTTCGCTGGCCGAGCTTGCGAGCGTGGAGATCGTGTGGTCGGCCTGTGCGGCTGCATTGGTCGCATTTCGCGCAAGCTCGGCCGAATTGGTCGCCTGACGGCTGATCTCGCCAATCGACATGGCAAATTCGTCCGACGCAGCAGCGGCGGCGGTGACGCCCCCGGAAGCGCGATCCATCGATTGCGCAACCAGCGTGGTTTGCCGATGCGCCTGCTCTGCAGCAGAGGCCATGGCGCTGGCGGTCGAGCGTAGCTGGCTCGATGCCGAAGCCACGCCGCCGACGACTTCGCCGATCGAGGTTTCGAAGCTCGCCGCGAGCGACAGCAGCTCGTCCTGGCGCTGCTGGGCGGAATGCTTGCGCGCCTCGAACAATTCGTCGACCTTATGGGCAGCCTTGAGATTGAGCCTCAGCGCGCGTGCGAGATCACCGATCTCGTCCACTCGGTCCAGAGCAGGAACGGAAATATCGCGCTGGCCTTCACTAATTCGGGTCATCTCACGGACGATGCTGCGCAGCGGGCGAATCGTATCGCGGATCATTCGACGCGTTTCGAGAAAGCCGAAGAACAGGCCGAGACCCGCGACGATGATGACCAGAGGCGCCATGAAATGGATGGTCGCCGGCCAGATGAATCCGATCAGCGCAAGAATTGTCACCACGCTGAGTGCGAACATCGGCGTGCCCGAAGTCAGCAGAAGCTTGCGATCGACCGGCAAACGGTTGAACCATTTGGCCAGCCAGTAGCGTTCTTCGACGATGCTGGTCGGCTCTACCGCGAGCTGCGCGATTTCCTCGGTCAGGCTCTGAGCGACAATGGCCGTCGGCGCGTTCATGATTGCGGTGATCTCCTGTGTCTCAATGCAGGGTTCACCATATTCGGAGATGCTTGACACCGCGTTAAAGTGCGGCCCTGCGCGGTTGCGGTTCAGGCGATCTTTCGTTCCGGTTCGTCGAACAGTTCGGCTTGCGCGCTGCTATGCCCGAGGTAGATGGATGCCATGTCGAGCGGCCGGTTGAGATATTTGCCGATTTCCGCTGCGGGCATAGCCTTGAAATACAGCCATCCCTGGATCTGGTCGCAACCTGCCGCGCGAACCATCCTCGCCTGTTCCTCGGTTTCGACGCCTTCGGCCGTGACCTTCATACGCATCGCGCGCGCTACCGTGACGCTGGAGAGCATGACCGCGCGGCTGGCTTCGTCGGTTTCCGCCTCCTCGACCAGGCTCCGATCGATCTTGAGCTTTTCGAACCGGAACTGGCGCAGGAAGCCGAAGGAGGCAAAGCCGGTGCCGAAATCGTCCAGGACAACATTGACGCCGAAGTTGCGGATCATCGCCAGGCTGCGTTCTGCCACCACCGGATCAAGGACCAGGCAGGTCTCGGTGATTTCCAGTTCCAGCCGACCGGGATCGAAGCCTGTTTCCTCGAGAATCTGGCCCAGCTGGACAGGAAACTCCGCGTTGCGCAGCTGTGCGGCGGAAATGTTCACACTCAGCATGATCTCGTCCCACGCCAGCGCATCCATGCAGGCGCGCCGCAACACCCACAGGCCGATCGGGAGGATTAGCCCCGATTGCTCGGCCACCGGGACGAATACATCAGGTCCGATGGATTTGCCGTCCGGGCGATGCCAGCGCAGCAGTGCTTCCACGCACGCGACCCGGGCTGTATCGCAATCGACCAGCGGCTGGTAAAGCAGGGAAAACTGGTCGTGGACCAAAGCCTGCCGCAGATCCTCATCGATATCGCGGGTCTGCGCCCGGTTGGCGTCGAATTCGGCAGTGAACCAGGTGCACCGCCCCTTGCCGGCACGTTTGGAGGCATACATCGAGACATCGGCCCGTCGCAGCATTTCCGAAGCGCTGGCCGGTTTACCCGGGCTGCAACGGGACAGGCCGATGCTGGCACCTAGTGTCAGCGACAGATTGTATACCTGCAGGGGTCGCGACAGCCGCTCGATTACATTGCGGCACAGGCCTTCGAGCAAGGTGCCGGCAAGCTTGCCGGACATCAGTAGCGCAAATTCATCGCCACCCATCCGATAAAGCTTCGCCTCATCGCCTACCTGCGTGTTAAGGATCGCACTGCATCGGCGCAGCACCTCGTCACCGATCGCATGGCCGTGATGCTCGTTGACCATCAGAAAGCCATCAAGATCGACCAGAGCTACGGCAAGTTCTTCGTCGTTCGCTGCAAGCTCTTTGTAGTCGGCGTGGAACGATTCGCGACTACTCAGTCCGGTTAGGCCGTCGATCAGGCTAACCTGGTCAAGCTGCCGGATATGCGCTAACCCTCGCCGGATCGCGATCAGGGTAATGACACCGAATACGAGAACCCCTGCTACGACGTAATCGGACACGGCGCTGCGGTGACGCGCCATCATCAACATCGTTACGGTCGTCAGAAAGATGAAAAACAGCGACGCCGGAGGCGCAAATGCGGCCAGACGCCGGTATGAGCCGGTAGGGCGATGCTGAGTTATCATTTTGATTTTTCGTCTCATCAGCAGCTGACCGGTTGATTTTGTGTATCTACCGGCCGTCCGGCTAAGGAAAGGTAAAGTGATTATGCCCGTGCTCGCAGCGTGTAAGGCTGATCGATAAATTGGGTTGAAGTCACGTTCGTTGATTGCGGTCGATAAAGTGCAACGCCGCGACTGGCGCTGACGAATTGGTCGGTTTGGCCGACGACCGTTTCCCCGGCGCCAAGCACCAGCCGTCCATCGGGATTTATGGCGCCGCGCATCCGCGCGAATGCCTTGGCGCGTGTAGCCGGATCGAAATAAAGCAGCACGTTGCGGCACAGGATCAGGTCAAAACGGGCTGGAAGCGGAGGAGAATCGAGCAGATTGTGTTGCTGGAAACGCACGAGCGAGCGTATTGTCTCGCTCGCCTGCCAGCCGCCTTTGTGCTCGGTAAAGTAGTCGAGCATTTGCGCAACGCTTATGCCACGCTGGATTTCGAACTGGGAGTAATGCCCGGTTCGCGCCGCGCTGATCGCCTTGGCCGAAATGTCCGTGCCAAGGATTGAAATTCGCCAGCCGTTCCACTGGGACGCCTGCTCGGCGAACAGCATGGCCAGCGACAGCGCCTCCTGACCGGTGGAGCAACCTGCGCACCAGATTGCGATCTGGCGGGTGGCTGCATTGGCACGCGCGAGTTCGGGCAGCACGTCGTTCTCCAGTGCGGCGAAGGAGGCCTGATCGCGAAAGAAGTAGGTTTCGTGGTTGAGCAGGGCTTCGACCACCTCTCCCGCGAGCCGATGCTCGGCGGGATTGTCAAGCAGGCAAACCAGCTGATCGACGTTCGAAATGCCGCGCTCCCGGAATACACCAGCCAATGCGGACGGCACCCGCCACATCCGACCCTCAGTCAGCGTTTGCCCGGTGCGCGCCTCGAGCAGGTCGGCAATCACCCGATAGGCTGGATCGTTTGCAGTCACCAATTGCCGCCCGCCATGACCGCCACTTTCGCGGCCAGGCCTTCCGGCGGGAGAACAGCATGAGCCAGGCCGCTTTCGGCGACCATCCGGGGCATTCCCCAGACCGCGCTGGAGGCTTCATCCTGCGCCAGAACCGCGCCGCCAGCCTGCGCCAGATGCCGGGCGCCTTCGCTGCCATCCCTGCCCATGCCCGATAACAGAATTGCCGCGACATGGCCGTCATAAGCGTCGGCTGCGCTGGCGAACATCGGGTCGACCGACGGGCGGCAGCCGCTCGGAACATCGTGGAACGCCAGTCCGATAACCACCCGACCAGCCTGCTTGCGCAAAATCATGTGGCCATGTCCCGGCGCGATCAGGATTTCTCCGCGTTCGACGATGACACCCTCGTCGGCAAGCCTTGCCTTGCGTCCTGACGCCATTTCCATCTGATTGGCGAACACCGGGATGAAGCTTTCCGGCAAATGCTGGGTTATGAGCAGCGGCAGGTCGAACTGGCGCGGCAGCTTGCGTAGGAACAGGTTGAGCGCGTGGATACCGCCGGTCGATGCGCCGATTGCGACGGCCCTGGGCTTCAGCGGTGTACCCGGCGCAGGCGCGCTTGCTTCCGGTGTTGCACCGATTACTTCGGCCTGCTTGCCGCCGAGTGCCCGGATTCTGCTGAGCAGGTTTTGCTTGTAATCCTCGTCGAACCCTCCGGGACGCGGCTTCAGCATCGTGTCGGCGGCGCCGATTTGCAGTGCCGTCAATGTCGCTTCGGCGCCATCGGCGGTCAGTGAGGAAACGACCAGCACCTGCGCCTTGCCTGCGGTTTCGAGCAGCTTGGGCAGCGCTTCGATGCCGCCCATCCCCGGCATCTCCAGATCGAGCAGGATCACGTCCACCGCGACCGCACGCAGCGTCATCAGCGCCTGTTCGGCAGTTCCGGCCTGGGCGACGACCTCCAGATCGCCTTCCCGGTCGATCATGCGCGAAAAAACAGTCCGCACCGTGAGCGAATCGTCGATCAGCATGACCCGGGTCGTTTCCGGTCCGCTGGTGTTGCTGGATAAATCGGTGGTGCCGGTCGTGAACTGATCCCGGCGTAATGCCGCTGTCATGGTGCCTGTCCTCAGGCCATGCCAACGAGCTGCAGCTTGATCTGCAATGTCTCGTGGTCGAAGGGCTTCATGACGTATTCGTCCGCACCAGCGTCGATCGCCTCGCGAATGTGGGCGACATCGTTCTCGGTCGTGCAGAACACCACCTTGGGTTTTTGCCCGCCTTCGCGCTGGCGCAACTGGGTGATGAACTCGATACCGGTCATCACCGGCATGTTCCAGTCGAGCAGGACCACCTCGGGCATCTCCTCTGCGCACCGATCCAAGCCTTGCTGGCCGTTTTCAGCTTCGCGCACGGAAAAGCCAAGGGTTTCGAGAATATGCCGCGAAACCTTGCGGATCACCCGCGAATCGTCGACAACGAGACAGGTCTTCATGTTGCTGGCGCCCCTACAAAATCAATTTCTGTATCCGTTTACAGGGAAGCGGTAACTTTTCGCTTAAGCGGCTTGTGCGAGTTGCCCGCCAATGAGACGCTCGACATCGAGAACCAGTGCCGGGCCTTCCACCGTCTCCACCATCCCCGTCGCCGCATTCTGCCAGCCTTCGCCAAAGCCACCCGGAACCGGCTCGGGAGCCGACATCGCCTCAGCCACGTCATGGGCTTCGTCGAGCAGCAAAGCGTAGGAATGGCCGTTGAGTTCGACCACTGCGGCACGAAGTCCGATGATCTCTTCGCTTGGCTCGAAGCCGAGCACCGACCGGCAATCGATCAGCGTCAACGCTTGACTGCGTAAAGCGGTCAGGCCGGGGATATGGCGCGGTGCTCCCGGAACCGGCGTGAAGGCTTCGATCTCGATGACCGAGCGTACTTCCGAAGCCGCAATCGCCGCCTTGCGTCCGGCGATCATGCATAGGAGCAATAGCTGGTTCATGCCGCTCGCTCCGTTCTTGCGCGGGCGAGGGCGTTCAACAACGCTTCTCGATCGTACAGGTAAACGCTCCCGTCATGGTCCGGACCGACCGGTTCAGACGAAACCCGGATAGTGGTGCGCGCCGATTGGCTCGCTGAGGCAGGGTTCTCGCTCAATAGGATCGCCAGATCGGCCTGGGTGCAGCGGTCGTGTTCGATGGCATAGCCTGCCTCGATCAACAGCGGTTGGAGGATATTGCGGCTCCATTCGTCATCGTCGGGCAAGTGACAGGTCAACAAACCGGCCGTTTGCGTGGAGCCAAGGCGCTCGGCAAACAACTGGCGCGCGTCGATCAGCGTCACCGGCTTGCCATCTATGAGCGCCACGCCCTCAATGCTGGGATCGCCATCGCTTGGAGCAATTTCGCCGGTCACCCAGCTGGCGTCGATAACTTCCCTGACGACATAGGCGAGTTCGTCCTGTCCATCGCTCAAGCGCAGCAGGCGACATCGCTTCTCCGGCAGGGGACCGCAAAGATGCCCGGCCAGTGGGAAGATCCGTCCATTAATCACCACTTGCGCACGCGCGCCCTCGATATCGATGGCCTCGCGCGCGACAGTATCGATCCTGCGTACCAGCGCCAGGCGCGCGGCGCGGCGGCGCCCGTCGAGCCCGGCAAACAAAATCACCGGGACGCCCGTCGCCTGACCGCGGGATGCGGCGCTTTCATCCGGCGCGGCTCGGCTGCGAATTTCGCTCGAGAAGCCGTGGGTGGCCGCAATGCTCGGGATGTCGAGCAACATCATCGGACGTCCGTCGTCGAGCAAGGTGGTGCCAGCGTAAAGCCTTGTCTGCATCAACGCGGGTGCGAGAGGCTTGACGACGACATCTTCATGATCGTGCACCCGGTCGACGGCCAGAGCCAATATCTCGTCGCTCGCCAGGCGGATCAGTACCAGCGTCCTATCGCTTTGATCCGCGTTTTCCCCGGGCGCGGACCCGAGTACGTCGTTGAGTTCGATGCAGGGAACGCGGCTGTTCCGGAAGGTCAGCAGCTTACGAGCACCGGCGTCGGCGTAGTCGACGCCGGCGCTCGATGCGAACATCACTTCCTCTACGTAGCTACGTGGAATGGCATAGCGCAGGCCCCCCGATTCAACCGTCAGGGCCGAAATGATCGACAGCGTCAGCGGCAGCTGGAGGTACAACACCGTGCCTTCGCCGGGCGTGCTTGAGATGTCGATTGTGCCGCCAACCTTCTCGATATTGGCGCGCACCACATCCATGCCTACGCCGCGACCGGAAACCTTGCTGATTTCCTCCGCCGTGGAGAGGCCCGGTTCGAATATGAGCGACTGCTTTTCGCGCTCGCCCATGAGACCCAGCTCATCAGAACTGCGCAGCCCACTGGCGAGTGCCTTGGCGGCGATCCGGTCGATGTCGATGCCGCGTCCGTCGTCGCTGATGACGAGGGTGATCTGGTTACCCGACTGGCGCGCAGCGAAGCGCAACAGCCCGATTTCCCGCTTGCCGGATTTGAGCCGGGCGGCAGGATCCTCGATCCCATGGTCGATCGCGTTACGGATGATATGGGTCAGCGGGTCGCGAATGATTTCCACCATTTCGCGATCGAGTTCGACGTCGCCCCCCTCGCAATCGACCATCACCAGCTTACCGAGTTCGGTCGAAAGGTCGCGGACGAGCCGCGGGAGCGACGCGAACAAATGCTCGAGCCGCTGCATCCGCATCCTGCTGATCGAATTGCGGACATCGGCAAGAATTGCAGACAGCCGCTCGAAGGAGCTTTGCAGGGCGGGATCGTCGCTTTGTTCGCGCAGGCGCCGCGAAAGGTCGTTGCGCGCAAGCACCATGTCCGACACGCCCTTCATCACCTCGTCGAGCAAGCCAACCGGGAGGCGGATCGAACGCTGCGCGGCGGCACGTCCCGGCTTGTCGCCGCCGGAAGCGGCAGTGTCCTTGGAAGTCGCCGCAGGGGCCGGCTCAATCCCGATGACCGGATCTTGGGACAGCGCGGAGACAAGCCCATCGTCGTTTCCCGCGGCCAGATCTTCACCAGCCTCGATCGCCTCGACCATCTCGCCGATCCGATCGATGATCGCCAGTACGGCGCTGACCAGAGCGCTGTCTGGTTCGCGTCGCCCGGCACGACAATCGGCCAGCGTATCCTCTGCGGCATGGCTCAGTCGCTCGAGCCGGGGGAAGTCGAAAAACCCGCAATTGCCCTTGACCGTGTGCACGAAGCGGAAAATCGTATCGAGGCGCGCGCGATCGGAGGGATCGGCTTCCCAGGCCACGATTTCGCTGGCGCTGGCCTCCAGCATGTCTCTTGTTTCGGCGATAAAATCCGCCAGCAGATCATCCATTGCGTGCGCGTCCCCACGTTCCTCGCGAGCCTCTATGCGCATTTTTGGTTAATGATTGGTGTGGGACGGCTTGCGCGCGGCTACAATGCGTGCCTGCTTGCCATACTGCGCAGCTGCGTGCGATACTGGCTGTGAACGAGAGAATATGGAGAGAGCGATGGCGACCCAGGCCAAACATGCCAACCTCAATTACGAATGCAGCGAAGCCGAATGGAAGGCGCGGCTCGATCTGGCGGCATGCTATCGCATTTTCGACCACCTTGGTTGGGGGGAATCGATTTACAACCACATCTCAGTCAAGGTGCCGGATGAGAAGGATACCTTCCTGATCAACCCCTTCGGCTTGCTGTATGACGAGGTGACGGCGTCGAACCTTGTGAAGATCGACGTGGAGGGCAACAATGTCGGCGGCTCACCCTATATGGTGAACAAGGCCGGTTTCACCCAGCATGCCTATTTCCACCAGCATCTGGGGGATCGCGCGGCGGCCATCTGCCATGTCCATACGACCGAGACGATGGCTGTGTGCAGCCACAAGGACGGCCTTCTTCCGATCAATTTCTACGCCTGCAATTTTCAGGGCCAGATCGGATATCACGACTTCGAAGGTGTTACGGTTCGGGCAGAAGAAGGCGAGCGGCTGGTGCAGAACCTGGGCAATCATCGCATCCTCATGCTGCGCAATCACGGCCCGGTAGTGATGGGGCGTACGATCCCGGAAATGTTCGTCCAGATTTGGGCGCTCCAGCGCGCCTGCGAGATCCAGGTGGCGACACTTGCCATGGGCGAACCGATGCTGGTCGGTCAGGATGTGGTCGACGTCCACCAGCGTGACCTGTCGGTGATGAGCAGCCAGGGCGGGGCAGGTGTGTTCGACTTCGAGGCGTGGAAGCGCAAGATCACCCGGATCGACGACAGCTGGCAGAGCTGAGCATTCGCTCGAAGCAATAGCAAACAGGGTTCGGCAACATAATGGCGCGCATGACGGTCAACGACAGGCCGGTCGAATTCCTGCTCGACGGCGACACACCCCTGCTCTGGGCGTTGCGCGATGCCGCCAATCTGACCGGCACCAAATATGGTTGCGGCGTGGGTGATTGCGGGGCGTGTATGGTGCACGTCGATGGCGAGGTGCTGCGGTCCTGCCTTGTCACCATTGCCGAGGCGGAGGGGCGCGTCGTCACCACGATTGAGGGGCTCAGTGCCGACCGTACCCATCCAGTGCAGCAGGCGATGGTGGCCGAACAGGCGATCCAGTGCGGTTTCTGCACCCCCGGCATCGTGATGGCTGCCGCCGCCCTCCTCAAGAGCAATTCAGCGCCGAGCGAGGGAGAGATCAAGGCGGCGATCCGCAATCTGTGCCGCTGTGGGGTCCAGCCGCGGCTGGTGCGAGCGATAGAGCGGGCGGGGCGTGTCGCGCGGCGGGTCGAGACCATCAGCGCGGCGCCTGCACCCGGCATCAGTAGCAGGGACGCCAAGAGTTCGGTCCCGGCATTCGGCAATTCCAATGACAAGGACCAATCACGATGAAGGCAACGATCTGGCACAATCCCAAATGCGGCACTTCGCGCAAGACGCTGGCGCTGCTGGAGGAGCGCGACGGGGTCGAGGTCGAAGTGGTCGAATATTTGAAAAATCCGCCCAGTCGCGAGAAGCTGGCGCAGCTGTATCGCGATGCCGGGATGACGCCGAACGAAGGGCTGCGCCTGCGCGGAACCGACGCCGAGGAGCGCGGCCTGCCTGCCGCCGCTGCCGATCAGGTGCTCGACGCGATGGTCGCCGAACCGATCCTGATCGAACGCCCGCTGGTCGAAACCGACAAGGGTGTGCGGCTGTGTCGTCCGCAGGAGCGGGTCGAGGAAATCCTGTAGCGGCCTTCAGTCGTCCTCCGCCGGCATGGCCTGGAACGCCGCGTCGCTATGGAGCGTGCGCGATCCCCAGACCAGCACCACGCAGCAAAGCGCCGCGATCATGCCGAAGGCGACCCATTCGTAATGGTCGTAGAACCACACGCCCAGCGCTGGGGCGAGGATGTATGCAGTGCCGTTGATCGAGGTGACGATGCCGCCGACCTGCCCCTGCTCGGCCTTGGTGACGGCGAGGCTCGACCCGGCGTTAAATCCGGGACGGAACAGGCCAAAGCCGAGCGAGGTGAAAGCAAAAGCCAGCGCGATCGTGTGCAAATCGTGCGAAAATGCCAGCCCGATGGTGCCACACAGCGCCACGGTCATTCCCGACAGCACAGATACCCGTGGGCCAAGGTTGAGGTTGGGGATCAATCCCCATTGCGCGAGCAAGGTGGCAATCGCGCCACACATCAGCACCAGTCCTACCGGTCCCGCGCCCGCTGTCGGAGTTGCACGCAGGCCCAGCCGGTCGAGGATGAAGAAGCCGGCGATCCCGAGCAGGGCCGCCTGCGCATGGCCGCCGGCGACGCCCGCAACGAGCCAGGGGCGGAGCCGTGCGTCGCGCCAGCTAAGACGTTGGCACGGGGGCGTTGGATCCGGTGTTCCGTCCGGACGGTCCGGGCTGTCGTCCTCTTGGCGGAAGGAATTGCTTGCACTGGCGCTGAATGGAGCGCCCGCGACCGACCCGCGCGCAGCGTAGCTCGGATTGTCGTTGGGCAGTTGCAGGCGCAGTGCAACCAGCACGACCACACCAATAAGCGCAAAGATGAAGAACGGTCCGGCGAGGCCTGCCAGCGGGAAGATCATCATCGGCGCCAGCGCCGGGCCGACGACAGTGCCGAGGCCGAAACTGGAGGTGATGATCGCCAGCATCTTGGTCCGTTGGGCGCGCGGAGTGCGACTGGCGACATAGGCTTGCACCGCAGGCGGGGCGGCGGAACCGAAACCGCCATAGAGGCTGCGCGCGGCGGCGAACATCAACAGCGTTGCCGTGGCCGAGAATAGCCCGTCGAGCCCCGCCAGCAGAATCGAACCGCAGATGCCGAAGGAGAAGATGAAGCCAAGCAGCCCGACCGCCATCATCGCCTTGCGTCCGCGATGGTCGGATCGTCTCGCCCAGAGCGGCGCGCAGATCACCCACAGCAATGCCGACCACGTATAGGCCAGGCTGATCCAGACGTCGGCCACGCCCAGCTCCGTGCCGATCGAGGGCATGACCGATTGCATTGCCGTATTGCCCGCCGCCGTGGTCAGCATGACCGCGAACAGCAGCACCATGCGTCCGCGCGAAATCGTGCTCGCTGCGGGCACGCTGGCGGCTACGGGAGGGCTCTGGGCAGGTTCGGCCATGGCAAATCTCCGCTAGAATGAGCCGCGCCCCCTTGCAATGCCGCCGACAGACTGTAGTCAGCACGCTTCCAGTTTGCAGGGACAAGCAATTGAATAGCAATCAAGGGGCACGAGCGTTGGGTCGCCGACGCCGCAAAGGCAAGCAGACGGGCTATCTCGCGCAATGGGGCGTGTTTTTCCGCGGCTTCCTCGAGCAGCCCAAGATGGTCGGTTCGATCATTCCGTCATCGCGCTACACGATCGAGAAGATGCTCGCCCCGGTCCGCTGGGACGAATGCGAGCTTTTCGTGGAATACGGTCCGGGTGTCGGCACATTCTGCGGCCCGGTGCTGGAAAAGCTGCGCCGTGATGGCGCGCTGATCGTGATTGATACCAATCCGCTCTACATCGACTATCTCAAGCGCACATATGCCGACAGCCGTTTCCACGCGGTGCTTGGCTCGGCCGAAGATGTCGAGGCGATCGTTGCTGCGCATGGGTACGAGAAGGCCGACTATGTTCTTTCCGGACTGCCGTTCTCGACCTTGCCCGATGGCGTCGGCCCGGCGATTGCGGCGGCTACACACCGGGTGATCCGTCCCGGCGGTGCCTTCCTGGTCTATCAGTTCACCGCACGCGCACGCGATTTCATGGCGCGCCACTTCACCCATATCGATGCCGGGTACGAATGGCGCAACGTCCTGCCGTGCAAACTGTTCTGGGGCTGGAAGAAAGCCACCGACTGAATTTTAGGCCCCGCCTGGGAGCAACCCCTCCGACTTCAGTGGGATACTGGCTTCAGCCCTGGACTCGTTCGATAGCAGGTATCCTCGGGGAAGTGAGACTGCCTGAAGGGCGTGAAGTCTCACCTCCCCGAGGATACCTGCTATGGGCTACAGCAAGGGTTGCCACACGACCTTTCATCATCGCTATCATCTCGTATGGGCACCGAAATATCGGTTCAAAGTGCTGCATGGCGAAGTTCGCCTGCGCGTGCGCGAGAGCATCAAGCAGGTTTGCGATGAAATGGATGTGACCATCATCAATGGCGCACTGTCACGCGACCACGTTCACATGTTCGTCGAGATCCCGCCACATGTCTCGGTCAGCGATTTCGTGCGCCGCGCCAAAGGGCGTTCGTCGCGCAAGTTCAAGCAGGAGTTCGAACACATCCGCAGGCGCTACTGGGGGCAGAGGTTCTGGGGTAGGGGCTACTTCTCAACCACAGCGGGCAATATCACCGAAGACGTGGTCATGGCCTATCTCGACCGCCATATCGCCAAGAATGGCTTCAGCCCCTCCGCCTGATCCTACCCGCCTACGGCCGGTCAGTCATTCAGGCGGGTGAATCGCCGCCTTCCCGATCAATCGTAATCGGGCCAGGGGTTAGGCCCGCGCTTCAACAGCTGGAAGATCGCAGCGAGGCTGGCATTGAGCACGATCCAGAATGCTGCGCTGGTCAATCCTTCGAGGATCGCCCCACCAACCAGTGCCGGGGTGGGCCCAAGCAGGGCGAGCGGGAGGCCGATGCCCTGCACGAACACCCAGCTTATCACCAGGAAAGCAATGCCCAGCAGCACGTAGTAAAGCAGCAGCTTCATACCGTTGCCCTCGGTTAGCTGCCATGATTCCTGCAATGTGCGAAACGGATTGGCGACTTTGTCGACCGCAATCACCGGCGCGAACAGCGAAAGCCGGGTAGCGATATAGATGATCACCGGCAGCATGATGAGGAAGAGCACTCGCGTAACCGCAAGCGATCCGGTGAGCCCGCCCAGCAGCGCGCTGGTCAGCGACGCCAGTGACAGGATGATGGCAAACAGGATCACCGCCCCGATGGTCGGGAGTAGATAGATGCCCGTGCGCCGCATGGCTGCGGCCACGGTCGGGCGGGAACGATCTCCGAACAGGGCCAGCATGGCCACGATTCCCGCCGCCTGAAGCACCAGCAGGAGCAGGTTTTGCCACCAGTATTGCTGGGAATAGGCGTTGAACACCGCCATTGCCTGTTCGGACGAGGTTGCCTGCGCCAGCGCCTTTTCGACTGGCGGGACGAACAGGCGGAAGGTCACGCGCGGCAGGAAATAGAAGATTCCGGCGATCACCAGCATCAACTCGCGGTTGGCCATCATCAGCCGGACCGAGCGGTCCCATACCGCATTGAGATCGAGTTTCGTCGCTGCCATTATCTTCCCTCGCCGCGGCATTTCATGCCGATTGCCTCTTGATAAGCGCGCCCAGTGCTCCCACGCAATCGTGGATGTCGATGCCCTCCCCGAAAACTCCCGAGTTGCGACAGGCGAGCGCGCCCGTTCCCTATGCGCAGGCGCTCACGGAAATGGAAGCGCGTAACCGCGCGATTGCCGACGGAACGGCAGAGGAACTCGTGTGGCTGCTGGAGCATCCCCCTGTTTATACCGCCGGGACCAGCGCGGCAGCGGATGAACTGCTTGATCCGCGATTCGAAGTGTTCGAGGCGGGGCGGGGCGGGCGTTATACCTATCACGGTCCGGGCCAGCGGATCGGGTACATCCTGCTCAACCTTGGGGAGCGCGGGCGCGACGTGCGCTGCTTCGTCCACTCGCTCGAAGGCTGGGTGATCGCAACGCTTGCCGATCTCGGCCTGGAAAGCTGGCGCGCCGAAGGGCGCGTGGGGATCTGGACGAAGGATATCGACGGGCGCGAAGCCAAGATCGGTGCGATCGGTGTGCGTGTGCGTCGCTGGGTCACGATGCATGGTTTTTCGGTCAATCTTGCGCCCGACCTCAGCCATTTCACCGGCATCGTGCCATGCGGGATCGAGGAATTCGGGATTACGAGCCTGGAGCGGCTCGGCATAGGGCTTGCGCCGGAGGCTTTCGATAAGGCATTGCTTGCCCGGCTCGACGATTTTCTCGCGAGCCTTGAAGGAAAGGCCTGTTCGTTGCCATGATGATGCGCTCGCTCGTGTTAGCTGCCGTCTGCATCGTGCTTTCCGGATGCGGCCAGAAGGCGCAGCAGAGGACCGATAATCGCGCGGCCGAGGGTCAGGTTCTGGGCGGGACGATCAGCGATTCCATGCTGCCGCTCGCAACAGTGACCTCGACATCGCCGCCGGATCGCCAAGGCGACGAGGGCAGTTCGGCACCGAGTGCGGCGCCGACGCCAGTTCCGACCCCGGAAGCGTCAGCAGCGCCCTCCGACAGTCCAGCTGCGGCAGAATCTGCGCCCAAGCAGAGCTCGTCCAAGCCACCGGCATCGGATTCCGACGACCCACAATAGATCGAGTACAGATCGACCGGCGAGGCAGCAGCTCATCTCGATCTGCTGAACCGACGCGTATGTCAGCCGGGATCATGGACTGCGCATCAAATTTTTGAACGATAACGCCTTTCGCGACTATGGTTAACGACGGGAGACGAATGTCTTCGTGGGCTGCCTGCTTCGAAGCGGTGTGCGGAGGAGGAAAGGGAAGACCCATGATTACATCGAGACTGAAACTACCATCCTTGCCGAAAATGGCCGTGGCTGCCGCACTGATGGTCGGAGCATCCGTTCCCGCTAGCGCTGCGACATATGTGGCGAACTTTACCACGCTCAACAACAGTGGCGTTTTCGGTTCGGCATTGCTCGACTTCAACCAGACCACCGATGAGTTGAAAGTCACCTTCAATGTGTCGGGGCTGGAGCCGGGCGTGACACACGTCGCGCACATCCACGGCCTGTTCAACAATGGTGGGCAGGCGAAGAATTCGACGACGCCGACCATGGCGTAGGACACCGACGGTGATGGCTTTATCGAGCTGGCCGAAGGCAAGACGAGCTATGGCGATATCATCCTGCCGCTAGGGGACAT
Organism: Qipengyuania algicida; assembly: GCF_009828025.1. Taxonomy (GTDB): domain Bacteria; phylum Pseudomonadota; class Alphaproteobacteria; order Sphingomonadales; family Sphingomonadaceae; genus Qipengyuania; species Qipengyuania algicida. The sequence goes on along the minus strand of NZ_WTYA01000002.1, from coordinate 53,628 downwards.
TGGCTCTTCTGCATCGGGCACGTCGAATTACACGGCCACTTTCAACCTCGGCGATTCGTCCGTGTTCGCGAATGGCTTTGACGCACAGGACCTGATGCCGTTCCAGCTGCGCGAAATCGTGATCCACGGCCTGACCGTACCTGCAGGTCCGGGTGCGGGGACGTCCGGCGAAGTTCATGGCACCAACGGCTTCCTCGCCGTTCTTCCGGTTGCCTCGGGTGAAATTCATCCCGGTGGCGGAATGAGCGCAGTTCCCGAACCAGCGACCTGGGCGCTGTTGATTACCGGCTTCTTTGGAGTTGGCGGACTGGTTCGCTCGCGCAAGAAAGTTCGCAGGAAACTTGCCTATGTGAGCTGATTGCCAGTCAATCGGACAAACAAGAGCCCGGATGCCACAGCGGCATCCGGGCTCTTTTGTCATGGTCTATCGGTAATTGGCTATTCTGCCGCTTCGGCTTCCTGCAATGTGGTATAGTCAATATATCCCGCCGCTCCGGGAAGATACCAGCTCTGGGGCACGTTGACATTCGGCGCCAGTTCGGCGCCTTGCGCAAATCGTGCGGGCAAATCGGGGTTGGAGATGAAGTCGCGCCCGAAGCTCACCGCATCGCATCGCCCGGCTTCGATATCGGCTACGGCCTCCTCCGGTGTGTAATCTGAATTCAATACCAGCGGACCTGAATAGATTGTGCGGATCAGCGGGCTCTGCTTGGGCACATCGGTTGATCCGAAAGTGCCTTCCGGGCCCGGCTCGCGCAGTTCGAGGAAGGCGAGGCCGAGTTCCTCGACCACCTTGGCCGCCGCACCGAATGTCGCGGGTGGGTTGCTGTCGTCACACCCTTGCGTCTCGCCATTGGGTGACAGGCGTACGCCGACGCGGTCCGCGCCCCATACGCCAACCAGCCCCTCGAGCACTTCGCGCAGGAAGCGGGTGCGGTTTTCCGGGCTGCCGCCATAGCGGTCCTCGCGCAGATTGGTGCCATCGCGCAGGAACTGGTCGACCAGATAGCCATTCGCGCCATGCAATTGCACGCCGTCGAAACCGGCCTTCTTTGCATTCTCGGCGGCATGGACATAGTCGCCCACGACGCGCGCCACTTCCTCGGTCTCGAGCGCGCGCGCCTCGACGTAATCGAGGCGACCTTCGGGCGTGTGTGCCTGCCCCGGTGCGGTGGTGGCGCTGGCCGAAACGGGTTTCTCGCCGCCCAGGAACACAGGATGGACGATCCGGCCCATGTGCCACATCTGCAAGACGATCTGGCCGCCTTCCTCGTGGACGGCCTTCGTCACCTGCTGCCAGCCTTCGACCTGTTCATCGCTCCACACGCCGGGTGCGGCGGGCCAGCCGAGCCCTTCGACGCTGATCCCGGTCGCCTCGCTGATAATCAGTCCGGCGCTGGCGCGCTGGCGGTAATAGGTCGCCATCATCTCGTTGGGCACGCTGCCGGGCAGCGTTGCGCGACCACGCGTCAGCGGGGCCATTAATATGCGGTTCTTCGCCGCGATCTTGCCGAGGGTGAGGGGTTTGAACAAAGTGTCGTGCATCGAGTGCCGTCCTTTTCGCTGGCTCTTTTATGGCTGAGAGCTAGGGGCCGATCATGGCAATCGCAACCACAGCCCGCGAGGAGAAAATCTACGCCCCCGGTGCGTGGCACTTTGTCGCCCTGCTCGCAGGCAATGCCGCGCTGGCGTTCGGGCCGCTGCTGGTACGGCTGTCGGACACCGGCCCGGTCGCCGCCGGGTTCTGGCGCCTTCTGCTTCCCTTGCCATTGTTCGTGGCGCTGGCGTGGCGCGAAGGGCTGTTCGCACGGCTTGATCGCCGGGTAGCACTGCTGGTGTTGGGGGCGGGCGTGTTCTTTGCCTGCGATCTGGCGAGCTGGCATATCGGGATTGAGCGCACCAAGCTCGCCAATGCGACGCTGTTCGGCAATTCGGGCAGCCTGATCCTGATGGTCTGGGGCATCGTCGCGCTGCGGCGCTGGCCACGAGCGGGTGAGGCGCTGGCAATGCTGTGCGCGGTGGCGGGCGCGCTGATCCTGATGGGGCGCAGTCTAGAGATTTCGGAGCGGACCTTTGCGGGCGACCTTTTCTGCCTGCTCGCCGGGCTGTTCTACGCCTGTTACCTGATCCCGGCTCAACGCGCGCGAGAGGCGCTGAGGCAGTGGAGCGTTCTGGCGCTGGTCTGCGCCGCCGGTTCACCGATCCTTCTGGGCACTGCGATTGCCATGGGTGAGCCGGTGTGGCCCGGCCCCGCCGGATTTGCTCCATTGATCGGTCTGGCGCTGTGCAGCCAGGTGATCGGGCAGGGGCTGCTGGTGTTCTCGCTCAAGCATTTCCCGCCGCTGATCGTGGGCATGGCGCTGCTGACTCAGCCTGCGCTTGCCGCGCTTATCGGCTGGGTCGCCTTTCGCGAAGGGCTGGGCTGGCCCGATGTCGCCGGTATGGCGCTGGTCGGCGGGGCGCTCGTGCTTTCGCGCGTGCAGACCCGCCGCCGTGAAGGCAGGCGCGCCGCCTAGGGCGCGGTCTTGTTACCGTCAATTAACACCCGGTCGAGATAGGCGTGGATCAACGCGGCCCGCACCGCGTCTTCGCTGTGATCGCCGCCGACCGAATGCCCACCGAACCGATATTCGTGGAAGAACACCGGATCGCCGTCCGCCATCAGCTTGGCGGCGAATTTGCGCGCATGGCCGGGATGGACCCGGTCATCTTCGGTCGAGGAATACAGGAAAACCGGCGGGTATTTCACGTCCTTGCGGATATTCTGATAGGGCGAATATTTGCGCATGAAAGCCCAGTCCGCCGGCACATCGGGATTGCCGTATTCGGCCATCCATGATGCGCCCGCCAGAAGATGCGAATAGCGTTTCATGTCGAGCAACGGAGAACCGATGATCGCCGCGCCGAACAGGTCCGGGCGCTCGGTCACGGCAACGCCCGCCATCAGGCCGCCGTTGGAACGGCCTGATACGGCGATCTTGCCCTTGGTCGTCAGTCCGCGCGAGATCAGATCCTGCGCCACCGCGTAAAGATCATCATAGGCCTTCTGGCGGTTCTGACGCAGCGCTGCATCATGCCAGCGCGGCCCATATTCGCCGCCGCCGCGGATATTCGCCAGGACATAGGTCTGCCCCTGCTGGACCCACCACATTGCAACCGGCCCCGCCCGGTAAGGTTCTGTGGTGAGATAGCTGGGCAATTGGGGCAGATCGAACCCGCCATAGGCATGGATTAGCGCCGCACCCGGCTTGGGCGCACCAGCCTTGCGGACCATGAAGTAGGGGATTTTCGTGCCATCCTTCGAGGTAGCGAAATGCTGTTCGACCTTCATTCCCGTGGCATCGAATTGCGCGGGCAACGATTGCAGCACCTTCGCACTGCCGTTGGCGGAAACGGCATAAAGCGTCGGCGGCGTCAGGAAGCTTTGCACGGTGGCAAAGATCGTGTCCGATTTCTTGTCCGCGGTATCGAGATCGATGGTTGCGTTCCCGGGCAGCTGCGCAACATGCTGCGTCCAGCCGCCATTGCCGTCTGCCGTCAGCTTGAGCAGCTTGCCCGCAACATTGTCGAGCAGGTTGATCCAGATCGCATGGTCGGTCGTGGCGATCGATTTGACCGCCTGCGTGTTGCTGGGTGCGAACACCACCTTGGGCGCGTCCGCCTTGCCCGCCAGCACATCGGCGATGTTCCAGCCGACGATCGATCCTGCCGGAATATCGCCCAGCGGCTTTTTCAGCGAAACGATCAGCCGCCCGTCCTGCACGCCGCTGAGGTTGGCGGTTTCGGGAATCGGTGTCTTGACGAAATTGCCATCGGCACCCTCGATCCAGTTTTCGCCGGTGTAGAAGGTGATGCCGCGGTTGATGAAGTGATAGGCGGTGCCGTCATTGTCGACGATGGTGAGTGGCGTGACCGAAACGTCGGTGGTCTTGCCCTCCATCACCGTTTTCGCATCGGCCAGCGGCGTGCCGCGCTTCCACCGCTTGACCACGCGCGGATAGCCCGAGGTGGTCATCGATCCGGCACCCCAGTCGGTCCCGATCAGCAGCGTGTCGGCATTTTCCCAGGTCGAATTGCTTTTGGCCAGCGGGATGGTGAAACCGTCCTTGACGAAGCTCTTCGTCGACCGGTCCCATTCGCGCACGATGTCCGCGTCCGAACCGCCCGGGCTCAGCGCAACGAGGCAGCGATTGTCCGCCGGAGGCAGGCAGTCGGCCCCGTGCCAGACCCATTTCTGGCCCTCCTGCTTGGACAGCGCGTCGAGATCGATCAGCGTTTGCCATTCAGGCTTACCCGCTTCGAACGAGGCAAGGTCCGCCTCGCGCCACAATCCATGGGTGTGGCCTGTGTCCTGCCACAGATTGGTAACCGACTGGCCGAGCACCTGCGCGGGCGTGGCGATCTGGGCGGGATCGTTCATGATCTTGAGCGCTTGCTCGCGATCCTTTTCATATTGCGGGTTCGCCGTCAGCGCTTTCATCGTCTTCGCATTCCACGCATCGACCGCGGCCAACGCGCGCTTGCCGTGGATATTCTCCAGCCAGAGATAGGGATCGGCCGATTGCGCGGTGGCGGCCATCGCCAGCGGAGCTGCCAGGGCAATGCCTGCGACTGCGAGAATGCGGGTGGATTTGAATTTCATTGTGCGACCCCTTGCTGGAGTATCGGATTGACGCCGACCTACTAAGACGGGTCGGCAGCAAAGGCCAGCCCCTGGCGCGGGAGGCGGATTTCGAACCTATCAGGCGATTTGGACCATTTTATCGTGGAAGCTCTGGTAGCGCGCTTCGACCATGGCAAGGTCGGGGCCGTCGAGCGCAATCCGGGCCTGTTCGATAAGCTGCTCGCCTTCCTGCATCAGCGTGTGGTGTCTGCTGGCATCGTCGATAACTTCGGCAGCCCCATGGATCACCGAAAACGCCACCAGTGCGGCATTGGGGCTGGTCGCCACCGCGCTGCGCATCGATCCCAGGCCGCGCTGAACGAAATGCCTGAAATCATCGTCGAGCAATTGCAGCCGATCTTCCTCGATGTCCTTGTCGACCAGATTATCGACCTTGCGGGACAGGTCGCGCCGACCCAGCTCGGCGGTGGCCGCGCCCAGCCAGTGCAGGGCAGAGATTGCGGTGAAGGGATCGTTGATCCCGGGCGACAGCGCCCTGAGGCCAATCTCGACCAGCTCGTCGATTAGGAAATGAAGATCCTGCGCCGGAGTGCGCAGCCCGGCCAGCACGAAGCATTCACGGATTTCCTTGTCCCGCAGATCGTCAATGGAATCGTCATCCTGCCAATAGGCGAGCGGCAGGCCGTCATGGAGAAAATCCCCCGTCCGCACGCCGAGCTGCAATCGCCCGCCGACCGTGTTGGCGATCCGGCGCAAACGGTCGAAATCGATATGCTGGACATAACCCACCCCGTCAGCGCGAACGGCACGCCCGCCCGGCTCATCCAGAACCACGGCACCGCGATCGGGGTCGGGAAAGGTGGTGCCGATATCGCGCAGCAAACGCTGGCCGATCTGTTCGAGCACGGTGTTGATACGGATCGAGGAGGGGATGTGGTTGAGGAAATAGACCAGTACCATCACCGACAGGCCCATGAACGCAAACGCCAGCAACAGTGACAACTGCGGGACGAAGCCCGGCGTGGTGCTGTGCTGGAAGAACACCGGCGCCTCGTCCGGCTTGCGCACCACGCGCAGCACCGTGATCGCATAGACGAAGGTGGCGATGAAGGTTGCCAGGCTGAGTTGGTTGCCTCGATTTTCCATGAAATTGGTCAGTAAGCGCGGACCGTAATTGCCGCTGGCATAGGCGACGGCGGCAATGGTGATCGAAAAGACGGTGGCGGCGACCCCGATCGTCGAACCGGCGATCACCGACAGCATGTTGGACGCACCACTCGGCCGCGCCGATTGCAACCAGTCGATATCGTTCATCCATGCGGTGTAACCGCCCCGGTCGAGCGTGATTGTGAACAGCGCCAGCAACAGGGCTCCGACCGAAAACAGCGCCGGGTAAAACCAGTAGCTGGCGTTGACCGTCTGCCAGATGCGGGACAGTTTTGCGATCATGCCCCGCTAGCTGCCGCTATCGCTTCAAACGCGTCCATATTCGTCTCCCCTGTTGCCATCGACTGGTTCAACGCCTGACGTGTGCGCAAGTTGCGCCCGACGGCAAACTCTGGCCGATCAGACTTTGCCCAGATCGCCCTTCCCGATGGTGCCGCTGGCCATTTCCAGCATCCGGTCGAGGCTCTGCTTGGCCTTGAGACGCAGGCCTTCCTCAATCTCGATCCGCGGTTCCAGATCCCGCAGCGCGGTATAGAGCTTGGGTAGAGTGTTGAGCGCCATATAGGGGCAGATGTTGCAGGCGCAGTTGCCGTCGGCACCGGGCGCGCCGATGAAATTCTTGTCGGGAATCGCCAGTTCCATCTGGTGGATGATATGCGGTTCGGTCGCGACGATCAGCGTGTCGCCTTCGAACGTCTGCGCAAATTGCAGGATGCCGCTGGTCGATCCGACATAATCGGCATGGTCGATGATTGTCGGAGGGCATTCGGGATGTGCTGCGATGGGCGCGTCGGGATGCTGAGCCTTGAGTTTCAGCAGCTCGGTTTCGCTGAAAGCTTCATGCACAATGCATACTCCAGGCCACAGCAGCATCTCGCGATCGAACTTGCGCGACAGGTAACCGCCCAGATGCCGGTCGGGGCCGAAGATGATCTTCTGGTCCTTGGGGATCTGGCTGAGAATCGTTTCGGCGCTGGAGCTGGTCACGATGACGTCGGACAGCGCCTTCACCTCGGTTGAGCAATTGATGTAGGTCAGCGCGATGTGGTCGGGATGCGCCTCGCGGAAGGCCCTGAACTTTTCCGGGGGGCAGGAATCTTCCAGACTGCACCCGGCGTCCAGATCGGGCAGCACAACGATCTTTTCCGGGCTCAGGATCTTGGCAGTGTCGGCCATGAACTTGACCCCGCAAAACGCGATCACATCGGCGTCCGTGTCGGCGGCCTTGCGGCTCAGTTCCAGACTGTCTCCGACGAAATCGGCGAGGTCCTGAATCTGCGGCTTCTGGTAATAATGCGCCAGGATCACCGCGTTGCGCTCCTTGCGCAGGCGGTTGATTTCATTGAGCAGGTCTTCGCCTGCGGGAATGGCGTTCTCGGCGGTCATGGTCTGCCCCGTCTGGTTGCTTCGGATCCCATATAGGGCGAACGGGACAGGAAGCGAGGGTGTTCCCGTTACATGGCAAATCCCGGCGGGAGAAACGCCTGCATCGGTCGGGCAGCGCCCGGCGTTCCGGCGATCACCCAATCGGTGAAGGCATAGCCGAGCGGCGAATAGGCGATCAGCATCGAGAGTACGAAGGTGCCGACATAGAGACCCGTTCCCCACCAATAGGCGGGATGGACCCGGCCACAGCGGCGCTTGTCCGCGATCATGCCGATGACAGGGAAAATCAACGTTGCCGCACAAGTGAGGGTCCAGGCGTTAGGGATCATCAGCGGCATGGGAAGCAGCCGGCCAAGGCCCGGCCCGGTGAGTATGGTCATCGCGCAAAGCATCAGGCGGCGGTGCCAACCGGTGTAGCGCCGTTGCCGCAGAGCCCAGAATGCCAGCACGCAGAAACAGGCCAGCAGGGCGAGGTTGCTGACGAGGAATTCGTTGACGTCGAAGAAGAACGGCCCACCGGTGCGTCGCGCCACGGCGATCATCAGCGCAGTTCCAGCCCCGAGCATGGCCGGAATCCAGAAATAGGCGAGTTTGCCCAGCCTGACGTGGAGTGCGATGTCGCCCGTCGTGATGGTTATGTGCTGGGCGAGATAAAGCCCGATCCAGCTCATGAAGATCAGCGCGTGGATATGGTAGACAGACGGCACGGCGAAGGTCGAGCGGCCCATCGCCAGATTGAGCGAAAAGCCCGCGACGATGGTCGCGCACATCACGAAAGCCATGATTGCGAAGAAGCGCGTATCGCCTGCGACGGGCGTCGAACGCGGAGCAGCGGTCGCCATTGGTGGTTCTCCCCCTAAAGAGCCAAGCGACCGTCTTTTCTATGGCTTGAGAATATTATGCTCCTGCGGAGGCGTCAATCGGAAGGGCGATCAACCCTGAGGCTGCCCGTCGAAGCTGACACTGACCTTGGCGTCCTTGTATCCGGCCACTTGCAGCGGGATGACCAGGTTCTGGGTAACAGCTTCCTTCGCCGCCTTGCGGGCCAGCGCCAGGATTTCGGGGTTTTTGGCAAAGGCTTCGGCCTTGCGTTCGGCCTGTTGGGAATTGTTCTTCGCCAGCGCCTCGGCCGCGCTTCCGGTTACGAATGTGCCTTGGGTGTAGGTCTTGGCGGCGGCCTCGTCGAGATTGGGCCGCGAAATGCGCATGGGGGGCAATTTCACGTCGAGCGTCTGGCTGGATGCGTCCCATTTGAACCGGTCGCGATCCATGTGGGAAAGGTCCACGCGATATTCCACCAGCGTCGGGATGATTGCGGCTTGGCGGCTCTTGAGTAGGTCGATCCCCAGCACGCCCTGGGCATTGGTGCTTTCGGCCACCACCTCGAAGCGCGAGCTGAATACGGTAAGCGAATCCTGCTTGCTGAAGGCGAGCATGGCGCTGGCCACCGGATCGCCTTCCTCGTGATAGAAGAATGGGCGCCAGCCTAGCCACGCCGTCGCTGCGAACAAGACGATCACCAGTAGCCACGGCAGCGCCTGCACTCGCGCCAGAGATGCGGTGCGGGTTTCGGTCGTCAGTTTGTTTGCCATATATTACCCGAACGGCCGACCAGCCCGCGTCGTTCCAGATCGATCAGATGCGCGCTGACCGAAAGCCCTGCCGCTTTCGTAAGCCTCGGATCGAGACCCTTGTACATCCTCTCGACCAGCTGCTCGACGGCGCGTGGTGCTTCGCCCAGCAGGCGCATGATCTGGTTCTCGCGCTGGCGACGGTGGCCGATCATTCCGCGCACGAGCTGGCGGGGCTTGTCGACCGCCGGGCCATGTGCCGGATAATAAATGCGGTCCTCGCGCTCGTGGAGGAGTCCGAGGCTGCGCATATACTGACCCATATCGCCATCGGGCGGAACCACTACGCTAGTGGACCAACCCATTACATGATCGCCGGTAAACAGTGCGCCGCTTTCCTCCAGCGCGAAGCAAAGATGGTTGGAGACATGGCCCGGCGTGGCGACGGCGCGCAGCGTCCAGCCCGGCCCGGTCATCGCCTCGCCATCGGCCAGCACCCGGTCCGCCTCATAATCGGGATCGAAGCCTTCATCTGCGCGCGGACCGTCGACGTCAAAGGCAAGCGGGGCGCAGCCCACGATCGGCGCGCCTGTGCGCTGCGCCAGTGGGCGCGATGCAGGCGAATGATCGCGGTGGGTGTGGGTGCACATGATCGCGTGGACCGGTTCGCCGCCAATCGCTGCCTCAAGCGCGGCGAGATGCGCCGGATCGTCCGGCCCCGGATCGATCACTGCACACCCTGCGCCGGCCCCGACGACATAGGTCTGGGTCCCGGTATAGGTGTAGGGCGAGGGGTTGGGGGCGAGCACACGCCGAATGAGCGGTTCGATCTGCTCGGCCGCACCTGTGGGCCATGGCTTGGGAGGTGGTGTAACCATGCCCCGCAATATGGGGGCTGGTCCGCGCTATGTCACGCGTGCGCGGCGCAGCTCATGCAGAACCGAAGGCGGTGGCAAGGCGGCCCTGTAGCGCTTCGACCGGGCTGGCCGTCGCCGATGGGCGATTGCGCCAACCGCGATCAAGGCGGGCAATTCTGGCGTAAAGCAACTCGCTATCGCGAATCAGCAATCGCGTATGAGGCAGCAGCTGGGCGGCCTGGACTGGGTCGGATTGTCGCTCATCACCCAGTTCGCCATAGCGACGCAACTGGTTCTCGGACAGCTCCCCGGAAAGATAGGCGCGCTGGTTGAGCAGCCATGCGAGCACGTTCATCAGCCGCGTGGTGGTTCGCAGCCCTTCGACGGACAGCGCCATCTTCATGCTGTCGTCCAGCGGTCCCTCTGTTTCCTGAATGCGCAGGTTGAAGGCTTCGCGAGCCTCGTCGCTGAGCACGAGTGCTTCGACATAGAGCTCGTCGACAACCTGTCTGGTGATACGATCTTTCCCCATGTCTTGCGAAATACGCCGCGGCCCGACCACGCGCCAGCGCCGCTATGGGGTGCGTCCCAATTAGGAACTGATCTTTGCCAATATCCTAGGTTTCTAGGCGATGATGTCAGGCAGGAGATTGTCTTCGATTATCGCGATCTGGTCGCGGATCCTGAGCTTGCGCTTCTTGAGCCGCGCAATCTGGAGCTGGTCGGATGCACCCGCACTGGACAGTGCGGCGATTGCTGCGTCCAGATCACGGTGTTCGGTGCGAAGATTGGCCAGTCGCTTGTTGAGCTCCTGTTCGGTCACCTGATCGCCATGTCCTTTGCTTGAGCGAATCCGTTCGTCGCGATTTTCTCGCGGTGCGCTGACTAATCACTCTTCCGGGGTTCGCAAAGTGTAAAGCTTGTGGTTGTATGTCGATCTCAGCGGTTCGTCCGCCGTGGCGAGTCGCCGAGCTTGGTTTAACCCCCGAGGCAGGAGACAGCCCCATGCATTCATCCCACGTCGACGCCCTCACGATCAAGCACGCCGATATCGAGGCGCGCCTGCACGAGGAACAGGCCCGCCCTGCACGCGACGATGCGATGATCCGGGAATTGAAAAAGCGCAAATTGCGGATCAAGGAAGAAATTGCCGGCCTCTGAGCCGCGGCGGCGCCGGAAATTAGCGGGGGTGGCGAGCCGGACGCGGTCTTTCGCGTTCTGTGTGGGCTGCTATAGCCCGCCACCATGACAGCTGCTGCAAGCGCCCGCCAGATACTGACCACACTGCACGAGGTAATGGCCTCGCGCAGCAATGCGCAGCACAAGCTGGACCAGGTCGTCGCGGTGATCGCCGAAAGCCTCGATAGCGAGGTTTGTTCGATCTACCTGCTGCGCGAAGGCGCGCTAGAACTGTTCGCAACCCAGGGTCTCAACGCCAATGCCGTGCATGTCACCCGGCTGGCAATTGGCGAGGGGTTGGTGGGCACGATTGCCTCCCATATCGAAACTCTCAATCTTGCCGAAGCCAAGGCTCACCCCGATTTTGCCTATCGCCCGGAAACAGGGGAGGACAAGTTCCATTCCTTCGCCGGCGTGCCGATCATCTATCGCGAACGTGCGGTGGGCGTTTTGTGCGTCCAGCACGTCGATCCGCGCCGCTATGAGGATGTCGAGATCGAGGCATTGCAGACCACCGCCATGGTGCTGTCCGAACTGATCGCGCACAATAACCTCATCGATGATGAACATGCGCGGGGATTGGGCGAGGCTGATGGCGGCCCGCGCATCCTTCCCGGACTGTCGCTGGTCAAGGGGCTGGCGGCGGGTTCGGTCGTCTTACACCAGCCGCGCATCCATATTGATCAGGTGGTGGCCGACGATATCGAGGCCGAGCGCCAGCGCGTCTATCGCGCATTCGACAAGATGCGCGACCAGATCGACGCGATGGCCAGCTCGGTCGATTTCGGGAAGGGCGGCGAGCATGATGAGGTGCTCGAAACCTACAAGATGTTCGCTTACGACGAGGGCTGGGGCAGGCGCATCAATGAAGCGATCGATTCCGGCCTGACCGCCGAAGCGGCGATCGAGCGCGTTCAGCAACGCACGCGGATGCGGATGCGCGAGATCGACGATCCCTTGCTCGCCGATCGGATGCACGATCTGGAGGACCTCTCCAACCGATTGCTGCGCATCGTCTCCGGCCAGCTCGGCACCGCGGCCACACAAGGCTTGCGACGCGATACGATCCTCGTGGCCCGCAATCTCGGACCTGCCGAACTGCTGGAATACGATCGTCGGCGATTGAAAGGCGTCCTCCTGCAGGAAGGCTCGCTCACCTCGCATGTCGTGATCGTAGCGCGAGCTATGGGAGTGCCGGTGCTTGGCCGGGTCGAGGGCGTGCTGCGCCACGTCAACGAGGGCGACGAGGTGCTGCTCGACGCCGACAAGGGAACCGTCACGTTGCGTCCGACGCAGCAGATGAACGAATTGTTCGAAGCACGTTTCGCCAAGAGCCGCGAGCGGCAGGCGGCCTATGCCGAGATGCGCGATGTCGAGCCGTTCACCCGCTGCGGCACGCGCATCACGGTGATGATCAACGCCGGACTGCGCGACGACATGAGTATGCTGGCAATGACCGGTGCGGATGGCGTCGGCCTGTTTCGGACCGAATTCCAGTTTCTCGTTTCCGCGACATTGCCGCAGCGCGAACGCCAGACACGGCTCTATCGCGACGTGCTGGAGGCGGCGGGGGACAAGCCAGTGGTGTTCCGCACGGTCGATATCGGCGGTGACAAGGCGGTGCCCTATTTGGTCAACGAAGAGATCGAGAGGGAAGAAAATCCCGCGCTCGGCTGGCGTGCGCTGCGCCTCGCACTCGATCGCGAAGGGCTGCTCAAGGCGCAGGCGCGTGCACTGCTCGAAGCGGCGGCGGGGCGCACGCTCAACGTCATGTTCCCGATGGTCAGCGAACCGTGGGAGTTCGATGCCGCCAAGGCCGTGTTCGAGGACCAGCTCGCCTATCTGAAGGCGCGGCGCAAGCTGCTGCCCGAAGCGATCCGCTATGGCGCGATGCTGGAAGTTCCCGCGCTTGCCGAAGTGCTGGAACAAATGGTCCCGCGGCTTTCGTTCCTGTCGGTCGGCACCAACGATCTCACGCAGTTCCTCTTCGCCGCCGACCGCGCCGATCCGCGGCTGGCCGAGCGTTACGACTGGCTCAGCCCCGCGATCCTCCGGTTCCTCAAGCGAGTGACCAACGGGCTTGCCGGACAATCGGTCGATCTTGGGGTTTGCGGGGAGATGGGCGGTCGCAGGCTCGAAGCACTGGCTCTGCTCGGCATAGGTTTCCGCCGCTTTTCGATCACACCGGCATCGGTCGGGCCGATCAAGGAACTCATTCGCAAGGTCGACCTTGCCGAGATTACCGAAGCGATGCAGGCATGGCTCGCCAATCCGCCTGCGAATATGCGCACCGAAATGACGCTGTGGGCCGAACGACACGGGATCGATGTGGAATAACTGCGCGCACACTCGTCGCGGTAAATGCCCGATTGGTCTGCGTCCGGCGAACCCCTTCCCATGAAGCGGTTGACAGTGTAACATTTGCGAAGTTTCTCTTTTCTCACAAGAGAACGGGTCAAGGCGGGGTTTCATGGACGAAAGCGTCCAGATCGACGAACACGACGCAAACGAGCTGCGCGCGGGCGAAATGCTGCGCGAGGCGCGCAAGGCCGAAGGGCTGGATATTGCCCAGGTGGCAGCTGAAACGCGCATACCCCAACGCCATCTGGTCGCGATTGAAAGCAGCGATTATGGCAAGCTGCCCTCGCGCACCTATGCGGTCGGTTTCAGCCGCAGCTACGCGCGGCTGCTGGGGCTCGACGAAACGGTCGTGCTGGCGCGGCTGCGCGAGGAATTGGCCGAAGGCGCTGGCGAAGGCCAGCAACGCCACGACAAATTCGAACCTGGCGATCCTGCGCGTGTGCCATCACGTGGACTGGTGTGGTTTTCGATGCTGGCTGCGGTGCTGCTGATCGCCGGGGCTTTCACATTCTATCGCACTTATTTCTCCCCCGCCATCACGCCTCCGCCGCTGACTGCCGACGCCGTTGCGCCAGCCGGCCCGGTCGCGCAGCAGCCGACGGGAGCAGCCACCGCTCAGCCTGTTGCAAACGGCCCCGTGGTTTTTACCAGCCTGATGGACGGTACTTGGGTCAAATTCTACGATGGCGATGGCAAGCGCCTCTACGAAGCGCAGATGGCCAAGGGCCAAAGCTATACCATTCCCACAGATGCGAAGGATCCGAAAGTCTGGACCGGACGCCCTTATGCTTTGGAAATTACGGTGGGCGGGCAGCAGGTGCCCAAGCTGTCGGAAGACGATGTCGTGGTGAAGGACATTTCCGTTACCCCGCAGGCATTGCTGGCGCGTGAGCAGGCTGCACCAGACACGCAGGCCGCAGCCACCGCACCAAATATCCCTCAATCCGCGCAAGGTGCCAACTGAACGCGGGTTAGCGGTGGGATAAACCGCTTCATCCTCTCGACAGGCAAGCAAGGCTAGGGCAGCAATCCTGTTGCCGAACCAATCAGGAGTTGTTCGTCAGATGAAATTCCGTACGCCAGCAGGCTGGGGCATGGGTGTTATCGCCACCGCGCTCGTGGCCTCCTCGTTTCCCGCCGTGGCTCAGGACCAGAACACCGATGCGCGGCTCAAGCGTGTCGAGGCCGAGGTCCGCGCGCTTCAGCGCAAGGTTTTCCCCGGCCCGGACGGCAAGTTCTTCTCGCCTGAAGTATCGACCGCCCCGGCTCAGACTGCCACGCCCGCAACGCTTCCCGGCACGCCCTCGACCACGGCAGTAACCGATATTCTCGGCCGCCTCGATGCGCTCGAAGCGCAAGTTCAGCGGCTGACGGCCGCGAACGAGCAATATGGCCATGAAATCAGCGGTCTGACCGATCGGGTCAAGGCGCTCGAGGCGGCTGCCGCAGCGCCGCTGCCTGCAACTGCAACTGGCGGGGCGGCGGGAACATCCGGCGTTGCTCAACCTGTCGCGAGTGCATCTGGATCAACGCCGACACCAGCGAGCGCACCAAGCGCCGAACGGCTCGCCAAGATCAACGCGATCCAGAAGCCACAGACGGGTAATGATGCGACCGACGAATACACCTATGGTTTCCGCCTGTGGGACGCCAAGCTTTATCCCGAGGCAGAGCAGCAGCTGACCAAATTCGTCGAAAAATATCCCAATAGCTCGATGATCAGCTATGGCCGTAACTTGCTTGGTCGCGCCTATCTCGACGATGGCAAGCCCAGGGAAGCCGCCCCGTGGCTGCTCAAGAATTACCAGGCCGACAAGACCGGCGCGCGTGCTGGTGACAGCCTTTTGTACCTCGCCGAATCGATGATCGCGCTCAAGGATACCAAGCGGGCCTGCATCGCACTGACCGAATTTGCCGACACGTATCCGGCGCTGGCGACCGGGCGGTTGAAGGTCGAATATCAGGCCGACCGTGCCAAGGCGAACTGCAATTGATCGTGCGCTTTTCGCTCCTTTAGCGGCGCGTTTCCGCGAGGATCTCGCGCGCGTGTGGCCCGAGATCGCTGGCGAAGACGCGCGGCTCGGCGTCGCGGTATCGGGCGGACCCGACAGCCTTGCGCTGTTGATACTTTCCGCAATGATCATGCCTGGCCGGGTGGAGGCCGCGACCGTCGATCATGGGCTGCGAGCTGAAAGCGCCGAAGAGGCCGCGACGGTTGCCAGTCTGTGTCAGGATATCGGGGTGCCGCATAGCACGCTCCCGGTAGAGGTTGCCGCGGGTAATGTGCAGGCGCAAGCGCGCGAGGCGCGTTACGCCGCGCTGGCGCAATGGCTGGATCGGCGCGGACTGGCCGCACTGGCGACGGGCCACCAGCTCGACGATCAGGCCGAGACGCTGATGATGCGCCTCCACCGTGGAAGCGGGATTGCGGGTCTGGCGGGCGTTCGTCCCCGGGGCAATGTGCCGGGAACCGATTTGGCACTGCTGCGCCCGTTGCTCGGCTGGCGACGGGCGGAGCTGGAGGCGCTGGTCGAGGATGCCGAACTGACTCCCGTGCGCGACCCCTCCAATGACGACCTGCGCTTCGAGCGTGTTCGCGTGCGGCGCTTGCTGGCGTCGCAGGATGGCATCGATCCTTCCGGGCTTGCGCGCAGCGCGCAATTGCTGGCCGACGCGGAAGCCTACCTCAATGCGCAGGTCGATCTAGCATGGCGAAACTGGGTCGTGCAGACGAGCGATGGGTTTGGCTATGCCCTAGGGCAAGCGCACTCGTTTGAAGCGGTCGAGATCATCCTGCGCATAGGCGCTGAGCTGGGCGCGGACATCTCGCGTGGAGATGCCAGAACTATGGTCGACCGGCTGCGCGCGGGCGAAAACGCGTCGCTGGGGGGGATGCTGGCGCGGCCCGATCTCGAAGGCGTCTGGCATTTCGAGCCTGAACCGCCTCGCCGAACCGGATAGCGCTCTTGCCTAAACGGCGAGCTTAGCCGCAGCGCGCGCCAGTCGCTCGATTTCGGGTTTGTCCGGCGCACCCTTGGGCGAAACCCAGCTTCCGCCGACGCACAGCACCGGGTCGAAAGCCAGCCACTCGGCGGCATTGTCCGGGCCAATCCCGCCGGTCGGGCAGAAGCGGCATTGCTGGAACGGTCCGGCTAGCGCCTTGAGTGCAGGCAGCCCGCCCGCGGCCATCGCAGGAAAGAACTTGAAATGGGTAAGGCCCATGTCGAGCCCGCGCATAATGTCGCCGGCATTGGCGATTCCCGGAAGGAACGGCACTCCGCTGGCGATCGCCGCCTTGCCCAGCGGCTCGGTCAAACCCGGTGAAACGATGAACTCGCTACCCGCTGCAAGTGCCTGATCGAGCTGGTCGGGATTGATCACCGTGCCTGCGCCCACGATGGCTCCAGCCACCTGCTTCATCGCCGCGATCGCGTCGAGTGCAGCCGAGGTACGCAGTGTGACTTCGAGTACCGGAAGTCCGCCCGCAACCAGCGCTTCGGCCAGCGGAACTGCATGGGCAATGTCCTCCACCACGATCACCGGTATGACTGGTGCTTTCGTCATCACAGCGGCAACATTCATTGTGAAACTCCATGCTCTTTGGCGAAGGCCGCGGCAGCACCGAACAGGCCGGGTTGCGGATGGACGATCAGCTTGACCGGTATTTCGCCCATCAGGTTTGCAAAGCGGCCCTTGGCGCGGAATCGCTCCGCAAAGCCGGAATGCGGCAGATGATCGCGCAGGCGGTATCCCAGCCCTCCCGCGATGACCACGCCGCCGAAGCCACCCTGCGCCAGAGTGATATCGCCTGCCACGCTGCCAAGCGACAGGCAGAAGCGGTCAAGCGCTGCGGCGGCGAGGCTGTCCTTGTCTGCCATTGCGCGCGTCCACAGCGTGACGTCGTCCTCCTCCGGCACCGCGCGCCCTTCGAGCGCGGCAAGGGTTGCGCGGATCTCGATGATCGCCGGTCCGCATACGACCCGTTCGATCGACACACGATTGTGACGTTTGCGCAGGCGCGCGAGGATGGCGTCCTCGATGCTGTCGAGTGGGGCGAAATCGATATGCCCGCCCTCGGTTGCGGTCACGCGGTAGTCACCTGCCGACGAGCGCCATAAATGCGCCACTCCGAGCCCTGTCCCCGGGCCAAGGATGCTGATCGTGCCATCGCTTGCGAGCGGCTCGTCAGGACCGGTCAAGTGGATGAACTGGTCTTCCGGTGCGCGCGCCACCGCATGGCCGATGGCCTCGAAATCGTTGACGATGGTCCATTGCTCGACGTCGAGCTTCGATTCCATCAGTGACGGGCGAATGATCCAGGGGTTGTTGGTAAACCGGATCACTTCGCCACCCACGGGTCCGGCAATCGCCATGCTGATACGCGGAGGCAGGGTGCCGCCCTTGCTGTTGCGAAAACTCTGCCAGGCGCTCTGGAAGCTGGCGTAATCGGCAGTATGGAGCGTTTCCGGATCTTCGAGCTCGATTGCCCCGTCGGCTGAAACGTGAGCGATGGCGAAACGTGCGTGGGTTCCGCCGATATCTACTGCAACGACGTCCATCATAGTCCTGCTTCTGCGAGAATGGCCGATCCGCCCAGCTCTGCGCTGTCTGCATGATGGCGGAACATGGCGAACAATTCGCGCCCGACACCCGCAGCGGGGGCCGGATTGGGGGCCGGATCGCGTGATTCGAGATCGGCGGTGGTGGAAAGCTCGCCGGTGGCCGCGCATACGCGCACGACGTCCCCATCGCGCAGATAGGCCAGAGGGCCGCCGCCGAAAGCTTCCGGTGTGCAATGAATTGCTGCCGGGACTTTTCCGCTCGCGCCCGACATCCGGCCGTCGGTGACCAGCGCCACGCGATATCCGCGATCCTGCAACACGCCAAGCGGCGGGGTCAGCTTGTGCAGCTCAGGCATTCCGTTGGCGCGCGGGCCCTGAAAACGCATGACCACGACCACATCGCGATCAAGTTCACCGCGTTCAAACGCCGCGGAAACCTCATGCTGTTCGGAGAAGATGCGGCAAGGCGCTTCGATCGTGTAACGCTCCGGCTCGACGGCGGAGGATTTGAAGCAGGCCCGCCCGAGGTTGCCGGTCAGCAGTCGCATCCCGCCATCGCTCTGGAACGGCGCGCTCGCTGGGCGCAGCATGGTGTCGTCACCCGCTTCACCGGGAGCGTGCCATGAAAGCTGCTCGCCCTCGATCTTCGGTTCGCGACTATACGCTTCGAATCCGCCGTCCCAGACGGTCAGGATGTCTCCATGCGCGAGTCCCTCATCGAGCAGAGTACCGATAACATAGCCCATGCCGCCTGCGGCGTGAAACTGGTTCACGTCTCCCGGACCATTGGGATAGACCCGCGCAACCAGTGGCACGGCAGAGGACAGTTCGGCAAGGTCATTCCAGTCGAAGGCAATCCCGGCTGCACGGGCCATCGCCGGAATGTGGATGGCGTGGTTGGTAGATCCGCCGGTGGCGAGCAGCCCGATTGCGGCGTTTACGATCGCTTTTTCGTCGACGACCTGCGCCATTGGCCGATAATCCTCGCCGTCGGGGCGCATCGCTACAAGCCGGTGGACGGCCGCGCGGGTCAATTCCTGCCGCAGGCTGACGCCGGGAGGGACGAAAGCCGCCCCAGGCACATGCAAGCCCATCATTTCCATCATCATCTGATTGGAATTGGCCGTGCCGTAGAATGTGCAAGTGCCGGGCGAATGATAGCTGGCGATTTCGCTTTCGAGCAACTGCGCGCGGCTCGCCTTGCCCTCGGCATAGAGCTGGCGCACGGCCTGCTTCTGCTTGTTGGGGATGCCGCTCGGCATCGGGCCAGACGGAACGAAAATCGCGGGCAGGTGGCCGAAGCGCAGCGCGCCGATAACGAGGCCGGGTACGATCTTGTCGCAGATACCAAGCATCGCCATGCCGTCATACATCTGGTGCGACAGTGCGATGGCGGCGGCGAGTGCAATCGCATCGCGACTGAACAGCGACAGCTCCATACCGTCGTGCCCTTGCGTGACGCCGTCGCACATCGCCGGAGTCCCGCCCGCGACTTGAGCAGTCGCGCCGACTTCGCGCGCCCAGATCTTCATCCGGTCCGGATAGCGACCATAGGGCTGATGCGCGGACAGCATGTCGTTGTAGGCGGTGACGATGGCGAGGTTGGGGCCAAGATGCGCGCTCATAGCCGCCTGATCCTCTTGCGCCCCGGCATAGGCATGGGCGAGGTTGGAGCAGGATAGCTGGCTACGCTCAGGCGTACGCTCGCGTTCGCGCTCCATCAGCTCGAGGTAGCGCGTTCGTCCATCGCACGAATTTGCGATCACGCGCTGGGTCACGCGGTGGACCGTATCGTTGAGTGGCTTATTCGTCATGCCAGCTCACTCCATCTCGTTCAGTCAGTGCGATTGCTGCGGTCGGCCCCCAACTACCAGCAGTGTAGGTCTTGGGAGTCGCGCCATTCTCGACCCAGTTGGCGCGGATCGCATCAATCCATTCCCACTGCGCCTCGATCTCGTCACGGCGCACGAACAGGGTCTGGTCGCCCTCGATCAGGTCGAGCAGCAGGCGCTCGTAGGCTATTCGCCGATGCACTCCGGTGAAGGCATCGGGCATGGCGATGTCGAGTGGAACCTGCCGCAACCGGATACCCTCGCGATCGAGACCGGGCAGTTTTGCCATCAGGGAAAGCTGGATGTTTTCCTTGGGCTGGATGCCGATCACCAGCCGGTTGGGTTTGGTCGTCGCGCCGCGTCCGTCGAAAATCGAAAATGGAATGCAGCGAAACTGGACGACGATTTCGGTGACCCGTTCGGGCAGTCGCTTGCCGGTACGCATGTAGAAAGGCACGCCGTTCCAGCGCCAGTTGTCGACATGAGCCTTCAGCGCGACGAATGTTTCGGTGTTCGATTGCTTACCCAATTCCTCGTCATAGCCCGGGACGGCCGTTCCACCGATTGCCCCCGCCCGATATTGGCCGGTCACGCTGTCTGCATTGGTGAGGGGGCGCAGCGCGCGCAGTACCTTGACCTTCTCATCGCGCACCGCGGTCGCTTCGAAGCTGGTCGGCGGCTCCATGCAGACGAGTGCCAGCAACTGGAGCATGTGATTTTGCACCATGTCGCGTAGCGCGCCCGAATCGTCGTAATAGGCTACGCGCGATTCGAGCCCGACCGTCTCGCCCACAGTGATCTGAACATGCTCGATATAATTGGCGTTCCAGATCGGCTCGAACATGATGTTGGCGAACCGCAAGGCCAGCAGGTTTTGGACGGTTTCCTTGCCGAGATAGTGATCGATCCGGAAAATGCGGCTTTCGTCGAAGGCGCTGGCTACTGCATCGTTGATTTCCTTGCTCGACGCGAGATCGGTTCCGAGCGGCTTCTCCAGTCCAATTCTCACATTGTCCCCGGTCAGCCCCGCATGGGCCAACCCTGCGATAGTCGGTTCGAACAGGCTGGGCGCAGTCGAAAGGAAGATTGCCAGACCCTTGCCCGCACCATCGACTTTCCGGGCAAGCTCTTCATACCCTTCCAGTGTGGTTGCATCGAGCGGCTGATAGTGTAGGCGATTGAGGAAATCGGCCATGCTGCCGCGGCGGTTGGCCGGAAGATAGGTTTCCAACGCTTCCCGCGCGAAATTGCGAAACCCCTGATCGTTCATTTCGGATCGAGCGGTTCCCACGATCCGGAGTTCTGGCGGCAACAGATCATCGGCATCGAGTGCGCATAGCGACGGCAACAGCATACGCTGCGCAAGGTCGCCGGTGGCACCGAACAGGATCAAACGATCGGCAGTGAAGGGCATGATTGGAACATTCCCCAAATGATGGTCAGCGTCGGGCCTATCAGCGCCGCTGGCGCGATGCCAGACTTGCGCATAGCTATTCTTGTCGGACGCTCACGTGTTTCTCGAGGAATTCGGTGGGACCGAAACTGGTCAGGAAGCTGACGTCGGCCGCATCGCGCCCCACGCCGATCTTCACGACTTGATCGGGCTTCGACATGTTTGTCGCGTCGACCAGATACCAGGCACCTCCCTCTGGCTGGGCCGGATCTTCAAGAAACACCTCGGCCAATGCATGAAAATCCGGCGGTGATACGTCGGGGGCGTAAGCGCTCACGAATCGGGCAGGAATTCCGGCGGCACGGGCGAAGGTTATGAGCATGTGGGCATAATCGCGGCAGACACCGCGGCGTTCCACGAAGCTGTCGAGCGCATTGGTGTTGGGCCCGCTCGACCCGGGGGTATAAGTGAAATTTTTCGCTATCCAGTCGTGTAGCGTGGCCACCAGCGCGCCACCAGACCGATCTGCAAACTCCGCGTCGATAAAGGATTGGAAGCGGTCGGCCGGGCAATAGCGGCTGTCGAAGAGGTAAGGTGCCGCTTCGCCGGGCAGGTTGCGCATCGGTACTGCGCCAAGTTCGTCAAGCGTGCCTGCAACGCGCTCGATCGAGGCTGTCGCCGTATAGCTGGCTTCGAAGCGACCCTCCGCGCGCACCCAGATACGCTCCCCGATCGTGTCCTGCGCGGGGATGCGGGCGATATGGGGGCTGTCAGACAGGCTGGTACGGGTGTTGGAGAGCTGTTGCTCGGGAATAGCTGCCGCTTCGAACTGGAGCAGCACATCGGTTGGCTGCTGCGCGCGAAAGGCGAAGGACATCTCGATAGCGATGGGCATATCGAGCGAACGGATTGGAGCGATGGTGGTTTCCCGGCAGAAGCGACATTGCGCAGAAGCGAAAAAGGGGGCCCAAGCGGACCCCCTTCCCTAATTAGTCTGTATGGACAGACCAGATTTTAGTTCTGGCCGAATGCCCAAGCCCAAAAATTCCACATGGTCAAGCCTCCTGTTATCAGAAGGATTTAATATCCATTAACCATGTCTGTTTGTAAAGCCTAAACCATGTTTCGCGCCTGGCGCTCTGAGCCAGAAACGTATTTTTCCAACAGATTGGTAAGGGAAATGGGGCGCGAAATGGCATAGCCCTGCACCTGCGTACACCCGATCAAGCGGAGCATATCAAGGTCCTGATCGGTCTCTGCGCCTTCGGCAACGATGGCGATTCGCGATTCGCGACCCAAAGCGAGAATGCTGGAGACGATCGCGCGTGCCTTGGGATTGTCGCTCGCATCCGCAACGAAGCGTCGGTCGATCTTGACCTCGTCGAACGGCAGCGCATGGAGCGCTTCGAAATTGGCTGCACCCACACCGAAATCGTCCATGGAGATTTTCGTGCCGAGCGCTTTCAACTGGCGGATAATCACGTCGGCGGTTTCGAGATCTCCCACACGGGCGGTTTCAGTGATCTCGAGCACAAGATGTTCCGGACTGAAGCCCGTTGCCTGCAACACATTGCGGACGAGGCCGACGATCCGCATGTCGCACAGCAATGTCGCCGACACATTGACCGACATGGTGATTTTCGTTCCGCGGAAATGGAGCAATTGCCCGGCCGAACATGCCGATTGCAGCACATAGCGAGTCAGGTGTTCCATGCGCCCCGCCTTCTCGCACTGCATGATGAAATGCATCGGTGAGATAAAACCCTTGACCGGGTCCTGCCAGCGGACCAGCGCCTCAACGCCGATCAGGCGATTCTGGACGATGTCGAGCTTTGGCTGGTACACACAATAAATCTCGCCAGCTTTCATCGCTTCATCGATGCGTGCGCGCAGCGACAGATCCCAGAAATGGTCATGATCGGTGCTGCTCTTCGCTAGCTTGATTGGCTGATGGGCTTCGGAAGTTTCCTCGGCGGCGGCTGTCGCGGCGGCGAGCGACCTGTGCCGGTCACCCATCATATCTGCGGCACCGAATGTAATGCCGACATCGACGGTATGTCCGGCTACCGACACTGGTGCAGCAAAGATTGCGCGCAAGCCCTCGAGGTGTTCGATCAGGGCCGAGGCAGCTTCTTCGTTGGTATGCCAGGCGAGGTAGTGTCCATCGAAATATATCTGAAGATTGGTGTCGGTCGCGCGCATTCGATCGACCAGCTTGAGAACATAGCTTGCGCGGTCCCCTGAGCCGAAGGTTTTGACGACATTCTCGTAGCCATGGATTTTGGCAACCACCACGTGGCCAGTTTCGGAACCATTGCTGATCCATGCGTCAAGCGCACGAAGTGTGGGTAGGCCGGTTTCCTGATCAATCAGTGCTACACGCTTTTTCCAGCGCGTACGAGAGCGGAACAGCGCGTAAAATACTAGTACGGGAACAGTATAGGACAGCTCAATCCGCCACCCGAACACCGCTGCGATAAAGAAGGTGGCCAGAGGTACGGTAGAACAGAGAACATAGGCGATCTGACGCTGACGTTTGCGAGAAGTGTATGCTACGCACACCAAAAGTAGCAAGCTAAATGCAATAACCACCGCTACGCTTGGTATGAAAGGCATTCCCCCCATACGAAGCGTTTCGGCAGCAAATATAGATGCAAGGCTTGGCGGGGCATAGGGCTGCCCAGGTATTTTTAGCTCAGATGTCCCTGAGATACCCTGTGCACCGATAACGACGGTTTTCCCGGCGATGCCTTGTATAGAGTTGCGGTTCGCAGAAGATGTGAATTGGGTCAGTGAAAAGCTTGGGATTGAAGCTGAAGCGAAGCTGTAGTTGATCGGAAATTCTCCGACCTTATTCTTATTGGCATCACCGAGCGACGCCTCAAAAGTGCGCTCCCAGTTGCTGCCTACCTTCAAATTATAAGGCGCCGACCACGCGAAGCCCAGGTAATTCGGAAAAATACCTTGCTCAACGCGAGGCTGTTTGCCCGCAATCGGCTGTATAGACTTACTTGGTGTTAATTTACCATCGATCGACCTTTTCAGTCTGTCGACAAAAACCAAGCGCGGGCCCCATTTGGACACAGCCTTGGCCAACTGTGCATCCACAGCGGGCGAAGATGGCTGGTCAAACACCAGGTTAAGATAAACCTTTTCGACGCCATCCTGACGCATTTTGTCCAGTGCCTTGGCGAGCGCTGCACGATCGAGTGGATATTCCGGGTCCGTGATGTTGGGCCCGGCTTGCACGAATACAATATTGCCCGAAACCCTTGTTGGACTGATACGCGATTGGGTTAGCCAAAGAGTCTGGTCGAGTGGTTCAAATAGGAACACCATCGCCATCACCAGCGCAATCGCACCCGCCCACAGCGCGTGTTTCACGCGTTCCCAGCGTGTCAGGCTCAGACCGAAGATCGCGCGTTTCGAGCCGCTGCGCGATCCAGAGATGTCGGTATCCTCGACCATCGCCGATCGTAATGCGCCAGTAAGATTAAGAATGTTTTGACGCGGAGGCGGGATTCTTCCTGAGGGCGCGGATTTCCAAGGGTCGTAGTGGTTAAGGACGGCTTAGGAATTTGCCGCCGCCGCCCGAGCTCTCCCTTGCAAAGCGTTCAAAAATCAGCGTCTTGGCGAGGTGAATCCAAACTGCGCGCACGACCGATGCCTCGCGCAAAGGCGTTAACCATCGCCGTCAATTATTTCGCTTGTGATTGGCTCTATCGCTTTCGGCAAAGCGCTTTGGCGCTTGGAAAACGCAAAAAATCAACGAAGCGCGCCGTACAAATCATGCGCGTCGGCATCCTCTATACGAACCTCGACAATATCCCCGGCGCCCAGGGTTTCAGGCACCTGGCGCAGGAATACCTGTCCATCTATCTCCGGCGCGTCGGCCTGGCTGCGGCCGGTCGCGCCGATATCGCCATCCTCGTCGGGTTCGCCGACTTCGTCGATGATGACGGGGATGGTCTTGCCGACCTTGGCGGCGAGCTTGGCGGCGCTGATCCGCTCGGTCACTTCCATGATCCGCGCGTAGCGTTCTTCCTTGACCTCTTCCGGCACAGGATCGGGCAAGGCGTTGGCTTGTGCGCCTTCGACCGGCTCGAAGCGGAACGCGCCGACCCGGTCGAGCTGGGCTTGTTCCAGCCAGTCGAGCAGATAGCGGAAGTCATCTTCTGTCTCGCCCGGGAAGCCGACCACGAAGCTCGAACGCACGGCGATGTCCGGGCAGATCTCGCGCCAGCTCCTCAGCCGATCGAGCATCTTGGCTTCATTGGCCGGACGCTTCATCGCCCTGAGCACCTTGGGGCTGGCATGCTGGAAAGGGATGTCGAGGTAGGGGGTCAGCAACCCTTCGGCCATCAGCGGGATCACCGCATCGACATGCGGGTAGGGATAGACGTAATGCAGCCGCACCCAAGGGGGGACGCCCCCGCCGATATCGAGTTGGCCCAGCTCGCGCGCCAGGTCGGTCATGTGCGCACGTACGGGATGCCCTTTCCACAGACGCTCCTCATGCCGCGTATCGACGCCATAGGCCGAGGTGTCCTGGCTGATGACCAGCAGTTCCTTTGTGCCTGCCGCAACCAGCTTTTCCGCCTCGCGCAGCACGGCGTCGATCCGCCGGCTGGCGAGCTTTCCGCGCAGGTCGGGGATGATGCAGAAGGCGCAGGAGTGGTTGCAGCCCTCCGAAATCTTGAGGTAGCTGTAGTGTCTGGGCGTTAGCTTCACGTCCGGCTGCGGGATCAGGTCGATGAACGGCCCCTGCGTCGGCGGGGCGGCTTCATGCACCGCCTCGACAACATCCTCATACTGATGCGCGCCTGTCACCGCGAGCACTTGGGGAAAACGTGCACGGATCACATCCGCCTCTTCGCCCATGCAGCCGGTCACGATCACGCGGCCGTTCTCGGCAATGGCCTCGCCGATCGCATCGAGGCTTTCTTCCTTGGCGGAATCGAGGAAGCCGCAGGTGTTGACCAGCACCACGTCTGCCCCGGCGTAATCGGCGCTCATCGCATAGCCATCGGCGCGCAGGCGGGTGAGGATGCGTTCGGAATCGACCAGCGCCTTGGGGCAGCCGAGCGACACCATGCCGACCTTTTTCTGTTCGGGAATAGTAGCCATGATGCGCGCGCCTCTACACCTCAGCATCGCATCACGCTACAGTGAACGCAGCAATCAGGTGGGAGGATATGATATGGGACCGGTAAACTGGCTCGCAGTGGTGCTCGGCGCGGCTGCGTTTTTTGTGGTCGGCATGGTCTGGTACGGCGCGCTGTTCGGAAAGGTGTGGCAAAAGCAGGTCTGGCCTGAAGGCACCCCGCAGATGAGTGGCAGCCCGATAGTGCTGTTCGGCCTGTGCTTCCTCGCCGAACTGGTAGTGTCGACCATGTTCGGCCACATGCTGGCGAGACTTCAGCCACCGACTCATGTGATCTGGATGATGGCGTTCGGGATCGGGGCGACGATCATGACCCCGGCGATCGCAATCAACTATCTGTTCCAGCGGCGCAGCCTCACGCTGTTCGCGATCGATGCCGGGCATTTTATCGTCGGGACGCTGGCAATGGGGGCGGTATTCGTGGCGCTGTCCTGAAACGAACAGGGCAAACTCCGGGTAGGCGAGCGTCTGCTATCGGGAAGCAGGTGGGATAGGGCGGATGGCTGGAATGTTGGGGGAAGCTGACATTGCCGCCTAGGTTGAGGGCGCTGATGCGGGGGCGCGCTTGAACTCCTCTGGCACAAAGCTCTCCTTCAGCGACGCCTCATCAAACATTCTCCCACTAGGGAGACTTTTCGTCAGCGCGACGGTTTCGACATCGAGCACCGTTAGATGGCGGACATCGTTCGTTTGATAAATCGTCCGAAGGATCACTCCTTCGTCGGAGATGTCATAGGTCCTGATATTGTCTGCATCAGTAACGATCACACGATCTGCCTCACCGAAACGGGAATTCACGCGTCCAAGCCACGAAACGTCAAGAAACTTCCTGTTCGTATCTATCCCGCAAGCCGCAGCAGCGACTTGTGGACCCCGAATTACCTCACCACTCAAGAGTGAGAAATAAGTCCCCGTCATCGCAGCGCAATCAGCGATCAGACGGTCTCGCGGGGTTTCGACCCTGTGCCGACTGCCAGAGTTAAACTCTGCTGACCATTCCTCTATCGAGGTCTGATTAGGATGATTTATTTTGTTCCAGAAATAAATCGCGTAAGTTTTCTTAGTGAGTTTGCTTCTCGCAATTACTGCACTAACTTTGGTAGCGCTGTCTGGATCGGCACCCATTGCTGTGGTGGAGGCGGCAATACCACCCAAGACGGTCGCTACAGCAAGTTGGAACAACCGTTTCATATCTTGACCCTTTTGCCACCCTCAAACCAACTATGACCGCAGGAGAGGCAAATCGTCAATGTCCGGTAAGGGGTCGGTTCCGGAAAGTCGCCTTGTTGCCGGCAATGCCGAATAACGGACGCAGCTAACCGTCCCGCTCGAGGGTCGGAACGATTTCCACGATCACGTCGCCCATCTTGAGCACGGTGCATTCCTGCTCCCAGAACCCCAGCGGCTGGCCTTCGCGATAGATCCTGAGGCCCTTGCCGCCGCTGGTCAGTTCGGTCAGCGGCTTGCCCACTTCCTCCGGCTTTACGGGGCGCTCGACCAGTTGCACCCGCCCGGTGATCGAGGCGAGATCGGCGAGGTAGTCGGCGATATGCGCGCCCTTGGCGCTGCCCGCCAGCAACAGGCCGGTGAAACGTACCGGGTTGATGACATTGTTTGCGCCCGCTTGCATGGCGAGCGATTCATTGTCCTCGGCGCGTACCACCACGCTGATCGGCACTTCGGGGGCGAGCGATCTTGCGGTCAGCACGATCAGGATCGAGGTGTCATCGCGCCCGGCGGAAACCAGCACGTTGGACGCCTTGCTGATGCGCACGTCCTTCAACGTCTCGTCGCGCGTGGCATCGCCAGCCATCACGTTGCAGCCGAGCTGCTCGGCCTCGACCAGCCGCTCCTCGCTCGGGTCGATGACGACGATATTGTGCGGGTCCGATCCGCGCTCGACAAGCTCGGCGACCGCCTGAGAGCCCGATACGCCATAGCCCAGCACCACGATATGGCCCGATAGCTGTCCCTGTATGCGCGCCATGCGCCATTTCTCCCAGCTTCTGCGAATGATGAAATTATACGCCGTGCCAACGAAGATGAAGACCACGGCAAAGCGGATCGGGGTGACGATCACCGCCTCGATCAGCCGCGCGTGGTTGGAAATCGGTGCGATGTCGCCGAAGCCGGTCGTCGTGATCGAGATCATGGTGAAATAGACCACGTCGAGGAAACTGACGTTGCCATCGTGATGGTCGACCAGCCCGGTGCGATCCCACCAATGGATCATCACCACCAGCCCGATCAGGAAGAACACGAGCCCGAGGCGGATGAACAGATCGCCCCAGACCGGGAGCTTCACCGCGCGCCTCAGGGGCGTGTGCTTGATCGGTTTGTCCCTCATCCCCGCGCTCCTTGTGTCAGGAGCTGAACCGCTCCGCAAGCGCGCCGAGCGAAGCGTGGTGGGTCAGGTCGAGCTGGAGAGGGGTCACCGAGATGTACCCTGCATCGACCGCCTCCAGATCGGTGCCGTGGTCCAGCGTGTGCTCGATCGCCTCCAGTCCGAACCAATAATATTTGAAGCCGCGCGGATCGCGCCCTTCGACCACCGTGCCGCGGGCATAATCATGGAAGCCCTGACGCACCGCCTTGATCCCCCTGATCTGGCCAGAGGGAAGGGCGGGAAAGTTGACATTGACCAGCGTGCGATTGGGCAGCGGCGTGTCGAGCAGCGGGGCGAGCACCTTGGCGCCCCAGCTGCGGGCGGCTTCGAACGCGTAGGCGCCCGGTTCGCCATCACGGGTGGTGATCTGGCTCAAGGCAATCGAGCGGATGCCGGCAAGAGCGCCCTCGATCGCCGCCGAGACGGTGCCGGAATAGGTGATGTCGTCGGCGAGATTGGCCCCGCGATTGACGCCCGAAAGGATCACATCGGGCGGACCGTCGATCACCTTGCGCAAGCCCATTGTGACGGAATCGGTCGGCGTGCCGGTGACCGAAAAGCGCCGCTCGCCATGCTTGCGCAAGCGGACGGGGCGGGTGAGGGTGAGGGCGTGGCCCATGCCCGATTGTTCTTCGTCCGGGGCGCAGATCCAGATGTCGTCCGAAAATTCACGCGCAATCGCTTCGAGCACTTTGAGGCCGGGGGCGTGAATGCCGTCGTCATTGGTGAGAAGGATTTTCATTGCGGCTCCAGCCTTTCGATCCCGCCCATATAGGGCGCCAGCATAGACGGCACGATGACGGAGCCATCGGCCTGCTGGTAATTCTCCAGCACCGCCACCAGCGTCCGCCCGACCGCGAGGCCCGAGCCATTGAGCGTGTGGACGAACTCGGTCTTCTTGCTGCCTTCGGGACGGTAGCGCGCATTCATCCGCCGCGCCTGGAAATCTCCGGTGTTGGAGCAACTCGAAATCTCGCGATAGGCATCCTGACCCGGAAGCCAGACTTCGAGATCATAGGTCTTGCGCGCGCCGAAGCCCATGTCGCCGGTGCACAGGAGCAGCTTGCGATAGGGCAGATCGAGCGCTTCGAGGATGCCCTCGGCACAGCGGACCATCCGCTCATGCTCGGCCTCGCTGTCTTGCGGCGCGCAGATGCTGACCAGCTCGACCTTTTCGAACTGGTGCTGGCGGATGAAGCCGCGTGTGTCGCGCCCCGCCGCGCCTGCTTCGGAGCGGAAGCACAGCGTGTGCGCGGTCATGCGGATCGGCTGGGCGAGATCCGGCAGAATTTGCCCTGCCACCGAAGCGGTGAGGCTGACTTCGGATGTGGGGATCAGCCAGCGGTCGTCGGTGGTGCGAAAACTGTCCTCGGAGAACTTGGGCAGCTTGTCGGTGCCATACATCGCATCGTCGTTGACCAGCACCGGAGGGTTGCATTCGGTGTAGCCGTTTGCGCGCGTATGCGTGTCGAGCATGAATTGCGCCAGCGCACGGTGCAGCCGCGCCATATCGCCGCGCAGGAAGGTGAAGCGTGCGCCCGACAGCTTCGCGCCGGTTTCGAAATCCATACCCAGCGCGGGGCCGAGATCGGCGTGTTCCTTCGGTGTAAAGTCGAACTTACGCGGTGTGCCCCAACGCGACACTTCGACATTGTCGTCCTCGTCCGCACCATCGGGAACATCGCTGGCGGGCAGGTTGGGGAGGGTGGCGAGCGTCGCCTCCAGTTCCTCGCCTGTTTGCCGGTCCTGCTCTTCCCATTGCGGCATCTGCGCCTTGATATCGGCGACTTCGGCCTTCAGCGCCTCTGCCTTGTCCTTGTCGCCTTGACCCATCGCCTGACCGATGGCCTTGGATGCCTCGTTACGGCGGTTCTGCATCGTCTGGAGCGTGGTCTGTGCCTCGCGCCGCCTGGCGTCGAGCGCGAGGATGGCGTCGGCCGCAGGTTCCAGACCGCGACGCGCAAGCCCGGCATCGAACGCGCCGGGATTCTGACGGATGAAGACAATGTCGTGCATGGCCGCGCCTATGCCTGCGCCGGGGCAATTTGGCCAGTGGTCAGTTGACCGTGCACCACGTGCGCCGCCGAGCAAAAAAGCAGGGGCGGAATGGCCCCCCAGCCATTCCACCCCCGCCGCGGCGCAACCGCAAGGATCGCGCGCGGGCGATCAGTATTTGAATGTCACCGTGGCTGATATCTGCCGCGGGTTGCCATAATAGGCGGTGAGCACGCCTTCCGAGCCAAGGGTGGGGATATAGTCCCCGTTCCCGTTCGTCAGGAACGCGCCGGTATCCGGGTTCTGCGCGAGGAAGTTGTAGCCCGACACGATGTAGCGCTTGTCGAACAGATTGCGGCCATGCACGCCGATGCTGAAACGGTCGCCCGCCGAATGCCACACGAGGTTGGCATTGAACAGCGCGAAGCCCGGCTGGTCGAGCATGGGCGTCGCCAGTTCGAACTGCTGCGTCTTGCTGCGGTAGGAGACGGTGCCAGTGAAATCGAGATCGCCGCTGCCGACCGGCGTCGAATAGCCCAGCGTGCCGCTGGCGGTCCATTCCGGCGTGTTCTGGAACGCGCGCTCATTGGCGACATCGATCCCGCGCGAGTCGATGAACTGCGTGTATTTTGCGTCGATATAGCCTAGCGTCCAAGCCAGCGTCAGCCGGTCTCCACCGGTCGCCATGTCGCGTGCAGCGATCAGATTGCCCTCGAATTCGATGCCCTTGATCCGCGCGCGACCGGCGTTAGTGGTCACCCCGATGAAGGTCTGCTGGCCGTTGATAACAGTGCCGACCGACCCCGGCACCTGAACGTCCTTGTATTCGGCGATGAAGCCGTCGAGAGCAATGTTGAGCCGGTTGTCCCAGAGTGCGGCCTTGTATCCGACTTCGTAGCTGTCGACCTTTTCGGGGTCGAACGTCATGAAGTTGTAGACTTCCTGATAGCTGACGGTGCCATCGCCATTGGCGTCGGGCGCTGCGGTCGAAACCCCGCGCGGGTCGAAGCCGCCGCCCTTGAACCCTTTGGCATAGCTGACATAGAAGTTCTGGTTCAGCGTCGGCTTGAAACTGATCGATGCGCGCGGCGTGAACTGGGTGAAATCGCGTTTGCCCGTGAAGTCCGACTGGACGATTGCCAGTACGCCATTGCCGCCGAAATAAGGCGAGCCTCCGGCCCCGACATAAACTCCGCGGTTGATATCCGACTTGCGGTTGTCCCAGGTGTAGCGACCGCCCAGCGACAGGCTCCACTGCGGGGTAAAATCATAGGTGAAGTCGCCGAAGACAGCCACGGTGTCGGTATCAACTAGGCCATAGGTCAGCGCCGCGACGGCTGGCGACAGGCGGACATCGAACACAGTGCGCGCGCTGGCATCGAGGTAATAGACGCCGACCAGGCCGTTGAGCGGGCCGGTGTCGACCAGCAGCTGCATTTCCTGCGAGAACTGCTTGTTGTTGTAATAGGCTGGCACGTCGAGATCGACTGCGGGGAGAGCGTCGAAATCGATCGGCGTTGCGCTATCGTCCTTGCGATAGGCGGTGATCGATCGGAACGTCAGCCAGTCCGAAGGATGCGCTTCGGCCAGCGCGGTGATGCCCCAGGCCTTCACATCCTGCTTGGGATCGTTCAGCCCGCCGCGGGTGTCATAGACGTCGGTGAGCGGCGCGATCCCGCTTGCGAGCCCGGCGATCAGCCGGTGGCCGCCGCGCGGGTTGCTCTTGTCATGGGTGTAATCGCCCGAAATGCGCAGGAAGAAGTCACTGCTCGGTTCGAACTCCAACGTCGCGCGGCCAGCCCAGATGTCCTTGTTGTAGTTCTGCTGTCCGGTCGTGAGGTTGACCCCGAAACCGTCGCGGCTCAGCCGTGCCCCGGCAACGCCGATCTTGAGTTTCCCGTCATCGATCGGCGTACTGGCAGAAACCACCAGATCGGCCTGATTGTAGGTGCCGTAGGTGGCCCGTGCGTTGAGCGTCGGGGAGTCGCTGAGGCGCTTGGTCACATATTTGACCGCGCCGCCAATGGTGTTGCGACCGTAAAGTGTACCCTGCGGCCCGCGCAGAATCTCAATCCTCTCGACATCGTAGATATCGAGCACGGCGGCCTGCGGACGGTTGAGGTAGACGTCATCGAGATAAACGCCGACGCCTGGCTCGAACCCGGCCACAGGATCCTGCTGACCCACGCCGCGGATGAAGGCGGTGAGGGTGGAGTTGGTCCCGCGCGATACCTCCAGAGTGACGTTGGGCGTGGTTTCACTGAGGTCGGTGATATCGACCGATCCGGCCTGATCGAGCGCAGCGGCGGAGTAGGCGGTCACCGCGATCGGAACGTCGACCAGCGTTTCCGCGCGGCGGCGGGCAGTGACGATGATCGCCTGGCTTTCAGTGGTGGTCGCCGAATCGGCGCTGTCGCCTTGCGCAGGGTCTTCGTCTGAGGGGGCTTGCGCAATGGCGCCGCTATTGTCCTGAGCGAAGGCTGGATTGGCGGAATAGGCGAGTGCAGCGCCCCCGATGAGCAAAGCAGTGACGGCGCGAAAATTGCGAGAACGCATCGTTTTCCCCTCCCAGGAAGTTGTCGTTGATCGCACGATAATGAAAGTTGAACCACCTTTCAAGTTTTTGGTTGTGTCCGTTTGAGAAAGTCCATTATGAATGGCGTCGACGGGGAGGAAAGCGATGCACAAAAGCGCCGCCAACAGCGACAAGCAGCCGCGCACCGCGCGTGGGCGACAGACGTTGCGCAAGCTGCTCGATTCGGCCGCCGCGGAATTCGGCGAGCGCGGCTTTCACGAAGCTTCGATCAGCACCATTACCCGTCGTGCGGGCGTGGCACTGGGGACATTCTATACCTACTTCGACAGCAAGGATGCGATCTTCCGCGCGCTCGTTGCGGACATGAGCGAGGCGGTGAAGCAGGCGGCACGTGAGGCCATCGAGCCCGAAATGCCGCCGCTGGAGATCGAACGCGCCGCGCTCGAAGCGTTTCTGCGTTTTGCCGGAGAGCACAAAGAGATTTATCGCATCATCGACGAGGCCGAATTCGTTGATCCGGAAAGCTACCGCGCACATTACGAAACGGTTGCCGAGCGGATTCGCGAAAGGATCGAGCAGGGTGCCGCCGGCGGGCAATTTCGCGGCGATGCGGGGGAGGTCGAAGCCTGGGCGGTGATGGGAATGAACGTGTTTCTCGGTCTGCGCTATGTGATCTGGCGCAAATCGGACGATCCCGACGAGGCCCGAATCGCGACAAACGCCAGCGTGCTGCTGAATAAGGGCATCGGCCCGAGCGGGTGACCGAAAGCCGTCCGTGGAACCGCGCGCGCTCCGGCAGGTTGTTTCGGCAAGGAGACACAACATGCTGGGCAAGATCATTGGTGCATTCGTCGGCGGGCGAGTTGCAGAAAAAACTTCCGGGGTGGGCGGTCCGACCGGCGCGGCGCTGGGCGTTCTCGCACCGGCGATCCTGAGGCGTCTGAGCATTCCTGGAATGCTGGCACTGGCTGCGGGCGGTTATATCGCCAAGCGAATTGACGAGCGCAAGCGGGTGCCGGACGCAGCTGAATAGCGAAGGCCACCCAAGCGGCCGGCTCGGACCATTTATGGATAAGTGCCCGGTAGACCTTTGCTGGTGGGCGAGGTGGACCTATTCCCCTTCGGAATGAGGTCGCAAATCGAGATTGGCACGGATTCGGCTCAGCAAGCCGTTGCTATCGATGTAGCGGAACTGCTCGCCACACGGCTGCTCGTGCAGGGCAATTCCGGGTCGGGTAAATCGCATTTGCTGCGCCGTTTGCTGGAGCAGAGCGCGGGGCTCGTCCAGCAGGTGGTGATCGACCCGGAAGGCGATTTCACCAGTCTCGCCGATCAATTCGACCATGTGGTGATCGATGCGGCGGCCCATTCCTCCCGCGAAATAGAGGCACTGGCAGGGCGTGTTCGGCAGCACCGCGTTTCGGTGGTCCTGGCGCTGGACGAACTCGAAGTGGAGCAGCAGATTCGCTGCGCTGCGATTTTCCTTGCCGCACTTTTCGATGCGCCGCGCGAACATTGGTTCCCCGCGCTGGTCGTGGTTGACGAGGCACAGATGTTTGCGCCTGCCGCCGCCGGCGAACTGGCTGAGGATACGCGCCGGATGACGCTGTCCGCCATGACCAATCTGATGTGCCGTGGCCGGAAACGCGGACTTGCAGGGATCGTTGCCACGCAGCGCCTTGCGAAGCTGGCGAAGAATGTCGCCGCGGAGGCTTCGAACTTCCTGATGGGGCGAACTTTCCTTGATATCGACATGCAGCGTGCGGCCGATCTTCTGGGCATGGATCGCAGGCAGGCCGAGCGCATCCGCGACTTGCAGCGTGGACATTTCCTCGGCCTCGGCCCTGCGATCAGCCGCCACCCGATCGCGGTGCAGATCGGATCGGTCCAGACCGGCGGGAAGAACGCAGCCGAGGATTTGACTCCATTGCCAACCGCAACCGGCGCTGACCTCGAGGCGCTTTTGCATGACGAACTCGCCAAGGAAGCCGCCGAGCCTTTGCCCCGCGCCGCCGTTCGCGTTCAACGCTCGGTCGATGTCGAGCAGGAGATATCACGACGCGGCGTGAGTGAGGCCGAACGTCCTGCCGCTTCCCACACGAGCGATAGATCGACCTCTTCTGAGAGCGAATCTGCATCGGCATCGGCGCCGGACATTGATGAGCACGCTGTCATGCGGATTATCGGCGAGCTTGCTGCCGAGGACGGCTCCACCTTCCAGTCAGCGGCAGCCCTGTTCCGCAGCTTTGCAATGCGATGCAGGCAGGCGCGTGTGCCGAGCGCGCATATCGACATGGTGCATTTTCGCCGATTGTTCGCCTATGCCAGTGCGGGGCTCGAGCGGTTGGATTCTGCAACGCGGGAGACAATCGAACGTTTGGCCGAAGATGTGCCGGATGACGTTCTTGCACCTTACCTCACCCTTGCGGTTGCGGCTGCGCAAGGCCTGGCAACGCCGGACGAGGAGGAACTCGCGCGGGTGTACGGCACGTCTTCGCCAAGTCGCATTCGTCGCCTGCTCGATCATCTGGAACGTCAGGGTCTGATCGTGGTCCGGGAAGAATTTGGCGGTGGGCGCACGGTCACGGTATATGGACTTGATGCTGCCGCATCGCGCGACAACCAGGCAGCGATGGCACATCGCGATCAGGCAGTGCTTTAAAGGAGCGAGAGCTGCGCATCGTGGCGGCTTTGATCGTCCTCCTCGTCAGCTCGTTCCAGCTTCGACAATGTCAGGCCCATAAGGCGAATGGGCAAAGGCAAGGGGAGCACCTCGTCGAGCAGATCGCGCGAGATACGTGCGAACTCGGCCTTGTCGGCGATTGGCTGGTTTACCGATTTCGCCCGCGTCAAAGTCTGGAAATCGGTATATTTCAGCTTGAGCGTGATGGTGCGCCCCTTCGCTTCGGCGCGCTCGATATATCCCCATACGATGTCGATGATGTCCTCCAGCGTTTCGCGCAGCGCTGGACCGGACGAAATGTCCTCGCCGAAAGTCCGCTCTCCGCCCACCGACTTGCGGATGCGATGCGCGCGCACGGGACGCAGGTCGATCCCGCGCGCTGCGCGATAGAGATAGTCGGCGAAACTGCCGAAATTCTGGCGCAGGAAGGCAATATCCCTGGCGGCAAGGTCGGCGCCGGTTTCGATACCGAGTTTGGCCATCTTCTCCGCCCCGCGCGGGCCGACCCCGTGAAACCGCCGCACCGGCAGGCCCGCCACGAATTCGGCCCCTTCGCCCGGTCGGATCACACATAGCCCGTCAGGTTTGTTCTGGTCGCTGGCCAGTTTGGCGAGGAATTTGTTGTAGCTCACCCCGGCGCTGGCAGTGAGCCTGGTCTTGGCGCGGATTTCCTGCCGGATCAGCTCGGCAATGCGGGTGGCGCTGCCGATACCCAGCTTGTCCTCGGTCACGTCGAGATAGGCTTCGTCGAGGCTCAGCGGTTCGACCAGATCGGTGTGGTGGTGGAAGATCGCACGAATCTGGCGGCTGACCTCGCGGTACACGTCGAACCGGCTCTTGCAGAAAATCAGGTCCGGGCACAGCCGCTTGGCCGTGACCGAGGGCATCGCGCTGCGCACCCCGAATGTGCGTGCCTCGTAACTGGCGGCGGCGACTACGCCGCGTCCGCCAGCCCCGCCGACTGCCACGGGCTTGCCGCGCAGGTCGGGATTGTCGCGCTGCTCGACGCTGGCGAAGAAGGCGTCCATGTCGACATGGATGATCTTGCGCAGGCCATCGGCCTCGCCATCATCGTCCTGCCGCTGCGTTTCGCTCATCGCCCGAAGCTAGGCTTGACGGGGGCGTAAGGAAAGATCGCGCGCAATCCTCTTGGCTTGTTGCAGCGCAACAGGCATGGCGCTGCGCATGAGTACCGCCATCACCGCCAGCGACACGAGCGGCCGCAGCCTGCGCCGGCCCGAGTTCATCGCGCTGATGGCTGCGGTGATGAGCCTTGGCGCGCTGGCAATCGATGGAATGCTGCCCGCGCTGGAACAGATCGCCCAAGGGTTCGGGGTGACCGATCCCAACGAACGCCAGCTGGTGGTGGGCATTTACCTGCTGGCGAACGGCGTCGGTTGCCTGATTCCCGGCGCGCTGGCCGATCGCTTTGGGCGGCGGCGCGTGCTGTTCGGGGTGCTGGGCTGTTATGTCGTGACCGCGTTGCTATGTGCGCTTGCGCCGAGTTTCGATGCTCTGCTGGGCCTGCGCGCTTTGCAAGGGTTCGGCGCGGCGGGACTGGGCGTGCTGCCCGCCGCGATCATCCGCGACCGGTTCGAAGGCGATACGATGGCGCGGCTGCTGTCGACCATCTTCATCGTCTTCATGGTCGTGCCGGTGCTCGCGCCCAGCGTGGGGCAGGCGGTGCTGACCTTCGCAACATGGCATTATGTGTTCGTGGTGATCGCAGCTCTGGCATTGCTCGTGCTGGTGT
The DNA here is from genome assembly GCF_009828025.1 of Qipengyuania algicida. Lineage (GTDB taxonomy): Bacteria > Pseudomonadota > Alphaproteobacteria > Sphingomonadales > Sphingomonadaceae > Qipengyuania > Qipengyuania algicida. The sequence goes on along the minus strand of NZ_WTYA01000002.1, from coordinate 16,179 downwards.
GGGCGTGGGCGCGTCTGCCCGAAACCATGCACCCGGAAGACCGGCAGGCACTCGACTTTACCCATGCGCTGCACAATCTGCTGCTGACGTTCCGCACCCGCGCGGCGATCGGCTATGTGCTGGGGAGCGGGCTGACCTTCGGGGCTGTGTTCGGCTACATCAATTCCGCGCAGCAGCTGGTGGGTGAGCACTTCGGCGCGGGTGACATGTTTCCGGTGATCTTCGGCGTCACCGCATCGACGCTGGCGCTGTCGAGCTTCCTCAATTCGCGGATCGTCGAACGGTTCGGCGCGCGCCGGGTTTCGCACACGGCGCTGGTCGCCTTCGTGGTCGTATCGGTGATGCAGGTCTATGCGTCGCTGACGCAGGGTGGCAATTTGTGGCTGTTCGTGCCGCTGATGTCGGCGAACCTTTGCCTGCTCGGCTTCACCGGCGCCAATTTCAGCTCGATCGCGATGCAGCCGTTCGAACGTGCCGCCGGTTCCGCGTCGAGCGCGCAATCCTTTGTTCGCATGATCCTGGGTGCAGGAACGGGGATCGTGATCGGCCAGTTCTATGACGGCAGCGCAAGGCCGTTGGCTTTCGCGCTGTTGCTATGCAGCCTGGTGACGCTCGCGCTGGTGCTGTTCAGCGAACACGGCAAGCTGTTCACCCGTCCGGGCACGGCGCGCAAGATTCCCTCCATGAGCCAGTTTCACTAAGCCTCGCTGCCGAGCCTGCGCCACGCCAGCTGGGCAAATTCGCACAGTAGTGGGCGGGTATCGCGCGGGTCGATGATGTCCTCGACATTGAAGCGTTCGGCGCTGCGGAAGGGCGAGGTGACCTTGGCCAGCCGATCGCGGATCGCTTCGAGTTCGGCGGCGGGATCGTCCGCTGCTTCGAGGTCGGACTTGTAGGCGACTTCCAGCCCACCCGCGATCGGCAGGCTGCCCCAGTCGCCCGAAGGCCAGCAATAACGGTACTGATAGGTTTCAGCGTTACTCATCGCGCTACCCGCAATGCCATAGGCGCGGCGCAGCACGACGGACGCCAGCGGCACACTCGCCTTGTAGATCGCATTCATCGCCTGCACGCCATAGCGGATCGTGCCTGCCATTTCCGCCTCGCGACCGATCATGAAGCCGGGATTGTCGACCAGATGGACGATGGGCAGGCGAAACAGATCGGCCAGCTTCACGAACCGCTCGACCTTTTCCGATGTCTTGGCATCCCAGCTCCCACCGAGATAGCTCGGGTCGCTGGCGAGCACCATTACCGGCCAGCCATCGAGGCGGGCGAGGGCGGTGATGCAGGTGCGGCCCCACATCCGCCCGATCTCGAACACGGTGCCGGAATCAAACACCATCTCCAGACAGCGGCGCATTGAATAGACCTGTTTCGGATCGCGCGGGACGAGGCTCAGCAGATCTTCCTCGCGCCGGTCGACCGGATCGATGCTGGCGGTGCGGCGCGCGGGCTGCCCGGCGTATTCGGGCATGAAGGAGAGGAAATGACGCGCGCGGGCGAAGGCTTCGGCCTCGGATCCCACCTCGTCATCGACCACGCCGTTGCGGGTATGGATGGCGCTGCCGCCGAGATCTTCCTTGGCCTGGCTGTGGTCGTCCGAGCCCTTGTAGGCATCGCCCAGCCCGTCGACCACGGCGGGACCGGCGGCAAAGATCTGGCTGAGGCCCTTGACCATGACCGAATAATGGCTGGCGATGGCACGCGCCGCGCCGAGCCCCGCGGTCGGCCCCAGCGCGAGCGCGACGACCGGCACGGTATCGAGGTTTTTCACTACATCCGACCATCCGGGGACGGCGGGAATGTAGGTTGCGCCGATCATTTCGAGCGTCTTGACCGAGCCGCCGCCGCCAGTGCCGTCGATCATGCGGATGATGGGCAACCGCAGCTCGTGTGCCATCTTTTCCGCCTGCACCATTTTGCGGCTGATCCCGGCATCCGCCGCGCCCCCGCGAATGGTGAAATCGTCGGCGGTGGCGACCACGGGTCGCCCGTTGATCAGGGCCTTGCCGAAAAGGAAGGGGGCGGGCAGGACTGACGCGATATTGCCGTCATCGTCATAGGAGCCTTTCCCAGCGATCTTGCCGATCTCGCGGAAACTGCCGGGATCGACCAGCGCGGCAAGCCTTGCGCGCGCATCCATCTTGCCGCGTCCATGCTGGCGAGCGACCTTGTCGGTGCCGCCCATCTGCTCGGCGAGTTGTTCGCGTGCGCGCAGTTCATCGAGTTCTTTTGCCCAGCTCATAGCTGACCCATAACCAAGCCGTCGTCCCAGCGAAAGCTGGGACCGCTGTCGGTGTCGCGCTGAGTCGATGGCGATCCCAGCTTTCGCTGGGATGACGCCTATTCGTGGGAAACAGGCTCCACCACGGCGAGCACCGCCTCGACCTGCACCTGTCCGCCTGTCTCGGCGGACAGTTCGGTGACGGTCCCGTCGAACGGCGCGGTGAGCGCGTGCTCCATCTTCATCGCCTCGAGCACCATCAACCGCTGGCCAGCGGTGACGCTGTCGCCCTCGGCCACATCGACCGCGATGACCTTGCCCGGCATGGGGGCGATGATGGCGCCATCGTGGGCCTGCGCCCCAGAGTCCGCAGGAGATCGCAGGGTGACGCGATGCGGGCTGCCAGCGGCGAACAGGATGAGATCGCCCGTGTCGCGTACCAGATTGTCCGTGATCGTCTTGCTGTGCGCCCAAGATGGGAAGTTGGTGTCCGGAAGCACGACGTCCCTGGCAATGCCGTCGACAAAAATGGTGGCACTATTCCGCCGAGCTGCATTAAGCCGAAAACCCTGTGGTCCCAAGCTGCCTTGATCTGGTTCTGCCTCCCTTTGCAATAAGCCTAGCGCCATGGCCGCATCGTCGTCGGGGAGGGAAAGCGGTTGAGCAAGGTTGTCGCCAACCTCGCCGATGAACGCGGTCGTCACTTCGCCAGCAAGGAAGGGTTCTTCTTGCAAAAGACGAGACAGAAATGCCGCATTCGTGCGGATTGGCCAAACCTCTACCTTGCCGCAAACTTCCGCAAGACGCTTGACCGCCGCAACTCGATCGATGGCGGATACTACCAGTTTCGCGATCATCGGATCATAGTAGGGCGATACTTCCGAGCCTTGCTCGACACCGGTTTCGATCCGCAAGGGGGCGGGGGCTTCCGCACCGAACTCGAGCCCCTCAAAGCCGCCGTTTTCTATATATCTGAACATGGCGAATGGGGTGGGTAAATCAGTATCCAAGTGAAGGTGATCCAACCGCCCCGTACTCGGCAGAAACCCCTTTGCCGGATCCTCAGCATAAAGCCGAGCCTCTATGGCATGGCCGTTGATGCTCAGCTCCTCCTGCTTCAGCGGAATCGGCTCACCGCTCGCAACGCGAAGCTGCCACTCCACCAGGTCGACCTTGGTGATCTCCTCGGTCACCGGATGTTCGACCTGAAGCCGCGTGTTCATCTCCATGAAAAAGATGCGGTCGGCGCGCAGGCCTTCGCTGGCATCGGCAATGAATTCGATCGTGCCTGCGCCCTCGTAACCGACTGCCTTGGCCGCGCGCACGGCGGCGGCGCAGAGCTGTTCGCGGGTGTCCTCGCCCATGCCGGGGGCAGGGGCTTCCTCGATCACCTTCTGGTGGCGGCGCTGGAGCGAGCAGTCGCGCTCGAACAAATGGACGACATTGCCATGGCTGTCTCCGAACACCTGCACCTCGATATGGCGGGGGCTGGTGATCCATTTTTCCAGCAGCACCTCGTCGTTGGAAAAGCTGGCCTTGGCCTCGCGCTTGCAGCTTTCGAGCGAGGAGAGGAAATCTTCGGGCGCATCGACCTTGCGCATGCCCTTGCCGCCGCCGCCCGCGACCGCCTTGATCAGCACGGGATAGCCGATCGCATCGGCCTCCTGCTTCAGCCGTTCGGGGCTCTGGTCGTCACCATCATAGCCCGGCGTCACGGGCACACCCGCCTCGCGCATCAGCTTCTTGGCGGCATCCTTCAGCCCCATCGCCTCGATGCTCGAAGGCTTCGGTCCGACCCAGATCAGACCGGCATCGATCACCGCTTGCGCAAACCCTGCGTTCTCGCTGAGAAACCCATAGCCGGGATGGATCGCCTCGGCACCGGTCTGTTTCGCGGCGGCGATGATCTTTTCGCCCACCAGATAGCTCTCGGCAGCGGGCGAGGGGCCGATATGCACCGCCTCGTCGGCCGAGCGGACATGCAGCGCCTTGGCATCGGCATCGGAATAGACAGCGACCGTCGCAATCCCCATTTCCCGCGCAGTGCGGATGATGCGGCAGGCAATCTCGCCACGGTTGGCGATGAGAAGCTTGGATATCATGGATGCTGCGCTAGCCCGCACTGGCCAGCGCTTCAAGCTACCACCCGGCAACCGGCCTGAAATCGTGGCGTGTCCAGTCGATCGGTTCGGCGGGCGCTTCGGGCTTGTTGCGCAAAGCTTCGCGCAAAGCACGCGCGACGTGAACGAGCTTTTCGCGCCGCGTGACGACAATCCGCCGGTCCCACGCCTGCGCCGCGGCGGCGAGCACCTTGTGCCCGATATCGGTGTAGATCCGCGCGGCGGCAAGCACCGCCCAGCGCTGGCGAAAAGCGAGCCGCGCCGCGCCGAGCCTGGAGGCTGCCGCATAACGCTCCATCAGCGCGATCATGCGCGGCATCAGCGTCGCGAGCTTTTCGCGGTTTTGCGGCCAGGCCAGCCCGCCGGGCGGCAGGTCCAGCTCGACCAGCCAGTCGGTGGGAATATAACAGCGCCCGTTGGCGTCATCTTCGATCACGTCGCGCGCGATATTGGCGAGTTGAAACGCCAGCCCCAGATCGCAGGCACGGTCTAGCGTGTCGCCATCATCGCCGGGAACGCCCATGATCTTGGCCATGGCAATGCCCACCGCGCCCGCGACGTGGTAGCAATAGCGCATCAGGTCGCCCTCGGTCCGCGGACGCCATTCGGCCACGTCCAGCGCGAAACCGGCAATGATATCCTCTGCCATGTCCGGGGTCAGCCCACATTCCTCAGCCAGCAGGCCCAGCCCGTCGAAAGCCGGATCGGCGGTCGGCTGACGTTCGAACGCGCGGCGGGTCAACACGCGGATGGCTTGCAGCCGGTCCTCGGCATTCTTGAGCAGCTCGGCATCGATATGGTCGTTTTCGGCCAGCGGATGTCCTGCGTGCTGCGCGTCGACAATATCGTCGCACCGGCGGCACCAGGCGTAGAATAGCCAGCACCTCTCGCGCGTCCGGCGGTCGAAGAGGCGACTGGCGGCGGCGAAGGAGTGCGATCCCTCGCTTATCGCCGCTTTCGCACTTGCGACCAGCGCCGTGCGCTCGCGCCCACCGCCCGCGCGGACGGGCGTGCTGCGGATGAAGCGCGAAGGGGCAAGGGAGCGCGTGTTGGTCAGAGGTCGTCCGCTGTCATTGCAAAGATCGGTGTGTGCGGGCGATGGCTAGCCATCAATTCCAACAATTCGCTTAACGTGTCCGCTGCGATCAGGATATTCTGATGGGCGGGCCGCACGAAGCCGACCTCGGCCATGTGGCGGTTGAAAACGATCAGATGGTCGTAGAAGCCGAAAGCGTTGAGCAGGCCGACCGGCTTGCTGTGATAGCCCAACTGCGCCCAGCTCATTGCCTCCCACAATTCGTCCATCGTTCCCACGCCGCCCGGGATGGTGAGGAAACCATCGCACAGATCGGTGAAGGTCTGCTTGCGTTCGTGCATCCCGCCGACCTTGATCAGCTGCGTGCAATCGGTGTTGGCCACTTCCGCGCTGGCGAGCGCGTCTGGGATCACGCCGATCACCTCGCCCCCTGCGGCAAGCGCGGAGGATGCGACCGCCCCCATCAGCCCGAGCCTTCCGCCGCCGTAGACGATACCGATCCCGCGCTCTGCCAGAGAGCGGCCCACTTCGCGGGCAAATTCCATGTAACGCGGATCTGCGGGGGTGGCGGACCCGCAATAGACGGCAATACGCTTCATCGTGACTGACAAATCCTTTTGTAGACAATCCGCTCGAACAGAGTGGCAGGCTTGGCCAGTTCATGCGGTGTGGGGGTGAAGGAGCTGGGTGAAGGGCTGCCGTCCGGCGAATAGGCGCGCGCGTACAGCACCGCCAATTGACCCGTGGCGCAATCGGCCTGCACCCTGACATCGGCGGCGTAGAGGTTGACCGCTGCGGTGCTGACGCTGTTATCGAGCGACACCATGCCTTCACGCAAAGTGCGATCGAACTGCTTGGTAATGCTCAGGCTGTCGCGGTCGAGCAGGATGCGATTGTGGGCCTGCGTTTCGTGCAGCAGCACCATATCCCGCGCCCCAGCGGGGGCGGCGAGGAATGCGGCCATTATCGCAGCGGCACAGGCAGTGGCGAGGGGGCTCATCACGCCAGGTCCTCCATCATCAGCGCGGCGGTGGCCTTGGCGCTGCCGACCACGCCGGGAATGCCTGCGCCCGGATGCGTACCTGCACCGACGAGGTAGAGGTTTTCGATCACGTCGTCGCGATTGTGTGCACGGAAATAGGCGCTCTGCGTCAGGATCGGTTCGAGGCTGAACGCGCTGCCCAGGTGCGCGCTGAGATCATGTGCGAAATCGCGCGGGGCATAGTGGAACTTGGTCACGATGCGGTCCTTGAGGCCGGGGATCAGTCGCCGCTCGATCTCCTCCAGGATGCGCTGTTCGAGCAGCGGACCGATCTGTTCCCAATCGATTGCCAGCTTGCCCATGTGGGCGACGGGGACGAGCGCATAGAAGGTGCTCATGCCTTCGGGCGCGACGCTGGGGTCGGTCACAGTGGGGTGGTGGAGGTAGATCGAGAAATCCGCTGGCAGCACGCCGCGATCGTAAATGTCTTCCAGCAGGCCCTTGTAGCGTGGCCCGAACAGGATCGAGTGATGGGGTATGCCGGGCCATGCTCCCTCCACCCCGAAATGGACCACGAACAGGCCGGGCGAAAACCGTTTCTTGGCAAGGCTGCGCGCGTATTTGTCGCCGCGCTTGGTGTGGCCCAGAAGCTGTCGATAGGTGTGCATCAGGTCGCCATTGCTGGCGACCGCATCGAACCGTTCTTTCCAGCCCGAGGCGGTTTCCACCTCGCTCGCGCGCGTTCCGAAAGTATGGATGCAGGTCACCGGATCGTGCATCCGCACCGTGCCGCCGATCCGTTCGAAATGGGTGACCATCGCGGCGACGAGGCGGTTGGTGCCGCCCTTTGCCCACCACACGCCGCCGTCCTTTTCCAGCTTGTGGATCAGCGCATAGATCGCGCTGGTGGTCATCGGATTGCCGCCGACCAGTAACGTGTGAAAGCTGAACGCCTCGCGCAGCTTCTCGTTCTCGACGTAATGGCTCACCATCGAATAGACGCTGCGCCATGCCTGCTTCGTCATCAGCGCGGGCGCGGCCTTCAGCATCGATTTGAAATCGAGGAAGGGCACATGGCCCAATTTGACATAGCCCTCCTCGTAGACCCCGGCGGAGTATTCGAGGAAGCGCTGGTAACCGGCGACATCGGCGGGGTTGAGGCGGGCGATTTCGGTGAACAGCCGGTTTTCGTCGTTGGAATAATCGAATTGCGTGCCGTCAGGCCAGCTCAGGCGATAGAAGGGGGTGACTTCCATCAGCTCGATATCGTCAGACATCGTATGGCCGGTCAGCGCCCACAGCTCGCGAAGGCAATCGGGGTCGGTGATGACCGTCGGCCCGCCATCGAAGGTGAACCCGTCCCGCTCCCAGAAATAGCCGCGCCCGCCAGGCTTGTCGCGCGCTTCGATCAGCGTGGTCGCGATCCCGGCAGATTGCAGCCGGATTGCCAGTGCAAGCCCGCCAAATCCCGCGCCGATCACGCAGGCAGTCTTGCCGGTCGAAGCGATCGGTTCGCCCTGCGCATCGAAAGCAGGGGCAATGGTGAAATCGGGCGGTGTAGCGGTGGTCACTGTGCGTCCTCTTGAACGAGTGGTGCCCCTTTGCCAAGCATCGCGGCGATTGCCCGATGGATCGGTACCGGCGGCTTGCCGCTCAGGATACGCAGTCGATCCCGCCCGGTCGAACATCCGGCATAGAACCGTTCGATCAGCGGTTCGGGCAGGCGATAGAACCGTTCGAAAATGCGATAGCGGTGTTCAGGCTCTGCGGCTTCGAACAGCATCTTGCCCAGCAGGCGATAGAACTGCGTGGCGTGCCAGTGCTGAGCTGCGCGCTGGTCCATCAGCCCGGCCAGCGCGCAACCGGGCAATTGGGCCGCCTCGGCAATGGCCAGCGCGTTGGCGGCGGCGAATGGCAGGGTGTAGCTGGTGAGGGGATGGGTGAACAGGCCGCGGGCGCCCGCCAGTGCCACGCCCGATGTGCTCACCTCACCGCGATAAGCGGGAAAATCGCCGCCGGTGAGGACGGGCAGCACGCCGTGCTCTTCGCCTAAGATCTCGCCATCCCAGCGGCGCGCGGTGCAATAGGCCGCGATCCTGTCGCCCAGCGCGGCGCGGTCGAGCTCCGGCTGGTTGGCGTAATAGGTGTCTTCGACGAAGATATCGTGCGGGGACAGCGGCAGCGAATAGACGAAACGATAGGCCCCGTGCTGCGGCAGGTCAGCATCCATGATGATGGGGCGGTCTAGCCCGTGCTGCTGCGCAGTCCTGATGTGGCGCCCCACGAAGAGCTGCCAACCGCCGGTGAGCGTGCGTGATGGTGGGAAATCCCGGCAATCGATCACTGCGCGCGCGGTGATTCGCTGACCATCGCCAAGCGTTACCCCTTGCGCGTCGAGCCGGGTGACGGGCGCGTCGCAGCGGATGGCATCATCCGGTAGCAGGCGGCGCAGCGTCGAATCGAAATCCGTGCTGGCGAGCGAGCGGTAGGGCGCGCTCAGCTCGCGCCGGTGGCCGGGGAAGATGACCTGCGTGCCCAATGGCCAGCTGGTGGTGCTAAACTCCGCCAGCAGCTCGGCTTCGGGTTGCAGCAGGTCACTGTCGAACCAGCTCCAGCGGTGGGTCCCCCCCAGATGTGCACCCGCCTCGAACAGCCTCAACCTCAATCCAGGATGCGCCCGATGGATCGCCAGCGCGGCAAGGCCACCTGCCAGCCCGCCGCCCACGATGGCGATATCGCAGGCGGTAGCAGTGTCGGAAGGGTTGCCGTTCGTCACGCTGCTGTGAGTAGGGCGATGTGGCTTGCGTTACAATGAAGTGCGTGCGCAAGCTATGCGGCACATATCTTCAGGAACCGGCGGGAGGCTTGTTTCGTTCAGAATGTAAACAAGGGGTATTTCAAGACATGTCGTTTCGATCTGCAGTGGCTCTGGCCGCATTTCTCGGCGCGTTTTCGCTTGGCGGCCCGCTCGCCGCGCAGGACCGCACCGAAACCACACCGCCGCCCGTCGCCAGCGGGGCGGCATCCGATGCCGCCACTGCCGGAGACGCTCTCCGAAACAGCGTGTATAACGGCAATTGGATCAGCATCGGTGTGGGTGCGATCCTGTCGCCATCCTATACCGGCTCGAACGATTACGACGTGACGCCCGTCCCGGTTATCCAGGGACGAGTTGCGGGAATCGGGATCAACCCCCGGCCCGCGGGTCTGGCGCTGAACTTTCTGCCATCTTCGGACGGCAAGCCATCGCTGTCGCTGGGCATCGCGGCACGGCTCGACCGCAACCGCTCCAGCCGGATCAAGGACCGGGTGGTTGAACAATATGGCGAACTGGACACCGGGGTCGAAGTCGGTCCCACGGTCGGGGTGCGCTTTCCCGGCGTGCTCAACCCTTATGACAGCCTCTCGGTCAACGTCGATGTCCTGTGGGACGTGGCGGGCGCGTCCAAGGGCATGATCGTCAATCCCTCGGTCAGCTATTTCACGCCGGTCAGCCGGGGCGCTGCGGTGTCGCTGTCGCTTTCGGCGCGACATGTTAACGACCGATTCGCGGATTATTACTATTCGGTCCCGACCGCCCCGGCCGGTGTGCCGGTGGCGGACCAGCTACCGGTGTTCAACGCGCAGGGCGGGTTCGACAAGCTGTCAGCCACGCTGTTTGGTGCGATCGACCTCGACGGTAATCTGGCGAACGGCGGCTGGGCGGTTTTCGCGATCGGCGGTTATTCGCGTTTGCAGGGTTCGGCCGCCGATACGCCGTTCACCAGCATCCGCGGCAGCGCGAACCAGTGGACCGCAGGGCTGGGGATTGGCTATACTTTTTAGAGCGGGTGGACGACTGTCTCGCCCGCAAGTGTCCGCTATTGAGGTTTTCGACCAGCGGGTTCGATGACCGAAATGTTGGGGGGAGCTGACGCATTCTATGTGCGTTGCGTTCGTCATCGGTTTGCTTCATTCAATCGAGCCTAATGGCTAGCGACATTCGCCTTTCAAAACGACTTTCTTATTGGCTCCGACACAAGCCGGATGATGGCAATCTCACCGTTGATCCGGCTGGTTGGGTCGATGTCGATGAAGTTCTGGCTGCACTGGAGCGAATTGGTGTGCCTGGAGGCAGGCGAGCCGTTGAAGATGTTGTTGCGGAGAGCGACAAGAACCGCTTCGAGTTGTCGGGTGATGGAAAGCTGATACGGGCAAGACAAGGTCATACGATTCCCGTGAGTTTGAACTGGCCCGTAACGGAACCACCAGAAATTTTGTTTCATGGCACCGTCGAGCGTTTTGTTGCGTCCATTTTTTCCCAAGGTTTGAAGCCGATGGGCCGACATCACGTTCATCTTTCAAGCGACGTCGGTACAGCTCGGACGGTAGGCGCGAGACGCGGGAAGCCCATTGTTCTGCGAGTTTTGGCTGGGCGACTGTCTGCTCAAGGTCAGGAGTTTCGCATTTCGGGAAATGGAGTTTGGCTAACTGACCATGTCGCGCCAGCGTACATAACGCTCGATTGAGGCGAACGTGCGCAATGTTGTCGTGCCCGGAACGACAGGTTTAGGATGAAGCAGAGCCATAGGTGCCCTTCAAAAGCATCGAGGTTCACTGTCCGTCGTCAGGACATTTCGCATAACTCGAGGCATAGGATCTCCCCTGATCGCCGACGACCATCATTTCCGCCAAGCGCAGAATATGGTCGTCGGTTTTCGTTCGAACGTTGGCCAATTGCTTGTGCCAGTTGCTTACTGGCTTAAGACAAAGCTCGATGTGACGCCTTCATCCTGAGCGGAAGGCGCGATCCACACGATGAATTCGCCCGGTTCGACGGTGGGCTTGTTGTCCAGACCGATGTATTCCAACTGGGCCCGGGTGAGGGTGAACTTCACCGTTTTGCTGCCCCCGGGTTCGAGTGCAATTTTATGAAAGCCCTTTAACTCGCGAACCGGTGGGGTGATGGTGGCAACCTTGTCGTGGACGTAGAGCTGGACGACTTCCTCGATCGCGCGCTTGCCCGCATTGGTGATCTTGGCGCTGATCTCGATAGTGCCGTTCCACGGCAGAGTTCCGCTGCCCACGGATATGTCCGAATACTCGGGCTTGCCATAGGTCAGGCCGTGACCGAACGGGAACGGCGCGGAATTGGGAACCTCGCGATATTGCGCCTTGTACGGCAGGCGTGGCCCCGGCGGCTGCGGGCGACCGGTACTTTTATGATCGTAGTAATAGGGTTCCTGCCCTGTGCGATAGGGCCAGCTCATCGGCAGGCGACCGGCTGGCGATTGGGCGCCATAGACGATGTCGGCGATTGCATTGCCGCTCTCGGTGCCGAGGAACCACGTCACGAGAATGGCGGGCGCATCGCGTACCGCGCCGTGCAGCGCCAAGGCGCGACCACTGCGCAGGACAACGACCAGCGGTTTGCCGGTCTTGGCAATCGCCTCAGCCAAAGCCTGTTGCGCTTCGGGTACGATAATCCGCGTGCGCGACTGCGCTTCGCCGGACATGTTCTCGGATTCGCCGATCGACAGCACCACGACATCGGCAGCTTTCGCTGCTGCCACGGCAGCATCCACACCGCCCTCGATTGCATCGGTGATACCCGACCCTTCGACCACGGTGATATTGCCACCCGCATTGCGCATGCCCGTCGCCAGGTCGACCGCCTGCTTGTCGCTGCCATATACGCACCAGCCACCTATCAAATCGTGCTGACCTGACGCGAAGGGGCCGATCAGGGCGACTTTTGCCGATTTGGGCAGCGGGAGCAGATCGCCATCGTTCTTGAGCATGACGATCGACTTGCGACCGGATTCGCGAGCAAGGGCAAGGGTTGCGGGCAGCATGGAGCGTTTGCGCTCACGCTCCGGGTCGATCCGGCGGAACGGATCGTCGAACAGGCCGACCATCGCCTTGACTGCGAGAACGCGGCGGACCGAGGCATCGACCACCGATTGCGGAACCGTGCCTTCACGCACCAGATCGGGCATGTGGAGCATATAGAGATCGCTCGCCATGCTCATGTCGACCCCGGCCATGATAGCCAAGCGTGCGGCGTCCTTGCCATCCTTGGCCACGCCATGCGCGATCAGTTCCTCATCGCCAGTATAGTCGGAAACGACCATGCCGGGGAACTTCCATTCGTCCCGCAGCAGGTCCGTCAGCAGCCAATGGTTTGCGTGCGAAGGTACACCGTTGATATCGTTGAACGAGGCCATGATGGTCTCGGCCCCGGCATCGATCGCCGCGCGGAAAGGGGGGAGATAAACTTCGCGCAGCGTTCGCATGGAAATGTCGACTGAATTGTAATCGAGGCCCGCCTCTACCGCGCCATAGGCGGCAAAGTGCTTGGCGCAGGCGAGCATGGCGTCGTCGCGCTTGAGGTCTGTGCCCTGAAAGCCGCGGGTACGCGCGGCAGCGAAAATCTCGCCGGTCAGCACATCCTCGCCTGCACCCTCCATGACCCGGCCCCAGCGCTGATCGCGCGCGATGTCGACCATGGGAGCAAAAGTCCAATCGATCCCGGCGCCTGCTGCCTCGAACGCGGCGGCGCGGGCGGTGCGCTCTGCCAGCGTCGGCTCGAAACTGGCTGCCTCACCAACGGGGATAGGGAAGATCGTGCGATGGCCATGAATGATGTCGGCTGCGAAGATGAGCGGGATCTTGAGACGCGAATGCTTCATCACGGCGGCCTGCATCCGCTGCGCCATGACCGCACCATTGCCGTTGAAGACACCGGTCAGCTTGCCGGCGACAGCATCGGCGATCTGGGCATCGAAGTTCTGACCATTGCCTGGCGGATTGAGCTGTGCGGCCAGACTGCCGCCCCAGGCGGACGGCATGAGGGTCAGCTGCCCAGCTTTTTCCTCCAGCGTCATGCGTGCCAGCAAATCATCGATGAAGCGGCTGTCGGCCAGCTTGGAAGCAGCCTTGACTGCCGCGCGAACGGGGCTCGCCGCCCAGGCCGACATGACCCCCATCGCCATGAGCGCGCTGCGACGCGAAATCCGCAGATCCGTCATTTTCTCTCCCGTTTGCTGACCATTATATGTGTTGGACGTCGAATCGATACGACCGTTGACGCGTCATGTAACCGGTTACATAAAGAAGGCTGGCGCCTGTGGCAATGATCCGGATACACAGCTATCTTCGTATTTTCATCTCTCGTGGAGTACCAACCGAGTGGCCAATTCGTCGGCAACGATTCGCGACGTGGCAAAACTGGCGGAACTTTCGGTGGCATCGGTGTCGCGTGTGCTCAATGGGCACGGAAATGTCCATGCCGACACGCGAAAACGCGTGTTGAAAGCAATGGATACGCTCGGTTATGTCCCCAATGCTGCGGCCCGCAGCCTGAGCACCGCCCGTTCTCACGCGATTGGGATCGTCCTTCCGGACCTTCACGGCGAATTCTTCAGCGAGCTGGTGCGCGGGATGGATATGGCCGCCAGCGATGCCAATTACATGATGCTGCTGTCCACGATGCACGCCGATCGCGAACGGGCGATACAGGCACTTTCGGCGATGCGCGGGCGGATCGACGGCGCAATCGTGATGGCGCCGCAACTCTCACCCGAGGATCTGCGGCGCGCTTTGCCAGCCGGTTCGCCAGCCGTGTTGGTCAACAGCCCGGAGGAAGATGGCCAGCACCACAATCTGAGGATCGACAATCGCGGTGGAGTGACATTGATGGTCCGCCACCTCCTTGCCAGCGGGCGCAAGCGGATCGTGCATTTGGCGGGTGTTGCGGAAAATCTAGACGCGGTAGAGCGCAAGCAGGCGTTCTGCGACACGATGAAGGCGCTGGCCCCGGAACTTCCCGTTCGTGTGCTGGATGGCGACTTCACCGATACCGGTGCGGAACTGCTGGTTCAGCAACTGCTGGCGTCGGGGGAGGAATTCGACGCGATCTTCGCCGCAAACGACATGATGGCGCTTGGCGCGCTGAAGGTACTCCGCACGATCGGAATCAGCGTCCCCGGTCAGGTCGCCGTGGCAGGCTTCGACGATATTCCCTTGGCGAGCTTCCTCGACCTCACGACGATGCGGATCGAAATCAGCGATTTTGGGAAACGAGCGGTCGAGCGACTGGTGGCGGAGCTGAGCAACGATGCCCCTCCGGCCACACTCGAGCGCGTCACCCCTACCTTGATCACGAGGGCAACCACCGCGAGCGGATGACGGCTCGCACGAAAGGAGAGAGATGACTGTGACCACTGATCGTCGCGGACTGGTCTGCGGCGCGGCTATTGGGCTGTCCGCACTGAGCACGGGTGGCGCGGTGTGGGCGCGATCGTCCGATACGTTCAAACCTGTGGGCACGGGTGCAAAGACCTTGCCGCCGTTTTTCACTGATCTGGAGCGCAGGACGTTCAACTTCTTCTGGGAACGAGCCAGTGACAAGGGCCTTGTCCCCGACCGCTGGCCCAGCAAGTCATCCTGCAGTATCGCAGCGATCGGTTTTGGGATCACCGCCTGGATCATCGGTGCGGAGCGAGGTTGGGTCACGCGCGAGCAAGTCCGCGACAGAGTGCTTGCAACCCTGCGCTTCCTTGCGAATCTGCCGATGGGCGAGGGGCCGATCGGGTTCGCTGGCTATCGCGGCTTCTTCTATCACTTCCTCGACATGGAAACCGGGCTGCGTGTCGGCCATACGGAGCTATCGACGGTCGATACGGCGCTGATGCACATGGGCATCCTCCACGCGGCGAGCTGGTTCGATCGCGGCGACCCGCGCGAAGCCGAACTTCGCAAGCTGGCCCATGAGCTGGTCGACCGTGCCGAGTGGGACTGGTTCCAGCGTGACAACCTTGCCATCCCGATGGGCTGGCATCCCGAGACCGGATTCATCGAGCGCAACTGGGACGGTTATAACGAAGGCAAGCTGGTCTATGTTCTGGCTCTTGGGTCGGGCAAACACCCTGTCAAACCCGGCAGTTGGGAGGCGTGGACCAGACCCTATCCCGAGTTCTGGCGCGGGGAGGGCAAGCTCCGCAGGCTCGCCTTCGCTCCAATGTTCGGGCATCAGTATTCTGAAATGTGGATCGATTTTCGCGGGATCTACGACGCGCCGATGCGCAAGGCCGGCTTCGATTATTTCGAGAACAGCCGCCGCGCAACATTGGCACAGCACGCCTATGCCATCGCCAATCCGATGGGCTGGCATGGATATGATGAACATATCTGGGGCCTGACGGCCTGCGATGGTCCCGGTGGTTTTCACCTCCAGCTCGATCATCACCAGGCGAATTATCGCGGCTATTCGGCGCGCGGCCCAATCTCGGAACCCGACGGCTTCGACGACGGCACGATTGCGCCGACCGCCATGCTCGGGTCGGTTGCGTTTGCTCCGGAAATCTGTGTCCCATCCGCTATCGTGATGCATGAACGGCACGGCGAACGGCTCTATGGCCAATATGGTTTCCGGGATTCCTTCAATCCCAGCTTCACCTACATGGATGAAAAGCAGAACTCCGGCACAGTCGATCCGAAAACAGGATGGGTTGCTAACGATTGGCTCGGCATCGATCAGGGCCCGATTATCGGGATGCTGGCCAATTATCGCAGCGAAAGCGTGTGGCGTGCGATGCACCGCAGCGCCAACATCGTGCGAGGCCTGAAACGAGCAGGGTTCATCGGCGGCTGGTTGGAACAGGCTCGCTGAGGCAGAAGAAAAGGCCCGGTCGCGCTTGGCGGCCGGGCCTTTCTCCTAATCTGCGATTCCGCGTCAGGCTTGTGCAGGACGTCTGGCGAAGATGCCGAAGCCAGCGATGATGGCGTAGCAGATGGCGGGCAGGGTGAGCGCGAAGGCGTAGCTGGTGTGGTC
>NZ_WTYA01000021.1 GCF_009828025.1 Qipengyuania algicida | reverse complement strand
TCAAGCGCGACGCACGCGCAAACGGTTTCGAAAGACTTCTTGCCATGATCGATTTCGCTGTTGTTGAGCTCTCTCGGCTCCAGTTCGCATTGACTGCGCTCTATCACTTCCTGTTTGTGCCGCTGACACTCGGCCTTTCGTTCATGCTGGTCATCATGGAAAGCGTATATGTGATGACCGACAGGCCAATCTGGCGCGACATCACGCGGTTCTGGTCGAAGCTGTTCGGCATCAATTTCGTACTCGGCGTCGCGACCGGACTGACGATGGAGTTCGAGTTCGGGACCAACTGGTCCTATTACTCGCATTACGTCGGCGATATCTTTGGTGCCCCCTTGGCGATCGAAGGGCTGATGGCATTCTTCCTCGAAGCGACATTTGTCGGAATCATGTTCTTCGGTTGGGATCGGCTGACGAAACGCCAGCATTTGTTCACGACCTTCATGGTCGCCCTAGGCTCGAACCTTTCGGCCTTGTGGATCCTGATTGCCAATGGCTGGATGCAGCATCCCGCCGGTTCGACCTTCGATCCCGCGACCATGCGGATGGAAGTGACGAATTTCTATGACGTCATATTCAATCCGGTCGCCCAGGCGAAATTTGTCCACACGGTAAGCGCCGGCTATGTCACGGCCAGCGTCTTCGTGCTGGGCGTATCGGCCTTTTATCTGCTCAGGGGGCGTCATCTCGAGGTTGCCAAGCGTAGCTTCACTGTCGCAGCGGCCTTCGGTCTCGCCGCGTCGCTATCGGTCGTCGTGCTCGGCGACGAGAGCGGTTATGCGCTGACCGACAACCAGAAGATGAAGCTCGCCGCGATCGAGGCCGAATGGCACACCGAGCCGGCTCCTGCGGGTATCGCGGTGTTCGGCCTACCCTCCAACAGCGGGCGCGATACGCTTTATCAAGTCAAAGTACCCTATGTTCTCGGCCTCATCGGTACGCGTAGCCTGACGGGCCAGGTCGAAGGGATCTTCCCGCTGGTGGCAAAAGCCAAGCTGAGGATCGAAAATGGGCTGACGGCCTATGACGCGGTCGAAAAGCTCAAGGTCAATCGCAATGACGTAGCTGCAAGGGCGGCCTTCGAGCGGACAAAGGACGATCTGGGCTATGCCCTGCTGCTGAAACGCTATGTCGCCGATCCGCGCACTGCCGATGCGACGACCATCGACAGGGCCGCGTGGTCGACCGTACCAAACGTCCCCGCGCTGTTCTGGCTGTTCCGCGGGATGGCCGGGCTCGGCTTCGCCTTCATCGCCTTCTTTGCAGGGGCGTTCTATTTCTCGACCACCCGGCGGTTCGACAGGCGGTGGTTTCTGCGCCTCGCGGTTTGGGTCATTCCCTTGCCCTGGATCGCGGCAGAAATCGGTTGGCTGGTTGCGGAAATCGGCAGGCAGCCGTGGGCGGTCGATGGAGTCCTGCCCACCTTCCTCGGCGCGTCCAGCCTGACGGTGCCGCAATTGTGGACGACCATTATCGGGTTCACGCTGATCTACGGCATCATGGCGGTAATCGAAGTGAGGCTGATGCTGGCGGCGATCCGTCACGGCCCGGAACGCTACATGCCGCCTCACGCCGCGCTCGACCCAGAGCCCCAGGGCCCAACCCCGGGCGACCGCTTCGCCGTCCCGGCCGAATAAGCCAAAGCCAAGGACAGGACCAATGATCATACCTTTCGACTATGAAACGCTCAGGGTCATCTGGTGGGCGCTGCTCGGCGTTCTCCTGATCGGCTTTGCGCTAACCGATGGCTTCGACCTTGGCGTCGCTGCCCTTCTGCCATGGATCGCACGCGACGATGAAGAGCGCCGCATGGTCATCAACACCATCGGCGCGACCTGGGAAGGCAACCAAGTGTGGTTCATCCTTGGCGGCGGGGCGATTTTTGCTGCCTGGCCGTTCGTATATGCGGTCAGCTTTTCCGGCTTCTACCTGGCGATGTTCCTGGTGCTGGCCGCTCTGATACTGCGACCGGTCGGGTTCAAATATCGCTCAAAACGACCTGATCCCAAGTGGCGCAAGCGCTGGGATTGGGCGCTGTTCGTCGGCGGGCTGGTGCCAGCATTGGTGTTCGGTGTCGCCGTGGGCAACGTACTGGTCGGCGCACCCTTCCGGCTCGATAGCGATCTGCGCTCGTTCTACGAGGGCACGCTGCTCGGCCTGTTCACACCCTTTACTCTCGTTGCCGGACTGTTGTCGGTGGCGATGTTGGTACTGCACGGTGCTGGCTGGCTGAGCCTGAAGGCCGAAGGTCCGGTGCGAGACCGGGCGCGCAATTGGGGACAGATCGCCGCCCTCGCTTCGATCGTACTGTTCCTCGTTGGTGGCGCTTTCGTCACTTGGGGAGATATGGGGTACCGACTGGCGACGGTCGCCGATCCGAACGGCCCTTCCAACCCGCACCTGACCGGCGCCATTCAGGCCGCAGGTGCATGGCTCGACAACTATGGCGCCTATCCGTGGATGCTGATTGCGCCCGTACTGGGCCTGCTTGGGCCGCTGATCGCACTGTTCGGCATCCGCACCGGGCGCGATGTGATGGTGTTCACCGGTTCTTCATTGGCGACCGTTGGCATTATCGCAACCGTTGGGCTGTCCATGTTCCCGTTCATCCTGCCCAGCTCGATCGATCCGGGTTCGAGCCTGACAGCCTGGAATGCCTCGTCGAGCCAGGGCACCTTGTTCATCATGTTGTTGGTGACGGTCATCTTCCTTCCGCTCGTCCTGCTCTACACCGCCTGGGCCTATCGCGTCATGTTCGGGCGGGTGACCGGCGAGCAGGTCCGCACCAACCCCGATTTCTACTGAGGAGCTAAGAATATGTGGTATTTTGCGTGGATCCTCGGCGTCGGGCTGGCAGTCGGCTTCGGTATCCTCAACGGAATGTGGCACGAATTCCACAGCGATCCAATCGACGATCAGACCGTCGTTGATTGAT
>NZ_WTYA01000020.1 GCF_009828025.1 Qipengyuania algicida | reverse complement strand
ACTTTGCTCGCGCGGTGAGCGCAACTGGCGACAGAAAGCAAGATGATCGCTGAGACGAGAACTCTCAGGCCGCGACCGGCGACGAACTTGGGAAACATACGCGTACCTATGGTAACTGAGCCTAATGTCCGCAATGTTGTCGCTAGCTGCTGGTCCGGTTTTGGGCTCGAAGTTATCGAAGCTGCCAGTCCGCTTGTGGAGCGACCACCGAACGACGCGAGCGTCTGCAATTAGGGGGAAGCTGTCGCTAGTCAGCCTCATTTCCGATGAAGCCGAAATCAAAGCCGGTAGCCCTCGTCGCGTTCATTAAACACGCCAGGACTTGATTCCCCTTGTCGGGAGGAGCCAACTCACGCTTTACCCAATCGGGACTTAAGACGTGGTAGCCAAACGTCGATTGAAATGCGCCTTTCGCATGAGGGCCACACAAGGTCTCAATCTGGCGCGTGAACGCACCGTCATCCGTTACTCCCGCTTGGTATTTCGGAAGCCGTTTCAGTAAACCTCTGGCAGAGAGCCACGAGCGAGCTTGCTCTTGGAATACTGGCGCTAAGCGGTCCTCACGCAAGGCATGAAAACGGCGGTCTATTTCTGGTGACAGTTCAACAGTGTAATAACTGATCGCCTTGTCAGCGCACCTCAGTTGTTCATCAGTCGCCGATTTCACTTCCGTAGCGACTAATATGTCCTCGCCACCGCTATTGGGATCATTCCAACGAATTGTCACAGGCCCGAGACCGCACTTCATAAGGCGGTTCGCAGCTTCTTGGGCTGTTATGCGGTCCAACCCTAATGCGCTAGGGTCTTGAGCTGCCATGAGCAAGAGGATCGGCGCAAACACATTCTCGATGTTGCACACCCTTTCAATGACCGCAACGTTGGGGTTAGCTGCCGTTTACCCTTCGAAACGAATAAGAGTACCCACCAGAACTGAGATCGACCAAATCAATAGTATGAGGAGTAACTGGGTTATCTAGACGTAGTTTTAAAGGATATGCTTTTGAATTGATTACAACTCTTTTATTGGAAACCCCGATATATTGCCTTGGTAAGACATATGCTCCGACTTTATCCTCTTCAACCACGTATCTAATGCGTCGATCCGCCATTGCGATAAATCCATCTCTAATGGAAATTTTTCCGCAGCAGGGATTGAAATACAGTCCGTTAGCCACTTCAATCGGCAATTGCTGTTCACCAGTGAACAGAAAACTGACCCACACGCATACAATCGCAATCAACCCGACTCCGCTGACAAATTTGCTCGCGCTCATTACTGACGTCTGGGCCAAACAACGGGAGTCCGCAATTGTGTCGATTCCGGAATGGCAGCTTTTGGGCGGGGCGCCGATAATTCCCGTCATTCTCTAGCAAGCCTTGGCTAATCTCAGGCTAGGGCGGATCGGTGTGATTTCGAAAGGCACGCTTGACGGTAGATGCGCTAACTTGAAAATGAGCCGCGGTGTCAGCAATGCTCGCGTGATTCACGGTGCGCCAGGTCACGATTTCTTGAGGATCTGCGACCGGACGGCGGCCAAGGCTCGCCTTCCCGCGGTGGGTCATTCCCGTTGCGGCTAGTGAAGCACGAGCCGCGATGCGACCTGCATCGCATCGTTCTATAATTCGATCCCTCTCCATCTGAGCGATTTGCGCAAGGACCGCTACAACGAGCTCTCCCACACCGCGGGCAATCGGACCGAGACCGCGTACGTCGACTGTGACGCCTTTCTCTATGAGCGTGCGTACGTTTCGTTGGATATCCAGCGCATCACGACCCAGCCGGTCCACAGCCGCTATGAAAAGAGTATCACCATCTCGGACGTAGTCGAGCATCGCAGAGAACCCTGGGCGATCGCTAGCAAGCGTTGCACCGCTGACTCTTTCATCCAAAAACTCTCGATCAAAAGAACCTCCAAGCGCGGCCCTTTGCGCATCAACTGACTGCTCGCTCGTCGATACCCGATAGTACGCAATGCGACTCATAATTTTCTTCCTAGTTCAAAACCTACCCCTTCTCCTTCGAACCTAGTTCAATGAGCGAAAGGCTAAGTTCTGACCTAACCGGAAGGTTGGCAGAGCGGCTGGATCAAAGCTTGGAAGTTTTGGACCAAAGGGCCAGTATCTGCAGGTTGCTCGCCTACGATAACGATGAGTAGGTTATATCTGCTTGCGGCGAAGAGCTTGGGCTGCTGCGCACCTATCACTTTTAATCGAGACTGACCGCAGCGCAGGAGAAGATGGGGTGGTGATCACTCGCCCTACGAGACGACTCACCCACCCCACTTCTCCTCTCGGGCAAGAAACCTTCGCAACAGTTAACACGCCAGCTGAAAAGCGATGAGCTGTGAGACGAAGCTCGATAATTACACTCTCAGAAGTAATTTGAGATTCACGGATCCGTCCTAGGGGCGTTCCAACCTAGGAGATGAAAATGACTGAAGAATCTTGGATTTCAAAGCTCAAGCGCGATGGATACGCGGCAGCCGATGCGATAAAATCAACGTATCCCATGGAATGGGCCGTAGACGGGTTCCTACCTGCTATAGGCACATCAATTTGGTTCGGGGCGGGCGCGACCGGCAAAACTCAACTTCTTCTAACTTTAGCCGCGCAAATTGCGAGACCTCTGGGCAACGAGCCGCACAAGTGGCTTGAAGAGAACGTCAATGTGTGTGGCCGGATCTTAGTCTTATCTGCGGAGGACCTCTGGGGAGATCTCATGCGACGTTTGGGCGGAATTGTATCGTCACTCCAGGTCGACACTGAAATCCAAGAAGAGATCTGCTCGCGCATCCATATCGTTCCGTTCTTGAGCATGACCAGTGCGGAGTTCGATGCGAAAAACCCTTGCCTGTTCTTTCGAGGAGACACCCGAGAGTGGGAGCCGACCAGAACACTCAAAGAGATCGAAGCTTACATTGAGGAGTGGAACTCGACAGCTTCTCCTCGTGATCGGATCGTTGGAGTTATTATGGACTCTGCGACGACGATGGCTGGGTTCGAGACGACCAACGCTGAAGCAACGACAAATTTTCTGTTCTATTTGAATAGGCTTTGCGTTCGCCAGAGTCTCTTCTGGGCAATCATCGGACACACGCTGAAGGACAACAAGTTTGATCCTGACAATCCGCAAATTAACGCGGTGGCGCGCCTTCGTGGGTCTGCGATGTGGTCGACGACCCCCCGAAGCGTTGTCGAGGTGCGCCTCGCTCATGAAGAAGAGAACTTGGGTCGCATTCAGGGTATCGATCGTCGCGACATCCTGATCGTGAATGTCGTCAAAGCTAATAGCTATCAAGCTAGCCGAACGCCCCGCTATTTGCAGAGGATTGAGGGCGCCGCCTTCAAAGACATCACAAGCTTGGCACCCAGGATCTCCGAGGGAGGCGAGATCGTGAGAATGTACAGCGACGAGGAGATAAGTCGCCTGTCCGCCGTGTTCGATCTTGTGTCTGAGCTATTTGATAATTCGGCACGTGGTCGCGTCACATTCCGTGAACTGAGCAAGAAATTCGAAGAAAGCTCCGCCAACGATCCATTTATCCAGATGGACGGTAATCCTAGGCACGATCCAGGCAAGGCTCCTCACGGAGGCTTCGCATGGTGCCTCCATCAAATTCAGAACAAGAATGGGATACACTATTACCGGCAAGGTTTTGATCGCGGCGACTTGGCAAGCGCGCGAAAGATCCTGACGGAAGGAAGATAAAAATTTGAGCCCCTGGGGGTGTGTGAATGCACTCCCAGGGAGGAAAAATTGAGTTTTCACCACAAGGCTTCCCAATTCGACGCTACGGGCGGGTCGCTTGCTGAGACCCAAATACCGGATTCGATATTTCTGCCGATCGCAATGAATTTGAGCGATGCCCAAACCTACACCGGATTTTCAAGAAAACACCTTGATGAGCTTATCAATTCAGGAAAGTTGGTTCGACGTCGCTTAGGACCGAAGGGTACCTTCATTGTGCTGCGCTCTCAACTCGACGCAGCGCTCGAGGAAGCTTTCAACAATGGCTCCGAAGGTATCGAGGGAGACTTTAGCTTTGCCTAAGGTTGATCTGCCTCGTTACACCCGCGCGAAACTTCTGAAAGGCGGTAAGGCGTTTTTCTGGGAGTTACCTACTTGGGCTCGTCCTCCGGTCGAGAGAAATGGACAGCCATGCCCAGTCCGATCGACGCCATTGGGCATGGATTTGGCCACGGCGATAACTCGAGCAAACGTGTTAAACGAAGCACTGGACGGATGGCGGGTGAACCAGTTGCGTCCCGATCGATTTTTGCCCGGCACCGTGTCTTGGCTCTTCGATTGGTATTGTCATGAAGAGGTTTTCACAAAAAACACTCCGAAAACACAGAGCGATTATCGCAAGTTGATGAATGCGGTGTGTGCCATTGAGATGCAGAACGGCACATTTGGTCAGCGCAGGGCCTCTGCTGTGACTGCGACCGTAACCGAGCAACTGTTCAAGATATTCGAACCACGTGGACGTCGCCAAGCTGTCTATATGGTTCAAGTATGTAGAGCGGTCTGGAACTGGGCTAACAGGTTCCCAGAGAAGACCGGTATTCCAGCTCAGCAAAACCCATTTGCAGGGATGCGCAAAACGTACACATCCGCTGGTACTCGGCCCACTTCACGGGCGGAGCTCATGCTCTATTGCGATAAAGCCCGAGAACTCGGATTCGAATCCATGGCGACCGCTGCCATGCTGGCGTTCGAATTGGTCCAGAGGGTATGGGATGTTTTCGCAATCCCCAATCCGAGGCAGGATCCCTCCAAGGCGAAGGTCAAAGAAACCGATATTGGTCTTCGTTGGGAGCATTATACGCCAGGCGAGAAAATCAAGGTGCGCCAATCCAAAACGGATAATCAGATTACTATCCCTCTTTCTGAGAAATCTGAGAATGGGGAATCCTTGGATTTCTATCCAGAGCTTGAAGCGCAGCTCGCTCGCGTGCGTCCAGCGGCATTATCGGGAGTGATCGTAATCGAGGAAAGGACTGGGACGCCCTACACGCACAGACGAGTTTCTACAGTGCATCGCAAAATTTGCGAAGCGGCGGGGCTACCGAAGAAGATGACCTTCACTGGATTTCGCCATGGTGGCGCCACCGAGATTGGTGACGCGGGCGAGGCCGACATCCGTTCGATTTCCGGTCATAAGCAGCTCAACACGGCCGCAATCTACAACAAGGCGAGCGAAGAAAAGGCGCGTCAGATTGCCATTCGCAGGCGTGCTCACATTGATCAAATTGTCGGATCAGAAAGAGATTTGTCGGAATGAGCTCAAAGGAATTGTCGGAATGAATGTGTCACATTCGGTCCGATACATAAATTTACGGATGAAGAATGTGGTGGACGCACTAGGGCTCGAACCTAGGACCCGCTGATTAAGAGCGCGATCTGTACACTTTTCGTTCTCTTCTTTTTGTACGCCAAACTACGCTCAAAGATTTGAAACGGTTGGAGTTGTTCTACCGTGGATTAGTCTAACCTACGCCACGACTTTCTTACATCTGATTACGTGGCGATTACGTGGGAGAGCGTCTCACAATGGCAAATCAGTCGATCACCATTCGAACAGTCAGGTCAATCAAACCCGATCAAAAGCGCGACATTTACGTGTGGGACACAAGGCTCAAGGGCTTCGGTTTGCGCACGACCCCGGCTGGATCACAATCTTTTGTGTTCCAATATCGCGTCGATGGAGGACCGGCACGGCGCAAGACGATTGGTCCTGTCGGCAGTCCCTGGACACCCAACACCGCAAGAAGGGAAGCCGAAAAGCTGCTTGTGCAGGTCTATCAGGGCATTGATCCGGTCGAAGCAAAACGCGAAGCAAAACGGAAAAAAGAGGCGCTGAAGTTCTCTTCCTACTGCGCAAGATTCACAGAGCTGTATCTCAAGGACAGGTGGAGGGGCACTTGGAAGGCAGCCAACCAAACTCTGGAGAATGTGGTTGTGCCTCGTTGGGGGAACATGGCTCTCAACGAAATAACGCGTGCCGACATCGTCAAGGTGTTGGATGAGTATTCTGACAGACCCGCTCGGCGCAAAGAAATTCATTCGGTACTGCGCAAGCTCTTCAACTGGGCGCTCGATCGTCAGGATATCGACGCCTCACCGCTCTTGGGCATGAAAGCACCCAAAGCAGTACCGGCTCGACGGCGGGTGCTGAGCGACGAAGAAGTTGTCGCATTATGGAAGGCAAGCGAGAAGGCAGGCTGGCCGTGGGGTCCGTTCGTCCGAATGCTGATCCTCACCATGCAACGTCGTCAGGAAGTTGCGGAAATGGATTGGTCCGAGGTCGATCTGGAAGCGCGCAAATGGATCCTACCAGCAGCGCGAGCAAAGAACGATGAGGAACATATCATCCCGCTTTCAAACCTTGCGATGGCCGAGCTCAAGAGACTTACGCCAGCGAGGAAAGGACTGATATTCACGACCACGGGATCAACCCCGGTCTCGGGCTTCTTCAAAGGCAAGAGATCGCTCACGGAGGACATGCTCGCCTATCTGAAGGCGCGTCGGATTGAGGAGGGAGGCGATCCCGATCTAGTGAATATACCGAACTGGCGTCTGCACGATATTCGCAGAACAGGTGCGACCAATTTGCAGTCCCTCGGCATTCCCGTCGAAGTTACCGAATCCGTGCTCAATCATATCAGTGGTACAAGGGCAGGGGTCGCGGGCATCTACAATCGCTATAAGTACGACGCTGAAAAACGCGCGGCGCTCGATGCCTGGGACAGAAAGCTAGCAGCCCTAGGCTGTTAAGAGGCGGATCAAGTCCCGCCTTTTAAAGATAGATTAATCGGCGCACATGGCTTTCGCCATGCCGCCTGCCTTCCGGCGAGGATGGGAGGGGGAGGGAAAACCGCAAATCGATGCCCTGGCGCGGGCCAGCGGGCGTCAGCCCGCCACCCGGGGGCGTCTATTTGCGGTTTCGGGAACGAGAGGGCGAAGCCCTTGACGTTCCCGCTAAAGGATCGCGTCAGCGATCCGCACAAACAACGGCACCCTTGCGCGGCGCGAAACAGCCGGACGCCCTGCGCGCGCGATCAGTGCGCCAGCGGGCGTCCGGCAATGAGAGAGGCAAGAGTGCCTGCGGGTTAGTTCAAAAACGCCGCGCCCTCAGCAACCATTAGCAGGATCTAGGTTTTGTGATCCAGGGCTGGTCGCGTTTCACGACTGTGTTTGCGTAGATG